>NZ_CP046976.1:0-600000 GCF_030408415.1 Corynebacterium appendicis CIP 107643 | reverse complement strand
CTCGCCGCAGGACTAGTCGACCTCGTGACCGCGTCGGGTGGGAAGTACATCTTCACCGGCTCGGCACTGACCCGGTACTCGTTCCCTGCCCTGACCGGGTACGGGATGAGCAAGATCGCCTTGGAGTACCTGGCCCGCACCATGGCCGCCGAGCTCGGCGCCCGCGGCATCACCGTCAACGTGGTCGCCCCTGGAGTCGTCGACACCGACATCAACGCAGGTTGGCTGCGTGGCAACCAGGACGCGGCCGACGCGACCCGTGACGGCAGTGCGGTGAAGAAGCTCGCCCGCCCCGAGGACATGGCCGAGGTCGTCAGTCTGCTCGCCCAGGACACCTCCCAGGCGATCACCGGGCAGGTCATCGACGCCTCCATGGGCACCAGCCTCTAACCACGAGAGAAAGGAGACCTGACATGCAGGTCGCGATCATCTTTCACAGCTCCACCGGCAACGTCGCTGCTCTCGCCGGTACAGCCAAGGACCACCTCGAAGCACTCGGCCACTCGGTAACGGTGGACGCCCTGCCGGAACTCGACGATGCCGAGGTCACTGCTCAGGCGCACGCGCGGGCGCTGGATCATCTCGCCTCCGCCGAGGCGGTCCTGTGGGGCACGCCTGGCCGGTACGGATCAATGTCTGGTCCGCTGAAGCACTTCATCGACCAGACGCTGCCCCTCCACCAGCAGGGCGTCCTGGCGGATAAGTTCATGGCCACGTTCGCGTCGACCGCCTCCAACCACGGCGGCCAGGAGTCCACGATCCTCGCGTTCAACAACATCTTCTACCACTGGGGGGCGATCATCGTGCCCGCCGGGGCGGCCGGAGAGGCACAGCAGAAGCCGCTCAATGGCAACCCCTACGGAGTCTCCAGCGTCTCCGGTGCGCAGCAGGCCTCAGTGCCCGAGGAGAACCATGAGGCCATGCGGTATCTCGCTGAACGGCTGGTGACCATCGCGGCAGGCAGGGCCCGGTGATGATCCGCGCGCTCAAGCAGCTGGTCGCCCCGGCCAGCGAACCACTGCACCTCTACTGGGGTTTCCGGGACTCGGCCAGGAAGCATCCGGTGGTGGGTGCCTAGACGTGACGTACCTGAGTCCAGGTAGATAAGGTGGACCCATGAAGTTACCCCGCGGTGCCGAATGGATGGCCCACTGCCTCGTCGCTCTTGCCGTGTGCGATGACGTCGGCCCGGTGCCACGTCGCGCATTGTCCGAAATGTTCGACATCTCAGAGGAGTACCTCACCAAGCAACTCCAGCTCCTCGTCAAGCAGGGGGTCGTAGCGTCAGCCGCTGGGCAACGAGGCGGTTACCGACTTTCGAAGTCGGCGATTGACATCACATTGCTCGATGTCCTCAACGCCATCCAAGGAGATGCGCCTCTGTTTAACTGCGAGAACGTACGATGCCGCGGAATCTTTGAACCCGAGGCGGAGAAAATCAAGGCCCGCGGGAAATGCGGTATCCGCAAGGCGATGCTGAATGCGGAAAAAGAGTGGCGGGAGAGCCTCGGTCACGTCACCATCGATTCGCTCACCGAGAGCGTCGGCGACGATGGGGCGAAGACGATGCGCGACTTTGTCGTGTCCGTTCGACAATAGGTGAGAAGAATCAACGATGAGTCGCGAGATGAAGGAGATATTGGAGCCGAAGGTGTCCGACGCGAATTACCTCTGACGCTGCGTGAGAAATAGCCGCAGGGCCTTCGACTAGTGGCATGAGACGCGTATGCCCAAGCATCGACGGGAGAAGAAGTCCCCACCATTACCCCCTCGTATTTTTGTAGCGAAACCGGTAAGCGCCGGTACGAGGATTACGGCGATGGTGGTGGTCTTCAGCCTCGGCACCTCCACCGTGCGCAGCACCGCTTCCGCGATGAACGCGAGCGTGCCCTCGGACGCGACCAGCAGGTGCATGAAGATGTCCAGGGGCGACTCGTAGTCCAAAAACGCGTTGAGGCTGTAGCCCATCGTGTTCTTCAGCGCGAAGTGGCGCTCGATGGTGTCCACGGATTCCTGATTGTCACGCACGCGCCGCTTCAGCTGCTCAAGCTTTGCGACGAGCTCCGCCTCCTCCCTCGCGAACTGCGCCTCCGCGTCCTTGTGCGCCGTGTTGATGACGGTGCCGGACGGAAGCACGAACGTCATCGATTCGATGGTGTTGTACGTGTTGAACTGCGTCCCGCAGGCCATGCCGGAGGAGTTATTGGAAATCACGCCGCCCATCGTCGCCGCGCCCTCGGATGCCGGGTCCGGCCCAATCTTGCGGCCGTATGGCGCGAGGTGGGCGTTGACCTGCCGCACCGTCGAGCCGGGCTGCACCCGCACGCGTTTACCGGAATCGAGAACCTCGACACCGCGGAAATGCTTGCGGACGTCGATAAGCATGCCCCCTCCCCCGGCCTGCCCGGACAGCGACGTGCCGCCCGCACGCAGCACGACCGGAGTTCCGGAGGAGATCGACGCACGGAAGGCCGCGGCGACATCGTTCGCATTACGCGCCTCCGCCACCATCTGCGGGGTGTAGAGGAAGTGCGACGCGTCGTGTGCGTACTTGATCCGGTCGATCTGACGGGTGGAAATCGTCTGGTCGGAACCTAATTCGCGGACCAGATGCGCGGCGGGGGACGTGATTGTTGCAGTCATAGTCTCATGCTATCCCCATCGGGTTCGCCGAACTTTTTCCGTCCACTTCATTGACAGATTGTTGTGTTTATACAACACTTGTTTGTGTGGCAGCACGAAAACAACCGAAGAGTCCGATTTTCAATCGGGTTCGCGTCTTGAGGACGGAGCGCGACATGTCGCGCAACCAACTCGCAGCGCTCATCGACGTGAACCCGCAGACCATCGGCGCTTTGGAGCGCGGCGACCACTCCCCCAGCCTCGACCTCGCTTTCCGCGTCTGCGAGGTCTTCGACCTTCCCGTTGAGGCTGTGTTCTCCCGTACTGAATTCGCCCCAATGTCGAAGGAGCTGTACAACCGATGACGCAAACACCGACCTTTCCCGGCGCGGAACGGGTACGCAACCAGAAAGCAACACGTGTTCTGGTCGCGACGTATTTCACTGGCCTGACCGCAGCGGTGCTCCTCTTCATTGCGTTGCTGGCCACAAGCTTGGATACAAATGTGTTCGTGGTCTGTTACACCGCAGCGATGCTCGTTTCCGCGGTGGCCTGGACCATCATCCGTGGAGCAAACGACAGCAAGGACCGTCTCCCGGAAGCAGAGCTCGATGAATACGAACGCGAGATTTTTGCGACGTGGCGCAATCGTGCCTTCCGGATCTTCTCAGCGCTCAATCCAGCGGGAGGATTCGGTTTCTGCGTCTACGCATTCTTTGCCGGGGACACAGTGGATGTCACCGTGCTAATCGCGGCCGGGCTGTACATGATCTTCACCTACCTATTCGTGGCCACCCTTCCCATGATCGGCTACGCCATCACCTTCAACCGCAAGGAGGACTGAAAATGACCACTCTTGAAATCAGAGACCTGCATAAACGCTTCGGCGAGACGCAGGCACTCGACGGTATGAACTTCACCGTCGGCGACGGGGAGCTCTACGGCTTCGTCGGCTCAAACGGCGCCGGCAAGTCCACCACCATGCGCATCGCGCTTGGCGTGCTCGAGGCCGATTCCGGCGAGGTCCTCCTCGACGGCACCCCGCTTGACGACGCGACGCGCCGCCGCATCGGCTACATGCCGGAAGAGCGCGGCCTGTACGGCAAGGAGAAGATCCTCGATCAGCTCGTCTTCCTGGCCAAGCTCCACGGCGTGGACGGCGCCGCTGCGAAGAAGCGCGGCGCGGAACTGCTCGGAGAACTCGGCCTCGGCGAGCGTGTGAATGACAAGCTCGACGATCTTTCGCTGGGCAACCAGCAGCGCGTCCAGCTCGCCGCCAGCTTGATCCACGACCCGGACATTCTCATCCTCGACGAGCCGTTCTCCGGTCTCGACCCCGTCGCTGTGGACGTCATGAGCACCATGCTCACCGACCGCGCCCGCAACGGTGTCCCCGTCGTTTTCTCCTCCCACCAGCTCGACCTGGTCCAGCGCCTCTGCGACCGCGTCGGCATTGTCACCCGCGGACGCATGGTCGCCGAAGGCACCGTCGACGAGCTGCGCACACACGGACCCGTCCGCTACAAGGTCGGCACCGTGGCCCGCGGGTGGTTCCCGGAGGGCACAACGCTTATCGACGATTCCCCCACCCACGTCACCCTCGAAACCGATTCCGCCGCCGACGACCAGCGCATCCTGCACGCCGCCCTCGCCGCCGGCGAGGTCCACGAATTCAGCCGTGTCGTCCCCGACCTGACAGACCTGTTCAAGGAGGTCGTGAAGTAAATGAACCAGAATACTTATTCCCCACTCCACACCATCCTCACCACCGCTAAGCGCGAAATCTAGATTCTGTTCAGCAAGAAATCTGTGATCATCACCCTGGTCATCATGCTCGTGGCCATTCTCGCAGCCGTCGGTTTCGCGTCCTGGCAAACGAACAAGGACCCAGAGGACAAAGCCACGCCGGTGGCGGTAGTCAACGTCGATAAGCAGACGCTCGAGGGTTCCGGCCTTGAGGCGCGCGAAGCGGCCGACCGCGCGGAAGCCGAGAACCTCGTGCGCGACGGTGATGTCGATGCCGCGCTCGTCGCTGAAAACGACACCTGGCAGGTCATCTCCGACGGTCTTCCCGACACTTCCGTGATGACCACCGTGGATGCCCTCGCCGAGTCCTATTCACAAACCGCCGCGCTGGAACAGCTGGGCATATCACCCGCCGACTTCCAGTCCGCCTCCCCAGAGATCAACGTCGAATCTGTGGACATTGCCAATATCGACGAAGGCAAAGACGATACTGCTTCCGAACAGGACTTCGCACGCCTGCTCACCGCATTCATCTTACTCATGCTCATCGTGTTCATGGTGATCACCTTCGCCGCGCAGGTGGGCAGCCGCGTGACTGAGGAGAAGTCCTCCCGCGTCGTCGAGCTCGTCCTGTCCACAGTGCGCCCGCTCGACTTCCTCGCGGGCAAGATCCTGGGCAACCTCGTCTTCGGCTTCATCTCCACCGCGATCTTGCTCGGCGCTGGATTCACCGCCCTGCAGGTCACTGGCCTGCTGGAAGATATCAGCATCGACTGGTCCATCCTGCCCATCATGCTCGTGTCCTACCTGCTGGCCATGCTCTTCTTTGCCGGCCTCTACGCCGCTGCCGGCGCGATGGTCCAGCGCACTGAAGACCTCCAGTCCACGCAGATGCCAGTCCTGCTGCTGATCATCGTCAGCGCCTACATCCCGGCATTCGGCTGGATGGCCACCGGCGCCACTTGGATGCAGGTGGCCAGCTGGATCCCGCCGGTGTCCATCTTCGCTGCTCCCCTGTCGTATGCGGCCGGCGACTTCACCGCCCTCCAGCTCGCGGGATCCCTCGCCCTCGCCGCAGTTGCCACCGTGGCTGTCGTCTGGGTCGCAGCGCGCATCTACCGCCGCACCATCCTCAACAACGGCCAAACCACCAAGTGGTCGCAGGCACTGCGGGGTTAGCCTCCCTGTCCGGACCCATTCCGCGCACCTTAGAGGTGACGGGACGGGTCCATTTTTTGATGGAGCACGCGAACCACAATCACGCCTCGACCATCGAGACGATAGATGATCATGTGACTGCCTGCGGCCCGTTGACGATACCCAGAAATCCCCGGCACTAGCTTCCCCGAAGTCGGCTGATCGGCAATCCAGGCAAATTGCCTTTCCAAAGTTCGCAAATAGCGCTCCGCTTGTGCGGGCCCCCATTGAGTTTCGGAATAGGACCAGATTCCCCGCAGGTCCTCAACGGCTTGTTCCTTAAGCCGGTATGTCATTGCCGCGCTTCATTCTTTCTATGAACTCATTGAAATCAAAGTCCTCTGCGAGACCAGACTCCTCCCCCTTCTGGATTTCACGACGCAGGACCTCTAGCCGCTGCTCGTAGTCTTCAATCATGCGGAGGCCAGCGCGAATCACCTCACTGGAGGTTGCGTAGCGCCCACTTTCCACCATCTGAGCAATGAATTTCTCATAGTGCGACCCAAGGGTTACGGACGTGTTCTTTGCCATGCGCCAATAGTACCAATTTTAGGTATCCGCTCCGTGTCTACCGCCGGGGACCCCTAACCCTGCCAGCACTACGCCAGTACCAGGCAGGCATAATGTCCCGTATGCCTTTAGGTGACGGCCCGCTCATTGTTCAGTCCGACAAGACTGTCCTCCTCGATGTCGCACACCCCGAAGCAGGGGCGGCGCGCGCGGCGTTGGCGCCGTACGCGGAGCTCGAGCGCGCGCCGGAGCACGTGCACACCTACCGCATCACTCCCCTGGCGCTGTGGAATGCACGAGCCGCAGGCTTCGATGCCGAGCAGGCCGTCGATGTCCTCGAGCGCTACTCCCGCTTCCCCGTCCCGCAGGCCCTGCTCATCGACGTCGCCGAGACCATGGCGCGCTACGGCCGCGTGCGCCTCCTCAAGCACCCCGCGCACGGGCTCATTCTTGAGGCGGACGACGCCGCGATCCTCACCGAGATCACCCGGAACAAGAAGATCCAGCCCATGGTGGGCAAGCTTATCGACGACACCACCGCTCCCGTCCACCCCTCCGAACGCGGCCGGATCAAGCAGGAGCTGACCAAGCTCGGCTGGCCTGTCGACGACCGCGCCGGCTACGTAGACGGCGAATCCCACCCAATCCGGCTCACCGCCGGATTGGACGGAGCGGACAGATGGGAGCTGCGCGACTACCAGCAATACGCCACCGAGTCATTCTGGGAGGGCGGTTCCGGCGTGGTGGTGCTGCCCTGCGGCGCCGGTAAGACCATCGTCGGCGCGGCCTCCATGGCCCAGGCGCAAACCACCACGCTCATCCTGGTGACCAACACCGTCGCGGGCCGCCAGTGGCGCGATGAGCTGCTGCGCCGCACGACCCTGACCCCCGAGGAAATCGGCGAGTATTCCGGCGAGCGTAAAGAGATCCGCCCCGTGACCATCGCCACGTACCAGGTGGTCACCCGCAAGACGAAGGGCGAGTACAAGGCGCTCGAGCTCTTTGATTCCCGCGACTGGGGCCTGATCATCTACGACGAGGTCCACCTTCTTCCCGCCCCGGTCTTCCGCATGGCCGCGGATCTCCAGTCGCGCCGCCGACTGGGCCTGACCGCGACACTCGTGCGCGAGGACCACCGCGAAGACGATGTCTTTTCCCTGATCGGCCCAAAGCGTTACGACGCCCCGTGGAAAGAGCTCGAAATGGCCGGCTACATCGCCACCGCCGAGTGCGTCGAAGTCCGCACCACGCTCACCGAGGACGAGCGCATGATGTACGCCACCGCTGAGACCCGGGAGCGTTACCGCATCGCGGCGTGCAGCGAGGGGAAGCTGGCTGTCGTCGATAAGCTTCTTGCCCAACATTCTGGGCAGCAAACGTTGATCATCGGCGCCTTCATCGAGCAGCTCGAAGACATCGCTGCGCGCACTAGTGCCCCGCTTATCGACGGCAAAACCTCCACCAAGAAACGCGAAACCACCTTCGACGCGTTCCGGAACGGTGAGATCCAGACTCTCGTTGTGTCGAAGGTGGCAAATTTCTCCATCGACCTGCCGGAAGCCGCCGTCGGCATCCAGGTCTCTGGCACATTCGGCTCACGCCAGGAAGAAGCCCAACGCCTCGGACGGCTGCTGCGCCCGAAAGCCGATGGTGCGGAAGCGCTGTTCTACACCGTCGTCGCACGCGACACGCTCGATGCCGAATACGCGATGCACCGCCAGCGCTTCCTGGCTGAACAGGGTTACGCCTACCGGTTGGTAGACGCGGCCGACCTCTAAACTGGGAGCTTATGAATCGCTTTCACTTCGACGTCGACGAAGACTTCGCCAAAAAGCACAACGAAATGCTGCGCGACACCCGCAAGGTGACTATTTCCGGCATCAGCCTGTTCGTGATCTGCGTCGTCGCGGCCGTGTTGCTGTGGACGCTCACCCCCGATAACTCCGCGTGGGGCTGGTTCGGCGTGATCGGGCTCGTGCCCTTCGGCATCGTCATGCTCATCGTCGGCCTGATGGTTCCGCGCTCCGTCGGCGGCGCGCAGGAGCTTTACGACCGCTACCCTCTCGTCCCGGCCGTCATCGCCGAGGTCAATCCGCGCGATGTAATGCTCATGGCGCTAGTCAACATCAACGTCGACGAGACCATCCCGCCGAAGTACGGAGCGGCCTTACGCACGGTCTCTTCCATCCCCGGCATCGACGAGCCGAAGGTGGGCACCAAGGTGCCGTCAGTCGCAGTCGGCGGCCGCCGCACCACGCGCGATAAGGACCATTGGCAAGAGGTCACCCCGATGCCGATCGCATGGGCCACGCCTGACCGCGACGTCGTCAAGCAAGCGCGCGCCGCAATCCCGCAGGAGCAATGGAACAAGCTCGACAAAGCACGGGCCAAGCTTGACGACGTCAAAGCCACCCGCATGAACCTCCTCCCCCTTAAATAAACCTTGACACCCCGGACTTAAGTTCACTTTCAAGTTAAAAATCCGAAACTACCGGTTCACTTTCTGCAGGCACGGTGGATAACGACAGTATTCAAACACTGCCGAAGGGTTTTCACCGTGCAATCCAAATCCACATCTTTCAAGCTGCTCGCCGTACTGACCGGTACGACGGTCGTCCTGGCTGCGTGCTCGCCGAATAACGAGAACGCATCCGAGACCAACACCGACGCCGAGACAGTGACGAACACCGAGACCGAGGCGCAGGAAGTCGACCCGGTCTACGGCGAGAAGAACGGCCTCGACTTGATCGAGCTCCAGGACGACAAGCCTGAGGTCGCCGAGGTCGAGGTCGACAACGAGCCGGACCGCATCGCCATGAACATCACGGAGGATCCGTCCACCGAGATGGCGTTCAACTGGTACACGAAGGACGACCTCGACGACTCGATGTTGCGTGTCTCCGACCAGGAAGACATGTCCGGCGCGATGGAATTCCCGGCAGAGACCACCGAGGTCACCAGCCGCTACGCGGAGCGCGACAAGGACGGTTACTACATCTACGCCTCCGCCACCACCGACGAGGACGGAAAGTTCATCCTCAACGATGAAGGCAAGCCGGAAGAGCTCAAGGGCTACTTCACCGACGAGCAGATCACCCGCGAGAACACCAAGTGGACCTCCGAGGGCCCGAAGCTCGGCTTCCTCGAGCTGCAGGATGTGAAGGAGAACTCCAACAAGAGCAAGGCCACCGGCCTCGAACCGGGCAAGAAGTACTACTTCCAGGTCGGCTCCGAATCCGAGGGCTTCTCCGAGACCGGCACCTTCACCACCTCCGATCCGAACAAGGACGAGGTGCAGTTCATCCACTACACCGATACCCAGAACGCGTACTGGAACGCGAATGTGAACAACGAGGCGGCCTACGGCGCTAACACGCTGGAGAAGGCGATGGAGGTCGCGCCTGACGCCACCTTCGCTGTCCACACCGGCGACTTCGTCGAGACCGCGGCGGTCGAGGACGAGTGGGTCGACAACCTCAACATGTCCCGCAAGGCGAACATGAACCTGCCGCATGCCTACACTTCCGGCAACCACGACGAGTACAACCTCCTGTGGGAAGACGACAAAGATCTCACCGCCTTCAACGAGCACACCAACGCTCCGGTCACCGACGACGCCATCGACGGCGGCTCCTACTACTCCTACGACCACTCCGGTGTCCACTTCGTTGTCCTGAACACCAACGACAACAAGGAGTCCGACGACAACCCGGACGGCGGCGCCATCGGCAAGAAGCAGATGGAGTGGGCCAAGCAGGACATCTCCGCAGCCCGCGAGGCCGGTGCCAAATGGATCGTGCTGACCTACCACAAGCCGGTTTACTCCGCGTCCTACCACGCACTGCAGGACGAGGATGTCCAGGTCACCCGTGAAGAGTTCGTCAAGATCGCCGACGAGCTCGGCGTTGACGTTGTGCTCCAAGGCCACGACCACAACCTGACCCGCACCAAGTCCCTCGTCTACACCCCGGACAACTTCTCCTACGGCGAGGTCGAGGAGACTGAAAAGGAAGACATCGACGGCGTTGAGCACCACGTCAACCCGGAGGGCGTCACCTACATCATCCCGAACACCTCGGGCACCAAGGCGTACGACGCGATCTACAAGAAGGGCGTCGACCACGTCCACAAGGTCCGCCCGAAGCTGGACTGGATGACTGAGGAAGACGTCGAGATCTGGAACGGCCTCTACGATGTGGCTGAACAGCCGCAGGATTCCCCGAAGTTCGAGCACAAGCACGAGAACTACCGTCAGTCCACGGTCCAGTGCTTCGCGGTATACACCGTCACCGACGAGACCTTCAAGATCGATTTCTACAAGGTCAAGGGCGACCTCCACGAGGGCGAAGAGCGTGAAGTCGAGCTCTACAACTCCTACGGCATCGTGAAGAAGTAAGTCACTGCCCTTAGAGAAACAGAAGGCCTGTCCCCGTGCGGGACAGGCCTTCTTCCATGCTGGATGTACTACACGAACTGGCGCACGAGCGCGTACAGAGCCACGACGACAATGAGGCCCTTGAGGAACTTATTGGACAGACGCTTGGCAATGCGGGAGCCCACGAGGCCACCGATAAGGCCACCGGCCGCCAGGATGAGCACTCCGACCCAGAGCACCTCGGCGCCGAAGAACAGGAAAGCGATCAGGTAAACCAGCGCGGCGACCGTGTTCACGATCATCGAAAGGAAGTTCTTGACTGGATTAACGTCCTTGAACGGATGACCGGTGCCGACACCCATGATCGCCATGTAGAGAACGCCCTGCGCTGCGGTGAAGAAGCCTCCATACATCGACGCGAGCCCCATAGCACCGACCAGCCCGGGGCGCTTGTACGGTTCCCCCACGGTCCCCTCGCTCTCCTCCTCCAAGACCGCCTGGTTCTTGGAAAAAGCCTTGACAAAACGCTGCTGGAAGATAACCAGGAGCAGCGCAACGACAATCAGAATCGGAATGACCCAGTCCAAAGCCGAAGACGGCGTGAACAGGAGCAGCAAGGAACCGGCCGCGGCGCCCACGATGGTCGCGACGATCAGGGGACCGAGGTACGGCAATTCCTTCTTCGTCTCGTTCCTAAAGCCCCACGCGGAACCGAACGACGCGAACATCATGCCGATAGTGTTGGTACGCACCGCGACCCCAGGCGGCACGCCGATCGCCAATAGGACGGGCAGAGTCAGAAGAGAACCAGAGCCGACGGCGGAGTTGATAATGCCGGCCATGATGCCCATGGCGAATAGCAGCAGTCCGGATAAAACGGTCATCTGGATTCAACTCCTGAAGTCAGTAAATACGAAAAAGCGACGCCCTTTGAGGAGTCTATTCCTCGAAGAACGCCGCGTGAAATGAAGTTTTTGGTCGGCGGTAACTTACTCTCCCACACCCTCCCGAGTGCAGTACCATCAGCGCGGGTGGGCTTAGCTTCCGGGTTCGGAATGGGTCCGGGCGTTTCCCCACCGCTATCAACCACCGACACACCTATAAGGGTCTGTCATGGTCGCAACGTGGTGTTGCGGGTTATGGAGTTATGTATCTGTGTGGCCACACCATGGGTTGGTGTGGTGTGTCAGATACTGCATAGTGGACGCGGCAGAAGTTGTTGTCTGCGTTTTTGGTGTTTCGCCCGCGTGTTGGGGTGTTGAAACATGGTTTGTTGGTTGGTGTATTAGTACCAGTCACCTTCGCACATCACGGTGCTTCCAGATCTGGCCTATCAACCCAGTAGTCTTCTGGGAACCTATGAAACCTCATCTTGAAACAGGCTTCCCGCTTAGATGCTTTCAGCGGTTATCCCTTCCGTACGTAGCCAACCAGCGGTGCTCCTGGCGGAACAACTGGCACACCAGAGGTACGTCCGTCCCGGTCCTCTCGTACTGGGGACAGCCTTTCTCAAGTTTCTGCGCGCGCGGCGGATAGAGACCGAACTGTCTCACGACGTTCTGAACCCAGCTCGCGTGCCGCTTTAATGGGCGAACAGCCCAACCCTTGGGACCTACTCCAGCCCCAGGATGCGACGAGCCGACATCGAGGTGCCAAACCATCCCGTCGATATGGACTCTTGGGGAAGATCAGCCTGTTATCCCCGGGGTACCTTTTATCCGTTGAGCGACACCACATCCACAAGTAGGTGCCGGATCACTAGTCCCGACTTTCGTCCCTGCTCGACGTGTTGGTCTCGCAGTCAAGCTCCCTTGTGCACTTACACTCTAAACACCTGATTGCCAACCAGGCTGAGGGAACCTTTGGGCGCCTCCGTTACTCTTTGGGAGGCAACCGCCCCAGTTAAACTACCCACCAGGCACTGTCCCCAACCCAGATCATGGGCCAAGGTTGAGACATCCACTACGGTCAGAGTGGTATTTCACGTGACGACTCCACACCCACTAGCGTGAGCGCTTCATAGTCTCCCACCTATGCTACACAAACCGTAGTAAACACCAATACCAAGCTATAGTGAAGGTCCCGGGGTCTTTTCGTCCTGCCGCGCGAAACGAGCATCTTTACTCGTAGTGCAATTTCACCGGGCCTGTGGTTGAGACAGCAGGGAAGTCGTTACGCCATTCGTGCAGGTCGGAACTTACCCGACAAGGAATTTCGCTACCTTAGGATGGTTATAGTTACCACCGCCGTTTACTGGGGCTTAAATTCTCCGCTTCGACCCCACAGGGTCTAACAGGTCCTCTTAACCTTCCAGCACCGGGCAGGCGTCAGTCCGTATACATCAACTTAACCGTCTTCGCACGGACCTGTGTTTTTGATAAACAGTCGCTTCCCTCTCTTTTCTGCGACCCCAACCAGCTCACCAACGCATGTTTGGATCACCGGTTGTGGCCCCCCTTCTCCCGAAGTTACGGGGGCAATTTGCCGAGTTCCTTAACCACAGTTCACCCGACCGCCTGAGTATGTTCTACTTGACTACCTGTGTCGGTTTCGGGTACGGGCCGTACACACACATCGCTAGAGGCTTTTCTCGACAGCACAGGATCACTACCATCACCCCGTTGGGGTTACGCATCACGCCTCACACATATGGCACCCGCATTTCACTAGGTGCCGTGCCGCACGCTTGCACCACAATCCACTAAGTGGCGTAGCTACCACACTGTGTCACCCCATCACTTGACTACTACAGATCAGGCCCCACGCATCACACCCACCTGATGATCAAAGATCATCGTGGCAGGTGGTCAGGGTGGTTAGTATCACCGGTTCATCATTGGGCGCATGTATACGGGTACGGGAATATCAACCCGTTGACCATCGACTACGCCTGTCGGCCTCGCCTTAGGACCCGACTCACCCTGGGAAGACGAACTTGACCCAGGAACCCTTAGTCATTCGGCGGATACGATTCTCACGTATCATTCGTTACTCATGCCTGCATTCTCACTCGCGTACAGTCCACACACCCTTACGATCATGCTTCACCCCATACGCGACGCTCCCCTACCCAGTAAAAAAATTACTGCCGCGGCTTCGGCGGTGTACTTGAGCCCCACTGAATTGTCGGCGCGCAACCACTCGACCAGTGAGCTATTACGCACTCTTTCAAGGGTGGCTGCTTCTAAGCCAACCTCCTGGCTGTCTTCGCGATTACACATCCTTTTCCACTTAGTACACCCTTAGGGGCCTTAACCGGCGATCTGGGCTGTTTCCCTCTCGACTATGAAGCTTATCCCCCACAGTCTCACTGCCACGCAAAAATGTAAGCCGGCATTCGGAGTTTGGCTGACATTGCTAAGATGATAGTCCCGCTCAACCAACCAGTAGCTCTACCTCCGGCACACCTACGCGACGCTGCACCTAAATGCATTTCGGGGAGAACCAGCTATCACGGAGTTTGATTGGCCTTTCACCCCTACCCACAGCTCATCCCCGCAGTTTTCAACCTACGTGGGTTCGCGCCTCCACAACCTCTTACAGCTGCTTCACACTGGCCATGGGTAGATCACCCCGCTTCGGGTCCAGGACATGCCACTAAACACACAATTAGCATTCGCTTTCGCTACGACTACCCCACACGGGTTAACCTCGCGACATGCCGCTGACTCGCAGGCTCATTCTTCAAAAGGCACGCCATCACACACAAAGAGGTGCTCTGACGGATTGTAGGCACACAGTTTCAGGAACTCTTTCACTCCCCTCCCGGGGTACTTTTCACCATTCCCTCACGGTACTTATCCACTATCGGTCACACTGAGTATTTAGGCTTACCGGGTGGTCCCGGCAGATTCACAGCAGATTCCACGAGCCCGCTGCTACTCGGGGAAAATATGGCCACCACACATGCACATGCATTCGCGTACAGGACTCTCACCAACTCCGGTAGGCCATCCCAGACCACTTCCGCTTACACACACACCATGCGGACGTATCTGGCAGAACACGACCAGCCACACCCCACAACACCGCACACGCAACCCCTGCCAGGTATCACACGCACACGGTTTAGCCTCATCCACGTTCGCTCGCCGCTACTAGCAGAATCATTCTTATTTTCTTCTCCTACCGGTACTGAGATGTTTCACTTCCCGGCGTCACCCCCTGAACAGCTATGCATTCACTGACAGGTAACCGCACATAACCACGGCCAGGTTTCCCCATTCGGACACCCTCGGATCAACGCTTTGTTGACAACTCCCCGAGGCATAACGCAGTCTCACACGTCCTTCATCGGCTCAGCATGCCAAGGCATCCACCATGCGCCCTAAAACAACAAACACACACGAATAACCCAACACACAAACAAAACACACACAAACAAAAAACAAGATGCTCGCGTCCACTATACAGTTCTCACACACCACACCCACCACCACCAACCAGCCCACACGACCAGCCAGCAAATAATGAGCCACAAAAGGAACAACCACCCACACACAAACACGCGCGCAGGCACCATGTGCTGCCCCAGACACCCAACAGTGCACCAATGACCAACCACAACAAAGGTCGAAAAAGTTCAGTTCCTACCGGTTCATGCACCCCGTGCCCACACCACCCAGCATCCTTAAGCCGGGGTGGTACGTGTCCACCTGGAATTTCACAAACAAACGTCGGCAGCACCACGATCGTGTACTCAACCAACAAACACCCACAACTGTGGGCCACAAAAAAGCTCCTTAGAAAGGAGGTGATCCAGCCGCACCTTCCGGTACGGCTACCTTGTTACGACTTCGTCCCAATCGCCGATCCCACCTTCGACAGCTCCCTAACACGTTTGGGCCACTGGCTTCGGGTGTTACCAACTTTCATGACGTGACGGGCGGTGTGTACAAGGCCCGGGAACGTATTCACCGCAGCGTTGCTGATCTGCGATTACTAGCGACTCCGACTTCATGGGGTCGAGTTGCAGACCCCAATCCGAACTAAGGCCGGCTTTAGGCGATTAGCTCCACCTCACAGTATCGCTGCGCGTTGTACCGACCATTGTAGCATGTGTGAAGCCCTGGACATAAGGGGCATGATGATTTGACGTCATCCCCACCTTCCTCCGAGTTAACCCCGGCAGTCTCTCATGAGTCCCCAACCAAATGCTGGCAACATAAGACAAGGGTTGCGCTCGTTGCGGGACTTAACCCAACATCTCACGACACGAGCTGACGACAACCATGCACCACCTGTACACCAGCCACAAGGGAAAGACCATCTCTGGCCCGGTCCGGTGTATGTCAAGCCCAGGTAAGGTTCTTCGCGTTGCATCGAATTAATCCACATGCTCCGCCGCTTGTGCGGGCCCCCGTCAATTCCTTTGAGTTTTAGCCTTGCGGCCGTACTCCCCAGGCGGGGCGCTTAATGCGTTAGCTACGGCACGAACCCCGTGGAAGGGACTCACACCTAGCGCCCACCGTTTACGGCATGGACTACCAGGGTATCTAATCCTGTTCGCTACCCATGCTTTCGCTCCTCAGCGTCAGTTACTGCCCAGAGACCTGCCTTCGCCATCGGTGTTCCTCCTGATATCTGCGCATTCCACCGCTACACCAGGAATTCCAGTCTCCCCTACAGCACTCAAGTTATGCCCGTATCGCCTGCAACCCCGCAGTTAAGCTGCGGTATTCCACAAACGACGCGACAAACCACCTACGAGCTCTTTACGCCCAGTAATTCCGGACAACGCTCGCACCCTACGTATTACCGCGGCTGCTGGCACGTAGTTAGCCGGTGCTTCTTATCCAGGTACCGTCACTTTCGCTTCGTCCCTGACGAAAGGAGTTTACAACCCGAAGGCCGTCATCCCCCACGCGGCGTCGCTGCATCAGGCTTGCGCCCATTGTGCAATATTCCCCACTGCTGCCTCCCGTAGGAGTCTGGGCCGTATCTCAGTCCCAATGTGGCCGTACACCCTCTCAGGCCGGCTACCCGTCGACGCCTTGGTAGGCCATTACCCCACCAACAAGCTGATAGGCCGCGAGCTCATCCCACACCGAAAAAACTTTCCACAATGGCATCCAAACCATCGTCCTATCCGGTATTAGACCCAGTTTCCCAGGCTTATCCCGAAGTGCAGGGCAGATCACCCACGTGTTACTCACCCGTTCGCCACTCGAGTACCCCTGCAAGCAGAGGCCTTTCCGTTCGACTTGCATGTGTTAAGCACGCCGCCAGCGTTCATCCTGAGCCAGGATCAAACTCTCCACAAAAACACCCACAAAAAAGCGAGCATCAATCAGTAAAAGATTACTTAAGCCGTGAAAAGCCCAAAACCCAACCAAAACAAACCACACCACACACAAACAATGCATGGCCTGGCAATCCAAAAATTACTAAACAAACCAAAAAGGTTCATCACACGTTGCTGCCCCTCCGACGAGGAGAAAAGACAACAACAAAAATCCAATCAGTCATGCGACCAACCAGACGAACAACACCCCATCAATGGTTCAGGCATCATCCGACCAGCACACACCACAAAACGATGCAAACACAGTCACACAAACCAACCAAACAAAATCATTGGCACACTATCGAGTTCTCACACAACACACGCACGCTCGGCTTCGGAACTTTCGATCCTCGCCCTTAGCGGCTTGATTGACATTACTTTGCGCTGACATCCGATGTCAACTCTGTCGCAATATCGATTTTTTCTCGCCGCCACTTTCTGTTCAGCCCCGTTAACCGGGCCTTAACGTCTCGCGGCGACGAGATAGAACATTAACCCGATCGATTCATGAAACGCAAACTCGCTGGACAATTGCGCTTCTACCTGCGCCGTTTCAGCGCAACCCGGTTTTAGAAGTACGCGGCAACCGGCCCCCGCGATGTCTCAACCACATCGATATCGGTGTCGAAGATCTCCGTCAGAAGCTGCGATTGAATTACCTGCTCAGGAGTGCCGAAGGCCACGATCTGCCCTTCTTTCACCGCACAGATGTGATCTGCGTAGCGGGCAGCGAAGTTGATGTCGTGCAGAACGACGATCACTGTTCGACCCAGATCGCGTGCGGCGTCGTGCAAATGACGCATCATCTCCACCGAGTGGGAAATGTCGAGGTTGTTGAGGGGTTCGTCGAGAAGCACGTACTCGGTTTCTTGGGCGAGCACCATCGCTACGTACGCGCGTTGCCGTTGCCCGCCTGATAGCTGGTCCAAATAACGCCCTTCGAGTTCGGTGAGCCCGAGGAAGTCGATGTAGCGCGAAATGATCTCTTCGTCCTCACTGGTCAGCCGACCCTTGCTGTAGGGGAATCGTCCGAATCCGACGAGTTGGCGCACGGTGAGTTTGGTGACGAAGTTGTTTTCTTGGCGCAGGATCGACAGTTCCTTGGCCAGATCTTTTCCCTTGATGGACGAAATGTCGCGCCCGCCTACAGCCACCGTTCCGGAGTCTTTTTCGAGGAGCCGTCCGATGATGGTCAGCAAGGTCGACTTGCCGGCGCCGTTCGGGCCGATGAGCGCCGTCATTCCCCCAGAGGGAATCTCTAGGTCAATGGGACCGATCGAGGCGTCATGGCCGTAGACTTTCTGGACCGACGAGAGTTTGATCACAGCGTCCCCTTTCTCAGGATCATGACGAGGAAGACTGTGCCGCCCACCAATTCAATGATGATCGACACGATTCCCTGTGCGTAGAAGATGTGGTTCATTACAAAATACGCGCTGGCCAGCACCACAAATCCGATGAGTACTGCCATCGGGAAGATGTAGCGGTGGTCGTAGGTGTCGGCGCATTGGTACGCGAGCGTGGCCACGAGGAAGCCGAGGAAAGTCATTGGCCCCACCAGCGCGGTCGAGACCGCCATGAGGACGGAGATGAGAACCAGCACGTAAATCGCGTGCGCTTTGTGATTCACGCCGAGGTTGATCGCGGGTTCGCGCCCGAGAGCAACGACGTTGAGCGTGCGCGAATGAATGAAGACCAACAGCGCAGCTCCCAGCGCCAACGGAATGGCCACCGGGAAGTATTCCGGGTCGGCGTTGTTCACCGAGCCGAACAGGCGCGCTGTGAGCACGTCAAATTCGCTTGGGGTGAGCATGCGCTGCATGAACGTCGACAAGCTCCCGAGACCGCCGCCAATCACCACGCCAATGAGCAGCATCGCGTGCATGTTGTTACTTCCCGTCAGCAACCACGAATACAGCAACAAGGAGAAGCCGACCATGATCACCAGCTGGATCACGAACATTTCGAGATTTCGGGCATTAGTCAGCCCTACCGCCCCGAAGAAGTAGACAGTCGAGGTGTGGACCGCCACGTACAGCGCCTCGAATCCCATGATCGACGGCGTGATGATGCGGTTGCCCGTCACGGTGTGGAACGCGACCGTCGCCGTCGCCTGGCATAACGCCACGACGGCCATGACCAGAATGGAGTTGGCCCGCCGTTGCGCGATGAGCCAGTAGCCGCGCGTCGAAGGATCCATCGGATTGCCGTATGAGAGCAGGCCCCACGAGCACAGCAGGGCCGCGATCACCAGGCACGACAGGATGATCCAGTAGCGCCGTTTGCTTGTCGACGACTGGAACGCCCCCACGTGCCTTACTCGAGCGGAGGTGGTCTCTGTTGTCACGCTTTCACCTGCCTGACGATGAGAATCACGAAAACTGCGGCACCGACGATGCCGAGAATGACCGAGACAGGTATCTCGAACGGCGCGATAATGGTCCGGCCCAGGATGTCGCAAACGGTGACAACTGCGATGCCGACCAGGCAGACCCAGGGCAAGTTGGAGCGCAGGTCGTCGCCGCGGAACATCGACACGAGGTTCGGCACGATCAGCCCGATGAACGGCAGCATGCCCACCACAACGGTGACCACGCCGGAGGCGACGGCCACCAGCGCGACGCCGAGCAGCACGACCCGCTCGTAGTTCAACCCGACATTGGTGGCGACGTCTTTACCTTGCCCTGCCACAGTGAGCCTGTCAGCGAAGATGAACACGACCACCACGACAACGGCGACGATCCACAGGACTTCGTACTGGCCGCGGATGATGGAGGTGTACGAACCAGCGAACCAGACCCCGAGCGATTGGAGCAGGTCGGTCTGCATGGCGAAGAAGGTCGACACTGAACTGACCACAGCTCCCAGCATGATGCCGATGATGGGCACGACCAGCGACGATTTCAACGCCACGCGTCGCAAGAAAGCGAAGAACACTAGCGTCCCCACGAAAGCGAATGCCACTGCAACGAGCATACGAACGGTCAACGACGAATCCGGGATGAAGTACAAAGCGGCCATCAGCCCGAGGCCGGCCCACTCAGTCGTGCCGGTCGTGGTGGGCTCGACGAAGCGGTTCTGGGTGAGCAGCTGCATGACCATTCCGCTCATCGCCATCGCTGTTCCGGAAAGGACGAGAGCGGTAGTGCGGGGCACGCGTGTGGTCCAGAACATTTCGGCGCCGTCGGCGCCGCCGCGAATGTCGTACTGCCCCACTGCCAGCGATAACGCCAAGAGTGCGGCGACTACGGCGACACCCGCCAGCAAAGCCCAATTCGTCGATAAGCGGGACGGCACTAAGCAGCTGCTTCCCACTTGTCGGCGAGGCCATTGAGGATCTCGGTGTAGGTGATGATCGACTCGTTGGTGTAGGTGTCCGCAGGTGCGATGTAGATGCCGTCGTTTTGGATCGCGGCGACGTTCTTGAGAGCCTGGCTGTCATCGAGCACCTTCTGGGCAGGCGCGGAGTCTTCTGTGCGGACGCCGGCGTCGCGGTCGAGCACCATCATGAAGTCCGGGTTCGCCTCGGCAATCGCCTCGACCGAGATGTCGTCGCCCTGGTGGTCGTCGGAGCCATCCTCAATCTCGAGCGCCGGAGTCAAGCCGAGCATGTCGAACAGCGGGCCCCACGTGCGCCCCACCTTCGGTGCGACGTAGCCGATCTCTCCGCCGGAGACATTGACAGCCATGACCTTCATGTCCTTGTTGTAGGCGTTGCGCGCCCGCTCGAGAGCCGCGTTGAAGTCGTCGATCATCTTCTGCGCATCCTCCTCGTGGCCGAAGATCTTACCCAGCCCCTCTACCTGGCGGATGAACTCCTGGTCCAGCGGCTCGCCTTCGCGCGGCTCGAGATCGACCAGCGTCGCGTCGGGCACTAGCTGCTCAATATCGGAATTGTACTGGGAAAAACGCTGGCCCGAGATGATTACCTGAGGTTCAGCGGCCACGATGGCCTCGAGGTTCGGCTCGCGGTGGTTGCCGATGTCGACGATGTCCTCGTTATCCGCAATTCCCGGAATGGTCTCCGGAACCAGCGCACGCGCCGCGGCGGTTGGCTGCACACCCCACTCGTC
This sequence comes from Corynebacterium appendicis CIP 107643, assembly GCF_030408415.1. NCBI lineage: Bacteria > Bacillati > Actinomycetota > Actinomycetes > Mycobacteriales > Corynebacteriaceae > Corynebacterium > Corynebacterium appendicis. Next base: position 579,191 of record NZ_CP046976.1, on the reverse strand, counting down.
CAGAATTTCGAAGCTGCGGTTGTCCAGCGCCACGACCGATGCCGGGTTCACCGGAACTTCTTTGCTGCCTTCATTGTCCTCGATGGTGACGGTCTGCCCCGCTTCGGCTTCCGCCGACGTTTCCGAAGTTCCGGTGCTGCCGTCGTCCGCCGCGGTGCAGCCGACGAGAGTCAGAGAGGCGGCCGCCATGACTGCGGCAACGCCGAATGCCGGACGGCGGAAAATGGATCGTTTCATGAGGACTCCTCGAGTCGGAAATAGGTTAGCTTTGCCTAAGCTAGCACACGCCCTTTAAGAGTCAATACCGTTCAGTCAAGGTTTTTCCATTGGTCCGCTAGTTCGTTAAACATTCGCGTGTAGGTGATGGCTGACGCTGTGTCCTGCGCATTCAGCGGAGCAACATACACACGGCCGCCTTCGACCGGATCCAGTTTTTTGAGCTCGTCATTCCCAACGAGCACCCGCATCGGCGGAATGTAGCCCTCAGCGGAGAGGTCCTTCTGCACTTCGTTGACGAAGATGAACCTCGGCTTCGCCTTCACCAGAGCAAGAATGTCCGCGGGATCCTCCGGCTTCAACGCGGGTGTGAGCTCGAGCATCTCGAATAGCGGCCGCCAGAGTGCGTCGCCGTCGGCCGGCTGGACAGCTACCTCTGTCCCATTGACGGTCAGCGCGGAAAAGGTCCACTTTTCGGAACGCGCCTCGATGGCGCGACCACGCGCTTCGGAGAACTCCTTGTCCAGTTCGGCAGCTTCATCTTCTTTGACGAAGATCTTGCCCAGCACCTGGACCTGCCGGACTATCTCCCAGTCGAGGGGGATGCCGTCGCGAGGCGTGAGATCGACAAACATCCCATCCGGGCGCTCGGCAGCGGCACCATCAGCAGTTCCAGCAACAACGAGGTCGGCGTCGCCGCCCGGATCCTGCACCTCGACGCCGAGGGCTTCGAGCAGCTCACGGGAGCGGGCGTCTTGCGCGACAACACGCTCTGGCGCAGCGGGCACGGTCTTGACCCCCTCGTTGTCCTCGATCTCCACAGAGCCGTTGGAAGCAGAAGAAGTCGTTGTTTCCACCTGCGGCGCTTCGTCGGCAGGCGTTGCGCAGGCGGCAAGCAGCGCGCCTGAAGTGAGGAGCACCGCTCCTCGAAAAATTGCTCGGTTCATATCGCTGCACAGCTTATCGGAAACGACAAAACCGCCGGCCGTTTCTGACCAGCGGTTTCATCGCTTTGTGGAGATGCCGGGAATTGAACCCGGGTCCTTCGCCACTGCACCAGGGCTTCTCCGTGCGCAGTTCGCACAGAATCTCTGCTCGGCCCTCCGGATCAGGCGAACATGTCCGGATGACGGGCCCAGCCGGTGAAAAGGTGTCCCCTCCGCGCCTCACCGGCACGGCGAGAGGGCAAGCTCCCTAGTCGATGCCAGGATCCGGGGCGGGAGCAAGCCCGGCCTGACAGACACGCGGTCGCTACTTAGGCAGCGAGGGCGTAGTCACGCTGAGAGTTCTTCTCTGCGTTTATCAAGTGCTGCGACGCTTAAATCGGTGGTCTCCAGCCTGCACCGGCACGCTTCCCCTGGCTTAGTCGGCGAAGTCGAAACCAAAATCATCCCCTTCGCGTCCTGCGGCGGGATCATGCATCTTCCGCAGGAGAGTCAACTCTAGCGCTGTTCAGCGCACCGCGTCAAGCAGGTGCGACGCGCAAGAATTCGACACTCGCATCGGGGTCGACATCCACGGCGAGACGGACAGCGCGCGCGACATTGCCCGGGTCCATCTTCGGGCGGTCGCCGTGCTTCGGGTCGGCAAGCATGTCAGTGTCAGTGCGCCCCGGGTGGATTGAGGTCACGCGGATGCGCCCTTTCTCCTCCAGGCGAAGGGCGTCGGTGAACCCGCGCAGCGCAAATTTGGAGGCGCAGTACGCAGTGTTCTCTTCAACGCCGTGGAAGCCGGCGCCGGAATTGATGGTGATGAGGAGACCACGCGAGCGTCGTAAAGCGGGCAGAAGCTCGCGCGTGAGGGTGACGGGCGCGAGCACGTTGATGTCCATCGTCTCGCGCCACTGCTCGGCGTCGAGCTCATCGAACGGCGCCTTGTGCAGCACGCCTGCGGCGTGGACGACGACATCGACATTCTCGACCGTGCGTGCGGCCTCGACGATCGCCTGCTCGTCGCGTAGATCGACCTCGAACGGTTCAGCGCTGGGCAGCTTATCGACGACCTCTGACGCGTCTGTCGACGCCCCCACCAGGATGTGGTGGTCTTTGCCCAGCTCCTCGGCAATGGCACGGCCAATGCCTCGGGATGCGCCAGTGATGAGTGCGGTTTTCATGCCTTGATCCCCTTGAATTTGCGGCCGAGTTCGCGCGCGATCTCGCGGTCCTCGGTGCGTTTCTTGATGTCCTGGCGGCGATCATAGTCCTGCTTACCCTGCGCGAGGCCGAGCTCGACCTTGACGCGGCCGTCTTTGAGGTAGAGCTTCAGCGGGACGAGCGTGCGGTTGCCGTCACGGACCTTGCCTTCGAGCGTGTCGATCTCACGGCGGTGCAGCAGCAGCTTGCGGGTGCGGCGCGGCGAGTGGTTCGTCCACGACCCCATCGAATATTCGGGGATGTGGAGATTGCGGAGCCAGACTTCGCCGTCGTCGATGGTCGCGTACGCCTCGACGAGCGAAGCCTTGCCGTCGCGGAGGGACTTGATTTCGGTGCCCACCAAGACGACGCCGGCCTCGTAGGTGTCGAGGATGTTGTAGTCATGGCGAGCTTTGCGGTTGGACGCGATGACGCCCGGTCCGTCCTTCTTCTTTTTCTTCGCCATGATTGACCTCCTATTTTCGCACGTAAGAGCGCAACGCTACCTGAGCGACCAGGCCCGATGCAACAAGAGCGACGAGGCCGACGAGCGGCATGACGGTCCACACGGCGCCGTCGGAAAGCTTCGCGATGAGCAGGTTCTCGTACACGCCCGCGAGCATCGGGTCGACGATCTGCGATTTGATCGCCCACACGCCCACCGTCGCGATGACCGCGCCGATGAACACGGAGATCAGCGCCTCGAGAATGAACGGCGCCTGCGTGAACCAGCGCGTCGCGCCCACCATGCGCATAATGCCGATCTCCTCGCGGCGGCTGTATGCGGCCAGCTGCACCATGTTCGCGATCAGGAACGCGGCGGCCAGCGCCTGCGCCGCGGCAATGATGAACGTCGCGTTGCGGAACGAATCGAGCGAATCGGCGACGCCACGCACATCGCTGGCCTGGTCGGCCACGTAGTCCACCTGCGGCATGTCGCGCACGGCATCGATCGGCTCCGTGTTCGTCGGATCCTCCAGCCGCACGTGCAACGCCGCCGGCATCGAGTCCTTCGACGTCTCCTGCACCAGCACCGGGTCGGATTCCTGGAACAGCTCCACGAAACGCTCGTAAGACTGCTCGCGGTTGCGGAACGTCACGGACTCGACGCGGTCGTCCGCCTGCAGCTTGTCTCGCACTTCCGCGCAGCTTGTCGACGAACAGTCCTTGTCCCCCGCCGAGATCTCCTCGTTCAGCTCCACCATCACTTCCACGCGGTCGAGGTAGAGGTCCTTCGTCTCGCTGGTGACCTTGGACATGAGGATGCCCGCGCCGACCAGCGCCAGCGACAGTGCGGTGGTGATGATCAGCGCGATCGTCATAGTGAGGTTACGGCCAAGGCCGCGGAAGCCCTCACGGAAAATGAAATTCCAGTTCATAGTTATGCCCCCACAGTTCCGTACACGCCGTGACTCTCGTCGCGGACAAGCTTGCCCAGGTGCAGCTCAATCACGCGCTGGCGCATGTCGTTGACTGCGCGCGCATTGTGCGTGGACATAATCACGGTCGTGCCCATGCGGTTGATGCGGGCAAGCAGCGCCATGATGTCGTCTGCGGTGGACGGGTCGAGGTTGCCCGTCGGCTCGTCGGCAAGCAGCAAATGCGGGCGGTCCACGAACGCGCGCGCGATGGCCACACGCTGCTGCTCGCCACCGGACAGCTCGTTCGGCATGCGGTTCGCCTTCGCGTCCAGGCCCACGATCTCCAGCGCCTCCGGCACGAGCTTCTTGATCTTCGACTTCGGCTTACCGATGACTTCCAACGCGAACGCCACATTGTCGTACACGTTCAGCTTCGGCAACAGCCGGAAATCTTGAAAGACGTAGCCGATGGACTGGCGGAGCTTGTTCACCTCCTTGCCCTTCAGTTCGTTGACGTGGAAGTCGCCGAAGTGGATGTCACCGCTGGTCAGGTTCTCCTCGCGGATGAGCAACTCCAGAAACGACGACTTGCCCGAGCCCGATGGGCCGATGAGAAAGACGAACTCGCCGTTGTCGATCGTCAGCGAGATATCGTCCAGCGCCGGCCGCGTCGACGTCGGGTAGACCTTTGTCACATTCGAGAAAGTGATCACACGCGCCACTCTAGTGATAAATGTTGCTCGCGACGAAATCCAACCCGGGAAAACTGCAGGTAATTCAGGTGGCGTTCAGCAGGTTCGCAAAATCCATCATTTTCTTATCCCTAAGCACCTACGCTGTATGTAACCCACATCACAACAGGGAGGTTCTCTTGGCCGACTACAGCTACCAACCATGGCACGAACTCCACCAAAGCATCGACGGAATCCGCCTACGCGACCCGTTCCGGAGTCTCACCGGGCAACAGTTCGCCGCTGAGGTCGACATCATTGCCCACCAGCTCAAATCGTTGGGTGTCGGGCCGGGCGATGTGGTTGCCACCTTCCTTCCCAACCGTCTCGAATTGGTCACCACCATGTGCGCCGCGTGGCGCCTCCGCGCGTCTGCCACCCCGATGAACCCGACCTTCGCCCCACCGGAATCCGCTTACCAAATCGAGGATTCCGACGCGAAAATCGTCGTGACCACGAACGAATTCGCCGCCCGCAAACCCGAGGAATACTTCCCTGGCGCGCGGGTCGTGCCACTAGCGGAGTTAGCTGCGTCGGCCGAGCACCCGCATCACGGCGAGCCTGACAACAGCGGCGAGCAGCCGGCACCCGACGATATCGCTCTGATCGTCTACACCTCCGGATCTACCGGCCGGCCGAAAGGCGTGCTGCTCAGCCATAAGAACATCAACGCCATGGTCGCGAGCATCACTGAAGGTTTCGGCATGGACCAGACGTTCCATGCGCTGATGCCGCTTCCCCTGTTCCACTGCAACGCCATTCTGGTGAGCTTCCTCGCTCCCTACAGTCGCGGCGGTTCCGTCACGATCCTCGACCGCTTCGATCCGGAGGAATTCATCGATGCCGTGGCCGAATTCCGCCCCACCTATTTCTCCGCCGTCCCTGCCATATTCGCGTACCTGCTCCAATTGCCGCCGGATTCCGGTGTCGATTTCTCCAGCTTGCAGTACGCCGTGTGCGGCGCTGCACCGGCATCGATTCAGCTCATCGAGGCGTTCCAGGAAAAATACGGTGTGAAGATACGGGGTGCATACGGCCTCACCGAAGGAACCGTCGGTTCGACGGCAGTGCGGCTTGACGACGATCCGCCCTCAGGCACCGTTGGTCGCGCGCTCCCCCACCAAGACGTGCGAATCAGTGACGGCGAGGGCGGGTTCCTCCCCACAGGTGAATCCGGTGAAGTGGTGATCAAAGGCGACAATGTGATGGTCGGTTATCTCAACCGTCCCGAGGAAACTGCGAAGGCCGTTGTCGACGGCTGGCTGCACACTGGCGATGTCGGTTATCTGGACGAGAACGGCTTCTTATTCCTCGTCGACCGCATCAAAGACATGATCATCCGGGGCGGCGAAAATCTGTACCCGTCGGAGATCGAAGCGGCGCTGAACACGTCGAGCGCGGTGGTCGAATCAGCCGTCGTCGGTCTCCCGCACGATGTTCTCGGCGAGGTACCTGTCGCCTATGTCAGCAATTCCGACCCCGCTTCTGTCGACGCATCCGCGCTGATGGACCACATCCGGCCGCTATTGGCCAAGGTGAAGTGGCCTGTGCACGTCGAGATCGTGGGGGATCTCCCGCGCAATCCCATCGGCAAAGTGGACAAGCCACGTCTGCGCGAGATGGCGAAGGAACGGTTCCTCGCGAAGGCCTAGGATTTTTCCGCCTGCTGTTCCGCCATGCGCCAGCGGATTCCTGCTTCCAAGAACCCGTCGAGGTCGCCGTCGAGCACCTTCTGGGGGTCGCCGACCTCGTAGTTGGTGCGCAGGTCCTTGACCATCTGGTACGGGTGCAGGACGTACGAGCGCATCTGGTTGCCCCAGCTGGCATTGCCGCCGGCGCCCAAGGCATCGAGCTCGGCCTTTTCCTCTTGGCGCTTGAGCTCCAGCAGCTTGGACTGCAGGACGTTCAAGGCGGAGGCCTTGTTCTGGATCTGGGATTTCTCGTTCTGGCAGGTCACCACGATGCCCGTGGGCTCATGGGTGATGCGCACGGCGGAGTCGGTGGTGTTCACGGACTGGCCGCCCGGGCCTGAGGAACGGTAGACGTCGACGCGGATGTCTGAGTCCGGGATATCGATGTGGTCGGTCTGTTCCACCACCGGCAGGACTTCCACCTCGGCGAAGGAGGTTTGGCGGCGGCCCTGGTTGTCGAAGGGCGAGATACGCACGAGGCGGTGCGCGCCTTGCTCGACGGAGAGCTGGCCGTACATGTACTCGCCGTGGACCACGAAGGTCGCTGACTTGATGCCGGCTTCCTCGGCATAGGAAATGTCGTAGATGTCGACCTTGTGGCCGCTCTTTTCCGCCCAGCGCGTGTACATCCGCATGAGCATCTCCGCCCAATCCGCCGCGTCGACGCCGCCGGCGCCGGAACGGATATTCACCACTGCCTCGCGCTCGTCGTATTCGCCCGACAGCATCGTGGTCACCTCCAAAGCGGAGATCTGGGATTCCAGATCGGCCAATTCGTCGTCGGCAAGCGATGCGTCGCCCTCTTCCTCCGCGAGTTCGTACATGACCGGAAGATCGTCGAGGCGCTGGCGCAGACCCGTGACTTTGCGCAGCTTGGCCTGCACGTTGGACAGCTCCGTGGTCACCTTCTGCGCGTGGTCGGGGTCGTCCCACAGGCTCGGGTCGGCGGCCTGCTGCTCCAGCTCGCGCGCCCGCGCATCCATCTCGTCCAGATCCATGACCGATTCGATCGTGGTCAGGGTGGAATCGAGGGACTGAATCCGGTTGCTGGTCTCTGGCTGCATAGGTGCGAAGTCTAGTGGACTTCCCGATTCGCCTTCGAAACACCGGCGAAACCCCTACACTGTGTGTCGCACCCACACGGGCGCCCGCGGCAGCGGGCTGAGATCGCACTGATGTATAGCCGTGCGAGCACCGTCCGAACCTGTCTGGTTAGCACCAGCGAAGGAAGTAAGGAGCGGCTCATGGCCGATATTTACGCGTCAGAAATTCACCCGAAGCACTCGTACGCCCCGATTGTCGAGGACGGGCTCGAAGTTCCGGAAACCGCGATCGAGCTGGACGATTCCCCGACAGGGCCGAACGAGCCTTTCCGCGTCTACCGCACGCGCGGCCCGTGGGCGGAGCCAGAGGAGGGCCTGCCGGATCTGCGAGGCGAGTGGATCGCGCAGCGCGACGACGTTGAGGAATACGACGGACGCGCGCGCAATCTCGAGGACGACGGCACCCGCGCGATGAAGCGCGGCGAGGCCAGCGAGGAATGGCGCGGCGCGACCCGCCCGACGCTGCGCGCCAAGGAGGGCAAGCGCGTAACCCAAATGCACTACGCGCGCCGCGGCGAGATCACCCCCGAGATGCGCTTTGTCGCCTTGCGCGAGCACTGCTCCCCGGAGAAGGTCCGCGACGAGGTCGCCGCCGGCCGCGCGATCATCCCCAACAACATCAACCACCCAGAATCCGAGCCGATGATCATCGGCAACGCGTTTCTGACCAAGATCAACGCGAATATCGGCAACTCCGCAGTCACCTCGTCGATCCGCGAAGAGGTGGACAAGCTGCGCTGGGCCACCCGCTGGGGCGCGGACACCGTGATGGACCTGTCCACCGGCAACGACATCCACACCACACGCGAGTGGATCCTGCGCAACTCCCCCGTCCCCATTGGCACCGTGCCGATCTACCAGGCGCTGGAAAAGGTGAATGGTGTGGCTGAGGACCTGACGTGGGAGATCTTCCGCGACACCGTCATCGAGCAGGCGGAGCAGGGCGTCGACTACATGACCGTCCACGCCGGTGTGCGCCTGCCGTACGTGCCGCTGACCTCCAAGCGCGTCACCGGCATCGTCTCCCGCGGCGGCTCCATCATGGCCGGCTGGTGCCTCGCGCACCACAAGGAGTCGTTCCTCTACGAGAACTTCGACGAGCTGTGCGAGATCTTCGCCCAGTACGACATCGCATTTTCACTTGGCGACGGCCTCCGCCCCGGTTCCGTCGCCGACGCCAACGACGCCGCCCAGTTCGCGGAGCTCAAGACCATCGGCGAGCTGTGCAAGCGCGCCTGGAACCACGACGTCCAAGTGATGATCGAGGGCCCAGGTCACGTGCCGCTGAACATGATTCAGGTCAACAACGAGAAGGAAGAGGAATGGTGCGACGGTGCCCCGTTCTATACTCTCGGCCCCCTGGTCACCGATATCGCTCCCGGCTACGACCACATCACCTCCGCCATCGGCGCCGCGAATATCGCCATGGGCGGCACCGCGATGCTGTGCTACGTCACCCCGAAGGAGCACCTCGGCCTGCCAAATAAGGACGATGTGAAAACCGGCGTGATCACCTACAAAGTGGCCGCCCACGCCGCTGACGTGGCCAAGGGGCACCCGGGCGCGCGCGACTGGGACGACGCGATGAGCAAGGCCCGCTTCGAATTCCGCTGGCACGACCAGTTCGCGCTCTCCCTCGACCCAGAGACCGCGCAGGCGTACCACGACGAGACGCTGCCCGCCGAGCCCGCCAAGACTGCGCACTTCTGCTCCATGTGCGGCCCGAAATTCTGCTCGATGCGCATCAGCCAGGACATCCGCGACGAATTCGGCGACGCGATCGACGAGGCGCTGGACGACAAGAACAAAACGCTCATCGCCGACCTGGGCATCCCGAGCTTCGCCGGCGGCACCGATTACCGCCGCGGCGAGCGCGAGATGGCCAAGGAATTCCACAAGCTCGGCTCGAATGTCTACGTTCAGGAATAATGGCGGCTGTGTCTACCGCAGCTTTCGTTGATTCGCACCGTAGTTCCTCCGACGCCGAGCTCGCCCGCGCCCTCGTCGAGACAGCCGGGGGTCTGGCGCTGAGTATGCGCGACGAAGGCCTCGAAACCGGCCAGAAGACCTCTGTGTCGGACGTTGTCACCAACGCCGACACGGCCGCCGAGGACTTCGTCGCGGGAGCACTCGAGGCCCTGCGCCCCGACGACGGGATCGTGGGCGAAGAGGGCGCAACGAAGGCGTCGACAAGCGGGCGCACGTGGGTGATCGACCCGGTGGACGGCACGTACAACTTCGCGTCGGGCTCCGATTATTTCTGCTCTGCTCTCGCGCTGGTCGAGGGCGAGGCCAGCGACCCCGCGCGTATTCTGACCAGCGCGATTCACCGCCCCGCGCTCGCCACGACGTGGGTCGCGGACAACGGCACGGCGACACGGAACGGTCGCACGCTCGAGCAGCTTATCGACGCACCACTGCCCCACCTGGCGCTCGCCACATACCTCCACCCCACATCGATGAAAGACGAGGCCATCCGGGGCGCGTGGCTGGACGCCACGAACAGCGCCGCCACGGTGCGCATGTTCGGCGCCGGCTCGATCGACCTGGCCACCGTCGCGTCCGGCGGAATCGGCGGCTGGCTACAGCACTCTGTCGCCGACTGGGATTGGCTACCCGGCAAAGCCCTCGTCGAAGCTGCTGGCGGCAAGGCCGTGAAGGCCGATGCTGGTGGGGTCACATGGTGCATTGCCGGAAACCGCCAGCTCGTCAACGAAGTGCTGGCTAAGCTTGAACAGCATGGCTAACTACTCCGACGACCTCGCTCTCGCCCTCGAACTTGCCGAGCTTGCCGACGCAATCACTCTCGAGCGCTTCGAATCCGCCGATCTGAAGGTGGACACGAAGCCCGACATGACCCCGGTTTCCGATGCCGATGTGGCAGTCGAGAGTGCGCTGCGCGACAAACTCGGCACCACCCGCCCCGCTGACGCTGTCCTCGGTGAAGAATTCGGCGGCGACGTGCACTTCTCTGGGCGCCAGTGGGTCATTGACCCGATCGACGGCACCAAGAATTTCGTGCGCGGCGTGCCCGTGTGGGCCACGCTGATTTCTTTGCTTGACGACGGTAAGCCCGTTGTCGGAGTTGTCAGCGCTCCCGCCCTGGCACGCCGCTGGTACGCCAGCGAAGGCGCCGGTGCGTGGCGCACATTCGCCGACGGCAGCGTCACTCGGTTGGAAGTATCGGGGGTTGCCGGGTTGGCGGATGCGTCGATAAGCATCTCCTCCTTGAGCGGGTGGCGCGACCGCGATTTGCGTGACCAGCTGATTTCGCTCACCGACGATGCGTGGCGCCTGCGCGGTTACGGCGATTTCTTCTCTTACTGCCTTGTCGCGGAGGGCGCCGTCGACATTGCGGCCGAGCCCGAGGTCTCCCTCTGGGACCTCGCGGCATTGTCAGTGCTGGTGACCGAAGCCGGCGGCCGCTTCACCTCGCTTGCCGGGGAGGATGGCCCGCACGGCGGCGATGCCGCGGCCACCAACGGCTTGCTGCACGACGAGGTGCTCGGCCGCCTGCGTTAACCCGCCAAGCGGAAGCCGTTGCCCACGCCCGGTGCGGCGTTGAGATCGCGGAGAATCACGTCGATATTCGTGGACACCGTCGGCGCGTGGATCGGCCCTTGCAGTGGGCTCATGCACTGCAGATTAGCCATCCGCGGGATCGAGGAGCCGTTGACCAACCCCACCAGGCGAGTACCGGAGTAGAGTGGCGCGCCCGAGTCTCCCGCCATCGCACAGACCTGCGACTGCTGGCGCACCCCGTCGGCGATCCAGTTGATTCCGCAAGTCACGCCGGTGGCGTAGCCGTTCTTACAGAGCGTGTCACCTGTCCGAGTCGCCCCGCCCGTCGAGCGGATCGTCGTGCCGTTGTAGCTGGCAGTCAAGTCCGCGCGCGGGCCCAGCTCAATCACCGCATAGTCCAGCGCGCCGTTCTTCCGCGCGACCCGCCCCGTCGGTCCCGCCGCAAAGGAATCGGCGGCGACCACCTGATCTCCGATATTTCCGCAGTGGCCCGCGGTGAGCGCGACCTTGCGTCCAGCGCCGTCGGTGCCCACCGCCGCGACCGTGCACATGCCGTAGAGCCCCACGTAGATCGGTGCGCCCGGACCGTACAGCGCACGCCCACGCGAGGCTGCTTCCTTGGCCCCCGGGTGTGCGCGCTGCGCATCGAACCAGGAACCAGGCACGCGGTGCAGCACCCCACCTGCGAACGGCTTGCCCGCCAGCACCTTCGCCGCCGGGTCCGTTCGCCACTGGTAATTCGGGTCAGTCTGCGCGCCCGCCTGCGCCTGCGGCGCAACAACCAAAGCCAACGCGGCCAGTGCCGCTGCCGCCAGAGCCCGAATCTTCATGTGGGGACCTCTTTTCACTTCTAAGGGAAAAACTAGCACTACATTGCCATCTTCTGCGCTGCCAGTCCAAGAGAAACACCGCGACAAGCCTTACGCGCCCCCGACCTACAATGGCTCCATGACAGATCTCGACCTCCGCTGCTATTTCGTCACCGGCGCCGGCGCCCCCGACCAGATCGTTGAGACCGCCCGCGCCGCCGCCCAGGGCGGTGCCGGCATCATCCAGGTGCGCAGCAAACCCATCAGCGCGCGCGACCTCTACGACCTGGGCTTGTCCGTGGTCACCGCTGTGCACGAGGTCAACCCCTCCACACACGTGCTTATCGACGACCGCGTCGACGTCGCCCTCGCCCTTAAACCCCACGGCGTTGCCGGTGTCCACATCGGCCAAGACGACCTGAACCCACGCATCGCCCGCGATCTGCTCGGCCCCGACGCCATCATCGGCCTGACCACTGGAACTCTCGATCTGGTCGAGGCCGCCAACGACTTTGCGGACGTCGTCAATTACATCGGTGCTGGACCGTTCCGCGACACCCCCACCAAGGACTCCGGCCGCACTCCCCTGGGCCTTGACGGCTACCCAGCCCTCGTCGAGGCATCGAAGCTGCCCATCGTCGCCATCGGCGATGTCACCGTCGATGATGCCGAAGCTCTCGCCCGCACCGGCGTCGACGGCGTCGCCATCGTCCGCGGCATCATGAACGCGGACAACCCGCGCGACTACGTCGAGCACGTGATCGCAAACGTCGACCGCGGCCGCCTCTAGCTGGCGAAATTGTCGGCACATCCGCGGTTTTCCACCACCGGCATCACGTAGGAGTCGTTCCGGACCGGCAGCGAGTGGTTGTAGGACACGTAACGACTGCCGTCGCCGAAGTCGAAGACGATCTCGTCCCCGTGGCGCGTGATCTGGGCGTACCCCTCCGTGACCAGTGAGTGGCACGCGGAGCACAACGGGATGAGATTGTCCATGTCGGTCAGGCCACCGTTGGCCCATTCCTCCATGTGGTGGAATTCCATGAAGCGCGTGTGCGTGCAGCCCGGCATCGCGCACTGTCCGCCCCACATGGCCAGCAGCGAACGGATCTGCCCATCCGTTGCCAGACGCGTCGAGCGGCCTGCGTTGATGATCATTCCGCGGTCATCGACCGTGTCCAGGCGCACCAGCGCATTGGCCACTAGGTTCTCCAGCCCCTTCGATGCTGCCCCTGCGTTATTGGGCAGGTAGGCACGGCCATCCAGCGTTGCCATGACGCTCACCTGCGCGCCCGGTGCACGGAACTTGCTCTGCGGTTTCGACCTGACCATGTTGACCATGCCCATCAGCGCGTGGACCATCGCACGCCCCGTCGGCAAGCCGTAGCCCGAAACGTCCTTCTTGGCCTGCAGCTTCTCCTCTTCTTCCTCCTTCGCCTGGATGAGAGCGTCCAGCTTGTCTGGGTCGACGTATCCGTCCTCCCCGATCAGCTCACCAAGTTCATCCTCGTCGGCAGCGAACGCGAGATGCCCGATCTTCAGGGCGGCGCAGAAACTCTCCCCGTCAACGGGATTGAGCCGCGCCCACACATTCACGAACCCATCCGGCTGCTTCTTCAACCGCAGGTAGCACTCCTTTTTCTCCTCTTTCTCATTCGGCTTCTCACGCCCCGCCAACGCACACTCCAGCCCCGGATAGCCCAGCTGCATCGCCTTTTCCACGAGCTCCACCTCGTTCTCCGGCGTGAGGTACTTGAGCACCAGCCGCAGAGCCGAGTAGCTCAAGTTCCCGGCCGCGAACATCTCCGCCAGATACGCGAAGTTCTGCAACTGACGCGCCACGTACACGTACTCGTGCGCCGACGACTCCGACAAGCCCAGACGGCGCATCAGCCACGTCGCCGTGCTCGACGCCCCGCATTTCTCTGCGAGATTGCGGCGGTCGAACTCCCCGATCATCTCCAGCATTCCCGCCTTCGAACGCATCATCGAGCGATAGCTATCAACAATCCCCTCGGCCAGCGCTTGGACCCCCAGCTCCGACTCCGCTTCCATCACCAACATCGTTCCCCCTATGGTTGCTTGATTTCGTTAAACGAACCATACAAAACAACCTTGACACACTCGCACATTCTTTCGAACATGCCTGGTCACAGACTCCGCACTGCGGAGTTCCTGCGCGTTCGTAAAGCGCTTATCGACGCTTGCGTTATCCCCAACTCCGCACTGCGGAGTCCCTGCGGTTTTAGAGTCACCAGCGCAACACACGCTACGTCCACCTTCCAACTCCGCACTGCGGAGTTGCTGGGGTTTCGCAAAACGCTTATCGACGTCGGCCCCTCCCCGACTCCGCACTGCGGAGTTCCTGGAGTTTTACAACCACACCTAAAACAGGTCGATCAAGGTCATGCCGCCGAGGACGACGGTGATCAGGAAGATGATGCCGCCGATGATGTTGGTGGCCAGGCCATTGACATGCTCGCCGAGGAGCTTCTTGTTGTTCATCGTGTAAAGCAGGAAGAAGGCGACGACCGGGAGGAGGATGCCGTTGGCGGCCTGGGCGAGGATGATGACCTGCACCGGGTTGACGCCGGTGATGGCGATGATGGCGCCGACGATGACGACAGTGAGGTAGATGGCGCGGAATTTGTTGTCTTTCAGGTCACGGGACCAGCCCATGACTCCGCAGATTGCGTAGGCGGCGCCAAGAGGGCCGGCGACGGCAGAGGTCATGCCAGCGGCAAAGAGGCCGATGGCGAGAACCCAGGGGGCGGCGTCGCCAAGCATGGGGCGCAGGGGTTCGGCGAGGTCGGCGGCGGACTCGGCTTCCAAACCTTGGCTGAACATCACGGTCGCGGCGGTGGTGAGAATGGCCAAGGTGATCAGGCCGCCGATGGAGATCGAGACGACGTTATCTACGCGCGCCTTCTTCATAGCGAGGTCCTGCGGCTCATCGCCCCACTTCTCCTGCACAAGGTTGGAGTGGAGAAAAACGTTGTACGGAACAACGGTGGTGCCGATCAGGGCGATGGCAGTCACAGCGGCACCGGCAGGCACATCTGGCACGAACATGCCGCGCAAAAGCGCCCCGACATCGGGCTTCACGGCCACAGCGGTGACAAGGAAGACGCCGACAAGAATGATAACCAGCGCAGTCATGAAGCGCTCGAAGAATTTGTAACTGCCAGTAAGCAGCAGCAGGACGAGCACTGCGGCGATGATGCCGGAGAGTACCGGGACGGGGAGGCTGGTGACGTCGCTAAGCGCTAGCGCTGTGCCGGTCGTGTCGCCGCCCGCATACGCCGCGCCGCCGATGCCGATGGCCGTGACGATGAGCGCGATCATGAGCAGCTTGGCTACGGGCGACTCGAAGGTGGCGCGCATGGCCTCGCCCGTGCTGATCTTGCCCATCAACCCCAGGCGGGCGGACATTTCCTGCAGGATGATCGTGGCGATGATGGAAAACACAATCGCCCAGCTCAGCGCGAAGCCAAAGCTTGCGCCAGTGACTGTGGCGGTGGTGACGGTGCCCGGCCCGATGAATGAGGCACTGATGAGTAGCCCGGGGCCGAGCCATGCGGAGCGTTGTTTCTTGGCGGTGGACATGAGACCTGTCTCCTATCGCTAGCGGCATGTGCTCCACATCACTTTATGTGAGAAGGTGTCAGCAGTCCTCCATATCCGCGAAAGCTTCCTCGACGGAGTCGTGTTCCTCGCGGGCTTCTTCCCACACTTCCTTGGCGGCAGACAGGTTCACGGCGGCAATGATCGCGCCGACGATGATGTCGAACCAGGCAGTCGCCCACACGAAGGTGAGCAGGCCGGCGACGATAATGAGGACGTTAGCCAGGGCGTCGTTACGCGCAGCGAGCCACGCGCCGGTAGCCAGCGAGGACCCCTCATTGCGCAGGCGCAGCAGGATCACCGCGCAGATCAGGTTGACCACGAGCGCGCCGACGGCGACACCGGTCAAGCCCTCAGGCGACGGCGGCTCCGGGTTCATGATCTTGAGCACGACGGTCACGATCGCGGCGATCGCGGGGATCAAGATCAGGGCGGCGAGAACGGAACCGGCGGCACGGCGCCTGGAAGCGGGCCACGCCACCGCGAAGAACACCAGCATGTTGATGGCGGTGTCTTCCAGAAAATCTGCCGAGTCGGCAAAAAGAGACGCCGATCCGATCGCGATGGCCGCTGCGAATTCGACGAAAAAGTAGCCGAAATTCAGCAGCGCCACGATCAGAACGGCGCGGCGAATACGCTGTTCAGTCATGCTTGAAAAGTCTAGTAGCTACTAAAGCCATCCTCGGAGAGCTCGTGCTTCTCATCGCCGGTGATCGCCGGGTTGAACACGGACACCAGGATCAGATCCTCGTCCTTGCCGCCGCGCAGGTAGTGGGCGTCGTGCTCGTCGAGGACATAAATGGTGCCCGGGGTGATCGGGTAGACATTGCCTTCGGTGTCCTCGACCTCGCCGGAACCGCCAATGCAGTAGCACGCCTCAAGGTGGTTGCGGTACTGCAGCTTCGACTCGGTGCCGGCGCGGACCACGGTGTGAGCAACGGCATAGCCCATGTTGTCCTTAGCGGTCAGCAGGCGCTCGGAGGTGCCGCCACCCCACTCAACAGTCTCAACATCATCACGGGAACGGGTAAACATTCGTTCTGCTCCTTATTTCATTGGTTCCGTTGTCAAGCCAGGCTAGCACCCATGACAACTGTCACGCCGAGATCGTGACAGCAGAGCTATGTACGCTTACCAGCTCTGCACTGGAATGTGAAGCATGATCGAAACACAGAATGTGAGCAAGCATTTCGGCCAGGTGAAGGCCGTTGAAGATGTCAGCCTGAGCATCGGCCGCGGGGAGATCGTTGGCCTGCTCGGGCGCAACGGAGCAGGCAAAACCACCCTAGTTGACCTCATTCTCGGGCTAACCAAACCGACCGGCGGCACGGTGCGCGTTGCCAACACGACTCCGGCGCAGGCGGTCCGAGAAGCGCGCATCGGCGCCGTAATGCAAACCGGCGGTCTCCTCGACACCGTTACCGTCAAAGACACTCTCGCCATGATCGACTCCACCCACCGCGATTCCATCGGGGTTGAGGCGGCGATCGAGCACGCGAATCTCCGAAAGATTCAGAATCGCCGGGTTGGAAAATGCTCAGGCGGCGAGCAGCAGCGGGTTCGCTTCGCGATCGCGTTGCTGGGCAAGCCTGACATCCTCATCCTCGACGAACCGACGACAGGCATGGACGCCACCAGTCGCCACGAATTTTGGGACACGATGCGCGCCCAGGCCCACTCCGGGCGCACCATCATCTTCTCCACGCACTACCTCGAAGAAGCAGAGAACCTGGCTGAGCGCATCATCGTGCTCGACAACGGCCAGGTCATCGCGGATGGGCCGACAGATCGTCTCACTGCCGACGCGAACAAGAAGCGTGTCACAGCGCAATCATCGCAGGGGCTTATCGACGTCACCACTAGCAACGCCGACTCCTACGCCCGGAAACTCCTCAACGAGACCGACGCGCACGACCTGACCATCACCCGAACGTCCCTAGAGGACTCCTTCATCGCGCTCACAGCAAGGAGCAATCATGACTACCCTTAAGTTCGCACTACACAACCTCAAACGCCTCAAATCCGATGCCTCTTCGCTGTTCTTCAACATCGCTCTGCCGGTGATCCTCTACCTCATCTTCGGCGCAGCCCAGCAGTACTCGGGCGATGATTTGGGCAACGGCAACGTCGCTGCCTTCGTCATGCTCGGAATGGCCCTCTATGCGGGAATTTCGGGAGCTGTTTCCCAATCGTCCTTAGTGGTCGTTGAGCACAATAGTGGATGGGGACGGCAGCTCGCGCTGACGCCGTTGACCAACACGCAGATTGCGGTGGCGAGATTGCTCGTCATCCTCGTCAACGTCGTCCTCCCCGTGGCCGCAGTCTTCCTCACCGGAGCATTAGGGAATGCCGAGATGGACGCCAGCGCGTGGTTCTGGAGCTTCCTCATCACTGTCACGGTGTCCTTGCCTTTCGGCTTCTACGGACTGGTCTGGGCGCAATCACTGAAGTCGCTCACAGCTGTCTCGATCGCCGCCACCTCAGTCACCCTGCTGGCGTTCGCAGGAAACACACTGTTCCCGCTGACGAGTAACCTGATCGACTTCTCCCGGTTCACCCCGATGTACGGCGCCACCATGCTGTCGCGGTGGCCTCTCGCAGAAGGACTGCAATTGGTTCAGGGTGAGCCCGTCCCGGTCACCGACCCACTGTGGCAACCACTGCTCAGTATCATTGCCTGGACTGTCATATTCGCTGTGATCAGTCTGGCCTTGGATAGCCGCGAGAAAGGGCGTGCGTGACCCAGAAGACAAATGGTGGGCACTACCGGCTCGTTGAAGCTAGCATCTGGCTGATCCTTCTGGTCGGCCCGCTCGCTGGCTTGTTCACCATGAAGCTCCCCACCTGGCAGTACGCAACCGGTGCCGGATTGATCGTAGGCTTCGGTGCTGTATACCTGTGCGCGCACACGATCCGCGCGCACCGCAACGACACTGTCAACGCGGCGTTGTGGGTGCTCGCTCTCCTCCTCCCGATGATCGGGGTGACCGCCATCATGGGGGTGTGGGGTGCAACGATGCTGCCGTACATCACGTCCACGACCGGGTCACTCATGACGTTGCGCATGCACACGCTCGTGAATCTTACCATCATCTCGGTGTTCAGCGTCTACGTGGTTTTCATAGGCAACCTGACAACATGGATTTTCTTCGGCGCGTCGGTGCTCATCGCGGCGACAGTGGGAACGCAGGTCAGCGCGACCAGGCTTAGCGACGAACGCGTCCACCTCGCCGCCGAGCTCGAACTGGCGCGACAGCGTGAGTCGATTTACCGGGACGTGCACGACCTGTTGGGTCATTCCCTGACCGTGATCAACGTGAAGGCGTCGTTGGCGCGCAAGCTGGTGGACGTCGATAAGCAAGAAGCGGCGAAGGAACTGGATGAGATCGTGGATCTGTCCCGCCAGTCGCTTGAGGATGTCCGGCGCGCTGTTCGGACATCCCACACGCCGTCGCTCACCACGGAGGTGGAAGCCGCGCGCTCGGCACTGGCGGCGGCTGGAATCGAGCCGCGAATCAGCGTTCACGCAGCCACCGAGTCCCCGCTGTTCGGGTGGGTGCTGCGGGAAGCAGTCACCAACGTGATCCGGCACTCACAGGCCACGGAGTGCGAGATCACAGTCACCCCGCATAAGCTCGTCGTGGCCGATAATGGCATCGGTTTGCCGCCGGGCACACGCTTAGCAAGCGTCACCGACAGGGTGCGAGCCGCGGGCGGTTCACTCGTGGTTCCGCCCACTGATTCCGGAACACGGCTGGAGGTAACGGTATGATCCGGGTGCTCATCGCCGACGACCAAGGGCTGCTCGTCGGAGCGTTGTCTGCATTGCTCAACCTCGAGAAGGATATAGAGGTCGTAGCCACTTGCCGTTCCGGCGATGGTGTCGTCGAAGCGGTACGGGAGCACAATGTGGATGTGGCGTTGCTCGATATTGAAATGCCCGGCCGCACCGGCCTGGAGCTCGCTGCCGACCTCGCGGGATCCTCGTGCAAGGTGCTCATCGTGACCACGTTTGGGCGACCCGGATACCTGCGCACGGCCTTAGAAGCCGGGGCTTCCGGTTTCATTGTGAAGGACACTCCCCCAGACCAGCTTGCCGACGCAGTGCGTCGCACACACGCCGGTCTGCGGGTCGTCGATCCGCAGGTCGCGGAGGAATCCCTGTTCACTCCGCCGTCACCGCTGACTGCGCGCGAGGTCGAGGTCGCCCGTGAGGCGCTCACCGGTGCAGAAATCAAGCAGATCGCGGCGCGGTTGAACCTCTCCACGGGGACGGTGCGCAACTACATTTCGGCGATCATGACCAAGACTGGAGCACCCAACCGCTTTGCAGCCGCGCGCACCTGCGACGACAATGGCTGGCTCTGAAAAGAGCGTAGGTTGGATGGCGATATGGCAGAACAGAAGATTGCAATCCTCGGAGCAGGCATCGTCGGCCTGTCCACCGCGCTGACGTTGGCAAATCGTGGCCACAACGTGACCGTCTACGATCCGGAGCCTGCCAGCGGCGCGACCTGGCACGCGGGCGGGATGCTCGCACCGGCGGCAGAGGTGGTCTACAAGCAGGACCCGCTGTTTCCGCTGATGATCGCGGCTGGCAAGTGGTATCCGGAACTGATCGAGCTGACGGCGAAACACACCGACAAACCGACCGGCTACCGCACTGACGGAACGCTGGTGGTGGCGAAAGACCGCGCCGACAAGACGCACCTAGAGGAACTGCAGGCCTACCAGGAGCTCCACGGCATGACGACAGAGCGGATCACCACGCGGGAGGCGAGGAAGCTGGAGGGGGCGCTGGCACCGTCGATAAGCGGGGCGGTGCATATCCCCGGCGACCACCAGGTGTGGCCGCGGCTGTTCGCGGCCGCGCTGCAGGACGCGTGCGCGAATGCGGGCGTGGAATTCGTGGCGGAGGCCGTGAACGACGTCAACGACGTCGATGCCGAGCAGGTCGTGCTGGCCAATGGGCTCGGCGCGCGCGAGACGACGGGCTGGTTCGATGGCGAGAATCCATTAAAGCTGCGGCCGGTCTACGGCGACATGGTGGAGCTGCGCGTGCCGGAGCACCAGCGCCCGCTGATTGACCACGTGATCCGAGGTTTCGTGGAGGACCGGCCGGTGTACCTGATTCCGCGCCAGGACGGCACGCTCACGATCGGCGCGACGACGCGCGAGGACGACCGCCCGGAACCGCAGGCTGGCGGCGTTTTGCAACTGTTGCGTGACGCCAGCGAGATCGTGCCCGGCATCGAGGATTGCGATTTCATCGAAACGCACGTCGGCGCGCGCCCCGGATCCCCGGACGACCTGCCGTATCTCGGCCGGGTCAGCGACCGCGTGGTGGTGTCCACCGGCTATTTCCGCCACGGCATCCTGCTCGCCGCCATGGGCGCGAGGTGCGGGGCCGCGCTGGTCGAAGGACAAGAACCACCTGTAGAGTTGGGGGCCTGTGATCCCCTGCGCCATTCAAGGAGGAACTAATGCAGCTAGTCATTAACGGTGAAAAGGTCCAGACGGAAGCGGCGAATGTCGGCGAGCTCTTGCGCGAGCGTCTCGGCGAGGTACCGGCGGGAACGGCCGTAGCGGTGAACGGCGAGGTCGCGCCCAAGTCCGAGTGGGAATTCACACAGCTTGACGACGGCGCCCAGGTAGACATCCTCACCGCCGTGCAGGGAGGCTAACCCGTGCTGGAAATCGCAGGCAAGCAATTCAACTCGCACCTGATCATGGGCACTGGCGGGGCGAGTTCGCAGGACATGCTGGAGCGCGCACTGGTGGCGTCGGGCACCGAGCTGACCACGGTGGCGATGCGACGCTTCGCCGCGAAGCAGGACGGCAGGGGCGAATCCGTCTTCGACCTGCTGAACCGCCTGGATATCGCACCGCTGCCGAACACCGCCGGTTGCCGCACCGCGCGCGACGCGGTGATCACCGCGAAGCTCGCACGGGAAGCACTGGGCACTGACTGGGTGAAGCTCGAGGTCATCGCCGACGACCGCACTCTCCTGCCCGATGTGGTGGAGACGGTCGACGCGTGCGAGCTGCTGATTAGCGAAGGCTTCACCGTCCTCGCCTACACCTCCGACGACCCGGTGGCGGCGAAGAAGCTCGAGGACCTGGGCGCTGCTGCGGTCATGCCGCTCGGCTCCCCCATCGGCACCGGTCTGGGCATTTTGAACCCGCACAATATCGAGCTGATCTGCTCGCGCGCGGAAGTACCCATTCTCATCGACGCCGGTGTGGGCACTGCGTCCGACGCAGCGTTGGCAATGGAGCTCGGCTGCGACGGCGTTCTGCTGGCCAGCGCCGTCAACCGCTGCCAGGACCCGGAGGCTATGGCGAGGGCCATGAGGCTCGCGGTCGAGGGCGGCATGCTCGCACGTGGCGCGGGGAGGATTCCGAAGCGGGAGCATGCGGTGGCGTCGTCAAGCTTCGTGGGCCTGGCGAGCTGGGCAGACGAGGTGTTGTAGCTCATGTCCGAACAGAAATTGCTTGAGCGGTTCATGTGGCTGTCTATCGCCGCATCTGCCTTCGTCATCGCGCTGAAGATAGTCGCAGCGGTGGTCACCGGCTCCGTCGGCTTCTTTTCCGACGCTGTGGAGTCCTTGATCAACCTCATCGCCGCCTGCGTTGGCCTGTGGGCGATCAAGCTAGCCGCGAAACCCGCCGACGACAACCATAACTTCGGCCACGCTCGCGCCGAATACCTCTCCGCGCAGGTGGAGGGCTTCCTCATCCTTGTCGCGTCCGTAGTCATCATCATCGCCGCGATCGGCCGCATTATTGAGCCGCAGCCGCTCGAGCAACTCGGGATCGGGCTGGCCTTTTCTGTCGTGGCGACCGTGATCAACGCGGCCGTGGGGTTCGTGCTCATCCGGGCGGGCAAGAAATACCGTTCCACGGCTCTCGACGCTGACGGGCGCCACCTGATCACTGACTTATGGACCACCGTCGGCGTCATCGTCGGCATGGCGCTAGTGTGGCTGACCGGCTGGGAGATCCTCGACCCGATCGTGGCTTTGGTAGTCGGCGCGAACATCCTGTTCACTGGCTACTCGCTGCTGCGCGGCGCGATTCTCGGCCTGCTGTCGGAGACTCTGCCGGAAGAGGAAGTCGCCACCCTGAAGGGATTCCTCGCTGACTACTCCGCCGCCAATGGAGTCGAGTTCACATCCGTGCGCACCACCTCCGCGGGCCGCCAGCGCTACGTCGACCTGGTCATGCAGGTCCCCGGGGCGTGGACCGTCGACCGCTCCCACGACCACGCCGATGTCGTGGAAGAAGGCATTGCTGCTGCCCTGGGCGATGCCGAGACGGTCATTCATGTCGAGCCGTTGGGCCACCCCACCACCGTCGGGCCGAAATCCGCCTAAACCCCTCTGTGCGCGGCGGGGTTCTCGGCGATAAGGCGGCCGCGTGATCTAAGCACACAAAGGGCACTGCGCTTATCGACGCTCACCCTCAATCTCCACCGGCGTGCCCTCCGGCACTTCTACCTCGACCACTTCAACGACATCTTCGCCGTCCTCTTCGGTCTCGGCCTCGCCCTCGATGACGAGGGTCTCGGTGAGGCGCCAGGTCTCGTTATCGTAGTCGTACTCGAGCTCAGGGCGGTCGATCTCGTTGCCCTCTTCGTCGTAGCCCGGGGCAGGCTTGGCGTCGGCTTCCTCGTACTTCTCGGGGGTGTCGGTCTTCTCCCACTGGCGGGAACGGAAGCGGCGCTCAGCTGCAGCGTCGTCGCTCATCGCCTTCACCAGCGAGAACATCATGATGAAGTACACGATGAAGAACGGCAGGGCGATGATGATCACCACTTCCTGCAGTGCTTGGATGCCGGAATCGTTGATGAACAGCAACGCAGCTGTCACCGTGCCGACTGCGACCGCCCAGGCGACGCGGTAGTACCGCGGAGTCGCTTCCTCCTCGCCGCTAGTGAACATGTCCATCACCAACGCCGCGGAGTCGATTGAGGTGACGAAGTAGAAGATGATCACCGCGAGCGCCACCGCACCACTGATGAAGTACAGCGGATACTGCGCCAGCAGGGTGAACAGCGCCTGCGGGGTCTCCCCGTCTTCCACCACTGGGCCAGTGAGCACGCCCGGGTCATTCGCCTCCACGTCGATCGCGGTGCGGCCGAAGGTGGCGAACCAGACGATGTCGAAGACAGTCGGCAGGAGGATCGTGCCGGCAATGAACTGGCGCACGGTGCGGCCGCGGGAAATGCGGGCGAAGAACATACCCACGTACGGTGACCAACAGATCGTCCACGCCCAGTAGAACGCGGTCCAGGTGGCGTGCCAGCCCGGGTTGTCGTTGTAGGAGTCGACCCAGAACATCAGCTCCGGCAACGACGATGCGTAAATGCCGAAGGACTCGGTGAGGTGCTCGATGATTTTCAGGGTCGGCCCCATGACGAAGAGGAAGGCCAGCAACGCGATCGAACCGATGATGTTCAGGTTCGACAGCAGCTTCACGCCCTTGTCCAGGCCCGTGGCCACGGACACGGAGGCGCAGACGGTGATGAAAATGATGACCCCGAGTTCAACCCAGGTCACCAGCGGCACACCCCACAGGATGTTCAGGCCCGCGCTGATCTGCAGCACGCCCAGGCCCACGGAGACGGCGAGGCCGAAGACGGTGCCGATGATGCCGATGGCGTCGAGAAGCTTGCCCGGCCACTGGTAGACCTTGGAGCCGAGCAGCGGCGAGAAGATCGACGAATAGCGCGCGGGCATCTTTCGCTTGTAGATGAAATAGCCCATGGCCAGGCCCGGCAGCGTGAAGATCACCCACATGTGAATGCCGAAGTGGTAGTAGGTGAACTCGAACGCCTGGCGGATCGCGTCGCGGCTCATGGACTCGTACCCGCCGCGCGGCGGGTCGTACGCGTGGTGCAGAGGCTCCGCGGCACCCCAGAACATCAGCGTCGCACCCATGCCCGCAGCGAACAGCATGGAGAACCAGACGGGGAGGGAGTACTCGGGTTCATCGTCGTCGTCGCCGAGCCGGTAATTGCCGTACTTAGACACGAACAGGACAATCAGGAAGATGAACACCGCGGACACTCCTCCGATGTACAGCCAGGCGAAGTTGTCCATCATCCAGGTGGAGACACTGGAATACGTGTCGCGGGCGCGCTCACCGAAACCGATAGTGAGAGCCACGAAAGCGAAGATGAATCCGACAGCAGTGAAAAAGATCAGTGGATCAGCGCGAAGTTTGCGCATGGGAATCGGCCCCAAATCATTAGTCGGGCGGTCATGATGTCCCGAAAAAGTTTAGGCCATTAAGGTGAAGGGGTGTGATTTCTCTTCCTGAGCAAGAACTCCGCCGCACCGCCCGCCAGATGAATCTGCCCGGTTTCGGGCCGGACCAACAAGAAGCGCTTCACCGCGCGCATGTGCTGGTCATCGGAGCGGGAGGGCTCGGCTGCCCCGTGATGCAGACGCTCGCGGCGACAGGCGTCGGGCACATTTCGCTTATCGACGACGACGTGGTCGACCTGACTAATATTCACCGCCAGATTCTCTTCGGAGCCTCCGATGTGGGCCGGAAAAAGACCGAAGTGGCCGCTGAGCGCCTGCGCGAACTCCAGCCCGGCATCGAGGTGAGAACCATCGACGGCCGCATGGACGCCTCCAACGCCGTAGAGCTACTCGAGGACATCGACTTGCTCATCGACGGCTCCGATACCTTCACCACCAAATTCATGGCCGCCGACGCTGCCGAGATCACCGGCACTCCCCTTGTGTGGGGGTCGGTGCTGCGCTACCGCGGCGACGTGGCCCTGTGGTGGTCCGGCCCCGGCGCCCCGGAGGACGGCGTGGGCATGCGCGACCTCTACCCCGACCAGCCCGACGCGGACTCCGTGCCAGACTGCGCCACCGCCGGCGTGCTCGGCGTGACCACGAGCGTGGTCGGCGGGCTCATGTCCACCGAGGTCATCAAGTTCCTCACCGGCGTCGGCGAGGCACCGGTGGGCACCCTGCGCATGTACGACGCCCTGACCACCCAGATCCGCAGCTTCGCCGTCCGCCACGACCCCGGCCGCGAACTGGCCACCAGCTTCGGCGACTACGAGGGCGCGGTGTGCGCGGTGCCGGCGCACGACAATGAAGAGCTTCTGACTGCGGTTGCGACGGGATCTGCCGTCGCCCTCGACGTGCGCGAGGAGCACGAGAAAGCGCTGAAGGACATTTCCGCGGTGCGAAGCGGGCACATCCCCACCTCAGAGTTGGAGGGGAATCCCGCGCTCGGCGACGAGTTCATCGACACTCTGCCCCAAGGCACCGATGTGGTGGTGTACTGCGCGTCGGGGAAGAGGTCGCAGGGGTTCGTCGATAAGCATGCAGCTCATGCAGCTGAGCGCGGAATCTCCCTGACGAGCTTGCCTGGCGGCGTGAACGCTCTCTAACGGTTGATGCGGTTGGCCAGCGTGCCCGCGAGCGACGAGCAGATGGCGGAACCGACGAGCACCAGAATGGTGTAGAGAATGCCAGTCACACCGAGCTGGCTGAGAATGAAACCGGTGAGCAGCGCGCCAACAACGGCACCGATGATGGCGATGATCCAACGACCCATAGTTTTCTCCTTTTTCGTGGTAAGCGTTCACCATCGTAAGAGAAAACCGATAGCGTTGGGGCATGACTGACAACACTCTCCCCCGCCCCGACATCGACCCAGACGGCCTGCTGGAATACTCGGCCGTGTTCAGCGACCGGTCGTTGAACCATATGTCCGCCAAGTTCATCGGCATCATGCAGGAACTTCAGGCAATCCTGCGTGAGACGTACCACGCGTCATCCGTGGCTGTGGTTCCCGGCGGCGGCACGTTCGCGATGGAAGCTGTTGCGCGCCAGTTCGCACGCGGCAAGGAGGCGCTGGTCATCCGGACCGGCAACTTCTCCTACCGCTGGACGCAGATTTTCGATGCCTCCGGCGTGACCGAGAAAGTCACGGTGCTCAACGCCGAGCCGACTTCGGACGATGAGCGCGCTTCCTACGTCCCGCCGGCGATCGACGACGCCGTGGAGCGCATCCGCACCGAGCGCCCCAACCTCGTGTTCGCGGCGCACGTAGAGACAGCAGCGGGCCTCGAGCTACCCGTCGACTACATTTCCAAGCTTGCCGACGCTGCCCACGAGGCCGACGGCCTGATGGTCCTCGACTGCGTCGCCGCCGGCACCAAGTGGATCAACATGGAGGCCACCGGCGTGGACATCCTCATCACCGCGCCGCAGAAGGGCTGGTCCGGCTCCCCGGCCACCGGCTACGTCATGTTCTCCGAGGACGGCCGCGCGCAGCTGGACAACACCACCTCCGACAGCTTCGCCATGGACCTGGCCAAGTGGACCGCCATCTCCGAGGGCTACGTGGACGGCACCGCCGCCTACCACGCAACGCTGCCCACCGACACCATCGCGCACAACCTCGAGCTGATGAAGGAAGCGAAGGAAATCGGTCTAGATGAGCTGACCAAGCGCCAGGTCGAGCTGGGCACTAAGGTCCGTGAGCTGCTGGCCGAGAAGGGCTACGTCTCTGTTGCAGCCCCTGGCTTCGAGGCCTCCTCCATCGTGGTCATGCACGCCGCCGCGCCGGAGCAGGCCACCGGTGCCGCGTTCAAGCAGGCCGGCATCCAGATCGCCGGCGGTGTCCCGCTGCAGATCGGCGAGCCCGAGAGTTTCTCCACCTTCCGCATCGGCCTCTTCGGCCTGGACAAATGGGCCGACGTGGACGGCGCGGTCGCGCGTTTCGCTGAGGCGCTGGATCGGGTCTAGCGCTTCAGCGCGGGGATCACGTACTCGATCAGCTCGTCGATCTGCTCCTCGGCGGAACGCTTGCTGGAGCGGAAATTGACCATGACGTGGCTGATCCCCGCCGCCCGTTGAGAGCGCAACAGCTCGATGAGAGTGTTGCGGCCGAGGCGGTAACCGAAGCTGCCGCCGGCGGCGGGCGCGTCAGGGTCCTCGTGCAGGTCGAGCCACAGGGACTCGGCGAAGGGCTTGTAGGCGGCCGGGGTCCCTGCGACACCTTCGCGGGCGGCCCAATCGGCCACGGCGGTGTTCCAATTGCGCACGTTCTGGCGTTGGATCTCCAGGCCCTTGTGGTACATCAGCCAGCCGTGGGTGTGCTCGGCGCGCCACTCGAGAGTCTGCTGGCAGGAGCCGGTGGCCAAGAGGGGCACCTCGCGGGCCTGGGGTTTGGGGACGACATCGGCTCCGCCCATCCGGCCACCGGACCAGCGGACGGGGGTGTGGGTGGTGAGGGTGGCTCGTCGATAAGCTGCGATTCTTTCGCGGAATTCTTCGTCGCGCTTGCCTTTGTCCTGGCCGAACGCGGGAAACTCCTCGGGGCGGTCGCCCGTGGCCACGCCCATGAGAAAGCGGCCGCGGCTGAGGCGGTCGATGGTGCCGGCACGCTTGGCCAAAAGCAGCGGGTGCTGGAAGGGCACGACGATGGCTGCGGTGCCCAAAGCGATCGCGTCCGTGTGCGCGGCGATGTGGCTCAGGTACATCCAGGGGTCGTAGACCTGTCCGACGTCGCCGAACGTCTCGACGCGCAGCGGAATATCGCGCACCCAGATCGCGGCCACTCCCCCGGCCTCGGCCTTGCGGATGAGGCGCAGCTGGTTATCCAGGCTGTCGAGCGGATTCGACTCCGCATCCTCCTCGATGGGCAGGGTGAGGCCGACGGTGAGCTCGCCCGGCCAGAAAGTGCGTGTGAAACCGGGAAGCTGCCAGTGCGGGGTGTCAGAGACTTCGAAGAGCGGATTCATAGCACCACCCAACCGACGAGTGCTGCACCGATGACCACCGCCCACGGCGGCACCTTCCACGAAATCAGCGCGGCGTAGCAGACCACGGCGATGGACAGCGTGACCACTCCTGTGATGCCGGCGGTGAAGACCGGGGTGTACAGCGCCGCGCCGAGAATTCCCACGACAGCGGCGTTCGCGCCGGCCAGCGCCGCACCCGCGCGTGGCATCGTGCGGAGGCGCTCCCAAAACGGCATCGCGCCGAGAACGAGCAGCGCTGCCGGCAGGAAGATCGCGACGGTGGCAATCGTCGCACCGAGCGCCCAGTTCATGCCCTCCGCGCTCGCGCCGAGGAAGGACGCGAAGGTGAATAGCGGGCCGGGCATCGCCTGGGCGGCACCGTAGCCGGCGAGGAAGGTGTCGTGGTCCACGAGCCCCTCGCCAACCGTGACCGTCTCCAGCAGCGGCAGCACCACGTGGCCGCCACCGAAGACGAGGGCGCCCGCGCGGTAGAAGGTGCTGAAAATACCCGCCTCTCTGGCAAGGTGCTCCAAAGCCGGCAGCGCGAACAGCAGCGCGAAGAACAGCACAAGGCAGACGATGCCGACGGTGTGCGAGCCACTGTCAGCTGGCGTCGGTTTGTCCGCGTCTTTCTTGTCGCGCAGAAACGCCAGGCCGACAACGATGCCGAGCACGATCGCGCCGACCTGGATCAGCGGGTGCGGCACGAGCAGAACGAGCACCAGCGCAGCCACGGCGATCGCCGCGTGAATCTTACCTGTGACCAGGTTCTTCGCCATGCCGTACACGGCCTGCGCCACGACAGCCACGGCCGCCGCCTTCAAGCCGAGCAGCCAGCCTGCCTCGCTGATGTCGCCGAGCTGCGCCACCCCGAGGGCGAACGCAACCATGAGCACCACGGACGGCAAGGTGAAACCCGCCCACGCCAGGAACATGCCCATGTACCCGGCTCGCTGCAGGCCGATCGCCATGCCCACCTGGCTCGACGCCGGGCCGGGCAGGAACTGGCACAATGCCACCAAGTCGGCGTACTGCCTGTCAGAGAACCACTTGCGCTTCTCCACAAACTCGTCGCGGAAGTATCCCAAGTGCGCTGTCGGCCCGCCGAAGGACGTGCAGCCGAGGCGCGTGAAGATCGTGAAGACCTCCCACGGGGATTGTTTATTCAGGTCAGTGCGGGAAGTGGACATGACCTCAATGTTTACCAGAGCAAACATCACCCGGCACGCTAGTATTCTTACAATGGACCGGGGCACGACGAGGGGATTTCAAGGCGTTGGGCCAGGTGGGCATCGACAAGCTTGCGGACAACAAACCGCCACAACACCCGTCGAGATTCGACGGGCCCCAGGTGAGGGTGTAAGGGCGCACCCGTCAGGCGACTTTTCTCTACTCTCGCCTACGTAAGCAACAACCGATTTGCAGTAGGTGAGAAGATGTCCCCGAAGAACAACCCCGCAGCCTCCCCGCAGGGCGACAAGGCCCCCGGCACCCCGGGCAACGCCACCCCGGACAAGAACCAGCCCACTACCCCGGCTACGCCTCCCGAATCGAAAGCGGACCAGCAGCCGCCGCAGGCGGTCTCCCCGACCGGCTGCCCGTTCCACATCGGGGCCGGCGAGCCCGATCCCCGCGCCCAGCAGGGTGAGTTCCTGACCACCGCTCAGGGTGCGCGCCTGAGCGAGACCAGCCACTCGCTGCGCGCTGGTGAGCGTGGCCCCCTGCTCATGCAGGACCATCACTTCCGCGAAAAGATCACCCACTTCGACCACGAGCGCATCCCTGAGCGTGTGGTCCACGCGCGCGGCGCAGGTGCGCATGGCGTGTTCAAGGCCAACGGCGCAGCCTCCAAGATTTCTAAGGCGGGAGTGTTTGCCAAGGACAAGGAAACCGAAGTTTTCGTGCGCTTCTCCACTGTGCTGGGCTCCCGCGGTTCCGCCGACAGTGTGCGCGACACCCGTGGCTGGGGCGTCAAGTTCTACACCGACGAGGGCACCTGGGACCTGGTGGGCAACAACATTCCGGTGTTCTTCATCCAGGACGGTATCAAGTTTCCGGACGTCATCCACGCCGCCAAACCGCACCCGGACCGGGAGATCCCCCAGGCGCAGAGCGCGCACGACACGTTCTGGGACTTCGTGGGCCTTCACACGGAGGCCACTCACCACACCTTCTGGAACATGTCGGACCGTGGAATCCCCCGTTCCTTCCGCACCATGGAGGGCTTCGGCATCCACACCTTCCGCATGATCAACGATGCCGGTGAGACCACCTTGGTCAAGTTCCACTTCAAGCCGCGTCTCGGCGTCCACTCCCAGGTGTGGGAGGAAGCGCAGATCACCGGCGGGGTGGACCCGGATTTCCACCGCCGTGATCTCGCCGACGCCATCGAGGCCGGCGCCTACCCCGAGTGGGACCTGGGTGTTCAGGTCTTCCCGGACACCAAGGAGCAGATGTTCGAGGGCATTGATCTGCTTGACCCGACGAAGATCGTCCCCGAGGAGCTCGCCCCGGTGGAGATCATCGGCACCCTGACCTTGAACAGGAACCCAGGCAACTACTTCGAAGAGACCGAGCAGGTCGCCTTCCACCCGGGCCACCTTGTGCCGGGCATCGACGTGACCAACGACCCGCTGCTGCAGGCACGCCTGTTTTCCTACCTGGACACCCAGATCAGCCGACTGGGCGGGCCGAACTTCTCCCAGCTGCCGATCAACCGCCCGCACGCGCCCGTCAACGACAACCTCCGCGACGGCATGTACCAGCAGGGCGCGCACACCGGCGTCGCACCCTACAAGCCGAACAGCCTGGATAAGGGCAACCCCACCGAGGCGAGCGTCAACGAGGGTGCGCTTATCGACGTCCCGCAGCCCGTTGAGGGCCACATCACCCGTGAGAACCCGGCTTCTTTCGAAGACCACTTCTCGCAGCCGCGCATGTTCTACCTGTCTCTGTCGGACGTGGAGAAGCAGCACCTGACCGACGCGTTCTCTTTCGAGCTGGGCAAATGCTACGAGGAAGCGGTGAAGCTGCGATACCTGGACGTTCTCGCCCACGTGGACCAGGGGCTCGCCGAGAACGTCGCGGACAACCTCGGCC
The DNA here is from genome assembly GCF_030408415.1 of Corynebacterium appendicis CIP 107643. Taxonomy (NCBI): domain Bacteria; kingdom Bacillati; phylum Actinomycetota; class Actinomycetes; order Mycobacteriales; family Corynebacteriaceae; genus Corynebacterium; species Corynebacterium appendicis. The sequence goes on along the minus strand of NZ_CP046976.1, from coordinate 548,122 downwards.
TGCCTCACCCGCAGCCGCACGAGGTCGCGGAGGTCACCCCGTCGCCCGCGCTGTCCCAGGTGGGCAAGCTTTGGCCTGTCGACGGTCGCCAGGTAGCGGTTCTGGTCAGCCCGGAGCAGGCGCTGGAGGGGGTCGGCTCGCTTCTCAACGAGCTTTTCGACGCCGGCATCACCCCGATGATCGTTTCCACGAAGGGCGGCACTCTCACCCTGGATGGCAAGGAGGTGTCCGTGTCCCGCACGTATTTCACCGCCCGGTCCATCGAGTTCGACGCTGCCGTGGTGGTCAACCCACCCGCCACCCCGGAGGTGGCCACGATGCTGGGCGAGTTCGACCGCCACAAGAAGGCGATTGTCCTCGCCGGGCCGGATGCATCCGTCGCACTGGGTGCCGCTCGCATCGCAGTCGATCAGCCCGGTATCGTCGCCGTCTCCTCCCCCTCCCAGGCTGTTGACCCGGTGACGGAGCTTCTCGCCTCCCACCGCGTCTGGGAGCGGTAGGAAACAAAGTTGATATCGTGGCACCCGGAAAATTGCCAGATCTGCCGGGTGCCGTGATGGAGCAGAAGTGGCCGATGAGGGTCTGGCGTTTTCGGCGGCAGGACAGAACAGCACAGCAGGGACTGCTGCGGTTCTAAGCGGCGCGCTCGCTTAACTCACTGACCCGGCTGGGTTTCCGTCACCCCCGAAAGGCGTTAAGGAAAAGCGGGCCCATGTGAGTAACTGCACAACTCGTTCTGCTTGGGAAACTCCCAGCTAAAATGGTCTTTGTACGATTTTGAAAGGAGTTCCTATGAGAGCAGTTCGCTATCACGGTCAAAAGGACATCCGCGTCGAGGAGATCGATGCGCCTGTCGCAGGCCCGGGCGAGGTGCTGATCGACATCGCTTGGTGCGGCATCTGCGGCACCGACCTGCACGAGTACCTCGACGGCCCGATTTTCGTCCCGGATAAGGGTGCCCCGCACCCAGTGACCGGCGAGGAAATGCCGGTCACGCTTGGCCACGAGTTCTCCGGTGTGGTCGCGGCCCTCGGCGACGGCGTGGACGACATCGAGGTCGGCCAGCATGTGATTGTGGAACCGTACGTGCTCCCCGACGACATCGACCCGACGAAGCCGGGCCCGTACAACCTGCACCCGGACGTCAACTTCATCGGCTTGGCCGGTGGCGGTGGCGGCTTGTCCGAGCAGATCGCGGTGCAGCGCCGTTGGGTGCACCCGATCAACAACGATGTGCCACTCGACGAGGCCGCGTTGATTGAACCGCTGTCTGTCGCCCACCACGGCTTCGTCGCCTCCGGGGCTAACGAAGGCGATGTGGCGCTTATCGGTGGCGCGGGCCCGATCGGCCTGCTCACCGCGGCCGTTGCTAAGGCATACGGCTGCACAGTGGTCGTCTCCGAGCTGTCGGAACTGCGCCGCCAGAAAGCGCTCGATGCCGGCGTCGCAGACCACGCTATCGACCCGTCGTCGCAGGACCTCAAGGAAGAGATCCAGAAGATCACCGACGGCAAGGGCGCTGATGTCGCATTCGAGTGCACCTCGGTCAATGTGGTGCTCGACCAGCTCGTCGACTGCCTCAAGCTGCAGGGCACCCTGGTTGTCGAGTCCATCTGGTCCAAGAAGGCCGAACTCGACATCCACGCTGTGGTGATGAAGGAGCTGACCCTGCGCGGCATCATCGGCTACGCGCACGACCACCCGAAGACCATCAAGCTGGTCGAGGAGGGCAAGGTCAACCTCAAACCGTTCATCACCGGCAAGATCGGTTTCGACGGCGTCGTCGACGAGGGCTTTGACACCCTTATCAACCGCAACGAGACCGCGGTGAAAATTTTGGTGTCGCCGGAGCTCTAGCGTCCACGCCAGAAATGGGGCGTCGAAAGCGACACCTGAACTGCTCCTCATTAGTTGGATTGATAGCCCAGTCACCGACTAGTGAGGAGCAATTCACAAAGCCGCGAATGTGGTCTGGCGCTGCCATCCACTACATCCTGCGCGAGTGCTCCGACAACGCCTCGCGTGAGGCGTTCACCACGTCGAGGGAACTCGTCACGGCTCTGGCGAACTAGCTTGCTTTCCCGCGTACGATCGGTGGCCGAAGGCCCCGTCAACAAACAAAGGAGTTATTCATGACCGCCGCATACACCACCGAAGCGCTCTCCACTGGCGACGGCCGCAATGGCCGCACTGTAGTCCAAGACTCCAGCCTCGACTTCACCATGAACGCCCCGAAGGAAATGGGGGGCAATGGCGAGGGCGTTAACCCTGAGCAGCTCTTCGCTGCCGGCTACGCCGCCTGCTTCCACTCTGCGTTGAAGGCCGTGGCCAAGAGCAAGAAGGCTGATGTCACCGACTCCGCCGTCGGCGCGCGCGTTACCCTCAACAAGGGCTCCGAGGGCTTTTTCCTCAGCGTCGTGCTTGAGGTCACCATCCCCGGCATCACCCCGGAGGATGCCCAAGCGCTTGCCGACGCTGCCCACGAGACGTGCCCCTACTCGAAAGCCACCCGCGGGAATATCGATGTCACCGTCACCGTGGCGGAGGATTAGAGCCGCTGCGGGTTAAGTAGCAAAATCCCCTACCGGGAATTGAATTTCTCCTGGTAGGGGATTGAGTTTTGGGGGCAGCGGGCAGATTGAAACGGACGAGGCCTAGGCTATCGGATTAGATTCGGCCAAACAGGTGATTTTCGGTTCTGACCCCGCATTTCAGGTGAACAAACGAGCATTGGGAATCACCTCGGAGCCTCGAACCGTTTGAGGTGAGTGCGAGACTACTCGACTAAAAGGGATCGCATGTAAAGGTCGGCGGATATTGTGGGTGGAGTCAACTACCCCGAAAGAAGGAGCTGGCGTGCCGCCGTCCCTTATCCGCTCACTGCGCTGGTTGTCGCTAGTTTTGATTGGCCTAGCTGCGTTCCTTATTTCCCTCAGTCCGATAGAGGCGCCGCAGTCGGCCACCGCGATGCTTCCAGATGGATTCGACTCCACCCGCGTCGCAGCAGAGCGCGGTGAGAGCGGCGACGAATCCGCAGCAGCGATCGTGCTCTATACCGGGCTAACCTCTGAGTCCTTCGGTGAACTGCAGCGGAAAGCCAGTGAGCTGGGCGGGCCCTTGGTTCCCAACGCGGCGATCGATGCCGCGATCGTGCCCGTGGAGGTAACATCTGAATCACTCAGTGACAACGTCGACGCGGTCAGCCAGCTGCGTGAACGCGCTTCTGCTGATCTGCCAGCTGGTGTCGAATCTCAGGTTACGGGCCCGGCTGCCATCAGCGCCGACCTGTCAGGGGTTTTTTCCGGGGCCAACTTCAAGCTTCTAACGGTCACCGCCGTCATCGTCGCGGTGCTGCTGGTGTTCACCTACCGCTCCCCTATCCTCTGGGGCATTCCACTTCTGGTCATTGGTGTGGCGGACAGACTGGTCGCCGCAATGTATCCGCGCTTCCTCGACCTCATGGGGATGCAGTGGAATGATTCGACCGGTGGCATCCTCTCCGTGCTCGTCTTTGGTGCCGGAACGAATTACGCGCTCTTGCTGATTTCACGCTACCGGGACGAGCTCACCCACCACGATGACCGGTTCGAGGCGATGTCGCGCGCCTGGCTGCCCACGGTGAAGACTATCTGCGCGTCCGCGCTCACCGTGATCCTCGGTGTCCTCTGTCTTTTATTCTCCCAGACACCCACAACAAGGGCCCTCGGCGCCGCCGCCGCGTTTGGTGTGACGGTCGCGCTACTTTTCGGGGCTTTCGTACTCCCTGGTGTCCTAGTGCTGTTCGGCAGGTGGATCTTCTGGCCGCGCGCACCCAGGATAGAAGAGAGAGTAGAACACCGCCTGTTCGACCGGGTTGGCGGCTTCGTCCATGCGCGCCCGGCCACCATCCTTGCCACCGCCCTCGCCGCGCTCGGAGTGATGAGTCTCGGCACTCTCCAGGTGACCACCGGGTTGACACAATCCGACCAGTTCATCGATAAGCCTGAATCCATCAGCGCCGCTGAGGCACTTGGAGAAAAGTTCCCCGACGCATCTGCCACGCCCGCTGTTGTGTCCACCGATTTCCCTGATGAGGCCACCGCGGCGCTCGAGGCCGCCGGGCTCTCCGTCACACCAGCCGAGGGATCGCTGGAGGTCTCCGGGGGAGACACCGAGCAGGTTCGCCGGGCCCTGGACGGGATCGATGCGAGCGTAGGCGGGCCAGACGCGGAGCTGTTTGACACCGAAACCGCCGCGGGCGAAGATCGGCGCGTCATCTTTCCCGCGGTTCTCCTCTTGATCCTGCTCAGCCTTATCGTCATTCTGCGATCACTCGCCGCACCGCTAGTCATGACCGCCTCGGTCTTACTGACTAACGTCGCTGCTCTCGGGCTGGGCTGGTGGGTCTCGCACCACATCTTCGGTTTCGAGCGTTTCGATTCGAGCACTCCGCTCTATGCATTCGTCTTTCTCGTGGCCCTGGGAATCGACTACACGATCTTCCTGGTCACCCGCGCGAGAGAAGAGTCGGAGGAGTACGGCACCCCCGAGGCAATCCTTCGCGCTCTATCCAGCACCGGCGGGGTGATCACTTCGGCGGGCATCCTTTTGGCCGCCGTGTTCGCGGCCCTCGGCGTGCTCCCGCTCGTAGTGCTAGCGCAGATCGGCATCGTGATTTGTCTCGGTGTCCTCCTAGACACCCTTGTCGTGCGGACACTCGTGGTTCCGGCGGCCGTGCAGCTGCTCGGCGAGCGTTTCTGGTGGCCCGCACGCAACCACAGCGCACCGCGAGGCAGATAGGCTTTGACAGCTTGTCGACGTCCCTGCTGGCCGCCACCTCAAGTGCCGGGTCAAGTCCCGTGTAGTGGTGTAGCCGTGTGTGCTTTCGGCTCGGTATGAAGTTCGGTGTTTGATTAGGCGGTTAGCTGGTGCTGGTCACCATGGTCGTCTCCTTGTCGGTGCATGAGATGTTTGGTGTGTTCGAGTGCGGACAGTGACATGTAGCGTTTTTGCTGGATCCAATCGTCATGCTGCTCGGCAAGAACCGCCCCGACAAGCCGGATGATGGATTCGCGGTTCGGGAAGATGCCCACGACATCGGTGCGCCGGCGGATTTCCCGGTTTAACCGCTCGGTGGGGTTGTTCGACCACACCTTCGTCCACACTGGTTTCGGCGCTGCGGTAAACGCCAACACTTCATCGAGTGATTCCTCCAAATACGCCGAAACCTGTGGGAACTTCGGTTCCAGCAGGTCGACCACTTCGCGGGCTTGGGCCCAGGTGGATTGGGCGTCGGGTTGCTGGAAGATGGTCTGGAACATCGCAGAGACCATCGGCCACTGGGTCTTTGGGACTTTCTCGTAAAGGTTCTTCGCGAAATGAGTGCGGCACCGCTGCCACGACGCATCGGGCAGCACTTCGGAAATTGCGTGCTGAATGCCTTCATGGGCGTCACTGGTGATAAGGAAGACGCCGGTAAGCCCGCGGGCTTTTAAGTCTTGGAAGAAGCCTTTCCACGACGCGTTGGACTCAGCTGTGGCCACGTGCATGCCGAGCATTTCGCGATACCCATCGGCGTTGACCCCGGTAGCTAGCAGCACCGAGCATTTGACCACACGCCCGCCTTCGCGCACTTTGATCGTCAACGCGTCACACGACAGGTAGGCGTAGCCGCCGGGATCAAGCGGGCGGTTTTTGAAGTCGGCGACCATCTCGCCGAGTTCTTCCGACATGCGTGAGACTTGGGATTTCGACATATTGGCAATCCCAAGTGTTGCCACCAGGTCATTCATCCTGCGGGTGGAGACCCCCTTGAGATAGCACGTGGCAATCACCGTTGAGAGTGCCCGTTCTGCACGCGTACGGCGCTCTAACAGCCAGTCCGGGAAGAACGCTCCGTGGCGCAACTTCGGTACTGCCACATCGATCGTGCCGACACGGGTGTCAAGGTCACGGTGGCGGTACCCGTTGCGGTGGTTGACCCGCTCGGTGGAAGCAACACCGTATTCGGCGCCGCAAACGGTGTCGGCCTGGGCGGAGAGGATCTGGTTGATAAACCCTTGCAGCATCTGCCGCATCAGGTCCGGGGAAGCTTGGGCGAGCAGATCATCCAAGTAGGTTGCCGGGTCGATAGAATACGGTGCAGTGGTCATCGTCATGTGCCTTTCGGTGAGATGTGGTAGTTGAGTCGAAAGGTTACTGGCGGTGGCCACCCCACTATTTCGCAGGGCCCACCATCTGCAAGCATTACACCACACTAAGGGGCACAACCCGAACCCCCGGCTGACGATCACCGCATCCGGATTCGGCTGCCCGTGAGGTCAAACATCGTGCCTTGCCCTTTCCGCAATGAGTGCATCGCCTCCATACCCTTGAGCGTCCGGTACGCAGATGTCCGGTTCTTAAACGCGCCTTCCGGCCCGAGGACCCGCTTCAGCCGACCATGGTCGCCTTCCAGGACGTTGTTGAGGTATTTCACCTGCCGGTGTTCCACTGTTGGCGGGCAGATTCCCTCTGACTTCAACTCGGCGATTGCCCTGGCTAGGGAGGGTGCTTTATCGGTGTTGATCACTCTGGGATACCCAGCTAAAGTATTTGACTCAGAGTCTTGACCAGGAAACGCTTGGCCGCCGCCACGTTTCTCTTCAGGGAGAGATAAAAGCCCAGGGTATGCCCACCGGTGGTGATCGCCCGATAGAGGTAGCACCACTTCCCGCCGACCCGGATATAGGTCTCATCCACCCGCCAAGAACTGGCCTGCCAATCAGGTACCTGCCGGTACCACCGTGTCTGCTTGTCCAGCTCAGGGGCGTATTTCTGCACCCACCGGTAAATCGTGGTGCGATCGAACCGCACGCCGCGCTCGGTCATCATTTCCTCGAGGTCTCGATAGTTGATGCCGTAGCGGCAATACCCCCGTACTGCCCACAGGATGACCTCGCGAGGGACACGTCGACCCGAGAAGATAGCCATAGGCTCGATCATTCCACGGCGCTTTGCCTGCCGCCCCAACTTTGCAACAGCACCTTCCCGACCTCCACCTTGCCGCCGTGGCTGCTTCAGGCCCTGGAACAGGATCTTCGTCTATCCCCTGAGGTCATCAATGAACTCAGCCAGGACGAGGCCCAGCAGCTGCTCGTCCAACACTGGACAAAGCCCCAGGGCTCAAGCGACACCACCGTCACCGGGTCTGGTGGTGGGGGTCGTCAGTGCTGCCGGCAGGCAGCTGCGTGAGCCCCGGGCTGTCGGTAGAGGCGTGAAAAACCACAGGGCATGAGCGTCAAAGGGTGGTGAAATCGGAGTAGAAGCTGAAAAACACCGAGGCGGCCACAGCGACGTACACCACGGCGATCAGGGTGCCTGCCCACTGGGAGGCAAACCGCACCACAGCAGGCGAGGCGGGGAAGAGGCCGTGGGCGAGGTTGCGTACTGTGAGCAGGATAAACAGCGGGACCATCATCGCCCACACCACCATGCAGTACAGGCACAAAATATGGATGACGAACAGCGCCTGGTACCACAGCCAGATGATGAACAGCAGGCCCACGGTCACACCCGCCTGCAGACCTCCCCAGTACCAGTCGGCGAAGCGTGCCCCCGACAGCATGGCCATCGCGGTGGTGATGACCACGGCGAAGGCGACGATGCCGATCAACGGGTTGGGGAAGCCGAAGAGTTCGGACTGCCAGGTTCCCATCACTTTTCCGCAGGAGACCAGGGCGTTGATGTCACAGGTGGTGACATGCTCGGCGTCCTCGTAGAGGGCCAGGCGTTCAAGCACCAGGATGCCGGAGGCCACCCAGCCGATCACGCCGGTGACCAGCAGGATGAGGGCGAAAGGACGCTGGCGGGCAAAGACCGGCAGGAAGGTGTCGTCGTTCGTCTCGGTCACAAGAACCTCATTGTCGTCGGCGGTGGCTGGGTGCGTCATGGATTCGGGTTAGTCGGCGGCGGCCGCGTCGACCTCGGCCCGGAACTGCTCCAGGGAGTCCGGGGTCAGGAGCTGACCGTCGAGGAAGAAGGTCGGGGTGCCGCGCACACCCAGGGCCGTGCCGTCAGCCACATCGAGTCGGACCCGTTCCTCGGTGGCCGGATCGGCCACAGCGGCGTCAAAGGCGGCCATGTCCAGACCCAGGTCCTCGGCGAAGCCGCGGAAGACCGCACTGTTGTCCTCGGCGGACTCACCCCACTCAGACTGGGTCTCAAACATCCGGTGGTACATCGCTTCGTACTGGCCCTGCTGGGCGGCAGCCTCCACAGCCACGGCAGCGGGCATGGAGTTGCGGTGACCCGGCAGCGGGAAGTAACGGTTGACGAAGGTGACGGTGTCGGAGTACTCCGCACGCAGTTCCTCCACGAAGGGGTAAGCCGCCCGGCAGGCCTCGCACTCGAAGTCGAGGAACTCCACCAGCACGGCCTTCTCGTTCGGCGCCTGGGACAGCACCCGACTGTTGTCCCGGACCACCTGCCCCGCATCACTGGCCACGGTTTCCGGGGCGGGCGCAGAAGCGGAGTCGGATCGGCCGAGGAAAAAGGCGACGATCCCGGCGATGACGACGATTGCCAATAACGCCCAGACAATGATCTGGGCTTTTCTCCAATTCCCGGAGGGCCGGGTGGAGGTGGTGCGGTTGGTGGGGGTGCTCACGAGGGGTCCGTTCTATCGCTGGTGGAAATTAAGGGGTGTCGAGGCCGTGGGCCCCGGGGGACCCGGCAAGGTGGCGACGAAGTCCTCCAGGACCGAGGCGGTCATGAGCAGGTGCACCCGTCCGGCGAACAACAGGCCGGATCGATGGTGACCACCAACTCGAGTAACTCACCGAGGGCGTGACCCAGTTGGGGGTCAGCCAGTGAATACCAGACGTTGCGCCCCTGGGGGTGGAGGCCACCAGCCCGCATCCGCGCAGACAGGCCAACTGATTCGACATCACCTGTTTGGAGACATCCAGCTGCCGGGCCAGGTCCGAGGGTCGGGCGGGCCCGTGGCGCAAGGCCAACAGGATCCCGGTCCGGGTGTCATCGGACAGGGCATGGCCCACCCGGGACAACGCCGAGGTGTGAATGACGGTCACCGTGCTCATAATCGTAGACAGTACACAATCCCCTGTACTACTCCTCGGTGCCCTCGGCGGAGGAGTGTGAGATGACCGGGAGCATGTTTACATCCGGACCACAGGCGCTGGCCTGAGGGTCAGGACCGGGTTTTCTCCCGGGTGGGGGGGAAGGTTAGAAGGTGATGCCGTGCTGGGCGAACCAGGGGGCGGGGTCGACGGCGCCGCTGCCGGTCGGGTAGAGCTCAAAATGCAGGTGGGAACCGGTGGAGAAACCTCGGTTGCCCATGCCGGCGATCTTCTGGCCGGCGGTGACCTGCTCACCCACGCTGACATCGAGGGTTTCCATGTGGCCGTAGACGGCAATGGAGCCGTCATCGTGCTGGATGCGGATCCACTGGCCGAAACCGGAAGCCGGTCCGGAGTCGATGACGGTGCCGCCCATGGCCGCAAGAATTGGGGTGCCCACGACGTTGGCGATGTCTAGTCCTGCGTGGAGGCTGCCCCAGCGCATACCGAAACCGGAGGTGAAGGTGCCTTCAGTGGGTTTGACCACGGATGAGGCGTTGGCCAGGCGTTCTGCCTCAATGTTCTGCTTCCAGACGTGCGGCCTCAGCGCGGGCGGCCTCGGTGCGCTCGGCGGCGTACTCAACCGCCTTGTCCAACTGCTCGTTGATATTGGTTACCGGCTTATACTCTGAGATCGTCAGGATCTGCGGGGCCGTCTCCGTCGTGTCCGGGGGCAGCGCGGTGTCATTGGTGGCCAACTGCACGCCACCGACAGTGTCCTGCGGGGAGATCGAGGCTTCAGCCTGGGTCTGCAGCGTGGCGGCGGCGGCACCCCCGATACCCGCGGACGAGACCGCTCCCGTGGCCACGGCCACCAGGGCTACGCGGCTCTTGGTTTGCGAGGTGGGGATCTTGCGGTGTTTTCCTCCGGCTGATCGCTGGGCCTTCATGAGCATGAATCTTCTTCCGTCGTTGTCCGTTGTCCCGCCACACTCGATCTCACCGTTGTACTCGTTAGAGACGAAATTGTGACCGTTCCGTTACCTGATGGAGGTAACGTTAACCCCTCATCCCCACCGAAGTCACCTCCGGAGTCCATTTAGTGATCTATATCATAGTTTCCTCGGCTCCTAGTCGGAGAGGGGTCTGTGATGGGCGGGCGGGATCACCAGGGGAAAGGCCTGTCTCGGGCTTGTCGCTGAGCTCGTCGAGGCATGGGCCATGGCCGCGGGAGCCCGGGAGGAGGTCACGCGGCCAGTTCCTCGCTGGCCCCGTGAGGGGCCGGCGGTGAGACCGGGGTGGTTAAGGCTGGTCGGTTGTCCGGGTGCCGTGGTCGGACGTGGGGGTCTTACCGTCCGCGGTGGGGCCGAGGAATGCGGTGTGGTTTTCGTTCTCGGCGTTGCTACCGGTGGTGGTCTTTTCCTCGTTGCCCGTGGTTTTCCCGACCGTGCCCGGCCATTGGCCGATGAGCAGGAGGGCGACGACGGCCAGTGGGACCACACCTGTGGCCCAGGCCAGGACGGCGGTGCGTTGGTCGGCGAGCAGATCGAGCTCCCAGGGCAGGAGCAGGGAGCGGTAGAACTCCTCGCCCAGAATCGTGTCCAGGCGCAGGAGATAGACCCCGACGAGCAGGTGGACAGGCAGGGAGGCAACCAGCCACCCCAGGCGGATGGTGGCCGGGCGCCGGCGCGGGATCGGGTCGGGTCCGAGCATCCCCCAGACGTAGAAGCAACCGGAGACCAGGAGCACGGCGTTCATGATCAGCTGCCCCGCGTACTTGGAGATCAGCAGCTCATAAAGCGGGATGAACAGGTACATGACGTAGAAGAACACCAGGAACTGCAGGGTGTTGACCACCGGATGGGTGATCACCCCCACCAACCGGCTGCGGGTGAAGGCGCGCACCCAGTCGTGGATATTCGGCCTACCCGGGGCCCCCGGGGCGAAGGCGGTCATCAGCAGGGTCAGCGGGGCACCCAGCACCAGGAAGATGGGGATGACCAGCGACAAGATTATGTGGCCGACCATGTGCACCGAGAAGACCGCGGGCATATTCAGCCCGATCCCGGAGCTCATCGTCACCAGCAGGGTCACACATCCGGCCAACCACCAGGCGGTGGGGGTACTCGACCAGGTGTGACCTGCCTGGCGGGTGCGCCACACAGCGGCCAGATAGCCGACGGCCAGCAGCAGGGCGAGGGCACCAAACAGCAGGTCAAAGCGCCACATGCCCCACACGTTGAGGATGGTGGGCTTCTCGGACAGCTCGTAGCCGAGCTTGGTGGCCATCTGCGAGAGGTTCGGGATGCGCGGTGGGGGCGGCGGGGTGCGCCCCATGGTGATGGCGATACCGGTGACCGCCGCCATGACAAGCACCTCGACGATGGCGACCTGGCGGAACAGGCGGCGATCAGCGGGGTTGGCCTGCACCTGCGGAATGACCCACGCCCGGTGGATCCACCCGAAGACACCGAGGATAATCACGCCGATGGTCTTGGCCACGATGATCAACCCGTAACGGGTGGTCAACAGATCCGTCAGCTCGATGCGGATGGCGGCGTTGACCAGCCCGGACATGGCCATGACGATGATGGAGACCAGGGCGATCGTCGAATAGCGACGCAACGCAATATCCAGGTCAGGTCCCAGGCGACGCCCGTGGGCGAGCAGGGCCATGAGCCCGCCGACCCAGATGACCAGGAAGATCAGGTGCCACAGGTAGGAGTTGGTGCCGTGGTCGTGGTTACCACCCGAGGAAGAGTGTCCCGTCAGGCCCAGAGGGACGACCATGAGAATCGCCCCGAGCAGGAGCAGGGGTTGGGTGATCCACGCCCGGTTCATCATGCCTGTAAGTCCGGTGACCAGGGCAATAAGGGCCACGATCAGCCACACCTGGGCCATGGCCACCTGTTGGAGGGCCACCACCAGGGCTTCCATTCCCAGTGTCTGGGCCAGGGGTGTGCCGGAGACATCCGAGATCACCAGCGGGATCATCAATAACGCAACAAGCCCAAAGCAGAGGGCCGCGACTGCACCGGTACGCGAGGCCAGGTGCCCGTCCACACTCAACGAGGCCTGGTGCAGGCGGTCGTTATCACCGCCGGGCAACCGTGGGGAGATGAGGAAAGCGGAGAACAGGAAAGAACCGGCCGACAGGGCAGCGAGCATCCAACCGACCGCGCGGAAAAACGGCAACCCGAAGGTGGTCGCGATGCCCGGGTTGGGGATCCCCAAGGCCGCGAGGGATTCGCCGAGGAAGCTGTAGGCAACCGTCCCGCCGACTGCACCGGCGACGGCGAGAAAGAGCAAGTACAACGGCCACGTGGGGCGTACCCGCTCCTGAGGCCGGCTCCCGATGGTGGGGGTCTTCCCTGCGGTCGTATCCGTGGCAGTGGGGGTGTCATTTACCGGGTGGGTCATCTGTGTCCATTTCGCCGTCCAAGCCGCCTCCGCTCTCCTGATGCGTTCGGAAGCTGGCGTGGGGTTCACCCTAATGGGGCCTGCTGGTGTTCTTGTAAATTGCCCAGGGACCAGTATCTTCCCCCGGTTCACCCCCTGCAGGGGTGCATCTACCTGTGAAGAACAACACCCGGTGAAGGCGGCGTGGCCGGGAACTTTCCCCCCGTCCGTTCCGACCACTCTCTTGGTACCTCCCGCAAGCAGGTGCCTTAGTCGCTCACATCCGGTTGAAGAGCCGGCCCAGTCCAGGAGGACTTTCGTGATCATCTCTCCCATGCTCCCTCGTCGTGTCATCGCCGCTGTGGTGGCGGTCGGTGCCCTGAGTGTCGTAGCCACCCCGGCTGCCCTTGCGCATGACTCGGTGATCGGTGGCAATCCCGCGGACGGTGAGGTGGTCGAGGAGTTCCCGCGCAGCATCGAACTGGAGTTCTCGGGGCTTCCCCAGGAGGGTTTCAGCACCGTGGCCATCACCGATCAGGATTCCGGTGACCTCCTGTTCAGTGGTGAGCCGACCATCAAGGATCGACTGGTGACCCTCGACCTGCCGGCGGATATCAGTGGTGGACCAGGCGACTACACCGTGGGCTTCCAGATCCTCTCCTCCGACGGCCACGCCACCCGCAGCTCAACCACCTTCACCGTCGCCGGCGACGCGGCCGCTGCCACCACGGGTGACGCCGAGCCGGTGGAGGAGACCCCCGCTGCCGAGAACACCGCCGAGGAAGACACCTCCGGATGGAGCGATCTGATAGTCCCGACCCTCGTGGGACTGGCCGTCTTCGGGGCCATCGCCGGTGCCGGTGTCCTGGTCGTCCGACGTCGTGACGCGCGTTAAAGAGTGAAAGAGGCACCCGGTACATCCTCCCGTGCAGATGTGCCATGCCACGGGCCCCTCTTCCTGCCTCCGGATATGTCTCAGGACCCCCACCTGATGCTGGCCAGGTACCCGAGGACGACCCCGCCAGGGGATGCTTGCAGATTAGTCATTCACCACTGTATGGTCAGCGCATGCTGACCATTGCTTCCCGTCTCGATGTGATGAACCGCCTGGGTCGTGCCATGGCCGATCCCACGCGGTCCCGGATTCTGTTGTCCCTGCTCGATGCCCCGAACTATCCGGCGCAACTGGCCCGGGAACTAGGGTTGACGCGCTCAAACGTCTCCAATCACCTGACGTGCCTGCGGGACTGCGGGATCGTGGTCGCCGAGCCAGAGGGGCGGCGCACCCGCTATGACATTGCTGATGCCCACCTGGCTCAGGCCTTGACCGCTCTGCTGGAGACCACCCTCGCCGTCGATGAGGACGCCGCCTGCCTGGACCCGCAGTGCCCGGTTGCCGGTTGCTGCGATACGGACGGAGGCCAGCAGTCATGACGTCTGCCTGTGGTTGTGAACCGTCCGCACCGATGACCGAAGAAGATGAGCACACCCCGTGGTGGCGTGACCGCGCCATCCTCCTCCCGGTGGCTTCCGGACTGACCCTGCTCCTCGGCCTGATCCTCGAGTGGTTTATCCCGGGGGCCGGACTGATGGCCACCACCTTGTTCTGGGTTTCCCTTCTGCTGGGTGCTTCCCAGTTCGTTCCCGGGGCACTCAAGGGGCTGTTCACCTCTCGCCGACTGGGCATCGGGTTACTGATGACCATCAGCGCCACCGGTGCGGTCCTGCTGGGATTCATTGAGGAGGCCGCCGCCCTGGCCTTCCTCTACTCCATCGCCGAGGCGCTGGAGGATAAGGCGATGGACAAGGCCCGTTCGGGCCTGCGCGCCCTGCTGACACTCATCCCCTCGACCGCCACGATCGTCGCTGCTCACGGGGGTGCCCGCACCGTACAGGTCGAAGACCTCGTCCCCGGGGACATTCTGCGCCTGGCCGCCGGGGAACGCCTGGCCACCGACGGGGTGGTCCGCTCAGGTCACAGCAGCCTGGATGTCTCGGCGATCACGGGTGAATCCATCCCCGTCGAAGTCGGGCCCGGCGATGCGGTGCTGGCCGGATCCATCAACACCTCCGGCGCCCTCGAGGTCAAGGCCACCGCCGCCGGCACGGACAACTCCCTGACCACCGTCGTCAAGCTGGTGGAGCAGGCCCAGAACGACAAGGGCCGACGGGCCCGGATCGCTGACCGTCTGGCCCGCCCCCTGGTGCCCGGGGTCCTCATCCTGGCCATCCTCGTGGCCGCCATCGGTTCCCTGCTCGGTGATCCCGGTGTGTGGATCGAGCGTGCCCTGGTCGTCTTGGTGGCCGCTTCCCCGTGCGCGTTGGCGATCTCGGTGCCGGTCACGGTGGTCTCGGCAATCGGGGCGGCCAGTAAATTCGGTGTGGTCATCAAATCCGGCGCCGCCTTTGAACGCCTCGGCGGCATCCGGCATCTGGCCCTGGACAAGACCGGCACCCTGACCCGCAACCGACCCACCGTCACGGAGGTGCTCACCACCGGGGGAGTCAACCGGGCCGAGGTCCTCGACTGGGCGGCGGCACTGGAGGCTCACTCCACCCATCCGCTGGCCGCGGCGATCACCGCCGCCGCACCCCACCCTCCGGTGGCCCAGCAGGTTTCGGAGGCCGCCGGCCAGGGCATTACCGGAGTCATCACCGGAACCCGGATTGCCGTGGGTAGCCCCCGCTGGCTTTCCCCTGGGCCTCTGGCCACCGAGGTGGAGTCCCTGGAAGAACAGGGCATGACCGTGGTCATCGTCCACCGCGACGACCAACCCGTCGGGATAGTCGGGGTCCGCGATGAACTACGCCCCGAAACCCCCGAGGTCATCAGGTCACTGACTGCCGAAGGCTTCGGGATCACCATGCTCACCGGCGATAACACCCGCACCGCCCAGGCCCTGGCCGTCGAGGCCGGCATCCAGGACGTCCGTGCGCAGCTGCGCCCGGAGGACAAGGCCCGGGCCGTGGCTGACCTGCATGAGCGGGGTCCGGTGGCGATGATCGGCGACGGCATCAACGACGCCCCCGCCCTGGCCTCGGCAGACATCGGCATCGCCATGGGTGCCAGGGGCTCGGACGCCGCCATCGAGTCCGCGGACGTGGCGTTTACCGGCGATGACCTGCGCCTGATCCCCCGTGCCTTGCACCATGCCCGCCGGGGACGGGCCATCATCAACCAGAACATCGTCCTGTCCCTGGCGATCATCATCGTTTTGCTCCCGCTGGCGATCACCGGCGTGCTGGGACTGGCGGCGGTGGTCCTGGTCCACGAGGTGGCCGAGGTCATCGTCATCACCAACGGCCTACGGGCCGCCCGCACCAAGCATCCTGACCTCAACCCGGTGGCGACGGCCACGGTTCCCACGGATGAGGATGCGCACGGAAAGACCCGGGTCTACTAGTGTTTTCACCCATCAGCACACTGGAAAAGAATGCATTTTCTCACCGGACGGGGAAGTAGAAGTCATGGCCGTGAGCAGCACACATGAACGCAGGTACGAGCGGGCCGCGCAGAAGAAGGGCTGGAGGACATTCCTCCGGCCCGGCTGGGTGTTCGGTGTCCTCGCCATCATCGCCTTCTCCTATTTCTCCTTTACCTTTCTGGCCCCATGGCAGCTGAGCAGGGACGGTGCCATCGTCGAGCGCAACGATCAGATCGAGGCCGCCTTCGAGGTCGAGCCCGTCCCCGCCGAGGAGGTCTTCGACGCCCAGGGCAGCATTGAGCCTGAGGAGGAATGGGCGCGGGTCATCCTTGAGGGCCACTATCTGCCCGAGGATGAGGTCTTGATGCGCAACCGTCCGGTCGACTCCTCCCCCGCCTTCCACGCCCTGACCCCCTTCCAGCTGAACTCCGGTGAGGTGATCCTGGTCAACCGTGGTTTTCAAACGCCGTTCGAGGGCGGTGTCCCCCCGATGGACACCCCGCCGACCGGTGAGCAGTCCATTCTCGGCCACGCCCGATTTGCCGAGCAGACACCGATGTCCCCGCCGATCGAGGACCAGGGCTACCGCCAGGTCTACGGCATCAACACCGAGCAGAGCGCCGAGGTGACCGGCACAGATCTCGCACAGGACTATGTGCAGCTGGCCGAGGGACAGGCCGGGTAGATCAACGCCATCCCGGTGCCCATGCTCGACCGCGGCTCACACCTGTCCTACGCCTTCCAGTGGATCGCCTTTGGCATCATGGCCCGCTCGGCCTGGGCTACTTCATCTGGGCGGAGTTAAAGGAACGCCGCCGCGTGCGCCGCGAGGAGGCCGAGCTGGCCGACGGATCCGCATCCTCGCAGCAGACCGGGGACTCCCAGGACGAAGAGACAGATTCCGACACGGTGGGCGCCCTCCGCACCACTCACCCGGAAAATGGCACCCAGGGTCTCGCCCATGCCCAAGCCCCTACTTCCGCATCCTCTGGTGCCCGTGCACGCATGTTGCACGACCGTTACGGCGACAGCCAGCCGAACCACTCCCGGAAATTCACCAACCGCCGGCGCGAGCGGTTCTAAGCGCAGCCTTGCGCACCACACGTTGCGGCCCACTCGATGTCTATACGGAGGGTGCGGGAGGGGATGCCCTCAAGGATTTTAATAAGCTTTCAATAAGGGGTTTTCCCCGTTAGGCTACAGGCATGAGCGAGCACGATCATGACCCTGACCCCGGCGACTACGCTGCCCCGAACGGATCCCCCACAACCCTGACACCGACAGCGCCGACCACCCCTACCGGCGATCATGCCCACGGCTCCGCACGCTGGGAGTTGGGGTTCGCGATCGCCGCCGGCGTCACTTACGCCGGTGGGATGATTGCGCAGTTCGCCTTGGGGCTGCCGATGGTCGGATGGCCGTTGGCGTTCTTTCTCGCCACCTACTTCTTCGGTGGGTTCTTCACCATCCGCACCGCTATCTCCTCCACGCTGCGGGGGAAGTTCGAGGTTGACTTCCTCATGCTTGTCGCCGCGGTCGGCGCTGCCCTCATCGGCCGGTGGGCGGAGGGAGCGGTGCTGCTGTTCTTGTTCAGCCTCGGCCACGCCCTCGAGGAGTACGCCCTCAGCCGCGCCAGCAAGTCCATTGAGGCCCTCGCCGAGCTCGCCCCCCGCAGCGCCCTGGTGCGCCGCGGTGATACCGAACCCGTGGAAGTGCCCGTGGAGGAGCTCGTGGTCGGAGACATCGTGGTCATCCGCCCGAATTCCCGCATCCCCTCGGACGGGTTCGTGATCTCCGGGATGTCCGCCGTTGATCAATCAGCGGTCACGGGCGAGTCGATCCCCGTGGAGAAGGAACCGGTGGCCGACCCACAGCGGACGATGCACACGATTGACACCCTCCCCGCCGCCAATCGAGTGTTCGCCGGCACCGTGAACGGGTCCGGCGTGCTCGAGATCGAGGTCACCGCGACCGCCGCCGACTCAACGCTGAGCAAAGTCGTCGAGCTCGTTCGCACCGCCGACCAGGCCGCGTCCCCGACCCAGCAGTTCATCGACCGGTTCCAGCGCTGGTACGTGCCCGCCGTGATCCTCGGGGTCATCGCCACCTTGTTGGTGTCGATGTTCGTGTTCGCGCAACCGTTCTCCGACGCTTTCTACCGCGCCATGACCGTGCTCGTCGCCGCGAGTCCATGTGCTCTCGCGATCGCCACCCCAGCCGCGGTCCTGGCGGGTGTGGCTCGCGCTGCCCGGGCCGGCGTGCTCGTCAAGGGCGGTGCCCCGCTCGAGACACTCGGACGAGTAGAGGCGATAGCGTTCGACAAGACCGGCACCCTCACGTGGGGCGCACCACGAGTGACCTCGCTCGTTCCCGCCGATGACACGTCCGAATCGGAACTGATCCCGACACTCGTGTCGGTCGAATCTCTCAGCGACCACCCCCTCGCCGCCGCGATCGTCCGCGACCTTGCACCCCGCGTCCCCGAGACCGGGCGGCTGGTGGCCACCGACCTCTCGGCACTCACCGGCCGCGGCATCACCGCGACGATCGACGGAGAGCGGGTCGAAATCGGCAACCTGCGCATGTTCGACGAACAGCAGCTTGAACTGCCCTCCTCGCTGGCCAAGGCCTACGCCGAAGCCCGCGACTCTGGGCAGACGTTGATGATCGTGCGTCGTGGTGACCGCTTCCTGGGGGTCGTGGGAGTGATGGACGCCTCCCGCGCCGAATCCGCCCAGGTGCTCAACGCGCTCCGGGACACAGGGGTCGGCCATCTGGTCATGATCTCCGGCGACAATCAGCGGGTCGCCGACGCGGTAGGTCAGGAAGTCGGCGTCGACACGGCGATCGGAGAGCTCCTCCCCGAGGACAAGGTCACTCACATCACGAGCCTGGCCAAGACATACCGCCCGATCGCGATGATCGGCGACGGCGTCAACGACGCCCCCGCGATGGCCCGCGCTGACGTCGGCATTGCGATGGGTGCTGCCGGGTCGACGGTCGCGTTAGAGACCTGCGACATCGCGCTGATGAGCGACGACCTCGGACGCATCCCGTTCGCTGTCCGGCTGAGCCGGGCCGCCAGCCGGATCATCCGACAGAACCTCATCGCCAGCCTCGCCATCGTCGTTTTCCTCATCATCGCGACCTTCCTTGGGCTTAATATCGGCGCCGTCGTGCTCATCCATGAGGGATCCACCCTCATCGTCGTCGCGAACGCGCTTCGCCTGCTCAACTTCCAGAAGGGCCAGGAACACGCCGGCATCGACCACGAAGAAAAGCCCACGCACTGATGCTTCTCCCCGCGAGTCACCAGTGGGGCCCGTGGCGAGAACAGTCCGTCCGATCTGTCGGAGAACCGCTTACCCCCACTCAACCCCCGGGCTATCCAGAGGAACTCACTCATGGATTGTCCCGTCAGCGGCACCGTATGGGTCATATCAGACGGGACTGGAATCAACATCGACTTCCGGACACTCCTTCCGGCCTGTCAGACGATCGCCGGGAGTTTGGTTCCCTGGGGGAAGCTCGCCTAGTGTCCTGCGCCGTTAATTCGCTGCTGGATCATTGTAGAATTGGGTATGGCACACCGAGGACCGGCGTTAGCCCCACTGACCTTGACCGATGATGAACGCGACCAACTGCAACGCTGGGTCCGGCGACGCAAAACCACCCAGGACCTCGCGCTCCGCTCCCGGATCGTACTGGAATGCGCAACCGGGGCATCGAACTCGGAGGTCGCCCGTCGGTTGGGGATCTCATTGGGTTGTGCCCCTTAGTGTGGTGTAATGCTTGCAGATGGTGGGCCCTGCGAAATAGTGGGGTGGCCACCGCCAGTAACCTTTCGACTCAACTACCACATCTCACCGAAAGGCACATGACGATGACCACTGCACCGTATTCTATCGACCCGGCAACCTACTTGGATGATCTGCTCGCCCAAGCTTCCCCGGACCTGATGCGGCAGATGCTGCAAGGGTTTATCAACCAGATCCTCTCCGCCCAGGCCGACACCGTTTGCGGCGCCGAATACGGTGTTGCTTCCACCGAGCGGGTCAACCACCGCAACGGGTACCGCCACCGTGACCTTGACACCCGTGTCGGCACGATCGATGTGGCAGTACCGAAGTTGCGCCACGGAGCGTTCTTCCCGGACTGGCTGTTAGAGCGCCGTACGCGTGCAGAACGGGCACTCTCAACGGTGATTGCCACGTGCTATCTCAAGGGGGTCTCCACCCGCAGGATGAATGACCTGGTGGCAACACTTGGGATTGCCAATATGTCGAAATCCCAAGTCTCACGCATGTCGGAAGAACTCGGCGAGATGGTCGCCGACTTCAAAAACCGCCCGCTTGATCCCGGCGGCTACGCCTACCTGTCGTGTGACGCGTTGACGATCAAAGTGCGCGAAGGCGGGCGTGTGGTCAAATGCTCGGTGCTGCTAGCTACCGGGGTCAACGCCGATGGGTATCGCGAAATGCTCGGCATGCACGTGGCCACAGCTGAGTCCAACGCGTCGTGGAAAGGCTTCTTCCAAGACTTAAAAGCCCGCGGGCTTACCGGCGTCTTCCTTATCACCAGTGACGCCCATGAAGGCATTCAGCACGCAATTTCCGAAGTGCTGCCCGATGCGTCGTGGCAGCGGTGCCGCACTCATTTCGCGAAGAACCTTTACGAGAAAGTCCCAAAGACCCAGTGGCCGATGGTCTCTGCGATGTTCCAGACCATCTTCCAGCAACCCGACGCCCAATCCACCTGGGCCCAAGCCCGCGAAGTGGTCGACCTGCTGGAACCGAAGTTCCCACAGGTTTCGGCGTATTTGGAGGAATCACTCGATGAAGTGTTGGCGTTTACCGCAGCGCCGAAACCAGTGTGGACGAAGGTGTGGTCGAACAACCCCACCGAGCGGTTAAACCGGGAAATCCGCCGGCGCACCGATGTCGTGGGCATCTTCCCGAACCGCGAATCCATCATCCGGCTTGTCGGGGCGGTTCTTGCCGAGCAGCATGACGATTGGATCCAGCAAAAACGCTACATGTCACTGTCCGCACTCGAACACACCAAACATCTCATGCACCGACAAGGAGACGACCATGGTGACCAGCACCAGCTAACCGCCTAATCAAACACCGAACTTCATACCGAGCCGAAAGCACACACGGCTACACCACTACACGGGACTTGACCCTCCAGAAGACTCCACCGGCGTAATTACATCCTCGTCAGACGCAGAAAAACCCACGCCATCAGCGTTTCCATCTGACGCCGCCGCCTGGAGAGCGCGAACCTGAACCAACTCATCGTCGGTCACCCCATCCGGCAAGCGGCCTTGCCCGATGAGCGCAAGCGAAATCGCGGCAAGCCGATCCGTCCACTCGAGAGAACTCCCCTCCCCTGCCGAGCCGGCAGGCTCGGCCCCAGACGGCGCAGCCGTCCCATCAGTCGTGCGGGGGGTTGGGGGGGAGGGCTGGTGGTTCTATAACTGGGGGTTCATTAAGTGCAACGGGTTGCACCTTCGAGAGGGGGTTATTTGCACCTTCGAGACTCGTAGGTGCAGGTTTTGCACTTTCGGCGTGACCAGCACGTTTCCTCGTAGGTGCAGATTTTGCATCTTCGACAGAATATGCCTTGTCCAGATGCAAAACATAGCGATTCGAGGTGCGCCGGATGGAGCCCGTGCCGTTGCTATAGGTTCGCCGTTCCACCGAAATCAGGCCGAGCTCTTCCAGCTCCTTCAAATGCGATATAACCGAACGCTTCGAGCAACGCGCACGCGCAGCAATCCTGTCCTGGCCCGGGAAGCACGAGTTACGTTCATCCGCAAAATCCGCGAGAGCCAACATCACCAATGATGGTCCTTGCTTCAACCCTTGGAGGTCGTCAAGGACCCAAGAAACGGCCTTAACGCTCATTTCCAAACCTCCCCGCACTCATCGGATCAGAAGGAGTTGACGAGACGAGACGCATTTGGGATGATGAGCACGTCAACATCAACCGGACAGTTGAGTTGTTCTCGATGCCCCTGTTAGCCGCGGGGGCATTTTTTATTGCAATCATGACGCCTCTATCCCTTCCATCAGGGCATCTAAGGCAGTGTCCGGGATTTGCCAGCGTCCGTTCGGTAGTTGAATGGCCCCCGGGATTCTTCCCTGTCTTGCCCACTTCCGAACCGCAGCAGCGCCTAATCCGCCTGTGTCAGCGCTCTTTGAAAAGTAGCCCAAAACGCTCCCCGAAAAGTAGCCCATCCGAAAAAGATTGGATGGGTGATTTCTTTGGAGCAATGGGCACAGATCCGATACCTGCGTGGGCAGGGTTTATCGGTACGCAAGATTGCCAACGAGGTTGGCTGCGCGAAGAAGACTGTCGAGCGGGCGCTCGCTTCGGATTCGCCTCCGAAATACCCGCCGCGTCGGACTAAAACCACGAGTTTCGATGCCTTCGAACCACAAGTACGCGCGTTGCTTGCTGAAACTCCACGTCTGAACGCAAAAGTCATCGGACAGCGCGTTGGGTGGACCGGGTCAGAATCGTGGCTGCGCAAAAATATTGCCCGGATCCGACCCGAGTATCTTCCCGCAGACCCTGTGGACACGCTCACCCATCTTCCTGGGCGTGAAATCCAGTGCGACCTGACTTTTGCCGCCGGCGGGTTGCCCGATGCAAGCGGTGTGCACCGGCCATTCCCGGTGCTGGTGATGGCGGCATCGCATTCCCGATTCGCCGCCGCCTGTCTGCTTCCGAGTCGTACAACTGATGATCTGATAGCTGGGATGTGGCAGCTCATCGAGCGTGACTTCAAAGCCGTGCCCGACCGGCTGGTATGGGATCGGGAAGCTGGCATCGGTAAGGCCCGCCTGTGTGAGCCAGTCGCTGCGTTCGCCGGTGCAATCGGCACCAAGATCGTCCAGGCCCCGCCGAGAGATCCGGAATCGAAAGGCATCGTTGAACGCACCAACGGCTATATGAAGCGCTCCTTTTTCCCAGGCCGGCACTTCAGCAACCCGCAGGATGTGCAAGACCAGCTCGATGAATGGTTTAGCACCGTGGCCAATACCCGCACCCATGCCACGTTGAAAACCCGCCCGATCGATCTGTTTCGCACCGACCAACAGTCCATGCGTCCACTTCCGCCGTATACCCCAACGATCGGGATCCGGGACCTGACCCCTTGGTGGTGGACACGCTGAAACCAGCATCTCGCTGGGAAAGTGAGGTACCTTTCCACCATGCCACGCAAGACCTACACCGAGCAGTTCAAGCGTGACGCAGTGTCGTTGTACGAGTCGACCCCCGGAGCCACGATCAACGCGATCGCCTCCGATCTCGGGGTCAACCGCAACTCCCTGCGCACCTGGCTCGACGCCTTCGGCACCGGCACCAAAACCAACGCCAACGGTGAAAAAGTCGCCAGCCCGATCGCCGCAGCCAACAGCGAACGCTCCCCGGCTGAAGGACTCTCCGATGCCGAGCGGATCCGCGTGTTGGAACGCGAGAACGTCAAGCTCCGGGAGGAACGAGAGATCCTGCGCAAGGCGGCCAAATATTTCGCGGAAGAGACGAACTGGTGAACCGCTTTCAGTTCGTTGATGACCACCGAGACTTCTACGAGGTCAAGCGGTTATGTGAGGTCCTGAAGGTCAACCGGTCCTCGTATTACAAATGGAAATCTGCTGCTCCTGCCCGCCGGCGACGCCTCGTCGCTGACGCGGCGCTGGGAGCGAGGATCAAGGCCGTGTTCACGGCCGAGAACGGCTGTTACGGGGCGAAACGTGTGACTGCGGCCATCAACGCCGATCCCGCCAACGACCGGGGCAATAGTGACCGTCTCAATCACAAGCACACTGCCAGGTTGATGCGGCAGATGGGCCTTTTCGGCTACACCAGGAAACGCCGGGTGAAGACCACCGTGTCCGCGAAACGTGCGCCTAAATTCCCTGACCTTCTGAAACGCCGGTTCACCGCGGAGAAACCGAACAAGGTCTACGTCGGCGATATCACGTACCTGCCGATCGCGGACGGGTCGAATATGTACCTGGCCACGGTCATCGACTGCTATTCGCGGCAGTTGACCGGTTTCGCGATCGCCGACCACATGCGCACCGAGTTGGTCGAAGCAGCCCTCACGATGGCTCACGGGGTCCGAGGTAGCCTTGACGGGGCGATTTTTCACTCGGATCACGGCAGTGTCTATACCTCTGAGCAGTACCGGAGGTTATGTGAGCGGTTCGGTGTCACCCAGTCGATGGGTACGATCGGGACGAGCGCGGACAACTCGTTGGCGGAGTCGTTCAACGCCTCGTTGAAGCGGGAAGTCCTGAAGGACGAGCCTGTTTTCGCCAGTCAGCTGGTGTGTCGCCGGGACGTGTTCCAGTGGTGCATCCGGTACAACACCCAACGGTTGCACTCGTGGTGTGGCTACCGCTCGCCGAACGCCTTTGAAGCCGCCGAATCAGCTACACTTACTATCGCATCTTGATTAAATCCCCGTGTCCACTTTCCGGGGTTCGGGCCCCCGTCCTGCGGTACGCCTGCCACGCAACTACTACATCACCGTCGACACCAACCAATACAGCGTCGACCCCGCCTTCATCGACAGGCTTGTGACCGTGCGCACCTGTCTAGAAGAAATCACTGTCACAGGACCATCCGGCGAAATCGCTGCCTGCCACCGGCGTTACTGGGGCAAACACCACGTCATCACCGACCCTGCCCACCGACACGCCGCACGACGCATGCGACAGCTAATCACCGGACCCCAACGACACAACCACACACCAGACAACGACGTAGAGGTAGCCGATTTAGCCATCTACGACTCAATCGCCTAGCCCCCAAAGAAGATCGGATTCGACTATGCCCCACACGCACGCCCACGACACCCAAGCAACGATTGCGCACCTGTCACAGACGCTGAAAGCCCCACGCATCAACACCGTTTACGCCACCATTGCTGAACAAGCACGCGCAGAATCGTATACCTACGAGGAATACCTCGCCGCGGTACTTTCAGTAGAAGCCACCGCACGCGCTGAATCCGGAGCGCGCCAACGCGTTAAACGAGCCGGTTTTCCAGCAGTCAAAACCATCGCCGATTTCGACTTCGGCGCCCAACCCGGCATCGACCGCGCTGACATCGCCCGACTAGAAACCGGTGCCTGGGTCGCAACCGCTGAAAACGTCGTCCTTCTAGGCCCACCAGGCACCGGAAAAACACACCTAGCTACAGCCCTAGGCATAACCGCTGCTCAGCAAGGCTACCGAGTACTGTTCGACACCGCCGCAGGGTGGATCAACACACTCACTGAGGCACACAACACCGGACGACTCGAATCCGTACTCAAACGCCTAAGCGGATACCACCTGCTCATCATCGACGAACTCGGATACATCCCCGTTGAGGCAGACGCAGCAAACCTCTTCTTCCAACTCGTCTCACGCCGATACGAACACGGATCCATCATCGTCACATCCAACCTGGCGTTTTCCCAATGGGCCCAATGCTTCGGAGACGTCACCGTCGCAACTGCCATGGTCGACCGCATCGTCCACCACGCAAAAATCTTCCAACACCGAGGAGTAAGCCACCGCATCAAAGGCCGCGAACTCACAACACCACAAACAAATCAGGCACAATAACTACGACCACACTGGGCTACTTTTCAAAGAGCGCCAGTGGGCTACATTTCGAAGAGCACTCACAGCCTGGAATCGCCTCGCCAAACTCCTCAGGAGTCAGCCATGCGCTAGCGTTCCTATCGTTCCGTTTCGGTACATTCATACTTTTCAGTCTTACATGGATGTAGTTCGTTCCGCAACACTTCTCTTGTTCCGTTTCGGTACACGTGTTACGATTGCAGTATGATTCAGACCCGTCAATTGATGACCGCCAACGAGGCAGTCGGCGCAAAGGTTAACGAGCTCATGTTCCGCTCACGGACAACACGTAAAGAGCTGGCAGCCCACCTGGGCATCACGGGGGCTGCGGTCAGCAGGAAGGTGTACGGCCAGAACAGTTGGACCTTGGAAGAATTGTTTGCCACGGCCGACTTCTTCGGCCTGGAGGTCGCCGATCTTCTGCCCCGTCGAGTCGAGGCGCCGGTGGAAAATGAAAAATCCCCCTCCGAAGAGGGGGATTCAAAGAAGATGGTAGCGGGGGCAGGATTCGAACCTACGACCTCTGGGTTATGAGCCCAGCGAGCTACCGAGCTGCTCCACCCCGCGTCGGGCGACTTCTCGCCTGCTGCCGTGATCGGCAACGGCGTTAACTATACGCACAAGCCTGATAAAGACCAAATCCCCTGGTCCCGCGCCTGCGGGCCAGGGGATTGTTCACCCTGTGTTCACCGGTGGGACTACTGGATGTTCTGGTAGTTCTCCACGGCGCGGTCGAGCTTGTCCAGGGCGCGGCCGTACTCCTCGAAGGAGCCGTCGCGGGCATCCTCGATGCCACGGAGGGCATCGTTGATCTCGTTGAGGGCGGAGTCCTTGTCGCCGGAGGGCTGGCTGTCCTCGGCGGGCTGTTGCTCGGCACCTTCAGCTGGCTGTTCAGTCTCCGGGTCCGGCACGCCTTCACCGGCGATGCTGATGTCCTGGGCTTCCTTGGCATCGATGCCCACCTGGCTCAGCGCCTGGGAGACAGTCGGGGCGTAGCCCACGCGGTCCTTGTAGAAGACCAGCACGCGCAGCAGCTTCGGGAAGGCGGAGGCCTGGTCCTTGCGCTGCGAATAGATCGGCTCGACGTAGAGGATCTCGCCGTCGCCGACCGGCAGGGTGAGCAAATTACCGTTCTTCAGGTCGTTGGAACCCTCCCACAGGGTGCGGTCGCGGGCGACCTGGTCGGAGGACATCAGAGCGTCCTGGGCCTGCTTCGGGCCGCGGGTCTGCGTGTTTGTCGGCAGAACGCGGACTGTGATGTCGCCGTAGTTGTCCGGGTCGGAGGACACGGCCATGTGGGCGGAGAGGAACTCGCGGTTCAGGCCGCGGTACGGGGTGATCAGCTGGAAGGACGGGTTCTTCGTCTCCGGGTCGGCGGCGACCACGTAGTACGGCGGCTGGTTCAGCTCGTTGCGGCCCTCCGGCGCTGTCGGGTCGTTCGGGACGGACCAGAACGCGTCGTTGTTGAAGAACACGCCCGGGTCGGACACGTGGTAGCGGGCAAGGAGCTCACGCTGGACCTTGAACAGGTCCTCCGGGTAGCGGAGGTGATCGCGCAGCTCCTCGGTGATCTCGGAGGCCGGTTGAACGGTGTCCGGGAACACGCCCATCCATGCCTTGAGCACCGGGTCTTCCTCGTCGAATGCGTACAGGTCCACGCTCCCGTCGTACGCGTCGACGGTGGCCTTGACGGAGTTGCGGATGTAGCCGACCTCGTTGTTGACCAGACGCTGATCAGTGCCCTCCGGGTTCAGTGCGTCCACCGTGGTGGACTGCAGGGAGGTGCGGGTGGAGTACGGCAGCGCCGACAGCGTGGTGTAGCCGTCGACGACCCACTTGATGCGTCCGTCGATAACTGCGGGGTAGGTCTGCTGGTCGGTGGTGAGCCACGGCGCGACCTTTTCCACGCGCTCGCGCGGGTCGCGGTCGTAAAGGATGCGGGAATCGCCGCCGACGCGGTCGGACAGGATGAGGTTGAGCTCCTGGTATTTGATCGCGTATGCGGCTCGGTCGATCCAGTTGCCGATGCCGACGCCGCCTTCACCGTCATAGGTGAACTGGGAACCATCGGTGTCGTACTCGAGCGGGCCCTGGCCCACGTCACCGACCACGGCGTAGTCGAGGCCGTCCTCAGCGGAAGCGATGACCGGGCCGTAGTAGACGCGCGGCTGGTCGACGCGGATGCCAAGATCCTCGGCGTCCTTCTTCTCGGCCGCGTTCTCGTTGGCCTGCAGATCGGAGACGGTGAAGACCGGCAGGCCGCCGCGGGTGGAGCCGGCGTCCTGGGCCGCCTCGTCGACAATGCTTGCCTGCGCCGCGACAAAGCCGTTGCCGTGCGTGTACACGGTGTGGCGGTTCAGCCAATCCTTCTGGTTTTCCTGCAGAGCGTTCGGGTCGAGCTCGCGGGCGGCGACGACGTAGTCGCGCAGCTCGCCGTCGACCGTGTAGCGGTCCATGGCGAGGCTGTCCGGGAAGCCGTAGAAGTTCTTCAGCTGCTGGTTCTGGGTGAAGGTGGGGCCGAGAATATCCGGGTCGAGCAGGCGGATATTCGAGATGGTGGCGGAATCGTTGCCGACCTCGCTGTCGTCCGTGTTCTCGGCGCCCCAGTTGTTCTCGTAGGTGACCTTGTCGTCGGTGAGCCCGTATGCCTCGCGGGTGGCCTCGATATTGCGGGCGATGTAATCGGACTCGCGTTCCTGGCGGTTCGGGTTGACGGAGAACTGCTGCAGCAGAGCCGGCCACGCCTGACCAATGACCAGGGAGGACAGCACCATCAGCACGGTCGCCATGACCGGCACGCGCAGGTCCTTGAAGACCACGGAGGCGAAGAATGCGGCGGCGACCAGGATCGCGATGACCATGAGGATGATGCGCGCCGGCAGCTGGGCGTTGATGTCGGTGTAGGAGGCACCGGTGAAGACATCGTTGCTGTCGAACAGCAGGCTGTAGCGCTGCAGCCAGTAATCGAGGGCCTTGACCAGCATCCACAGGCCGGCCGTCACGGCGAGCTGGATCAGCGCCGGGCGGGAGATGTGCCCCTTCGTGTCAGCGGCCTGGCTGGCGATGCGGATACCGCCGAGCAGGTAGTGGCCGACTAGGCCGACCAGGAACGCGACGACCAGCAGCATGGACAGCACGCTGACGATCGTGGTCAGGGCGGGCAGGGCGAATGCGTAGAAGCCGAGATCGCGGCCGAACTGGGCGTCGGTGGAGCCGAAGTCGCTGCCGTTGAGCCACAGCATGAAGGTGCGCCAGGTGCTCTGGCCGAGCAGGCCGGTGACCAGGCCGACGGCGATCGGCACCCACAACACCAGCGGGCGGATGCCGGACTGGATGGCCGCGCGGTTGATGGTCATCGGCGAGTTCGGGTCACTGAAGACCGAGAAGTCGTCGCCGCGGTCGCGACCGCGCCACGCGAAGAAGGCGGCCGCCCACGTGATGGCGGCACCAACGAGGCCGAAGACCACGAACAGGGCGACGCGCGCCAGGATGGTTTTTGTGAACACCCCCCGATAATCCAGCTCGCTGAACCAGCGGAAGTCGGTGTACACACCGACCAGCATCGGCACGAGGAAGAGCACCAGGACGATGATGCCCATGATGATCGCGAATTTATTCGAGGACTTCCCCGGCTTCGGGCGGGGGCGGTTGAGGCGCGTGGCCAAAATCGAGGCTCCTTATCAGGCTTGTGGCATTCTATTAAGCTTTAACACTAAATTGCTTAACGCCTAAAAGACCAGAAGGGTTCCCTCTTGCCGCAGTTACTACGCCCCCAGCAGGCTCTGAACAAGGCCATGATGGAAGCTGTGGAGTTCGTCCACGCCGAAGGGTGGGACGCCTCCCCTACCCTGTTCGCGCTGGTCCCGACGGAATTGGTGGCGGACCAGCTGGCCTCGCTCGAGGAGGAAGCGGACTCACCGCTGACGCTTATCGTGCAAGAGGACATGCCTGAGCACATTCAACCGGGCTCCGACGAATTGGGGGATTACCTCACCCGTTTGGTGTGGCCCGCGGAGATCGATGGGCTCGTGCTCGCTCAGGAGATCATGTTCAAAGACACCGCCGACGCGAGCACGGAATCCGCGCGCCCGGCGCGGTTGTTCTCCGGTGTTCTGCGCGAAGAGGGCATCGAGCAAACCTTGCTGCAGCTGCGCCCCACCGAGGAGGAATTGGCGGAAGCGGGCCCGTTCGCGCAGGATGAGATTCAACTGCGCGGCGGCCCAGGCGTCGCACCTGCTGTCCTAGGCGCGCTGCGCTACAGCTTGGACAACGAGGAAATAGAATAGAGCGCGTCGAATAAAGGAGTCCCCAGCCGTGCTTCCCCCAAAGTTCACCCGCACTTTCGCCCGCCGCGCGTGCGTCCCCGTCGCGCTCAGTCTCGCGCTCGGTCTCACCGCGTGCTCGTCGGATGAGGAGCAGCCGACCGAGCCGCCCCCCGAATCGTCGGAGGCGCCGGAAGCCACGGAATCAAGCGAGCCGACGACCAGCGGAGCGGAATTGGAGCCGAGCACCGAATCGTCCGCGACGGAGACAACCAGCAGCAGTCGCTGGCTCAACGGCGGCGGCAGCGCGGACAAGCTGGAGGAAGTCAAGGAGACGTTCGCGTCGCTCGCGCCAGAGTCGCTTTTCGATGACCTCGACACCTGCACCGAGACCAGCCTCCGCAGCTCCTACGACTGCAGCGGCAAAGAGATCGGCCAGTTCCAGTTCTTCGAATCCGAGGCCATGGCGAAGGACACCGCGAATGTTCTGGAGGGTCTGAAGAGCTCCACCATCGTGGAGGAGACCGACAACAAGCTCGTTGGCTGGAGCATGATCGGGCGCACCGCTGTCATCACCGTCGTCGACGTCGAGGAGGGCAAGGTCCTCCAGCAGATGATGTCCTCCGAGATGGAAGATCCCCGCGACCGCATCTCCGAACTCGGCCTCGCTGAGAAGGGCGCGGACGAGTCCGAAACTTCCCCTTCCTCTGCTGCCAAGGAAATTTCCTCTACCTCGAAGAATGCTTAATTAGTGCACAATCGTGAGCGGCTTTAGTACACAATCGTGAGCGCTCCGGCCCTACTCAGCCTCGCAGGTCTGCACGTCGCCGCCGGTGGAGAAGGCCTCCATGGCGGCGATGGCGTCCTCAAGCGTGCCTACTTTGGCGACGACCATGTCGCCGCTGTCGACCTTGCTTGCTTCGGCGCAATTCTTTTCGGGAGCGAGGAAGAGCTCGGCGCCGCCGTCGCGCGCGCCCTCGATCTTGTGGGTGATGCCGCCGATGGGGCCGACGGTGCCATCCTCGCGGATGGTGCCGGTGCCGGCGACGTTGCGGCCGCCGTTGAGCTCACCGGGCGAGAGCTTGTCGATGACGGCGAGCGAGAAGATCATGCCGGCGGACGGGCCGCCGACGTCGTTGAGGTTGTAGGTGACGTTGATGTCGCCGGCCGGCTCGGAGGTCATGGTGACGCCGAGGAGCGGCTGCTCTTTGTCCTCCGGGTTCTCGCCGAGGGTGATGGTGGCGTCTTCTTTATCGCTGTCGCCGCGGATGAAGCTGACGGTGATTTCGTCGCCGGGCTTTTTCGCGCGGACCTTGTCCTGGATCTGCTGGGGTTCGGTGACGTCCTCGCCGTCGATCGCGGTAATGGTGTCGCCGGACTGGAGCGCGCCCGCCGCGGCACCGTCGGCGAGCACGTCGTGGACGATGACCTTCGTCGGTTCGCCTAGGTGCTTCATCGCGGCGACGGTCGCGGCGGCCTCGGAGGCGACGAAGGAGGCCTCGTTGTGCTGGCGCATCTCCTCGTCCGTCATGTCTTTGGGGAGGATCTGGCCGATGGGCACTAGCGTGTCGTTGGAGAACAGCCAGCGGCCGATGGCCTGTCCCATCGTCATATTTGTGCGCACAGAGACCGTGGTCATGTCGAGGGTGCCGGAGGTCTCGTCGGCTTCGCCGCCGTCGATCTGAATGACGGGGGTGCCGTCGACGTCGGCAAGCGTGTTGAACGTCGGGCCGGCGCTTTCCGCGGCGTACGGCACGGTCAGCTTGATCGGCGTGCCAGGGATGCCGCCGAGCATGAGGATCAGCGCCATCACCGCGAGGGGCACACCGCCCCAGATGACGGCGCGGCGGGTCGTGCGCTGGGGGTCGGTCTGGTCTGCTGCGGGCTTTTCCACGGGTGTAAAGCCTACATGGCGCGTGTTCGCTGACAGCGTTGCTGCCATCGTGGACCTGCCCCGATACTCGCCGGTAGGCTTGCCACCATGGTTAACGGATTCGGGTTCTCTTTTCCCAACGACGACGATCGCGACCGCGATGACGACCGTGACAATGAGCGCGGCGACAGCGGAAACGGCGGCAGTGGCGACCAGTCGAACCCGTTCGGCCAATTCGGCTTCGCCTTCGGCAACGGGGGCAACGCGAATTTCAGCGGCAACCTGGGCGATATCCTGGGCCAGTTCGGCGAGATGCTCTCCGGCATGAGCCAGCAGGGCCAGCCCGGCCAGGGCGCCGGGAAGCCGAAGCAGGATCCGGTTAATTACGACGTGGCGCTGCGCACCGCGCGCCGGTCCATCAACGATCCGAAGGGCATGACGGCCGATGACCGCACTGCGGTCACCGAGTCGACGCGCCTGGCCAACCTGTGGCTCGACGACGCCTCTTCCCTGCCCGACTCGGGTGCTAGGGCGGAGGCGTGGAGCGCCGACGACTGGCTGACGAACACGCTTCCCACATGGAAGCGCCTGGTCAGCCCCGTCGCGGAGCACATGGACCGCGCGCAGCTGGACGCGATGCCGGAACAGGCCCGCGAGATCTTCGGGCCGATCACGCAGATGCTCGGCCACTTCAACTCCATGAACTTCGGTGCCAAGCTGGGCCAGGCGCTCGGCGATCTGGCTAACCAGGCGCTCACCGGCAACGACTTCGGTCTGCCCGTCGCGCCGAGCGGCGTGATCGGCATCGTGCCGAAGAATATCGAGCCGATCTCCGACCAGCTGTCGGTGCCGGGTCAGGAAGTGCTCGTGTACATCTCCGCGCGCGAGGCCGCCCGCCAGCGCCTGTTCACGCACGTGCCGTGGCTGGTGGAGCGCATCGTCTCCTCCGTCGAGGAGTACTCGGTGGGCTTGGAGCTGGATACCTCCCACATAGAGGAGCAGATCCGCAACCTCGACCTCGAGTCGGGCGATCCGGCCAAGCTGCAGGAGGCGATGCAGGGCATGCAGGACATAGACATGTCCCCGCGCGTGACCTCGCGCAACGCCGCTGCCGCCGCACGGTTGGAGACGTTGCTCGCGCTCGTCGAGGGTTGGGTCGAAGTGGTCGTGGAGGACGCGCTGCGCGACCGCATCCCGTCGACCGCGGCGCTCACCGAGTCATGGGCGCGCCGCCGCGCGACGGGCGGATCGGCGGAGCACGCGTTCAACAACATCGTCGGCATCGAGCTCGGCGCCCCGAAGACCAACGAGGCAGCTGACCTGTGGCGCCGCGCCACCAACGCCGTCGGTGTGGACCGCCGCGACAAAGTCTGGGACCACCCGGACTTCCTGCCTGCGGCGGAGCACTTGGACAATCCGGCGGCGTTCATCGACACGCTGCTCGACGACGCGCCGGACGCGAAATTCGATGAGGAGATCGCCAAGCTCGAGCAGATGCTCAACGACGAGCCGGGCCCGAGCGAGGACGACCGCAAGCAGGACGACGACTAGTCTCCGAAACGCTGGTAGGCCTCCAGGTAACCCTTCGCACGCTCAGCGCGCGGAGCCCGGTCGGCCCATTCCCAGAACTTCGGCCCGTGGCCCGGGATGAAGGTGTGCACCAGCTCGTGCACGACCACGGCGTCCACCACATAATCGGGCACATCGCGCAGCCGGTCGCTGATCCGGATTGCGCCCGTGGACACGGTGCACGAGCCCCACTGCGTGTTGTGGTTCGCCGCCCACCGCACGGACCCGATTCTCGCTTTGCCGTCCAGGACCTGCGCGTTCAACTTCTTTGCGCGCGCGAGCAAGTCCTCGTCGGACACGGCATTCGAGGTGGAACGGCGCTGCAGCTTCGCCAGGATCTCCTCGACCGCCTCGCGTTCCTCGCTTGCGTTGAACCGCGCGGGAATGCGCACCTGGATCCGCTCCCCCACGTGCCGCGCCTGCACAGTGCGCGTGCGCCGCGCCGAACGGATCACGTCCACGCCGTCTGGCGGCCACGATGTCGACTGAAGTGGACGTTTCATAGGTGCGGCGGCTTCCTCAGGCTGGAATAGTGGTCGGTCAAGGGGGGAGGAGAACATGCGTTTAGACGATTCAACATTAGTCACGCTCGGCCAGGGGGTGCACGTTCTCGCGCGCGGACAGGGGGCCGTTCAATTCGGCATGGACGCCACGCGCAGCGGCATCGTGGATTCGCGTGCCGCACCAGCGCTCGCTGCCACGCTGACCAGCACGAAATGGCCGGTATCTATCGGGGAACTGCAGGAGGAGGTGGTGGGCAGGTGCGACGTCGATAAGCAACAAGCGCGCTCGCTTATCGACGACTTATGCGGCTACAACATCCTCATCCCCTCAGCACGAACCGCAGTGGCTGTGCTGGGGGACACGCATTTGGCGCACGAGATCAGCAGAATCCTGGAGGCGTCCGGCGCGACCGTGCGGATCCGTCTGCAGCGCGAGACGACCCGCGCGTTTTTACAGCGGCACGTCGATTCGCCGCTGGTGGTCGTCGACGGCGGGCGCGAGTACTTGATGTGGGGCAAGGCGGTGAAAAGGCACGGCAATTGGGTGGTTCCGGTGCTGAGTTTCGATTCGCGGGTGCTCGTCGGTCCGGTGAGCAACCACCCCACCCAGGCGTGCGGGATGTGCGCGCACATGCACATCAGCGATCATGATCCGCATGCCCACGTGGCCGCCGAGCAGCTTGCCGACGGCCCGCGCACCATGGACCCCGCCGTGGCCGCGGTGGGGGCGGCGGCAGCGGCGGTGACTGTGCGCAGGTTGGCTGGCATTCCCGATCCCCCGGGCGTGGTGGCGGAACCGCCGGGCGCCGGGTGGGCTGCGGTCGTCGACCCGCTGGGCGCAGAACCGCTGGCGCCGCTGCAAATGGAGCCGCACCCGCGCTGCCCGGTGTGCGCGAGCTTCTAGCGGTACCCCTCCAGCACGTCGAGGAGGTCCTCGCCGTACTGTTCGAGCTTCGCCGGGCCGATGCCGGAGATGTCCAGTAGCTCGTTCGGGCCAGCCGGCATCGCCTCGACGACGGAGAGCAAGGTCGCGTCGGTGAAGATCATGAACGGCGGGATCTGCGCCTCACGGGCTGTGTCGAGGCGCCACTGCTTGAGGGCCAAGAACGCGGCCTCGTTGTAGGTCGGCTCGCAGTCCTCGTGGCGGCCGAGGCTCTTCTCCGCCGGGGTGCCCAGCTGGTTGCCGCACACGCGGCAGCGCTTCGCGCGCTTGAGGCGCTCCGGAGATTGCTCGACATCGAGCTGCGGGGCGATTCCGTCGAGGAAGCGCGAACGCTCGCGGGAGGCGCGGCCACCCTCCTGGCGGGCCAGCGACCACGACAAGTGCAGGTGCTCGCGGGCGCGGGTGATGCCCACGTAGAACAGGCGGCGCTCTTCTTCGATCTGCGCGTCGCCGGCCTTGATGGCGTGCGAGATCGGCAAGGTCTTCTCCACCAGCCCGGCGAGGAAGACGGCGTCCCACTCCAGGCCCTTGGCGGCATGCAGGCTGGCCAGGGTCACGCCGTCGACAGCCGGTGGCTGCTTCGATTCGGCGCGTTGGCGCAGGGAGGCGAGCACGCCCGGCAAGGAGGTGGCCTCGCCGGTGTTGACGATGTCGCCGATCAGCTCCACCAGGGCGTTCAGGGTTTGCCAGCGTTCGCGCTGGCGGGCGCCTTCGGGTTCGCTGGCGGACAGGCCCAGCGGGGCGAACGCGGCTTTGGCTACGGCCACCGGGTCGTCAGGCAGGTCGTCGCGGCGGGTGGCAGACACCAAGACATTGATCGCTTCGCGGATCTCGGGGCGGGTGAAAAAGCCTTCGCCTCCGCGGACCTGGTAGACAATCCCGGCGTCGGAAAGCGCCTGCTCGAACACGGCTGATTGGGCGTTGATGCGGTAAAGCACAGCGATTTCGCGCGCGGGCGTGCCTGACGCGATGAGCTTTTTGATCTCGGCGGCGATGTCGCGCGCCTCCGAC
The DNA here is from genome assembly GCF_030408415.1 of Corynebacterium appendicis CIP 107643. Lineage (NCBI taxonomy): Bacteria > Bacillati > Actinomycetota > Actinomycetes > Mycobacteriales > Corynebacteriaceae > Corynebacterium > Corynebacterium appendicis. Next base: position 512,445 of record NZ_CP046976.1, on the reverse strand, counting down.
GGCTCGTCCGGGTACGACGCGAATGTCGGCTCCGGGCCCGGCGCGCGCATGCCCTCGAGCTCGAGACGGGTGCCTGCTTCCCTGCCGGTCGCCTTCGCAATGACGGTGTTGGCCAGCTCGGTGACCTCGGGCGTGGAACGGTAATCGCGCTGCAGCTTGACCACGGTGCCGTGCGGGTAGGTGCGCGAGAAATTCAGCAGGTAGTCCGGGGTCGCGCCGGTGAAGGAATAGATGGTCTGGTTGGCGTCGCCGACGACGGTGAGGTCGTCGCGCTGACCCAGCCAACCCTCCAGCACGCGCTGCTGGAGCGGGGTGACATCCTGGTACTCGTCCACCACGAAGGTCTGGTACTGGTTGCGGAATTCCTCCGCGACGGCCGGGGCATTCTCCAGCGCGCCGGCGACGTGGAGGAGCAGATCGTCGAAGTCGAGAGCCATGCCCTCGGGGCTGGTCTTGGACTCCTCGTAGCGCTTGTACACCGCGGCGGCCTTCTCGGCGTCCGCGGGCGGCTCGCGATGGGTTTTCTCGATGGCCTGCGCGTAGCTCTCCGGCGTGACCAGGGAGGCCTTGGCCCACTCGATCTCGCTGAGCAAGTCGCGGACGAGCTCCTTGTCCGGCTCGAGACCGACCGTGCGGGTGGCGCGGGCGACGAGCGGGAATTTATTGTCGATGAGCGTCCACGGCAGGTCTCCCGCCACCTGCGGCCAGAAATAGCGCAGCTGGCGCAGCGCCGCGGCGTGGAAGGTGCGGGCCTGCACTCCCCCGATGCCCATGGAGCGCAGGCGGTCGCGCATCTCGCCTGCCGCGCGCGATGTGAACGTCACGGCGAGCACTTTCTGCGGGACGACGAAGCCCTGGTCGATCAGGTGCGCGATCCGGTAGGTGATGGTGCGGGTCTTGCCGGTGCCAGCACCGGCGAGAATGCACACCGGCCCGCGCGGCGCGGTGGCGGCGACGCGCTGATCCTCGTCGAGTTGCGAGAGGTCGATCACGTATTAATCATCCTCGTTTTCGTGCGCTGCTTCGGTCAGGTTGTCGGGGGTCTCAGGCGCGTAGCGGATGTAGAGCAGCTTGTCGCCCGGCTCGACCGTCTCCGCTTCCGGGGAGTCTAGGCGGTAGAGCTCGCCGGAACGGACCACGCCCAGCACGATATCGGCGAGGTGGCGCGGGTTGGCGCCGACCTCGTCGTCGAGGATCGGGCGCTCCGAAACCGTGAAGCCGGCATTGGGGCTGAGCAGGTCCTCCATCATCTCCACCACCGTCGGTGTGGTGGTGGCGATGCCGAGCAGGCGGCCGGCGGTCTCGGAGGAAATCACCACAGAATCCGCGCCGGACTGCTCCAGCAGGTGCTGGTTTTCTGCCTCGCGGACAGAGGCGACGATATTCACGCCCGGGTTGATCTCGCGCACGGACAGGGTCACCAGCACCGCGGTGTCATCCGAGGACGGCGCGACCACCACGGAACGGGCGCGGTTCACACCTGCGATCTTCAGCACATCGGACTTGGTGGCGTTGCCGTGGACGCACACAAGGCCGCGGTTCTCGGCGTGCACGAGGGATTCGTTGTTGCTGTCGATGACGACGATATTGGAGGGCGACATGCCGTCGGCAAGCAATGCCTCGACAGCGGACCTGCCCTTGGTGCCGTAACCGATGATGATGGTGTGGTTGCGCACGTTCTTCCTCCACCGTTGAAGTTGCAGCGTCTTGCGGGAATCCTCCGTGAGCACCGACAGCGTGGTGCCGACGAGCAGCATCAGGAACGCTACCCGCAACGGAGTGACAATGAAGATGTTGACCAGCCTGGCCGTCTGCGTCACCGGGGTGATGTCGCCGTAGCCGGTGGTGGACAGGGAGACCGCCGAGTAATACACGGCGTCGATGAACGTCAGCGGCTCCGAATAGGCATCCCTGTCCGCCCACACGATCACGGCGACCAGGATCATCAGGATGATCGCGTAGATGAAGCGCCGGAAAATCAGTGCCCACGGAGTGGTCCGCGCTTCCTGCGGCAAGCGGATGACGTTGATGAGCGCATGGTCGGGCAGCGCGGTGAGCTCTTCACCGCGCAACCGGCTGCGGAAGGAAATCCGCGGCTGAAAGGAAAGCGCCATATCACGACTCTAGACCGGCGGAAGCCGCGCTTTGCAGCAGGTCCTCCAGCTCCGTTCGTTCCGGCAGGTCACCTGGGGAGAAGTCCTCGCCGGTGCGGACGTAGAAGAACACTGCGCGGATGGGCTTTCCGTCAGCTGCGATCCGGCGCCATGCCTCGCGGTAGACCGCGAGCTGGAGCTTCGCCGCCCGCATCTCCGCCGCCTGCGGTTTATTGCCCGTCTTCCAGTCCACAATGGTCCAGCCGCCGTCGTCATCCTTGAAGACTGCGTCGATGCGGCCGCGGACCGTCGAAGTGCCCAGGTCGATCTCGAAGGGGTGCTCGATGTGCGCGGGCGTGCGCGCCGCCCACTGGCTGGCGGAGAAATTCTCCTTCAGGCGCACCAGGGTGGCGGCGTCGACGTCGGGTTCGAGGTTGCCGGGCAGCTCGTCGTCGTCAAGCAATGGGCGTGCCCCGAAGAATCCCTCGATCCATTCGTGGAATGCGGTGCCGCGCTTGGCGTAGGCGTTCGGCTTGAACGGCACGGGGCGGCGCGCGCGGCGGGCAAACTGCTCGGGGTCGGCGCGCAGGGCGACGATGTCCGAGGCGGTGAGCATTCCCGGCATGACGACAGGGACGGCGGGGCGCTGGGCGGCCTTGTGCTCCTCGATGAGCGCTTCGGTGTCGCGCTCCCACAGGGAGTAGAGCTCGCCGTCCGATAGTTTGGGCAGCTCCTTGCGCGCGGCGGCGACCTGCTCGGCGGCGGTCAGGCTCGCGGGGTCGGCGGCGTAGTGCGGCCACGTGCCCTCGCGCGCGGCGGTGGGCGTTTGCTCGTCTTCCGTTTCCGTGCCGTCCCACCAGTGCAGGATCTCGGCTGCGGGAGTGCCGCCGGGGTGCATGAGCACGTCGCGCAGGGCGAGGAAGTGCGGGTACGGCTCGGCTTGCTTCGCACGGCCGGGCACGATCGCGGAACCGGTGACCATGAGGCGTTCGGCGGCGCGGGTGACAGCGACGTAGAACAACCGCGCCGCTTCCTCCTCGAGCTCCGCCTTCTTCATCTTCCGGTACTCCTCGGAGAGCTTCTCGAATTCGCTGCGGTCCGCGGCGGCGTCGAAGACGTCGTAGGTGTCGTCCGGGACGTACTCGACGAAGGTGAGGAAGGTCTCCGTGGTCACGCTGTAGGTCTGGGTATCGGCGTGAACGACGGCGACGGTGTCCCACTCCAACCCCTTGGCCTTGTGCGCGGTGAGGATCTGCACGCGGTCGTCGCTGGTGGTCACCGACCCCGGCTCGAGGCCGTCCTCGTGCTCGGCGGCGAGGTCGAGGTAATTCAAGAAGCCCTCGATGTCCGCGCCCGGGTAGGAGGCGACCACCTCGGCGAATTTGTCGAGGTGCACCGTGCCAGTCTGGGACGGACGCGCCAGGACTTCGGTGCGGATGCCGAAGATGGACACGATGTCGTCGAACAGATCCGGCAGACGCTTGCCCAGGCTGCGGGTGCGCAGGGCGCGCAGCTTCGCGGCCAGGGTCTGCAGACGCACCAGCCCCTCCGGCGAGTAGCGCTCCGGCTCGCCGAGGTCGGCGACGGCGTCGCCAAGGCCCACGCTGCGCTCGTTCTCCCCCACCGCGTTCTCGGCGTTCTCGATCAGCTCCGCCAGCTGCACCTGGAGCCGCTCGCGTGGGTCGGCATCGGTGGGCAGTTCGTCGACGGCGCTTCCGCGGCGTTCGCCGGCGAGGTTCACCGCGCGGCTGGCCAGGGCGGAGATGTCTTTCAGACCCAGGCCGCAGGCGGGCCCGGCTAAGATGCGCAATGCCGCGGCGGAATCCTGCGGGTGCACGAGCATGCGGGCGACGGCGACGGTGTCGGCCACCTCCGGCACGGTGAGCAGACCTGCGGTGCCGACGATCTCGTACGGCACACCGCGCTCCTCCAACGCTTCGGCGATACCGGCGGAGTGCTTGTTCTTGCGCACGAGCACTGCGGAGGAGACCGGCTTCCCGGCGCTCACCCGGTCGGTGTAGTCCTGCGCGAGCATATCGGCGACCACGGCGATCTCTTCGTCCTCGGTGGCGTAGAAGCCGAGCTCGACGGTGCCGGGCTGCGCATCAGGCTTAGATATCAGCGGCTCGACGGCGCGCTGCCCGCCCTCCGGGGTGCCCAGCACAGCGGAAGACACAGAGTTCGCGGTGGCGAGCACCTCCGGCGGGTTGCGCCACGAGGTGGTCAACTGCGCCTTCGGGGCGGGCGAACCATCCGCCAGCGGGAAGTCCTCGACGAAGGCGGCGAGGTTGGCCGCGGTCGCGCCACGCCAGCCGTAGATCGCCTGCATCGGGTCACCCACCGCGGTGACGGTGAGCGGGTGGGCATGCCGCGAGGCGTCGTCGCGGTTCTCGCCGAACAGGCTGCGCAAAAGCACACGCTGGGCATGCGAGGTGTCCTGGTACTCGTCGAGCATGACCACGCGGAAGCGGTCGCGCTGGGAGGCGCCCACTGCCGGGTGGTCGGCGGCCATTTGCGCTGCCACCGACATCTGCTCGTTGAAGGTGACCACACCGCGCTCGCGCAGTTCGCGGCCGAGTTCGAGAGCCATGTCGGCGTACGCCCGGCGCAGCGTCTGCCGGCCCACCCACCTCTGCACCGTCTTGTTGTATGCCTCGCCCTGGCGCTTGCCGCGCGGAATGCCAGCAACATTGGCCACGAAGGCGTCGGTTTCCTCGGCGATGCGCGCGTGCGGGAAGAGCTCGTTGCCCATGTTGGTGACCAGGCGCAACAGCGTGTCCACCACGGTGTCCATGGCGGGGTTCTCCCCCACTCCGGAGAGCAGTTCGCCGCCGTGGTTGCTCACCACGTCCCAGGCGATCGAGTGGAGTTCCGCGTCGGTAATCAGGCGGGCGTCAGGCTCGACGGGGACGAGCAGACCGTATTCGCGGATCAGGTTGCCGGCGTACGAGTCGTAGGTGGACACCGTCGGCGCGATGGCCGTCAGCGATTCCGCGAGGGCACCCGACGGATCGAGGCGGCGCACCAGCTGCTCGTCGGCTGCGAGCTTCTCCAGGCGCGTGCGGATGCGCTTACCCAACTCTTGGGCCGCCTTGCGGGTGAAGGTCAGGCCGAGGACTTCCTCGGGGCGGACGTACCCGTTGGCCACCAGCCACACCACGCGCGAGGCCATGGTCTCGGTCTTGCCTGCGCCGGCGCCGGCCACGACGAGCAGCGGCCCCGGCTCCGCGCCGATGACGGCGGCCTGCTGGTCGGTGGGCATGAATTTCTCGCCCATGTAGCGCCACAGCGTTGTGGGCGGGACGGGGGTGTTAGCCACGGGTGGTCACCTCTCCTTCAGGCTGGGCGGGGCAGATGGATTTCAGTTGGCAAAACGAGCAGTGGTCGCCGGTGACGGCGCGGAGGGTCGGGCCTGTCATTTCGTCGACAAGCGGGCGGATCAGCTCCGCGAATTCCGCGAGTTGCTCTGCGTCCTTCGGCGCCTGCGTGCGCACGGTCGGCTTCTTGGCATTCGTCGCGGGGAAGAACAGCGTGCCGCCGCCGACCTCAAGCGGTTTCTCCTCCTCAGCGGCGGTATAGATTCCACCGTCGCGGAATACTCCCCGGCTCAACGCGAGCTGGTAACTCATCAGCTGCGGGTGCTCGTCGACCTTCTTCTGCGATGTCGCGGTCTTGCCCGTTTTCAGATCAACGACCTGCACGGGCCCGTCGCCGTCGGCGGTGCCTTCGCGTTCCAGCCGGTCGATGCGCCCGCCGATGGCGAGCCCGGGCGAGACCTCCACGTGGACCGGGACCTCCACGCCGAGCTGCGAGAATGTGCCGCGGGTCGAGTCGATCCACTCGCCGCAGCGGTCGAGCACAGCTGTGAATTCAGCGAGGTCGTTCGCTTCCTTCCACGGCGGCACGGCAAACAGCGCACGGTACGCCTCGATCGTGTCGGCGCGCGCGAGCTCCCGGTCCACCCCGTTGCCGAGCGCTTCGAAGAAGTAGTGGATGAGCGTGCCGCGCGTCATCGCGTCGTTCGCGGCCGGCGCGATCTCGCGCTCCAGCACGCCGCGCATCGGGCATTCCAGCAGCCCTTCAATGCGGGAGGGCGACAGCCGCTTCGGGGGTTCCAAGGGCTCGCTTATCGACGCCTCCGTGGTCCCCCACCACTGCCCCGGATCCGCCGCAACGATGCCGGCTTCCGCCAGCCGCGCCAACTGGCGCGCCGCCTGGAGGCGGGTCTGCTCGCTGGAGCCCTCGTCCCTCAGCGCGCGGCGCAGCTCCGCCACGATGTCCTCGACCGCGAGCACGCGGACAGAGCTTCCCTCGGCGCGCAGCTCGTCGCTGTCGCCGCCCACAGAGTCGAAGAGCGCAGGCACTTCAGCACCCTCCCGTGCCACACGCTCCTGCGCGGTGACCGGCGCCGCCGCGATCTCTTGCGGGACGATCCCGAATTCAGCGGCGAATTCGTCGACGAAGCGCGACGGCTCCACCACTTCGTCGCCGTCCTCGGAGTGCACTGCAGTGACCACGATCCGGTCGGTCGCGCGGCTGACCGCCAAATGGAACAGGTGACGCTCTTCTTTGAGGCGGTCCGCGATATGAGAGACCGGCGTGGCGGGGTCGATGTCCTCGTCCACCAGGTCCACCAAGTCTTCTTGGCGCATGAGCGTGCCCGTCTCGCTGAGCGTGGGCCAGGACAACTCCTGCACGCCGGAGACGATCACGCGGGCGAATTCGCGTCCGGCTGCGCCGTGGGCGGTGAGCAGCGGCACCGCGTCCGGGGTGGCGGTGCGCCGGTCGCGCACACCGGTGGGCAGTTCCTGCTCCTCGATGTGCGAGATGAAGGACTCCACGGTGGCGCTGGGGCGGCGCTCGGTGAAATCGCCAGCGGCGTCGAACAGCGCCATCATCGCGTCCAGATCGCGGTCCGCTTGCGAACCCGCCGCGCCGCCGCGCAGAGCGATCGCCATGAAGCTGTCCGCTAGCTTCGTCGCCGACCAGACCTCCCAGAGGATTTCCTCGACGCTGCCGCCCTCGCGCATCGCCTTACGCCCGGCGTCGAGCACGCCGCGGATGCGGTTGAGAATGTCCAGTTCGCGCTGCGTGAGCACCGCGCCGAAATCCGGCAGCTCGCCCTCGAGCGCAAGCAGCTCCGAGAGCGTCACCTCTGCGCGCGTGTCCGGTTTCCAGCGCCGCAGGCCGCGCAGCAAGCGGCGCAGCGTGACCGGGTCGGTGCCGCCGACGGGGCCGAGCAACAGCTCGCGCCACTGCGCCATGCTGAGAGGTTCGGTCAACGCCTTCAAGCCCAGCAGCATCGCGGCGACGATTCGCTGCTCCGCCAGCACCACGTCCGTGGGGTTCACCGCCACCGGCACACCGGCCTGTAGCAGGGCGCGGCGCAGGGACTCGATCATGCCCACCGAACGCACCACCACAGACATATCGCGCCAAGCCACGCCTTCCTCGAGATGCCAGCGGCGCAGGCGGTCCACCACGGCTGCGTGGTTCACCGCGGCGCTCGGGGCGATGTCAGCCTCTGCCTCCGGGCGGCGCTTCGTGGCGCCGAGATCGATCAGCTCAACAGAGCCGTCGTGGTCCAGACCCCGGAAGAACAGCGGCGATGCGCCGCGGAAGCGGAAGACCGACTGCTGCTCGTCGCCGCCGATCACGGTGAGCTCCGCGTCCTGGGCGAGCTGGCGGACCAGCTGGCCGGACGCTGGGTCGAGGTGCTGGGCGTCGTCGACGATCACGGTGTGCCACGTGCGCGGCAACGGTGCGCGCACCGCCGAGGCGACCAGCTCCGAGGCGGAATAGCTGCGCGCGCCGTAAAGAGCCATCACGTCCTGATACTCGGCGAGAAAATCGCCCGCCGCCGACCACACCGGAATGCCGTGTCGCCGCCCCATCTCCCGCAAGTCCTCCGGGGTGAGCGTGCGCTCCACGGCGCGCAGGAGGAAATCGCGCAGCTGGCGGGCGAAACCGACCATGGGCAGCGCCGGGCTCAGTTCCTCCGGCCACGTCCCGCCGCCATCCGCGGCGTGGCCCTGAAGCAGCTCGCGGACGGCGAAGTCCTGCTCCGCACCCGAGATCAGGCGGATCGGCTCCAGCTCCGCACCCTCGCCCTGGTCCTCATCGCCCAGCCGGACGAGCGCGAAGGCGAGCGAGTGAATGGAGCGCACGATCGGCTCGTCGGCCACGAAGCCGGAAGCGGCCAGGCGGTCGGAGAGCTCCGCGCGCACGCGGGCCCCGGATTCCTTCGACGCGGTCAGAAACACCACGCCGGCGGGATCCGCCCCGGAGCGGATTTTCTTCACCGCGGTGTCGATGAGGAAGCTGGTCACGCCCGAACCGGCCGCGCCTGTCACTTTGAAGGTGCCGCGCGTGGGCCGCTCCACCGGCCAGGACCGTTCCTCGACCGTGCGCTCGCGGGCCACCAGGTAGGCCTGCGGATGCGGCGGGAGGGCCACGCCTGCGATGTGGGTCTCGTTCGGCTGCGTCATGCCCTACAGTGTGGCATCCGCCCCGGACACGAGCAGCACCCGAACGCGGTCAATTTTCGCACTCATGTTCGAAGAGCCGCCGAATTCCCTGTTCAGATTCTCGCGGTAATCGAGGGCGCGTTCGCACATGAAGATCAAGTCGGGCACATGGGACCACCTGCTCAACACGGCGTCGTCGACGGCGTCGGCTAAGAGGCCGTCGATAAGCGTCAGCGCGGCGCTGTACCCGTGAGGTCGCGCACCGTCGGCAGGGACGACGTCTGTGAGCGCGGGTGGAAGGGACCCGGAAAAGAGGCAGCACGCGAGGAAGTCCGTGTGCACAGCCTGCAGTTTTTTCCCCTGTGACAGGTGCCCTTTCCAGGCGGCGCGGTCGGCGCGCGCCCACAGGTCGTCGCGTTCGAGGGTGGGTGCGGGGACATCCGACAGCGCGTCGTCGAAACGCAGCGCCGCGGAAATGGCCTCATCGACGCGGTGCCCCGGCTCCCCCTCGACGAAGTCCGTGGCGCGGTAGCCCGCGACCGTGAAGCGACCGTCCGTGGTACGCACCGGGCGGACGACGCGCACACCTGGGACCGCGACCTTCTCCCGGATCTTCGACGACCACGCGGTGTGCTCGGGCGCGGCGGAGACGACGATGCGGCCGAACCGCACGCCGTTGCCCCACTCGGGGCCCAGCGGCTGCGCCTGGGATTCGTCGACTTGGAACGACGTCAGCACATGCCCCGGAATCGCCATCAGCGCACCTTCCTTCTATCCTTCTACACCGTCGCCGGACGCGGGTACGGCCACGGATTGGCGCGGCAGGTGTCTTCGTTGTCCGGGTAGACCTGCTGCGGCGCGATCTGGAACAGATCCTTGTTGTTCAGGCTCAGCGTTTGCTGCATCATGATCGGCGCCAAATTGCCGTCGCCGTCGCACGGTACGTGTTCCGCATACCCCAACGCGTGGCCGACTTCGTGGTTGATGAGGTACTGGCGGTACATGCCCAGATCACCGTTGTACGGGGCGGCGCCGCGCACCCAGCGGGACTCGTTGATGATCACTCGGTCGCCGTTCTCTTCCGTGAAGATACGGCAGGACGTCTCGAGGCCGAGAGCGTTTCCGCAGGTCTCGCGGGTCGTGCCCACGGACGTCAGCTGGATGCGCACGTCCGGGTCGTCGGATGCGGAGACGTGCTCGAAGCGGAATTTCGGGTCGTTCGTCCAGCCGCGCGGATCGGACAAGGTCGCGTCCACGAGCGCGGCGAAAGAATCGTCGCCGCCGAAACTCGTGGTGTCGATGCCCTCTTCCACCTCCGTGGAAAAACGCACGACCTTCTCCTTGCCCTCGCCCGCGGTCATGCCGAGCGAACCCACGGGCCGGTAGGTGCCTTTTCCTTCCTCCGTGAACGGGCCTCCGGGCGGCAGCTCCGTGATGCCAACTTCGCCTTCCGGCATCTCCGGCACCGTCATGTTCGTCCCGCCGTCGGTGTCCTCGATGCCGTCTGTTCCGCGCGAGGTCGCGCCGACGGTCTCCCCCGACGGGGTGTTCGCGATGCTCCAGATCACCAGAGCAGTCACCACGACCAGCACCGGAATGGCATAGGCGCGCCAGCCGTACGCGTCCACAAAACGCGCAAGCGCGGATTTCTCCGTCCCGCTGTGGCCAGCGGCATGCCTGTAGTCGCCGTCCATGCGGCCGTCGGGGTGAAAGGTCATGAAACTGAATCTATCGCGCGCCTAGCCCGTGAAGCCGACAGCGCGCGGGGTGGAGTTGCCCAATTCGACATAGAGGATGCGCTCGGTGCGCACGACGTACTTCATGCCTCGCTCGTCGTCGAGGGAGACAGTCGGAGCGCCGGACTCGATCGCCTGCGTGACCTCGCCCAGGACTTCGTTCTGCCCCTTCGGGGAGGTGATGGAGAGTTCGCGGTGGGAGTCAGCGAGCCCGATTTTGATTTCCATGCTGCTTTTCGTCCTTTACTCTTCGCTTGATTCTTCGTGCCGTCTCCGGCGATGGTCATATTGTAACGAGCGGTGGTTAAGATGTTCACGTGCCCGATCGTTCTGTACAGCAGCCCCAACAGCCGCCGACGTTCGCCGAGCTCGGCGTCGCCGCGGAGATCGTCGGGGCGCTTAAGGAAAACGGGGTCGAGCGCGTCTTTTCCATCCAGGAGCTCACCCTCCCCATCGCGCTGACCGGCCGCGACGTGATCGGCCAGGCCCGCACGGGCATGGGCAAGACCTTGGCGTTCGGCGTCGCGGTCCTCGACCGCGTCTTCGACGACGCCGCCATCGCCGAGCTCGACGGCACCCCCCGCGCACTGGTGATCACGCCCACGCGCGAGCTCGCCGTCCAGGTGGGCGAGGACCTCGCGCTCGCAGCGACGAACACGCCCATCCGCTTATCGACGATCTATGGCGGCCGCCCCTACGACGAACAACTCGCAGCCCTGAACGACGGCGTCGACGTCATCGTGGGCACCCCCGGCCGCCTGCTGGACCTCCACCAGCGCGGCGACCTTGACTTGAGCCGCGTGGCCATCCTCGTCCTCGATGAAGCCGACGAGATGCTCGACCTGGGCTTTTTGCCCGATATCCAGAAGATCTGGGGCGCGCTGAACCAGCCGCTGCAGACCATGCTCTTCTCTGCCACCATGCCGGGGCAGATCCTCTCGCTTGCGCGGTCGATGATGAACAAGCCGCTGCACATCCGCGCCGAAGCCACCGAATCCTCCCAGGTCCACGACACCACCAAACAGGTCGTGTTCTGCTCCCACAAGATGGACAAGCCCGAGGTCGTCGCACGCATCCTGCAGGCAGACGGCCGCGGCAAGACCATCATCTTCACCCGCACGAAGCGCACCGCCGCCGATGTCGCCGAGGACTTGGCCGGCCGCGGTTTCGCCGTCGGTTCCGTTCACGGCGACCTGGGGCAGGAGGCCCGCGAGCGCTCCCTGGAGGCGTTCCGCAACGGCAAGGTGGAGATCCTCGTGGCCACCGATGTCGCCGCCCGCGGCATCGATGTCGACGATGTCACCCACGTGATCAACTACCAGACCCCGGACGACCCGATGACCTACGTGCACCGCATCGGCCGCACCGGGCGCGCGGGCCGCACCGGCACCGCCGTCACACTCGTCGGTTTCGACGAGAAGGCGAAGTGGAAACTCATCAGCGACGAGCTCTCCCTAGATAGACCTGAGCCCTCGACCTGGTTTTCTACCTCGCCCGAGCTCGCCGAAGCTCTCGACATTCCCGACATCGCACGCTCCACCGTCGGCCCCGCCCGCCCCGTCCATGGCGTTCGCAAGAAGCGCAGTGAATCCCGCTCCGGTTCTGCAGGCCGCAGTAGTCGCAGCCGCGACCGCAACCGTTCACGAAGGAGCCGGCGATGAATGCACCGCTGCGTCGCACCCGCGGCGATCTCATTGCCACAGGCTTCATCGCCGCTGTCGCGGTCATCGTCCTTCTCATCGCGTTTTTCACCGCACCGATCCGCAAAGACGAGCTGACTCCCGCCGCTGAGGAAGTTCCGAACGACGGCATGCTCGCCGTCGCCCCGAACGACTTGTCCGAGGGCCCAGTTCTTCACGACGATGCCCCCAACCTGCGCCCCGTCACCGCCGCCGGAATGATCGCCACCTACGACAAGAACACCGGCACCATCACCGCCTCCACCCCGGACGGCGATGAGAAGTGGAGCTACACCCGCGGACCCGAACTGTGCGGCATAGCCTCTGCGTGGGATGAGATCGTGGCCGTTTACCGCACCAATATCGGCTGCGGCGACGTGGTGGCCATCAAGGCCACGACCGGCCAGTACTCCCACACCCGCTCAGCGATTGCGCCCGAGCAAGTCGCCATGATCTCCTCGAACGACCGCGTCGGCTACGTCGCCCCGGAACGCTCCGAAATCTGGCGCAGCGACCTTGTCCGCACCGTCGAATACGGCGAGGTCGAAGCCCCACAGGAACCAGATTTCCAACCCAACGAGGGCTGCACCCTCACCTCCGCGCTGACCCGCACCGAGGTCTTCGCCGTCACAGAGAAGTGCGAAAACGGTTCCTGGCTGCGCATGCAGGACGCTACCCCGGAGGACTCCCGCAAGCCCGAGATCCACGAGTCCGTAGAGATCGCCGAGGGCGCCTACCTCGTCGCCGTGGGCCAGGAAGCCGCCGCCGTCTACGACCCGGGTTCGTCCAAAGCCACGTCCTACAAACAGGACGGCACGCAACTGGCCAGCTCCCAGGTGCCGCAGTCCGACCTGCTCAGCGACTCGCCCATCGGCATCGCCACCCCGCAGGTCGCCGACCTGCCCCACCACATGAGCTACTTCGACGGCCAGAATCTCATGCTCCTCGACCCCGACACCCTCGAGGTCACCACCATCTTCGCCGACGCCCTCGGCACCGGCTTCGGCGCCGGCGGCCGCCTCATCTACCCCACTGCCGAGGGCATCGCGGTAGCGAACTGGGACACCCAGTCCATCGACCACGTCATCCCCGTCGACCGCCACGGCTACACCGGCACCGTCTCCATCGCTTCCGCCGGCGCCACCGTCGTGGAGAAGCGTGGCAGCGAGATCGCAGTCCTCGACCTCGTTCAGTAGCTGCCGCCCCAGCGCCAGGCCGCGCTCCGCGGACTCCCGCCACCCGCCGCCGGTGAATCTGATTACATTTCGCCCCTGGCACTGCACACGCCAAGACGCTGTGAACAGGAGCTATAACCATCCCCTAAAATGTCGGATGTAAACAGATTCACTCGTGGACACTCACCAGCCCACGCGCGCCAGCCCTAAGCGGCTCTAAAGTCCTACTTACCGCGCCGCGCGTCGAACGCGGCGGTGGCCCACTCGGTGGACACCGGGTGCAGCGCGCACACGAGCGTGATCGCGGCAGCCAGAAGAGTGACCGTTCCGAGCAGAGTCGCGCCACCCAGGAACATATAGAAGGCGATGCCGAGCAGCAGCACATTCATAAACACGATGATGCTGCGGCCCCACTGGTTGCCGCGCAGGATGTTAATGCCGCCGTAGGCCATCGGCCCGAACGTGAACAGAATGAACAACGCAGTGCCCACACCGACCAGGGCGAAGGCGGAGGTGTCGGACTGGACCAAGGACTCGTCGGCACCAGTGGTGACCTGCGCGAAAGCGAGGTAAATGCCGTAGCCGATGGCTACGATGCCTTCAAGCACAGCCATCACGGCCGCCGCTTTCATCGGCGCGGGCGCTTCCGCCGTTGCGCGGGCGACCTCAGGGCTGGGCAGGTTCTTGTTCGGTTCTGGGGCGTTCGCATTCACGCCTTCATCCTAAAGCCACGTCGCGCTCCCGCCCGAAATCCCGCACCATGGCCAGCCTCGCGGCACAATCGATTTGACGTAGTGCGTCCCATCACACCTCACAGCATCGCTTGATACGCGCAGTTCACGGTATTTTTGGTAGGCAACCAACTCGCGGCCACGCGCCCTCGGAAGCCCCCGCAACCCATCAAATCCGCGAAAACTTTATGATTCCGGTCACAATTTGGCGTTTACCCCTAGCGGGATGTATGTAAACGTGTCATTATTCTCGGGTAGCAAAAACAACGAGCTAGTTACCTAGCCACTAACTCCAAGCCACCACGGAGTTAACTTCCGGTAAACGGAAGACGGGTCCCGAAGCCACCGGGAACACCGCCCGCTCATCACCGGAAATCATCTGCTTGCGCAAACCCTGACTCAAGCCAGGTCTCATTGTCGCGCCGCCGTGCGCGCATTCATTCCTGTGCCTGTCGACGGGCTTGTTAGTGGTGTGCACGCTTCATGACATTTCTCGACATCCGACGCACTACCTGAAGACCTAGAAGGAGACTGATCACCATGGATTGGCGCCACGAAGCAATTTGCCGCGACGAAGACCCCGAACTGTTCTTCCCGGTCGGTAACTCCGGCCCCGCACTGTCCCAGATCGCACAGGCCAAGCTTGTGTGCCACCGCTGCCCCGTCACCTCCCAGTGCCTGAAGTGGGCTCTGGAGACCGGCCAGGACGCCGGCGTCTGGGGCGGCCTGTCCGAGGAGGAGCGCCGCGCCCTCAAGCGCCGCAACAAGCAGCGCAACCGCCAGCGCGTCTCCGCGTAAGCCACGCACGAACCGGCCCCAAAAGCGGACCAATTACCGTTGCCGGGCCGGTGCCCGATAAAGTGGACTAACAGTTAGATCAGTACCGTATCTTTGGCCCAAGGAGGTCGTTATGAGCAAGCGTGGTCGTAAGCGCAAGGACCGCCGCAAGAAGAGCGCTAACCGCGGCAAGCGTCCTAACTCCTAAAGAGTTGAAACGCACAGAAACTCCCTTCCACCGTTAGATTCGGTGGAAGGGAGTTTCGCTATTCCGGCTTCCACGAAGATGGCGGAAGCCAGCCCACAGCTACTCGTACCGCGTGTAGCTAATGGAAATGGACTGCACGATCCGCTGACGCAGCCCCTCGGGCGCCTGGTCCTGGCAGTTGCAGCGGCGGACGATCTGGCGGATCTCAGTCTCGGATTTGAGCCAGGCGAAGCTCTCGGGGCAGGTCTGGATGATCTCGCGGATCTCGGCCACCCGCCCGGAAGGGGTGTCGGGGTCGAAGTATTCGCAGAGTAGCGCGTGTGCGCGTACCGGTTCGATATTGCAGTCGCCCATTATTTCTGCTCCTCCAGACCAATGCCTTGTTCGTTAGCCACATCTTTCAACAACTCGCGCAGCTGTTTTCTTCCACGGTGCAGCCGCGACATGACGGTGCCTAAGGGAACGTCCATGACTTCGGCGATCTCTTTGTAGGCCAGCCCTTCGACATCGGCGTAGTAAACGACCATGCGGTAGTCGTCGTTGAGCGAGTTCATCGCTTCGGCGATCTGCGTGTCGGGCAGGTTCTTCAGTGCTTCGACTTCGGCGGATTGCAGGCCGGTCGAGTCGTGGGAGCTGGTGGTGTACAGCTGCCGGTCGGTGACGTCCTCGGCGGAGGTTTCCAGCGGCCGGCGCTGTTTCTTCCGGTACGAATTGATGTATGTGTTCGTCATGATCCGGTACAGCCACGCTTTGAGGTTCGTTCCTTCTTTGAAGGAGTCGAACGCCTTGAAGGCTTTGAGGTAGGTCTCCTGCACCAGGTCTTCAGCGTCTTGCGGGTTGCGCGTCATGCGCAGCGCGCCACCGTAGAGCTGGTCCAGCAGCGGCATCGCCTCCTCGGTGAAGCGCTGTTCGAGATCGTTTCCAGCCATGGGTGCCATTCTAGCGGCCATGCGCGACAACTAGGCTGGAGCCTATGGCAGCGAAGACTCACGCGTTGGAAGTAGTGCAGAAAGCGGGCGTGGACCACGAGGTTCTCACCTACGCCGCGGGCACGGACCATTTCGGCGAGCACGCCGTGGAGGAGCTGGGCCTCGATGCCGCGAGGACGCTCAAGACGCTGGTCATCCACCACGAGCGCGAGTACGCAGTCTGCTGCGTGCCGGTCGCCGGGCACCTGTCGCTCAAGCACGCGGCCAAAGCGCTGGGCTGGAAGAACGCGGAAATGGCGGACCCGAAGGTCGCGCAGCGCCTCACCGGGTACATCGTGGGCGGCATCTCGCCGCTGGGCACGAAACAAAAATTGAGCACGCTTATCGACGCCTCTGTCCGCGGTGCCCAGACCATCACCGTCTCGGCGGGCCAGCGCGGCCTGTCGATCGCGATGTCGCCGGCGGATCTCGCGGAGCTGAGCGGCGCGGAATTCGTAGATATCGCGGCTGATTAGGCTGAGGCTGCTACTCCACCGGGTCGGTGCTGAACGAGCCGTCGCCGATAAGTTCCGCGTACTCGTTGCGGATATTGCCCACTTCTGAAGCGGCGGGGCGCCACTCGAGATTCTCGGCGACGCGGGACGGGTGGACTAATTCGAGGGCTTCCTCGGGCGAACCGTGCACCCACTGGTCGATCTCGTCCTCGCGGAGGAAGAGCGGGAGGCGGTGGTGCAGCCACGCCATATTGTCGGCGGCGTCGGTGGTGACCATCGTGGTGGATAGCTTGTCCAGGCCGGTCTCCCACAGCGCGGCCGCGTAGAGCAGGCCGTCTTCGGGGCGCACGAAATACGGCTGCTTCCCAGTCTTCGTGTCGGCGTCAGCTTTCCACTCGTAGTATCCGTCGAGCACCATCAGTCCGCGGCGCGATTTGAAGGCGGAGCGGAAGGAGGGCTTCTCGGCGACGGTCTCTCCGCGGGCGTTGAATAGGGGCGGTCCGTTCTCGTCCTTCTTCCAGGTGGGCAGGAGGCCCCAGCGGGCGGCGTCGATAAGCGCTTCTGTGCCGTCGAAGCGGATGAGCGGGACCTGCTGTGTGGGCCCGATGTTGTAGCGCGCCGGCGGGGTGCCGTCGGGCGCTGCGACTTCGGTGACGCCGGGCAGGGTGCCGACGGCGCTGATCAGGTCGTCGCCTGTGGTGAAGAGAACGAAACGTCCGCACATGCCATCCCATTATGCCCGCGGGCGGCTCGGTAGGATGGCCCGCATGACGCAATTGTGGCCAGCGCCGTTCCACCCCGAGCCGTTCACCAGCACTGTCGTGGTGCCCGGCTCGAAATCCATCACCAACCGCGCGTACGTTCTCGCGGCTCTTGCGAGCGAGTCGAGCACGCTCGTGGGCGCGTTGCGCTCCCGCGACACGGACTTGATGCAGGGCGCGCTGGAGGCGATGGGCGTGGAATTCGCGGTCGACGGCGACACGCTCACCGCCACCCCGGGGCAGCTCACGGGCGGCACGGTCGACTGCGGGCTGGCCGGCACGGTCATGCGCTTCATCCCGGCGGTCGCGGCGTTCGCGAACGGCGACGTGCGTGTCGACGGCGACGAGCAGGCGCGAGCCCGCCCGGTCCAAACAGTGCTGGACGCGCTGCGCGACGCGGGCGTGGACGTCGAGGGCGACGCCCTGCCGTTCACGGTCCGCGGCACAGGTTTGGCGAAGGGCGGGCGGATCGAGATGGATGCGTCGAAAAGCTCGCAGTTCGTCTCGGCTCTCCTCCTCGCGGGGGCGCGTTTCGACGAGGGCCTCCACATCGTGCACACCGGCGACCGTGTGCCGTCGACGCCGCACATCGAGATGACCGTGGAGATGGTGCGCGCCGCGGGCGTTAAGGTCGAAACACACCTGACCGAGTGGATCGTGCACCCGGGCCCGATCACGGGCGGTACCTGGGTGATCGAGCCGGACCTGTCCAACGCGACGCCGTTCCTCGCCGCCGCCGCGGTGACGGGTGGAACGGTGAGCGTGCCGCGCTGGCCGGGCACCACGACCCAGGCGGGCGACGCGATCCGCGGCATCCTCGAGCGCATGGGCGCCCACGTCCGCCTGGAGCGCTACGGCCAAGACAACACGCTCACTGTTACGGGCCCCGAGCCCGGCGAGCTGCAGGGCATCGAATTAGACATGGGCGATATCGGCGAGCTCACCCCGACGGTAGCGGCGCTGGCCACGCAGGCGTCCACGCCGAGCGAGCTGACAGGTATCGCGCACCTGCGCGGGCACGAGACGGACCGCCTGGCCGCGCTGAGCGCTGAGATCACAGCGCTCGGCGGCACATGTGAGGAGCTTGATGACGGCCTGCGCATCACCCCCGCTGACCTGCACGGCGGAACCTGGCATTCCTATGCCGACCACCGCATGGCCACCGCCGGCGCGATCATCGGCCTGACCACCGAGGGCGTTCAGGTCGAAGACATCGGCACGACGTCGAAGACGCTGCCGGGCTTTGAGACGATGTGGGCGGACATGCTCAATGGCTAGGCGCGGCGGACGGGACTTCTCCAGCTACGACGAATCGGATGTGAAAGTCCGCCCCGGCAAGGGGTCGCGCCCGCGGTCGAAGGACCGACCGAAACACAAGGACGCCGTCGTCGGCCTGGTGATCACGAAGGACCGCGGCCGCTGGGGCGTGGTGTTAGAAGACGGCACGCGCGTGGTGTGCATGCGCGCACGGGAGCTGGGCCGCACCTCGATCGAGGTCGGCGACCGCGTCGGCGTCGTGGGCGACACCAGCGGGGTGAAAGATACGCTCGCGCGCATCGTCAAGCGCGAAGAACGCACCTCCGAACTACGGCGCACCGCCGACGACACGGACCCGTACGAGCGCATCGTGGTCGCGAACGCGGAGGTCCTCCTCATCGTCTGCGCGGTGGCCGATCCCCCGCCGCGAACGGGCTTCGTCGAGCGCGCGCTCGTCGCCGCGTTCGTCGGCGGCGTCACCCCCGTGGTCTGCTTGACCAAGTCGGATCTGGCGGACCCGGGCGAGTTCGAGAAGGAGCTCGCCGACCTCGACGTGGAGGTCCTGCGCACGGGCATCGACGACGACATTGCGGCGTTGCTAGAGCGTATCGACGGCCGCTTGTCCGCCCTGATCGGCCACTCCGGTGTGGGAAAGTCGACGCTGGTCAACCGCATCGTCCCAGACGCCAACCGCGAGACGGGAGAAGTCTCCGGCGTGGGCAAGGGACGCCACACGTCCACTCAGTCGGTGGCGCTGGAATTGCCGGGCGGGCACGGCTGGATCATCGACACCCCCGGTATCAGGTCCTTCGGGCTGGCGCACGTCTCGCCCGACGAGGTGATCGCGCCGTTCCCGGATCTCGCCGAGGCGGCGGAACGCTGCCCGCGCGGGTGCACGCACGCCGGCCCCCCGGCGGACCCGGAATGCGCGTGGGACGATTTCGATTCGAACTCCGTCATCGGGCGGCGCGTCCAGGCTGTGCGACGCCTACTGGTGGCGCTGCGGATCAACGAGACGACGTACGACTGACGTACGACTAGCAGCGCGAGGCTAGAGCAGCTCGACGAGGAAGGGCAGCTCGTCCGGGTGGTAGAACGCCAGGTAATTGTCCTGTGCGTCGCCCACGGCGAGTTCGGCGTCTTGGTCGCCGAGATCGGCGGCGTCGATAAGCTCTGTGGCTTTCTTCGTGGCTTCCTCAGCGGCCGCGATGTCGACGTGGATGGCGGCGACATCCTCGCGTGTGATCGCCTCGGACAGCTTGACCACAGATTCGCCCATATCGGGCTGGGGTGTGGCATCGACGTCGGCGGAGATGACCACGCGGCGGTGCGGGAAATCCGGCTCGTCGCCGATGGCCAAGAGGCGCAGGGAGGCCAGAGCGGCGTCGTCGAATGCGACGGCCTCGATCTCCTCCTCGTCGCCGGAGGTGAAGAACTCGACCAGCGCGGGCGTGGCCGCGAAGCCCCAGCCGCTGCGGGCGTGGATTTCGCCGTCCGCGTCGAGCTCCTTGAGCATAGCGAAGGTGGCGGGAATGTAGACGCGCACTAGAACTCGCCCTCGATGCCGTAGAGGGACTGAATCTCCACCACGGTGCGGTCGAAAGCGGTGTGGAGAATGCCGATCAGGCCGGCTTCGACCGCGCCGCGGACATTGAGAATGTCGTCGTCGATCATGGTGCAGTCCTCCAGCGGCACGCCGATCGCGTCGGCAGCGGCCTGGAATGCCGCCTTCTCAGGCTTCTCCGCGCCGATCTCGCCGGAGAGAACAACAGCGTCGACGTGGCCGCGGAATTCCCATTCGCGGATCGGCTCGGCACCCGGGCCGCCTGGGTCGTTGGAGAGAATCGCGGTGCTGACCTCGTTAGCCTTGAGCTCCGCGAGCAGCGCCTGCCAGCGCTTCACGTCCTCGCCCTCGACGTCGAGCACACCGACGTAATCCACAATCAAACCCTGCATCAACGACCCCGTTCCTTCGCTTTGATCTGTCGTTTCATTGACGCCGCCCTGATGACAGCACCAGCGATTGTCTACTTCAGTGCGCATCAGGCGGCTCATTTGTCCGGACACCGCGCCCGGAGCCTGGCACAATACTACCTAGCCCACGCCGCGTCCGCCCCCGGGGTGAAACGGCCGCGCAACGACGATTCCACCGTCGTCTTTCTCGCGGCCCCCACCTTGAGGAGGCACGAAAATGTATTATCCCGTCCCCGGTTACACGCACATGAAAGTGCTGCTGCCGCGAACAGAACAGCGCGCGGCAACACCCGCGAGATCTGGCAGCAGTTCAGGCGAGTCCCCGCCGTTCAACCCGTTGATCCGGGTGGCGCTCGACGCCGCCTTCGGCATCAGGGATATACAGACACTGCAGAAACGGACGTTCGCGCCGATCGTGCGCAGCTATCTGCGGGCCCGGCGCATCGGCGGAATGCAGAAGCGCGGTTTGGTCACTGTGTCTGCCAGCCGGCGGCGCGGCCAGGAATTCTTCGGCACCGCCGAATCGCAGGGCGCGCGCTACGCGTGGGTGGCGCGCATCAACGCCGACCGGCTGGAGTCCTTCCGGGTGCTGTGAGCTCTCTTTAGGCCTGCTCGGTCGTCGGTTGCTGGTCCTGCTGCTCGAACTGCTTGCGCAGCATGAACAGCTGGCGGACAGTCTCTTCCTTCACGCCGTCGTTCATGGCGTTGAACATCTCCCCGCCCTCCTTCTGGTACTCGACCAGAGGATCACGCTGGGCCATCGCACGTAGGCCGATGCCCTCTTTGAGGTAGTCCATCTCGTAGAGGTGCTCGCGCCACTTGGTGTCGATGATCGGCAGGATCACCATGCGCTCTACATTGCGCATCTGGTCTTCGCCGCCGACGGAGATGACGTTGTCCTCGAGTTTGTCGTAGGAGGCGTGGGCGTCGTCAAGCACAGCCTGGCGCAGCTGGGAGGAGGTGAGCTCGCCCGGGGAGCCGTACTCGGAGCCGTCGATAAGCTCCTGCGGCGTAACGCTCGGCCCGTACAGGGAATCGAGCGCGTTCCACAGCTCGTCTAAGTCCCAGTCCTCGACGTAGCCGTCGAAGGTCGCGCCGTCGACGTAAGCGCCGATGGTGTCGTCGATCATGGAGCGGATCTGGTCCTTGATGTCCTTGGACTTCAGGATCTCCAGGCGCTCGCGGTAGACGACCTTGCGCTGCTCGTTGAGCACCTCGTCGTACTTGAGGACGTTCTTGCGGGTCTCGAAGTTCTGGTTCTCCACCTGGGACTGCGCGCCCTTGATGGAGCGGGAGACCATGCCTGCCTCGATCGGGACGTCGTCCGGGACGTTGAGGCGGTTCATCATGTTCTCCATGGACGCGCCCACGAAGCGGACCATCAGGTCATCGCGCATGGAGAGGTAGAAGCGGGTCTCGCCCGGGTCGCCCTGACGGCCCGAGCGGCCGCGGAGCTGGTTGTCGATGCGGCGGGACTCGTGGCGCTCAGTGCCGAGGACGTACAGGCCGCCAGCCTCGCGCACCTCGTCTCCGAGCTCCTTCGAGCGCTCCTTCGCCTTCGGGAGCTGCTCGTCCCACGCTTGCTGGTACGCCTCTTCGTCCTCAAACGGGTCGAGACCCTGCTCCTTGAGCTTGGCGTCCAGCAGGACTTCCGGGTTGCCACCCAGCACGATATCGGTGCCACGTCCGGCCATGTTGGTGGAAACGGTGACGTTGCCCGGCAGGCCCGCCTCGGCGATGATGCGGCCCTCCTCCTCGTGCTGCTTCGCGTTGAGCACGTTGTGCTTGATGCCCTTGCGGGCGAGCAGCTGGGACAGGTACTCGGAGCGCTCAACGGACGTGGTGCCCACGAGCACCGGCTGTCCGTTTTCCACGTGCTCGGCGATGTCTTCCGCGACGGCGGCGAACTTGGCTTCCTGAGTCTTGTAGATCAGGTCGTCCTTGTCCTGGCGGATGTTCGGCTTATTCGGCGGAATGGACACCACGCCGAGCTTGTAGATCTGGTTGAGCTCCGCCGCTTCTGTCTCGGCGGTACCGGTCATGCCGGCCAGCTTGTCGTAGAGGCGGAAATAATTCTGCAGCGTGACCGTGGCGAGGGTCTGGTTCTCGTTCTTGATCTCCACGCCCTCTTTAGCCTCGATGGCCTGGTGCATGCCCTCGTTGTAGCGGCGGCCCGGCAGGATGCGGCCGGTGAACGAGTCGACGATGAGGACCTCACCCTTGCGGATGATGTAGTCCTTGTCGCGCTCGAAGAGCTCCTTCGCCTTCAGAGCGTTGTTGAGGTAGCTGACCAGCTGGGAGTTCTCCGGGGCGTAGAGGTTGTCGATGCCGAGCTGGTCCTCCACGAATTCGACGCCTTCCTCGGAGACGCCGACGGTGCGCTTGCGCTGGTCCACCTCGTAGTGGATGCCCTCGCGCATGCGCGGGGCCAGCTGGGAGAAGACGGTGTAGAACTGGCTCGAACCGTCGACGGGGCCCGAAATGATGAGCGGGGTACGCGCTTCGTCGATGAGAATCGAGTCGACCTCGTCCACGATGGCGAAGTTGTGGCCGCGCTGCACCATGTCGTCGACAGACTTTGTCATGTTGTCGCGCAGGTAGTCGAAGCCCAGCTCGTTGTTCGTGCCGTAGGTGATGTCGGCGGCGTAGGCCTGCTTGCGCTCCGGCGGGCGCATCTCGGACAGGATTACGCCGACTTCGAGGCCCAGGAAGCGGTGGACACGGCCCATCATCTCCGCGTCGCGCTTGGCCAGGTAATCGTTCACGGTGACGATGTGGACGCCCTTGCCCTCCAGACCGTTGAGGTAGGCCGGTAGAACGGAGGTCAAGGTCTTGCCCTCACCGGTCTTCATCTCGGCGACGGAGCCGAAGTGCAGGGCGGCGCCACCCATGACCTGCACCTTGTAGTGCTTCTGGCCGAGCACGCGCCAAGACGCCTCGCGCGCGGTGGCGAATGCGTCGAGGAGGATGTCGTCCATGCTCTTTCCGTCCGCGAGCGCCTCCTTGAACTCGCCGGTCTTGGCCTTGAGCTCTTCGTCAGTCAACGCGGCGTAATCGTCCTCCAGAGCGAGAACGTCGTCCGCGATCTTGGAAAGGCGCTTGACTGTGCGGCCTTCGCCGGCGCGCAGCAGCTTGGACAGTCCGAACACGTTGTCTTCCTCTTCCGGTTGGATACATCTAGCGCGAGCAGGAGCCCAGGCGTGTTAGTCAACGCAACAACTCCGCTCGTTATTCAAAGCGCCATTGTACGCACGCGCATGTTCCGGACCACTTTCAGGCGTGCGGTTGCCCTGGCAGAAAGCTGTGAAAACACTACTGCCCGCTCCCCCGGCAACCGGTGCGGGGAAACGGGCAGGTAACTACAGGCAGTCAGCCCGATCTAATTGCCGGACTCTTCCTCCGGCACGAGGGTGATCAAGCCGTAGTCGTACGCGTGGCGGCGGTACACCACGGACGGACGGGAGGTCTCGGAGTTGATGAACAGGTAGAAGTCGTGGCCCACCAGCTCCATCTCGGACAGTGCGTCGTCGACGCTCATCGGGGTGGCCGGGTGCTCCTTGGTTCGCACGACCTGGCCGGGCAGCTGGTCCTCAATCTGCGCGGCGTACGGATCGGCCGCGGCTTCCTGCTCCTGCTGCGCACGCGCCTGCTCCGCCTCAGCCGCGAGCTCGGCAGCGATCTCGCCGGTGGACTTCGGCTTGCGGTGGCCACCCATGGAGATCTCGCGGCGGACCTTCACCTTGCGCAGGGAGCGCTCCATCTTACCGATCGCGGATTCGAGCGCGGCGTAGAAGCTGTCTTCCTTGGCCTCGGCGCGGGCGAGGTGGCCCTTGCCGGTCGCGGTGATCTGGATGCGGTTGGCCTGCGCCTCACGGCGCGGGTTCGGCTCGTGCTGCAGCTCGACGTGGAAGAAGGTCAGCGTCGGATCGAGCTTCTCGATCTTGGCTAGCTTGCCGTTCACGCGCTCCTGGAAGTGCTCCGGAACTTCAACGTTGCGGCCCGTGATGGTCACCTGTGCGGAAGGGCTCAGGGCTTCGTTCTTGTTCTCGTGTGCAGAGGTCATCTGCTTTCCTCCTTCTACTAGGGCACGTCGAACGCGATCGCTCGCTCTACTTAGAATTATACCGTTCGCCACCTCTTTTTTCCGCTGAATTCACATGCCTGTAACGCAGGTTTTAGGCGGCAGCGAGGACCAGGCACGCGCGCACATCGCCGCCGCGGGCAAGAAGCTTTTCGACGCTCGCTTGAAGCGTCGCCCCCGTCGTGACCACGTCGTCCACCACGACCACGGGACCGGGCGGGACGGCGGAGATGGACACCTTTCCCTGCAGGTTCCGCCTGCGGCCGGCCTCGTCGAGCCCGCCCTGATCGGGGGTGTCGTCCGCCAAGCGCAGCACGGAGTACGTGCTGCGCCCGGCATGCGAGCAGACGGCGGCCACCGGGTCGCCGCCGCGGGCTCGGGCCGCCTTCGGCCGGGTCGGTGCGGGAACGAGGTGTGCCCCGGGCGGGATCTCGCCGCGGGCTTCCAGGTAGTCCAGCGCCGCCGCGACCACAGCCCCGGCGTGGCGCCGGACAACGAGGTTCTTCTTCTCCTTCATCGCCAGAATCACCCCGCGGTGAGGGTCGGCGTAGGGGCCGAGAGCGAAGACCGGCACGTGCACCGCCACACTGGGGCTCGAGCGGAACGGCGGTGTGGCCAGCTGCTCCTTGCACCGCCGGCACAGGGCAGACCCGGGTGCGCGGCACCCGGCGCACTGGCGCGGGAGGAGCAGCTCGCCGATCACGGCCGCGGCACCACCGGAGCGGCGCGCACGCCCTGCTGGCCGGGGACCTCGCGCCAGTTCAACGAGTCCTTGGTGGGCAGCGGCATGCGCATGAGCACCTTCGAGTCGGTGATGTACATCATGTCCGCAGTGGCGCCCACAGCGACGACGGCACCGCCGACATTGCCGGAGGGGAGCGCGGTGAGCGAGGAGCCGTCCTGCTCGACGCGGACCACCGGGCGCTGATTGGCGGAGGTGCCCACGAGCAATGAGCCATCCGGCTGCCAGTCGACGCTGACGGCGGAGCCGTCGAGCTCCACCTCAGCGTATTTCGCGGTATTGACCACCGCCCGCTGGCCATTCTCGCGGCGCTCCACCACGCCGACGATGAGATGGCCGTCGACGATCATGGCCACGCGCGAGCCGCTGCCGGACATGCGCAGGAAGGTGATCTCACCGTCGACGTTCTCCGGCAGTTCCACCTGCACACTGTTCACGTCCACCTCGCCGGTGGCGGCGGAGCGCTCGGCACGGATGATGCCCTTGCCGTCGGCGACGACCCAGGCGGCGTCGTGGTCGGGTTCCAGGGTCGGACGGGTGAAGCTACCGGCGCGCTGAACTTCCTTGTGGCCGCCGTCGACTGAACCGGCGACGAGCGCCTGCTCGTTCTCGCTGACATTGATCACGGCGGCGAAATTACCCTCGTCGCCGATGTCCACGGACGACACGCTGCCGAGCGAATTGACGGCGGCGACGGGCTCGACATCGGGCTCTTCGCCCTCGGCAATATTGTCCACGCTGCTCACCTTGCCGTCGCTCAGCGTGTACAGGTCGGGACCGCTTTCGATTGGCTTGATCGGGTTCAGTTCCCGGAACTGGTCGGTGGTCAGCTCGGTGCTCTCCCCCACCACCGGCACACCGTTGAGCGTGACCGGGTACGGCCCCGGCACACCGGCGGCGGACAGGGTCCATACCACCTGCGCGGCGAAACGCGCGCGGGTCTTCTCTTCCGCTTCGGCCAGGCCCGTGAAGCGGTACACGCCGTCGGCGGAGCCGGTGTAGGCCACATCGTCGGCCACAGCGTTGTTGACGGCCGGGGCGATCGTGTCTGACGGCCCGCCGACCAACAAGTTGAGCAGCGCGTCCTCCTTCGACGTGGCTGCGGCGTAGACCCAGCGGCGGTCAGGGATGAGCGCCTGGTCGGTGGCGTCGTAGAAGTACACGTTGCTCGGCTCGTAGTGGTTGCGCAGCTCGGTCCGGTCCACCACGACGTCGTTGGGCAGGCCGGCTATCCGCCACTGGCCGTCTTCCTGGGTGAGATCCATGGTGGCTTCGTACTGCTGGTTGTCCGGCCGGAACACACCGCCGGGGCCGAGCCTGCCGATGATGCGGCCTTGCACCACATACGACCGTTTGGACTGGTCTGTCATGGGCCGGGAGGTGAGCTCGAAGGTGTCCAGGACGAGGGTTTCCTCGTGCGGCTCCCACGCCTGCGCCATCGGGCCAGTCAGGTAGCGGCGCGGGGCTTCGTACCGGCCCGACGGGTTCGCGGAGGCGGCGAAGAATTCGCGCAGCAGCAAATCGGGCTCGGCGTCCTTGGTGGGTTCCATGTCCAGCTGCGGGTCCGGCCGGCCCTCGAAAGCGTGGAGGACATGCGGCTCGGTGCTCGTCGGCAGCGTAGCGCAGGCTGTCACTGTGAACAGCGCCGCCGCCGAGCACGCGCCCAGCACTCCCCTCACCCACGCAGATTCACGCGCACGCATCACTGATCACGCTCCTTGCCGGTCTCGGGGCACTCCGCCGGTTCAGCGTCAGCCTCTGCATCGACATCAGCTTGCATAGCGAACTCGGATGCGTCCACCTCCGCGCACGGCGCGGAGTTATCACCGGCAGGCAGCGACGGCAGGTCGCGCTGAGTGCGCACGAGTTCAGGCGTGTCCTCTTCCGCGGGCGCGCCAGGGGCGTGGAGCTCCAGCGGGGCTACGGTGAACCCGGCCTCCGGGTCGCGCGGAAGGACGAGACGGAACTGGGAGCCGACGCCGGCGGTGCCAGCGGCGTCCAGGGTGCCGCAGTGGAGCTGGGCGTCCTCCCGGGCAATCGCCAGGCCAAGGCCGGTGCCGCCGGAGTGGCGCTTGCGGGATGAATCGGCGCGCCAGAAGCGGTTGAACACCAGCTCCTCCTGCCCCGGTTTCAGGCCGACACCGCCGTCGGTGACGGTGATGGCCACAGCCTCGTCGTTGGCCGCCAATTCAAGGACCACCGGGTTGCCCTCGGAGTGGTCGATAGCATTGGCCAGCAGGTTGCGGACGATGCGCTCGATGCGGCGCGGGTCACCGACCATCTGCATCGGTTCGTCGGGCACGTCGAACTCGACAGCTACATCGAGCTCCTCGGCCAGAACAGAAGTCTGGGCCCAGGCTGATTCGATCGGCGAGCGCGCGTCGATGGTGGCGGCGGACAAGTCGGCCACGCCAGCGTCGTGACGCGAAATTTCCAGCAGGTCCGCAAGCAGCGCTTCGAAGCGGTCGAGCTCGCGCATCATCAGCTGGGACGCGCGGCGGGTGTGAGGCTCGAGGTTCTCCTCGTCGCCGGCGATCATGTCGGCGGCCATGCGCACGGTGGTCAGCGGCGTGCGCAGCTCGTGCGAGACATCGGAGGTGAACTGCCGCTGCAGGTCGCCGTATTCCTCCAGCTGGGTGATCTTGGACGACAGGTTGTCGGCCATGTCGTTGAAGGACAGCGCCAAGCGCGCCATCTCGTCCTCGCCCTCAACGGCCATGCGCTCGCGCAGGTGGCCGGCGGCGAGCCGCTCCGCAATGCGGGACGCGGACCTGACGGGCGCGACGAGCTGCTGCGAAGACAGCCACGCAATGCCGACGAGCAGGACCACGACCACGATGCCGGCCGAGGCGAGCAGGCCGCGCATGAGCGCCAGCGTCTGGCGTTCCGACTGCATGTCCATGACCAAGTAGAGCTGCAGGCCCGGAATATCGGAGTCGGTGGGTGTGCCGATGATGAGGGCGTCGTACATCCGCCCGCCGCTGTTGACTGGGTTGAACTGGTAAGCCACCTGGCCTTGGGAGACGAAGTCGGTGAGCCGCTGCGGCACCGTGAAGTCCTCCGGGGAGGTGATCTCGCCGTCTTTCTGCGGTACCACGAGCACCGGCTCATACGCGCCGGTGGCGGGCTGGTCCTGCTGGGAGCGCTGAGCCAGCGCCGCACGCGCGGTGTTCAGGCGGCCTTGCGTGGACGCGCCGGTGGCGGCGGTGTTGCGGAGCTGCTCCTCCACCGTGCCGCGGACGCGCTCGAGGTCGTATTCCGCGTTTTCCAGTTTCAGGTCGACGAGACGCTGCGTCACCACGGACGCAAGGGCGAGCGCGAGCAAGCCCATGACGATCGCGGAGACGATGAGCACCGTGCCCACGAACCGGACCTGCAGCGAGGTCCGCCACCGCTGGGCAAGGCTGTCCCTGGCCCGTTTCAGTTTGGTAGCCAGGGCCTGTTACACCCCCGGACGCCCAGTCTTGTAGCCCACACCGCGAACGGTGAGGACGATCTCGGGGTTCTCCGGGTCGTGCTCGATCTTGGAGCGCAGGCGCTGGACGTGCACGTTGACCAGGCGGGTGTCGGAGGCGTTGCGGTAGCCCCACACGGACTCGAGGAGTTCCTCGCGGGTGTGCACTTGGTGGGGTTTGCGGGCCAGCTCGACGAGCAAGTCGAATTCGAGCGGGGTGAGGCTGATCTCCATGTCGCCGCGGGTGACGATGTGCTGCGGCACATCGATAGTCAGGTCGCCGATCTCGAGGATCTCTGTGGCTTCCTCGGTGTTCTGGCGCAGGCGCGCACGGATGCGGGCGACGAGCTCGCGGGGTTTGAACGGCTTGGTGATGTAGTCGTCCGCGCCGGATTCCAGGCCAAGCACCACGTCGACGGTGTCGGTCTTGGCAGTGAGCATGACGATGGGCACAGCGGATTCCTTGCGGATCTCCTTGCAGATGTCCACGCCACTCATGCCCGGCAGCATGAGGTCCAGCAAGATCAGGTCCGGCTGGTAGCTGCGGAACGCGGGGATCGCCTCGAGGCCGTCGACGACGGGCTTGGCTTCGAAGCCCTCCGTCTCCAGCACGATGGTCAGCATCTCGGAGATGGCGGGGTCGTCGTCCACGACGAGGATTTTTGTCGTCATCTTCAGCTCCTTGCTGCGTTGCGTTACCGCATACCTTAACGCGCGGTCGGGCGCGGAAGCGCACCAATAGCTTGCATGATAGGCCCCGTTTCGCTCGCGCGGACCCACGGACCCTCCCAGCCGCTTTCAGCCATGTCGACATAGGCGGCGAAGGTGGCGTCTTGCAGAGCGGTGTCGCGCTCGTAGCGGTCGCGGGTGCGGGACACGTCGAAGGTCTCACGCTTCGCGGCGCGCTCGCGCGCGGTCTCCGGCGCGGTGTCCACGAGAACCTGCAGGTCCGGCCGGGGCAGCCCCAAGCGGTCGAATTCGAGCTCGACGACCCACGAGCGGTCGTCGATACGCCCCGTGCGCGCCGACGTGTACGCCGCATTCGAGGCGACGTAGCGGTCGAGCAGGAGCACATCGCTTGACGACGACGCCCACTGCCGTAGCTCCCCCGCAACCCCGTACCGGTCGAGGGCGAACATCACGGCCATGCCGTGTGCGGAATCGGTGAGGTCGCCCATTTTCCCGTGCAGCGCATCGGCCGCGAGCTGGGCGTGGAGGGACTCGTCGTAGCGCGGGAACGACATGGTCGCCGCACTGTCGATCCCGTCGGCGGCCGCGAGCTCCCGGATCAGCTTTTGGACCAGGGTGTTCTTGCCGGCACCGTCAATGCCTTCTAAAGCGATGATCATCATTCCACCTCGCTACTAACTGAGCTCTGCGAGGTTAGTAGCGGTAGTGCTCCGGCTTGAACGGGCCGGCGACGTCGACACCGATGTACTCGGCCTGCTCCTTGGTCAGCTCGGTGAGCGTGCCGCCGAGGGCTTCGACATGGATGCGGGCGACCTTCTCGTCGAGGATCTTCGGCAGGCGGTACACCTGGTTCTCGTACTGGCCGTTGTTGGTGAACAGCTCGATCTGCGCGATGGTCTGGTCGGCGAACGAGTTGGACATGACGAACGACGGGTGTCCCGTCGCGTTGCCCAGGTTCAAAAGGCGGCCCTCAGACAGGACAATGATGGAATTGCCGCTGGGCAGGGTGAACAGGTCGACCTGCGGCTTGATGTTCATCCGGGTGACGTCCTCGCGGTGCAGCAGGGAGGCCATGTCGATCTCGTTGTCGAAGTGGCCGATATTGCCCAGCACCGCGTGGTCCTTCATCTTGAGCATGTCGTCGAAGGTGATGATGCCGAGGTTGCCGGTGGCGGTGATGATGATGTCGGCGTCGGCGATCGCCTCGTCGACGGTGACCACCTTGTAGCCGTCCATGAGCGCCTGCAGCGCATTGATCGGGTCGGCCTCGGTGACGGACACGATCGCGCCCTGGCCGTCGAGTGCTTCTGCGACGCCCTTGCCCACGTCGCCGTAGCCGCACACGAGGGCCTTCTTGCCGCCGATGAGCATGTCGGTGCCGCGGTTGAGGCCGTCGATGACGGAGTGGCGGGTGCCGTAGCGGTTGTCGAACTTGGACTTGGTCACCGCGTCGTTGACGTTCATCGCCGGGAACGGCAGCGTGCCCTCGTTGGCGAAGTGGTAGAGGCGGTGGACGCCGGTGGTGGTCTCCTCGGTGACACCCTGGACGGACTCGGCGGTGGTCGTCCACTTCTGCGGCTCGGCTGCCAGGGTTTCTCGAAGCATGTTGAAGAAGGCGACCTGCTCGTCGGAATCGGTGTCCGCGGCAGCCGGCACAGCGCCAGCGTTTTCGAATTCGGCACCTTTGATCACGGCCATGGTGGCGTCGCCGCCGTCGTCGAGAATCATGTTGGGGTACACACCCTCGCCCCAGCTGAAGATCTGGTTCATGCACCACCAGTACTCGTCGAGCGTCTCGCCCTTCCACGCGAAGACGGGCACACCCTTCGGGTCCTCCGGTGTACCGTCCTTGCCCACCACGATGGCGGCTGCCGCCGGGTCCTCGGTGGAGAAGATATTGCAGGACGCCCAGCGCACCTCGGCACCCAGGGCGGTCAGGGTCTCAATCAGCACGGCCGTCTGGGTGGTCATGTGGATGGCTCCGGCGATGCGTGCGCCGGCCAGCGGCTGCTCGTCCGCGTATTCGCGGCGCAGCTGCATCAGCCCCGGCATCTCGTGCTCGGCCAGGTCGATCTGCTTGCGGCCTGCCTCGTGCAGGGACAAATCGGCGACCTTGAAGTCCTGGCTGAGATCCTGGTTCATGTATTTCTCTCCTTGCTGAGGTGTGGGTGCGGGTATGCGCGCGGGGCGTTGTTGCGCTATGGCAATCACAATAACGGCCTAATGCCGGAACTGTCGTTGCTAGCTTAGGAGCCGTGCGAAGCCGCTTAGGACAGAGCCTCGATGAACTGGTCGACGTCCTGCTCGGAGTCGACGTCTTCCAGGATGGCCACCGCTACGTCGATAAGCTTCTCGTCGAGTTCGACCGAGGACGCGCGCAGGAAAGGGTAGGTGTCGGCGATGTCCCCGGCGCTGAACGGCGCCCCCGCCCAGATCGCCGCGATGGTGGCCGCTGCCTGGCCGTTGAGGATGTCCTCTTCGGTGGCGTTGTCTTTGTCGCCCGCCAGAAGGCATGCGTCGCGCACGGCTTGCACCGTCTCGTCGAAGTCCAGGTCCGCGAGGTCGTCGAGGAAATCGACGTTCGCATCCTCGTTGAAGATGGCCATGTCCCACGTGCTCACGACGTGCCCCTTCCAGCTAGTCCCGTGCAGTCGTTCTGTCAGTTCAAGGTCCACTACTACTGTCTCGCTGGCGGGATGTCCACCATCTTTCGGACACTTCGCGGCAGGCGGGCAGCGGACGCGCGACACGCCGGGCTGGAAATTGGGGGTAGCTTCCCGGGGAATTAATTGATAGCTTGTTATCAAGTTGTTATGCGCGCTATGTGGCCGGTGCCACTAGGTGAATCGGGCACAGCGCAGAACACTCGCAACGGGACCTAGACAACGCAGCACATCGTGCGTGAGCGCTCATCAGCCACCTCATGGCGGGAAGGAGACGGACGGACATGGAACTGACCAACCGCCGCTTCGCTATTTTCCTGGCTTCGGGCCTGACGCTGGCCGTCGTCGTGGGGCTGCTGGTGTGGAAGGTCTCGGACGCGGGCGTGAGCCTGAATAGCCAGGAGACGGAACTCGCCGGTCAGCCGGTCGCCGCCGCCGATGCGAGTTCCGAACAACAAACGGAAGAGGAGCCGAGCCCCGCCACCGATATCACCCCCAACGAGCACGACGAGGGGGACGAGAACACTGATATGGGCGGGGCCGACAACGTTGGCTCGAACTCCGGCGCGGGCGGCGTGAATGACCCGTTGGCTCCGCCGAATGCGAACCTGGGCGGCGGTCGCGGCGGCTCGGTGGAAACCTCCTACTACCGCCCGACGAATGCGGTGCCGGCCCCCACAACGCCGCAGCAGCAGAACCCGCAGCAGCCGACGACGGCGCGCACCACTGCCCCGCAGCAGACGCAGCAGCCGGGTGGCGCCAGCCCCTCGACGCAACCGGGCGAGTCCCCGAACCCGTCGACCACAACGCCGGGCGGCCCCACCACGGTCGTGCCGGAGGAGCCGGGAGAACCGCAGCGCCCCGTTCCGGGTGTCGAGGAGGGTGGCCGCTTGCCGGAGAACAATCCGAACCAGCCCGAGCCGCAGACTGCCGGCGAAGACATCGCATCCGATGCCGCCGAGAAGGCGATCAACGCGGGCAAGTCTGCCGCCGGTGCCCTGGGTATCACCTCCGACAACGAAGAGGGCGCACCGAAGAAGCGCCCGGAGGACCCGTTCTCCGCATCCACCCGCGTCCAGCAAGCTCCGGCCGACACCAACGGCGCCGAGTAGGCCGGCGGCAGCTCCGCGCTGTAGCGCGGGCTACTCCCCCACCCGCGCGTAGAACACGTCCGCGCCAGCAGAACCACCTGCGGCGCTCACCCGCGCATCGGGGTCGCTCGCCGGAATCCACGCGGCCATACCGGGGTTCAGTTCCAGCGGGCCGCAGTCGACCGAACCGGACGTGCACAGCACGATCGCGGGCCCGGCGGAGGCAGCGTCGAAGCCGTCTCCCGCGGCGAGCTCGTAGCGGGTGAGGTGGAAATCGCGCGCGGGAACATCGAATGCGCACACACCGCCATCTGCCTCCGCGTCCACGCGCGGGTCAGCCATCGTGGAGAAATCCGTGATGCGCACCAGTTCCGGCACGTCCACATGCTTCGTGGTCAGCCCGCCGCGCAGCACATTATCCGAGTTGGCCATGATCTCCACGGCCATTCCGGACAGGTACGCGTGCAGCCGCCCAGCACCGAGAAACAGCGCCTCGCCGGGCGCGAGCTCGACGAAATTGAGCAGCAACGACGCCAGCACACCGACATCGCCCGGGTGGGCGTCATCCAACTCGACAAAGCACCGCCCAGCCTCGCGCATCCAGCCGGGGACGCCATCGAAGGCACGCTTATCGACGCACGCGCGCACCCCCTCAATCACCTCCACCCTTGCCGGGCGTGGCAGGGAGATCCACGTGGTGAACAGGGCGCGCAGGCCCTCCTCCTCGTTCTCCGAGTGGAGCATCGCCGAATAGCGGGTGAGCTCCGGGCAGTCGAGGTAGTCGAAGAAGTCGAGCGTCTGCTTCGCCGGGCGCAAGCCCGCAAGGGCGCGGAACGGGGTGAGCGCGACGAGCAATTCGGGTTTGTGGTTCGGATCCTTGTAATTCCGCTCCGGCGCATCGAGCGCGATGCCGGCGGCGTTCTCACCCTCGTAGCCGGCGCGCGCCTGCGCCGCGGTCGGGTGCGCCTGGATGGACAACGGCGAATCAGCCGCGAGGATCTTCAGCAGAAATGGCAGTGAATCGCCGTAGCGCCCGCGCACCTGCGCGCCGAGCTGGTCGGCCGGGTCGTCGGCGATGACCTCGTCGAGGCCCACTCCCCCGATCGTGGCGGGCGCGGCCGGGTGGGAGCCGAACCACAGTTCCGCTTCCGGTGTCGCCGACGGGGAGGGCTCCCCGCGCATCTCAGTCAGCAATGTTCTCGAGCCCCACGGGTACGTTTGCAGCGCCGGGGTGAGCAGCTCCACGTGTGTTCGCCTCTTCTCCTACTGCTTTTCTGTCGCGGTTTCTAAACCTGCATCGCGGTGGCCGCCAGGCCACGCACGATCAGCCGCAGCGCCGCGGAGAACTCGTCCCCGGCACCAACTGCGCTAGTCGCCGCTGTTTCACCGTCTGCGTCGACGGCGTCGTCAGCGACATACTCCGCGCGTGCCCCGAGCAGATGCGGTTCGCGCTGCGCCCAGACGATGGTTTTCACCGGAACCTGGGCGGGCGGCCCGTCGATGAAGGGGTCATAGAAGATATCGTCCGCGGCCCCAGCGGAGTTACCCGCGGATTCCCCGGCACTGTCAGCGGCGCCCGCCTCCAATGCCGCGGCTAGGTCTTCGCGGCCGACGAATCCGCTGGGCAGGCCGCGGGCGGACCACAGCGCCGCGATCAGTCTGGCCACTGCGGCGCCGGTTTCGGTGTAGCCGGTGTGGAGGATGCGGGCGCCCTCGACGAATTCGCGCAGCTGGCGTGCCGCGTTCACGGACACGTCGCGCTCCGGGGAGAGCTGGCGGAGCTCGAAGTCGATGGCGTCGGCGGGGCCGTCGATTAGCGCTTGCGCCCCGGTGAGTGCGGCGCACACGGCAGCGACCGCGGCGATGGTGCGCA
Organism: Corynebacterium appendicis CIP 107643; assembly: GCF_030408415.1. NCBI lineage: Bacteria > Bacillati > Actinomycetota > Actinomycetes > Mycobacteriales > Corynebacteriaceae > Corynebacterium > Corynebacterium appendicis. Next base: position 477,570 of record NZ_CP046976.1, on the reverse strand, counting down.
GCGGGGATGCGCCGTCGGCTGTGGGCGGCGCGGGCAGGAGGATGACGCCGCGCGGGGCATCCTCCACGACCGGGCCGCCCGTGGGACCGGCGAGCACGACATCGGCACCACGGCCGGCTGCGGCGCTGATCTGGCGGGATACGGTCTCCGCGTCGGGCGCGTCGCCCACCGCGATCACGACGTCGAGCGCGCCGACGAATTCGGGCAGGGCGCGGGTGACCATGACCGGCGCGCGGCCGAAATCGACGAGCGCCACGGCGCACTGCGCGGCGGCCTCGGAGACGGCGTCGGTGACGAGCACGACCACACTGCGCGGCGAGGTGCCCCGCAGGTCAGAGAGCATCTCGGCTGCCTGCGCGAGGGCACGCACGTGGGCGCCTTCGTGGGCGACGTCGAAGAAGCGGACGGACTCGACGTCGTAGTGCGCAGCGGGGTCGTAGTAGCTCCGGTCGGGATTCGTCTCAGGGGCCATGCCTCGCACCTTATCCGCGGATGATGCCCAGCACGTCGGCGACGATGGCGTCGACCTCGTCCTGGGTCTCCGCCTCGACATTGAGGCGCAGCAGCGGCTCTGTGTTGGACGCGCGCACGTTGAACCACGCCTTCGTGCCCTTCAGCGAGACGGTGACGCCGTCGAGGCGGTCGACATTCTCCGTGCGGTCGGCGAATGCCTCGACGACCTTGTCCATCGTGGCCTGCTGGTCGGCGACCTCGGAGTTGATCTCGCCGGAGGCGGCGTAGCGGTTGTAGCTGGCCATCAGTTCCGAGAGCGGCTTGTCCTGCTCCGCCAGCGCGGCGAGGACGTGAAGAGCCGCCACCATGCCGGAATCGGCGTTGAAGAACTCGGCGAAGTAGTAGTGCGCGGAGTGCTCGCCGCCGAACAGCGCGCCCTTATCGGCCATCTCGGCCTTGATGTAGGAGTGGCCCACGCGGGTGCGCACGGGGGTGCCGCCCTTGGCCTCGATCAGCTCCGGCACGGCCTGCGAGGTGATCGCGTTGTAGATGATCGTCGCGCCCGGGGAAGCCTCGAGCGTGCGCTCGGCCACCAGCGCGGTGATTGCGGACGGGGAGACCGGCTCACCCTTCTCGTCCACGACGAAGCAGCGGTCCGCGTCGCCATCGAAGGCCAGGCCGATGTCCGCATTCTGTGTGACGACGAACTCCTGCAGGTCCACCAAGTTCTTCGGGTCCAGCGGGTTCGCCTCGTGGTTGGGGAACGTGCCGTCGAGCTCGAAGTAGAGCGGGCGGATGTCCAGGTTGTCTTCGGACCCCAGCACCGCGGGAACAGTGTGACCGGCCATGCCGTTGGCGGCGTCGACCGCGACCACGAGGCTCCTCTCCGCGGGCACCGGCACCAGTGTGCGCAGGAAGTCCGCGTACTCGCTGAGGATGTCGCGCTGGCTGACCGCGCCGGGCTCGCCGTCGTAGGCGGGCACGCCGTCCACGAGCATGTCGGTGATCTCGGCCAAGCCGGAATCCTGGGATACCGGGGTGGCGCCGGTGCGGCACAGTTTGATGCCGTTGTACTGCGCCGGGTTGTGGGAGGCGGTGAACATTGCGCCAGCACAGCCGATGACGCCGGCGGCGAAGTACAGCTCATCGGTGGACGTCAGGCCGAGCTCGATGACGTCGATGCCCTGGCTGGTGACGCCGCGACCGAATGCGGCGGCCAAAACCGGGGAAGATGGGCGCATGTCGTGGCCGACAGCCAGGGTGGTCTCCCCTTCCCCTCGCAGGATGGACGCGAAAGCCGCACCGGCATCGAAGACGAAGTCCTCGTCGACGGTGGCTGTGCCGGCCGGCTCGACGACACCGCGGATGTCGTAGGCCTTGATGGCTGCTTCGACGTCCTCGCGGGAGCGGGTGCGGGTCTGGTTCGTGGGCTGCGACGGTTGTTCAGTCATGTCCCCCGATCTTAAACGCGAACGGGTTCAAACGGGCCGATGCCCAGAGCAGTCACAGGGACTAATTACCGGAGTCAGCAGATCCCTGGCTCGAACCCGCTTCCCCGGCCGCGTCCGCATCCGGGTCGGGCACGACGGTCAAGTGCGCGCGGCGCGCGGCCTTGTGCTCGGCGAGGCGCTCGCCGACACGCTTCGTGCGGTAAACGGGGTGGTTGGACGTGTCCGGGTTGGTGAAATCGCGCTCGGTGTCGAATTCGATCGGGTCCTGCGTGGTGTCCACCAGGCCAGTGGTCACGCGCCCGGCCTCGCTGACGGCCTGGGCGAGGGCGGTGATCTCCTCTTCGTCGGAGAGCTCGATATTGTCGATGCGCACCATCTCCCAGCCCACGGGGGCGGTGATGTGCTCGGAGTGGCGCTGGCACAGGTCCCACGCGTGCGGGTCTGTCGACGGGGCGAGCGGGCCGATAATGGCGGTCTTTTCGGAGTACGCGTACACGAGCGTGGCGATGGCGGGGCGACCACACCCGGGGCGACTGCAACGGCGGAAGGTACTCACGGGGCCATAGTCTAAACCCAAGGTTTAAGTTTTGGGCATGCGCCACGCGGCGCGTCCGCACTCGCCTGCCGCAGGCACAGTCCTAGATTGGTAGCTATGACTCACCCCGGCGCAGACCCCGCACGCCTCGAGGCCAAGGCGGAAGCCGCGCGCCTGCCCGTGCGGCGGGACCGCCACGGCCACGGCGTTCGCGGCCCGCTCATGCCGGTCTCCGTCCCGCGCTACCGCTCCCGCTCCATGGACTTCGACCAGGCGGTCCTGGAGGCCTACGCGCCGCTGCAGAACCGCTATTTCGACTACCTGACCGGCGTGGACCTGGCCGTGGACACGATTCCGCGCATGCGGCTGCGCTCCGACATGATCATGCCGGACGAGGTTGTCGCCGACGGCCCCGTCCCCCTGGGCCGCGTGCTGCAGGCCGGCGTGGACCGCGCGGGAAACCCGACGCGCGCACGCATCGTGGTCTTCCGCATGCCGATCGAGCAGCGCTGCACAAATGCGACAGAGCGGTCAGAACTACTCACGATGGTTCTGACCGCTCTAGTCGCGCACTATTTGAATCTGGATCCGCGGGATATCGACCCGAGTTTCCAGTACTGATCACTAACACCGTCTAGCCGATCTGCTTGCGCAGACGGCGGCGCTCACGGTCGGAGAGACCGCCCCAAATGCCGAAACGCTCGTCGTGCTCGAGCGCGTACTCGAGGCATTCGTCGCGCACTGCGCATGCCTGGCAGATGCGCTTCGCCTCGCGAGTGGAGCCGCCCTTCTCCGGGAAGAACGCCTCCGGGTCTGTCTGAGCGCACAGGGCCTGATCCTGCCACTCCTGCTCGACGGTGCCGAACAGTTCGTCGAGGGTCATTCCGCCCGCAGCCGCGCCGCGGAGAGTGGCGCCTGAAACCATGTCTTCCACGCCGTCCCCTTTCTGAGTCTTGTCTGTCGCCGTGTTGCTGTCGTGGCACTAACTTCCAATGCCCGCCATGGTGCGATGCCGTCAGCACCGCCCCCGTAAAGTGTGGCCGCCGCTGATTACACAAGTGTGATTCAACCCTCGCGCACTAAATAGCGTCAACACGAAGCGGGACAAAACTATCGCTTCGCAGGGCATTAACGCGGGTTTCGGCCGTCGCGCGCCACATCAGTCACATACGCCACATAACCCACGCTACGGGGGTGGCGGTCGGGGGTACTACATATAGTGGTGGGTCAGAGACCTGCCAACTAATCCGCTGGTTCCCCGGCGTGTCGCTACGCGTCCGGCGAAAAACGCACTCCGAGATCCGGGATATCCACTCCCGGCCACACACGCATGCCGGCCTGGAGCTCGCAGCGTGCGCCGATATTCACACCGTCGCCGATGACGCAGTCCTGGATGCGGGCATTGGCGCCGATGGTGGTTCCGGAGGCAATGATGGAGTCGCGGATCATGGCGCCCGGCTCGATGGTCACACCGTCGAAGACCACGCAGTCGTCGAGGCGGCAGCCGGCACCGATGGTGGACCCCCGGCCGACGGAGGTGCCGCCGACCAGGATGGCGCCACCGGCGACGCCGGCGGATTCGTCGATAAGCGCCTCCCCCGTGCGCCCCTCCAGCAGCGGGCTGGGCGCGATGCCGCGGACAAGGTCCGACGAGCCCTGCACGAAATCGGACGGGCGACCCATGTCGCGCCAGTAACTCGCGTCGACGTGGCCGTACACGCGCGCACCGGACTTGAGCAGGCCGGGGAATGTCTCGCGCTCGACGGAGACGACGCGGCCTTCCGGAATGGAGCGGATCACGTCGCGCTGGAAGACGTAGCAGCCGGCATTGATCTGGTCTGTCGGCGGAGCCTCCGTCTTCTCCAGGAATGCCTCCACGCGCCCGTCGGCGTCGGTGGGCACAGAGCCGAACTGGCTCGGGTCCGGCACGCGCACGAGGTGCAGCGTGACATCCGCGTCCTTGTCCACGTGCGTCTGCAGGATGCCGCCCAAATCTGCACCGGAAAGAACGTCGCCGTTGAAGATCATGGCGGTGTCGTAGCGCAGGTGGGACTCGACGTTGCGGATACCGCCGCCGGTGCCCAGGGCCTCTTCCTCGACGACGTATTCGATGTCCAGGCCCATTTCGGAGCCGTCGCCGAAGTACTCCTCGAAGACCTCTGCCTTATAGGAGGTGCCCATGACCACGTGCTCGATGCCCGCTGCCTTGATGCGGGCGAGTAGGTGCGCCAGAAACGGGTAGCCGGCGGTGGGCAGCATCGGCTTCGGCGTGGACACTGTCAGCGGCCGCAGCCGCGTTCCCTGCCCGCCGACGAGCACGACTGCATCGATCTGGGAGGGATCTACCGTGGGAGCCATTGTGTGGAGCGGCCTTTCTGTTGGTTGCTACCTGTCTTGCGGATTAACCTATCGCTTCAAGTGGGCAAAGTAGGGCTTTGACGTGGCCCGGCAGGCTGGACGCTACCTAAGAGCACGCCCCGAACTCCCCGGATTCAGCGCCTGCCCCACAGCCGCGCGATGATGGCCCGGCCTTTCAAGCCCAGCCACAAAGCGGCGCGGATCGGCGCCTGCCAGGCGTGCGGGTGGCGGTCGGCCTGGAAGCGGTAGGCGGAATCGTGGTGCGCGGGCACGGTCACGCGCGAGTGCTTCTTCGCGGAGTGGCCCTGGTCGTGGAAGATCACTGAATCCGGGCAGAAGATATTGTCCCAGCCGGCGCGGGCGAGGCGGTCGCCGAAGTCGATGTCTTCGAAGTACATGAAGTAGCGCTCGTCGAAGCCGCCGATCGCGTCGAAGGTCTCCCAGCGCACGAGCAGGCACGAGCCGGACAGCCAGCCGGCGGAACGCACGGTGGTGAGGTTCTCCCCCGCTTTGTACGCCTTACTGAAGGGGTTCGAGGGCCACACCGGGTACAGCACGGCGTGCCCTATGCCGGTCAGCAACGTGGGCACTTCACGCGCGGACGGGTAGGCGGTGCCGTCGAGCTCCTCGATGCGCGGGCCGACGGCTCCGGCGCGCGGGTAGTCGTGCGCGCACGCGAGCAACGCATCGAGAGAACCGGGCGTGAATTCCACGTCGGGGTTGACGATCAGGAAGTACTCGCTGTCGATCTCGCCCGCTTCACGCGCGGAGGACAGGTGCCGGGCGGCGGCGTTGATCGCTGCGCCGTACCCGATATTTCCGCCGGTGGGGAGGAAATCCACGTCATCCCGCTCGGCGGCCATCGCCTCCGGCACGCCGTCGGTGGAGCCGTTGTCCGCGCAGATCAGGCGCGTTGCGCGCCCCGTCGCTTGAGCAAGCGTATCGACGAGCCCCGCCAGGTGCTTCCCCGGCGAGAACGTCACGGTGACCACAGCCAGCGGTGCAGCATCCCCCGCCGCCGCGGCGTCTCGTCCAAAAGTCGTACTCACAGTGTGGCAGCTTACAACCGACAGCTGCTATTGGATCCCGGCGCGCGCGGATGCGTGCACTATACTTCCCACCTATTGTGACCAACCCTTCGCGTTGGGTTGCGCCGGGCTGCCCCGCAGCAGCGTGCGCACCACGCGGACGGGGGCGAAAAAGGTGTGGACGATTTAGAGGGGCAGCGTTTCGTGAGCGAGAAATACCGGCCGGTGCGCGATATCCAGCCGGCCCCGTCGCGCGTGAAGGACATCAGCCAGTCAGGCCACCCGGCACTGAAGACGGTGCTGGCGGTGCTGTCTGCCCTCATCCTGATCGTCTCCGGCATGGGCTACTACTCCGTGGGCCGCTTGGGCGGAAACCTGTCGTCGTCGGACCTATCGCTTTCGGACGATGAGCTCGACGGCGAGGACGGCGCAGTGGACATCCTGCTGGTCGGTTCCGATTCCCGCACAGACGCCCAGGGCAATCCCCTGTCCGAGGAGGAGTTGGCGCGCCTGAACGCGGGTGAGTCCGACGGCGAGCTGAACACGGACACGATCATGGTGATCCGCGTGCCCAACGACGGTTCCCGCGCCACCGCTGTGTCCATTCCGCGCGACACGTACATCCACGATTCGACGTACGGCAACACGAAGATCAACGGCATCTACGGCCAGTACGCGAACGACAAGCGCGAAGAGCTCCTCGCCGACGGGGAGAAGGAAGGCAAGGACCTCGAGGAGAAAGTCGCCCAAGCCGCGCAGCAAGGGCTTATCGACGCCGTCGCCGACCTCACCGGCGTCGAAGTCGACCACTACGCGCAGGTGGGCCTGCTCGGCTTCGTGCTGCTGACCGACGCTGTCGGGGGCGTGGAGGTTTGCCTGAACGAGGCTGTCGACGAGCCGCTCTCCGGCGCGAAATTCCCCGCCGGCCGCTCCACCCTGGACGGCAAGGAAGCTCTCGCGTTCGTGCGCCAGCGCCACGACCTGCCCCGCGGCGATTTGGACCGCATCGTCCGCCAGCAGGTCTTCATGGCCTCCCTGGTCAACGAGGCGATCTCGGCAGGCACGCTGTCCAACCCGGCGAAGCTGCGTGAGCTGTCCAACGCAGTCGAGCGCTCCGTCAACGTCGACTCCGGCTGGAATGTGATGTCCCTGGTGAGCCAGATGTCCGACCTGGCTGCCGGCAACGTCACGTTCTCCACCATCCCGGTCACCTCCGTCAACGGCGTGGGCGATTACGGAGAGTCCATCGTCACCGTCGACCCGCAGCAGGTGCACACCTTCATGGAGAACCTGGCCAAGGAGCAGGAGGAGGCCGAGCCCCCCGCCGACGGCGAGAACCAAGACGCTGGCGACAACGGCGACGGTGGTGGCGGCGCCGCCACGGAGCTCTCCCCCGACCTGGCCAACGCCTCGGTCACGCTCCTGAACGCGGGCAACGCCTCCGGCATGGCCGCCGCTGTCGGCGGCTTCCTGGAGGAAAAACAGCTGACGATCGAGAGCATCGGCAACGCCACCCCGGGCATCTACACCGAATCGCAGATCGTCGCCCCCACCGCCGACGACCCGGCGGCCAACGAGCTCGCCGAGCTGCTCGGCGGCCTGCCGGTGACGGTCAACGAGTCCCTCACCCCGGGTTCTGTCATCGTGGTCACCGCCGACGATTACACCGGCCCCGCCTCCGACGAGGTGGACGCCACTGACACCACCGCCGAGGAACCCACTCAAGAGGACACCGTAGGCACTCCGGGCGAGGACTTCGGCGCCGCCGAGGTCGCACCCGAGATCAACGCCGGCGGCACCGGCCCCCGCTGCGTGAACTAGCGCCTCCGCCTGGCAAAACCCGGACGACTGTCCACGTTCCGCACCCCGGCCCTCACCTGGCCACAGTCTTTTCCCTACGATGGGACGCCATGAGCCTGCTCGCACCGATCGTGTCCACCGACCCGGCCAGCCCCCGGCTGACGGTCTATGACGAGGCCGCCGGCACGCGCATGGAGTTCTCCGGCGTGACGTTGGAAAACTGGGCCAACAAGATCGCCAACATGCTCGTCGAGGAATTCGAGTTCGACGACCCCGACGACACCCCGGCGATCCTTGTGGACCTTCCCGTCTCCTGGCAGGCCGCCGTACTGCCCATCGGCATCTACAACGCCGGCCTCACCTTCACCGTCGGCCAGAACAGCAGTAACAGCGCAGACGACCAGAGCGCAGCACCCGCAACAGCCCCCGATCTCGTCTTCACCACGGTCGACCGCGTGGAGAACTGGCCGCAGGGCACAGACGTCGTGGCGGTCTCCGACGACCCGTTCGGCCGCGGCGTGACGGAGACGGGCGGGACGCTGCCGCCCGGCGTGGTCGATTTCGGCCCGACCGTGCGCTTCTACGGCGACCAGTACTTCGGCAACTCCCCCGAGCTTTCCGATTGGAAGGGCGCAGCAGCAAGCACCGTCGAACGCGTCCTCATTCCGGCCTGGACGCAGCGCGAGGAATTCGACGCCGATGTCATGGCCACGCTCGCCGCCGGCGGCTCCGTCGTCGTCATCGCGGGCATGGCGTCCGCCGACCGCATCGAGCAGATCGCCGAGGCCGAGAAGGTCACCGCCCGCCGCGCATAGCCGCAGCGGGCCGCACAGCACCCCTCACCGCCCGAACCAGCGGCGCGCGAGTTTGCGCCACACCACGCGCGCGGCGGAGTGCGGGACGGCAATGACCTCGCGGGCGTAGTTCTTCAGCCGCGATTTCTTCGGCGTCGGCGCGGCCACCACTGTGATGGGCACGCCGAGATGCGCCGCCCACACCTTGGTGCGCGCGACGTGGAAGCCGTTGGTGACAACGACCAGGCGTGCGGCATCCGGAAAGAGCTTCCGGGAGTTTTCCAGGTTCTCGTTGGTCGAGGTCGCCTCGGGCTCCTCCACGATGCGCGGGGCGGGCAGCCCGTGCGCGATGAGCCACCGGGCCATCACGCCCGACTCCCCCTTCCCCGTCACCACGACGGGAGCGGCGGGGCGGGAATGGGCGAGTGTAAGAGCCGTCGATAAGCGTGCTTCGAGCATGCGCGAGGGACGGCCCTCCTTGATGCGCGCCCCGAGCACCACCACGGGGTCGGGTGAGCTACTCACCGCCGCCGAGGAGGCGCTCGCGCAGCGCCTCGTCCTTGCGCTCGACTTCCTGGGCCATATTCGCCTGGTAGTCGACCATGCGGCGCTGGATCGCCGGGTCGGAGGAGCCGAGAATGCGCGCGGCGAGCAGGCCGGCGTTCTTCGCGCCGCCGATGGACACGGTGGCCACGGGCACCCCACCTGGCATCTGCACGATGGACAGCAGCGAATCGAGGCCGTCCAAGTCCTTTAGCGCGCGCGGAATGCCGATGACCGGCAGCGGTGTTGCGGCCGCGACCATGCCCGGCAGGTGCGCCGCTCCGCCCGCGCAGGCGATGATGACCTGCAGGCCGCGCTCGTGCGCTCCCTTGGCGTACGCCAGCATCTTCTCCGGCGTGCGGTGCGCGGAGACGACTCCGACCTCGAAGCGGATGCCGAACTCGGCGAGGACCTCCGCCGCGGGCGCGACGGTGTCCCAGTCCGAGTCGGACCCCATGATGATTCCTACCTGCGGTTCCATGTGCGCTCCCTCGCTCTCTTACTCAGCGGCGCCAGCGCCGTTGACGATGATGTCCGCCGCCGCCGTGGCCCGCTCCAGCACGGTGTCCAGGTCGTCGCCGGCGATATTGACGTGCCCCATTTTGCGTCCGGGGCGGTGGCCCTTGCCGTAGAGGTGCACCTTGGCGTCCGGGTAGCGGCGCATGACCTCTTTCACACGCTCCTCCATCGGCTCGGATGGCTCGGTGTCCGCACCGAGGGTGTTGACCATGACGGTGTACGGCGCCGTGGTCTCGACCGAGCCCAGCGGCCAGTCCAGCACCGCACGCAGGTGCTGCTCGAACTGGCTGGTGACACAACCGTCCTGCGTCCAGTGGCCGGTGTTGTGCGGGCGCATGGCCAGCTCGTTGACAGTGATCTCACCACCCGCGGCGAACAGCTCGACCGCGAGCACGCCCGTCACGTCCAGCTCGGTGGCGATCTTCACAGCCAGCTCGCGGCAGTACTCGGCGTTCTCGTCGCTCATACCCGGCGCGGGTGCGATGGCCTCGACGCAGATGCCGTCGCGCTGGCGCGATTCCACGACCGGCCATGCTTGAACCTCGCCGGACGGGGTGCGCGCGACCATGGCGGAGAGCTCCCGGACGAAGTCGACCTTGCGCTCGGCGTACAGCGGCGTGCCCTTGTCCAGCAGGTCCGTAACGAGGGTCTCCGCCTCCTCGCGGGAGTCCGGGAACCACACGCCGTGGCCGTCGTAGCCGCCGCGGGTGGCTTTCAGGCACATCTCGCCGGAAACGAAATCGAAGAACTCGCCGGCGTCGGCCGCGGATTCGATCGGCGCGAATTCCGGGACCGGTGCCCCGATCTCCTTCATCTTGCGGCGCTGCTCGAGCTTGTCCTGGGCGTAGATCAGCGCGCGCGGCTGCGGCTGCACGCTCACGCCCGCCGCGATCAGCTCGTCCAGGTACTCGTTGGGCACGTGCTCGTGGTCGAACGTGGCCGCCGCTGCCCCGTCGACGACTGCCTTCAGGTCGTCCAGGTCTGTGTAGTCGCCGATGCGCACGTCGCCGAAGACCTGCGCCGCCGACGCGTCCTCGCTGCCGGCGAGCACCCGCGGCGCGAGCCCCAGCTCGATCGCCTCCGTGTGCATCATGCGGGCCAACTGGCCGTCGCCGATCACCGCGATGATCGGCATTCCCTGTGCATCTCTCTGCGTGTTAGTCACGCTTGCCCACTGTAGTGAACAAGCAGGTACCGCACGCATTCAGCCCAGCCGCCGACGCGCAGCAGTGCCCCGCCGCCCGCCGAGACAGCTACCATCGGCCCCATGACGACATTTGGCCGCCACACGGTTTTCCAGAACTCCCTGATGTCCGCGCTTCTCGACGGAATCTACGACGGGGAGATGACCATCGGGCAGATCCTGTCCAAGGGCAATTTCGGCCTAGGCACCTTCGACGGCTTGGACGGCGAGATGCTCATTCTCGACGGCACGTGCTACCAGCTGCGCAGCGACGGCACCGCCACCATCGCCGACCTGGACCAGCGCAGCCCGTTCGCGCAGGTAACCAACTTCGTGCCGAAGATCGTCGCGGACGCGCCGAAGGGCATGAAGCGCGCTGAGCTGTCCAAGTTCATCGACGACCTCGAGCCGTCGGGCAATTACTTCCACGCGGTGCGCATCACGGGCACGTTCACGACCGTGACTACGCGCACGGTGACGAAGCAGTCCAAGCCGTACCCGCCGATGCGCGACGCGGTGGGCGACGACAAGGAGATCACGTTCGACAACGCCCACGGCATCATCGGCGGTTTCCGCACCCCGAAGTACGCGAAGGGCATCGGCATCCCAGGCTGCCACGTGCACTTCATCGACGAGGAGCGCACGTCCGGCGGCCACGTCCTCGACTACACGGTAGACGACGCAAAGATCGAGCTGTGCCCCGGCACCGACATGGAGCTCCACCTTCCGCTGTCCGCGGACTTCGCCGCCGGGAACCTCTCCCCCGACGACATCGACGAGCAGATCCACACCACGGAAGTGAAGAGCTAACCGTCAACCTTCCAGGAGGAGGTAACGGGATCCCAGGTCGCGCCGTGAACACTCGGGGCTTTAGCTAGCAGCGGGTCGAGAAGCCGACTCGCAATCGCCAGCGCCCCTTCGAAGGCACAAAGTTCTTCGCTCCCCCAACCGAGCTTGGTCGCCTTCCGCTCGTAAGCATATCCCCGCCCTGGTTCAGGCTCCCTCATTTGGTTTGGAAGGTCTACCCCGCGCAGTTTGCATTGTTGTTCCAACGCGCGTCTCAGCGAATCTGCTGCAACCGAGAGCTTTGATGCCATCAGGGCGATGTCAAAGAAATCGTGATAGCGGGTTGACGCTTTCCCCGGTGGTGTTTCTCCATAACGGTCATACATTGCAGCGACCTTGTCCGCGATCTGGTTTTCCACTGGGTACGAAGTGACTTGGAAGGCATTAGGAAAGAAATCGGTGACGAGGTCAAAGCTGGCTTTCACTGTCACCTCATCAACGGAGCCGCTGACATCAAGGTCACCGCTGACATCAATATTGAATTCTGCGAATTCGTTCCCCGCACCGCGCAGAACAGCCACTGTTACCCGCTCGTTCTCGACAGGTCCCGCCATCGTTTTCCTAAAGGTCCGCTCTAAATCAAAGGTGTACGGCCCTGCTTGATGGCCATTCATGACTTCCACCAGAAACTCTGCTGCGCTCAATGCTGAGGTCGGATCTACGTGTCGATAAAGATCCAGATCCTTCGTCGGGCCCGGCCCCCGGAAAGTAGACACCGTGGGGGTGAAATTATTGGCTTTACTCTAGCGCATTGTTAGGAAGCGTGAGTTTCGTACTCAATGGGTGTGAGGTACTTGCACCAGGAATGCCTTCGGGTGGTGTTGTAGCGCGCACACCATGCGAAGACGTCGCGCCGGCAGACTAGCTGATTGGAAAAGACTTTCTGGTCTTTGAGTACTTCTCGTTTCAACGCCGCGTTAAACGACTCCGCGAGTGAATTATCAGCGCTGCTGCCAACTGCTCCCATCGACTGGGTGACGTTGAGTCTTCGGCAGACAGCCTGAAACTGCGATGAGGTATACACGCTGCCATGATCTGAGTGGAAGATCGCCCCGGAGAGACTGCCACGGGCACGGCGAGCATGCTCGAGCGCTTCTTCGACGAGGTCGGTGCGCATGTGGTCTGCGATCGCGAAGCCGACGAGCATCCGCGAGTAGCAGTCAATCACAGAAGCCAGATACATATTCGACCCGTCTGCGATCGGCAGATAGGTAATATCGCCGACGAGGATCCTATTGGCAGCTGGCGCAGTGAAGTTACGCTTGACCAGGTCAGCGAATATAAAGCGATGACTCCCGCGCTGCGTTGTCGTGACCTTACGTTTTTTCGTGTAGCCGCGCAGCTGAAGCTTCCTCATAATCCGGGCGATGCGCTTATGGTTGACCGGTCCGGTGCTACTGTACGCATCGTTGAAAGTCAGCTCGGCGGCAATGCGTTTTGCGCCGTAGAGCTGCTTCTTGTCGTCGAAGATGGCCTGGACCTTGGCTCCGAGTATGGCATCATCAACCAGTCTGCGGTGCCGCTGGGCGCTGCTAGCTTTCCATTTGTAGTAGGAGCTGCGGTTTAACCCGAGTACGGTGCACATCCGCTTGACCGAGTAATCGGTGCGGTGGTCATCAACGAACCGGAAGCGGATCACCAGTTCGTCTCTTCCATGAAATATTTGGCTGCCTTACGCAAAATATCGCGTTCTTCTTTCAGGCGGGCGTTTTCCTGTTGCAGCTGACGTAGCTTCTCAGCATCGGTCAGTTGCCTCGCACGATCAGCACGTAAGCCCGCTGAAAGCTGGGGTTTCGTGCCAGTTCCGTACTTATCAACCCATACGCGAAGCGTGGAGCGGTTGATCCCTAAATCAGCGGCCGCAGCGTTCAACGACACCTGTGGATCGTTCTCGTACATCGCGACCGCGTCGCGCTTGAACTGATCCGAATAAACCTTCCTAGGCATGGAGGTAGATTACCTTTCCCCGACTCAACACAGCCGGAATCAGAGGTGTCTACCAAACAGGGGTCAGGTCCGATGTCGAGCCCCCGGGATTCGGCAATAGACATTAGTTCCACCCTTCAACACCCATCCGGCGTCCGCTTGCATCAGCTCGTTGAGGAAGACCTCTCGAAAAAACTGGTTATAAACGGTGTTCGGCTGCAGCCCTCTTGACTTCGCCTCTTTCTTCAGCGCGCCGGTTATCTGATTGTGCGTCTTCCTGACCTTAGCGGGCCGATCAGTCATTTCCCTCGGCTTCCTTTTGGGTTGTTTTGCAACGCATGACGGAGGATTTGATCAGCATTTATCCCCGTGGAAAAAGACTGGTTCATTGCTTCTGTTGCTTGCTTCATAGCCAACTTGAGTTCGTTAGACATCGTTGTGTCACTCCAGATGGCTTGTGCGATTCCACTGAACGATTCCCTAATCGGCTGAAGTCTGAGGTCAATGGCTTGCGCGATTCGAGGATCGAAGTCATAAGTGCCAAGACGGTCGGCGAGAAGTGCGCGCAGACCGTCCTCCTCTCCCATGTTCAAACCTAGGGCTGTCTCTTTTCCGTAGAGTGCTTCGAACAGCTCCGTGTGACTAACCAGATTCTTGTTCCCCGCATCAGAGACCAAACTCATCAAATGCTCCGCTTCGTGGCCAGCATCCGCAAGATCGGCGATTGTTCGAGCGACGGTAGTGATTGGCAGCCCGGCTTCTTTATGAATCTCCCATGCGCCGTCCTCCAAATCGGCTCTGTGGAAATGAACCTCCGGCTGGCGGCTTCGGCGCCTTTTCTGGACCGTGAAGTGGTAGCCGTCCGGCCACAAGTCACCAATCCCCCAAAGATCTGCTGCAGTGGAATGGGAAACAACTGCTTCTTTGGCAAGGGACTCATCACCCAAACGATCGGCTGCCATCATGTCGGGCCGGATCGCCAGCCACTGGGCTTTGAGTTCAACCATTGCTGACAATGCGGTGCCCGTTATGGCGTAGACGCCGTGACGAACCCGCTCTAGCACTCCGGCCTTCTCAAGTCGCAGCAAATCCGATGTCTTGATATCCAGATCGCGCGCCTGAGCAGACGTGAACAACCCCCACTGTTGAGACGCCAGATCCCCCAACAATTCAGTCGCCTCGCCACTCTCCATGGCACAAAACATATCAAATAGACACTTTTCGTGCCACCACCTGACCGATAAGTGGCACAAAACCTACCCGACGCCTAAAACAACCTCTCCGCAATCAGCGCCTCGACCCGCCGGGCACGCCCGACGTCGGGAAAGTGCACGGCCTCGCCGTAGCCGAGGAGACCGATGTCGATGCCGCCGCGCCGCCGGCGCACGCCGCTGATCTGCGCGAGCGGGATGGATTCGGTCCGCCCGCGCCCGCCGGGCACAAACATCACGCGCTTATTGGTCACCATGAAACGCTGGCGCCGCTGCCGGATGAGCGGAAGCACAAACCGCCAGAGCACGACGATGAACCAAATGCCCACGACGGCGTTGCGGATGCCCGCGTCGACCCCGGCGGCATCCATCCACCCGATGAGCATCCAGAACAGGGCGGTCGCGATGATCAGCTCGAGGAAGGGGAAGATCACGCCGCGCAGCGGCGGCGTCATGTCCGCCAGGACGACTTCTCCCCTACCGAGCTTGATCTTTGCCACGGCCAAGAGATTAATCGCTCGTACGCAGGTGCGTCACGTCGCCAGTCGAGTAGCTGACACCATCGACGACAATCGCGCCCCGCTTATCGACGTCCCCCGCGATCCCCTCGACAATCCCCTCCACCGTGTCCAAGCGCACCCGCTGGCCAATGGTGGCAGACACAGCGCGGTAGTCGTCGAGAAGCGCTTCGTCGCGGTCCTGCCACTGCTCGAGCCGGCGCCCCAGCGCCCCCAGCAGATCGATGGTGAACTCGTCCCAGTCCACGTCGATGCCCTCGAGATTCAGCGCCGTCGACCAGTCGGTGGGCAGGTCCTCTTCACGCCACGCCACGTTCACGCCGAGCCCCACGACGAGCTTCGGGATCTCCGCCGTCGTGTCGATCTCGCCGAGAATCCCCACGAACTTCTTGCCGTTCAGCAGCACGTCATTCGGCCACTTCAGCTGGGCGTTCGGGATCACGTCCGTCACGGCCAATCCCGCCGCCAACGACACCAGGCCCAGGTCGTCGGTGTGCACCAGTTCGATCGCCACGCTCATGAGCAGGCTCGCCCCCGCCGGCGCTTCCCACACGCGGCCGAGCCGCCCCTTGCCGCCGGTCTGCTGCTCGGCGATGAGCACGTGCCCCGGCTCCCCCGACGCCATCAGCTCCGTGTTCGTCGAGGACGCCGTTTCCACGTAGCGCACCTCACCCCAGTACTGGGCTACTTCAGATTCAATGCGAGCAATGTCCTGAACTGTCATGCGCACCACAATATCGGGACATTGCAGCAAGGCGCGCAGCGTCACCACCCCACTCAGGAAGTTCAACGGCAACCGGCACTCCGCCGACTCCGCACTGCGGAGTTCCTGCGTGTTTGTCCCGCTCCGCAGCCGCACCGCCAGACCTACACTGGTCGCCATGTCGGACATGAAGCTTTACACCATCGGATATTCGCAGAAGAGCGCCGAGGAATTCTTCGACCTGCTGCGCGACAACGGCGTGAAGCGGGTTGTGGACATCCGGCGGCACAACACGAATCAGCTCGCCGGCTTCACCAAGAAGGACGACCTCGCCTGGTTCCTCAAGACCATCGCCGACATCGATTACGAGCACGTTCTCGAACTCGCGCCGAGTGAAGACCTCATGCACGCCTACAGGAAGGAAGGTCTGCCGTTCGACGAGTTTGCGGACAAACTCCGCGCACAATTCGACGACCGGGAGATGCCCACCAAGGCCACTTTCGACCACGCGGCCTTGCTGTGTTCCGAGGCCGACCCCTCCACCTGCCACCGCATCGTGGCTGCGGAGTACCTGGCCGAAAAGTGGGCCGGGGTGGAGGTCGTCCACTTATAGCTGGCCGCTAACAGGCAACACTGTTATTCCCCGAGCACGTCACCCACGAGTGCGCGGACTTTCGCGTCAATGTCGTCGCGAACCAAACGCATGCGCTCCATGCCCTCGATTCCGCGTTTAGATGGCTCGTCCGTCACCCACCGCTCGAGACTGCCCTTTGCGTCGTCGGGCAGTTCGAGCTGTGCTTCTTCACCGATAACAACGACACGGTCCGCGGTGCGGAGAAGCTCCGGGTCGATCGCTTTCGGGTGCCCGCCCGACATGTCGGCGCCGACCTCTTCCAGAGAAGCGGCCGATTCAGCGTTGATCGACGTCCCCGGTTCCGTGCCGGCGGAGTGGATGTCGAGCTTGTCCCCCGCGTGCTTTTCCGCCAATGCAGCAGCCATTTGGGATTTGCCGCCGTTGCGGACGCAGACGAACAGGACCTTCGGAGTAATTGCCATCATGTACTCCTTTTTACGCGGATGCGCCCGCTGGGGACGACTGTCGTTCCGGCAGCGTCGGGTCGCCGGGGAACAGCTTCGGGCCAATCCCCCGCATAACGTAGACGAGCCCGACAAGCACCGGGATCTCGATCAGCGGGCCGATGGTGCCCGCGAGCGCCTGCGCCGACTCCGCGCCGAAGGTGCCGATGGCCACAGCGATCGCCAGCTCGAAATTATTGCCCGCAGCGGTGAACGCCACCGATGCCGACTGCGCGTATCCCATCCCCGACATCTTCGATGCGATGAGTCCCACCGCGAACATGCCGACGAAGTAGATCAGCAACGGCACCGCCACCCGTGCCACCGTCCACGGACGGGCGATGATCTGCTCACCCTGGAGGGAGAACAGCAGCACGATCGTGTACAGCAAACCGATCAGCGCCAGCGGGGAGATCGCCGGGAGGAATTTCTCCTCGTACCAATTGCGCCCCTTGGTCTTCTCCCCGATGATGCGCGAGAGCACGCCAGCAAGAAGTGGGATGCCCAAGAAAACCAACACGGAAGTCACAATCGCCCAGAAGGAGAAGTTCACCGACGTGGTGGACAGCCCGAGCCAGTTGGGCAGGATTTGCAGGTAGAACCAGCCCAGCACGCCGAACATGAGCACCTGGAAGACCGAGTTGATCGCCACGAGCACCGCGGTGGCTTCCCGGTCCGCGCACGACAAGTCCGACCACACCAGGACCATCGCGATACAACGCGCCAGGCCAACGATGATCAGGCCCGTGCGCAGCTCTGGTTCATCAGCGAGGAAGATCCATGCCAGCGCGAACATGACCGCCGGGCCGACGACCCAGTTGAGGATGAGCGACACCATCATCAACCTCTTATCGCTGGTGATCTCCTTCGTCTTGTCGTAGCGCACCTTCGCCAGCGGCGGGTACATCATCACCAACAAGCCGAGCGCGATCGGCAGAGAAATCCCGCCGACCTCCATGCCCTGCAGCGCCCCGCTGAGTCCAGGGAACCAGTTCCCTAGTCCAAGCCCCAGCGCCATCGCCAGGATGATCCACACAGGCAGAAATCGGTCGAGAAATGACATGCGCGCAGGTTCCTGCGCCGCAACTGGGTCGGACATAGCCCACCTTTCGTATCGACGATTGTCAATACGAAACGTAATGCTATTATTGATCCCTGTCAATATGAGAGAGAGAATCATGACCTCCCCGAACACCCCACCGGCAGCAGACCCAACAGCCTGCTGCTCGCTGAGCGCCGGTCTGCTCACCGACGAGGAAGCCGACCGCTACGCCCAGCTGTTCAAAGTGCTCGCCGACCCAGCACGCCTACGACTCCTCTCCCAGCTCGCCGAAGACGGCTGCGGCCCGATCAGCGTTTCCGAGCTCGCTGAGCAATCCGGCCTGAGCCAGCCCACGGTCTCCCACCACCTGAAGAAGCTCACCGACGCTGGCCTACTCACCAAAATCCGCCGCGGAAAAACCGTCACCCACAGCGTCTGCCCCGCACCATTCACGGAGCTGCGCATGGTCCTACAGATGGACTAGCAACCCTCCCGTCGGTCACACGACAGCCCAACGCCTACAAGGCCGCCCCGCCGGACATTGTGCAGAAATATCCCACCCCTCCGCAAAGCAGCGATATGTGAGCTTTTGTAGTGAAGTGCCCCTGGTTTTGTTCCGTTTGAGTAGATGGGAAAATCTTCGAACATGCCGAAGAAGTTTGATCAGGAGGCGGGGTGCGTCCGTTTTTTGGAAGAATGAGGCTATGGACACCCAAATTCAACGTCGCAGCCTTATCGCTTTTTACTTCGGCACAAAGGTCGCTACAGCCAACGTCACCAGCGAGCAGGCGATCCACGGTGTCGCACGTCGCGCCTACGCTGATCTGCAACGCACCCTACGCGGTTTCGGCACCCACCAATCACGCTCCGAACTCAAGAGATCAACGATTGCTTCGATTCAATCTTTCGTCGATAATCTCGCGACCATCGACTCGCAAGCCAGCTTCGATGCCCAGCACGACCACTGGTGTCGCACAACCTGCGACAACTTCGCACACCATGAGCATGGCAGCCGGCCGTTCTCCTTCCACTACGGCCAAGCCCAAAAGTGGCTGAACATGACGCTGAAATATCTCGCCGTCCTCGACCACCCCGATGTGCAGCGCCTCTATCCCTACCTGCACGTCCCTGTCGATCAGTACGTTTACAAGGAAGCCGCCAGCGCAGGTGTCACACGACCCGCGGCACCCAACGCCTGGTCAACACTAACCTCCGAGAAATACATCGACTATCAACACAGACTCCGACAGATGGTGGAATCCACCGACAAATACACCTGCCCTCTTGACTGGGAAGCCGCCGTCTGGATTGATAGAACCAGCACGACCACACCATAAGACAAGAAACCTTACCATGTACAAAGAAATCCGCCCCGAAGACTTCCCCGACTCCTTCCCCGACTCTGACTCCCTGTACCGCTTTTGCGATGACAATATGCTAAGGATGCAAAGTGGCGCCGGCATCGGCGACGGGTGGCTCCTCACCGACTACCTGAAAAACCAGGCGTACTACAAGCGCAACATATTCAACGGCTCCTTCACCAAGTCCGAACCGGGAACCTGGTAGCAGCCACACCACCAACTGGCACCTGCCGCACAAACCCACCGTCACACGCCGCTAATCCCGTGCTCTGGTTAGGGGAGCTCCCACAGCTCCACAGAGACCGGGTTACGTCAGGCCTTACTGGTTGAGGTACTTATACAGTGTGGTGCGCCCTATCCCGAGGCGGCGGGCGACTTCCGCTTTGGGAATGCCCTCCCCCACCCACGTGCGCGCTTGCGCTACTTGTTCCTCGTTGAGGACTGTGGCGCGTCCTTTGTAGACGCCGCGGGCTTTCGCTTTGGCAATACCTTCGGCCTGGCGCTCGCGAATAATCGCGCGTTCAAACTCCGCCACCGAGCCAAGCAACCCGAGCATGAGCTTGGCAATCGGCGTCGAATTCAACGAATAGGTTTGCCCCTCTTTCAGGAACTTCACCGAAATATTCTGACTGGTCAGCTAATCGACAATATTCTGACTGGTCAGCTAATCGACCAGGCGGTGCAAGTCAATCAACGACCGCGCCAACCGATCCATACTCATAACCACAAGTTGATCGCCGGCGCGCACATAATTAAGCGCCCCATCTAAGCCGGGGCGCTGGGTGGACGAACCACTCACCGTATCGGTGAAGATGCGGAAGACTTTTTCCTTCTTCAACGCCGCCAACTGTCGGTCGAGATTCTGGTCTTTGGAGCTAACACGCGCGTAGCCGATTTTCTGCCCCGCAACAGCCTCTGGTTGTTCGGGAATGTCTAGAGGAAGCGACACATCTGTTCGTTTATCCATAAACCCACCCTAACGAACAGGCACTCTCATGAATCATAGACTGTTCGCTTTGGGTGTACCCGATTGCGAAGTGGATCTAGCGGGTTCTAACCCGGAGGGGTAGGCGATTCCACATCCTTAAATATAGGGGTGCGGCACGCTCTATCCACTCAACGTCCTCGTATGGTCCTGTCTTGCTATGTAAGCGATTGGTACATCTGAGGGTGTCCGATTGTTTGTGTGCGGGGGCTTGGGTTACAAGTAGTCCGCGAATCGGTCGGGGTACGCCACGGCTAGTTGGTTGATGGCTTGTTTCCATCCGGTGGCTTTCGCTCCTTCAATATAGCCGTTGCATTCGATGTCACGTTTCGCTTTCTTCGCTCGCTGGGCAGCGCGCTTGTCCTCGATGTTGCAGATCATCAGCCATAGCGTCTTCAGTGCCGCAGTATCGTTCGGGAATTGGCCCCGGTTACGGGTGGCTTTGCGCAGTTTAAGCGTTGAGCGATTCGATCGAGTTGGTGGTGTAGAGCACCCGCCGTGCCGCAAGCGGGAACTGCAGAAACGGTATGAACCGCTCCCAGGCGTCGCGCCAGACTTTGACCGACTGCGGGTATTTCTGGCCCAACTCTGAGGCCTCGAAGGCGTCTAAGCCGGCACGGGCGGTGTCCTCGTTTGCGGCCGTGTAGACCTCACGCAGCGCCCGGGAGACAGATTTGCGGTCCTGGTAGGACACCCACCGGTTCGCAGCCCGAATCAGGTGCACAATGCAGGTCTGCACCATAGAATTTGGCCAGGTTGCCTCCACGGCTTCCGGTAGACCTTTCAGCCCGTCGCAGCAGACGATGAACACGTCTTGGACACCCCGGTTGGCCAGGTCCGCGCACACCGATGCCCAGAATGCGGCGCCTTCATTATCAGCGATCCACAATCCCAAGATGTGCTTGATGCCGTCGATGTCGATGCCAACAGCCATGTAGCAGGCTTTGTTGACCACGCGGTGACCGTCACGGATTTTGACTCGTAGTGCGTCGAGGAAGATCACCGGGTAAAACTCGTCGAGCTGGCGGTTTTGCCAGATCATGACCTCGTCTAACACCGCATTGGTAATCGTGCTGATCGTATCCGGGCTCATATCCACCCCAAGCGTGGTTGCGAGATGGTGCTGAATATCGCGCACTGTCATCCCGCCGGCATACAGCGAGACGATCATGTCGTCGAGCTCTGTCAGCCGGCGTGCTCCCTTGGGCACCATCTTCGGTGCAAACGTGCCGACACGGTCCCTGGGCACGGTCACTTCCACTGCGCCGTAGCCAGAATTGACGGTCTTGGTGTACGACCCGTTGCGGTGATTGCTCTCCTGCGCGGTTTCCACTTGGGCTTTGGCCTTGCGGTCGGAATGGCTATAGCCCAAATGTGCATCCATCTCTGCCTGCAGACCAGCGTTGATCGATGCCTGCAGCGGGCCTTTGACCAGGTCGCTTGCATCATCAGCGGTGGTCGACAGCTCGCTGATCAAGCTGGCGAGCTCAGGATTTTCCATCAGCTTCTCGCTGATCTCGTTGACCCTCGCCGGGTCATGGCCTTTCTTCGGTGACACCGTAGTCATTATCGGTGAAACTCCTTCTAGATCAGAGCCTCACACACAAACTTCCTGACACTCCCGTACATCTCAGAAACCCCGGTGTTCACGATCTCTGTCTTCACATAGATAAAGCGCGTTGGCAATTATTACCCTTAAAGAGTGATTACCAACGAACTTCGAAATTTACTGGCCAAAGCAACCACCCATGCACAGCGTTTTCAGGACGGAGAAGACCACACTGTAGCCGCAGCGCTCCTTACCAAATCAGGAAAACACGTACTCGGTTTGAACGCGCACCATTTCCTCGGTGGTCCTTGCGGGGAGATCTCGGCTTTAGCCAACCATGCTGCTAGTTATCCAGAGGACCCAATCCAAGCAGTAGTCGCCGTATACGGACCTACTGGTCAAATTATTCCTCCCTGCGGTAAATGCCGCCAGGTGCTTTTTGATGTTGATCCGTCCATCCGGTGCATCGTGCGCGGAAGCAATGGACTTGAAGCACCTACCGTAGAAGAACTCTTGCCATTCGCATTCAACTGGC
This sequence comes from Corynebacterium appendicis CIP 107643, assembly GCF_030408415.1. Classification (NCBI taxonomy): domain Bacteria; kingdom Bacillati; phylum Actinomycetota; class Actinomycetes; order Mycobacteriales; family Corynebacteriaceae; genus Corynebacterium; species Corynebacterium appendicis. The sequence goes on along the minus strand of NZ_CP046976.1, from coordinate 455,153 downwards.
GAGATATGGAACAAGAGCAGCGCATCTACATGTGGGAAGGCTACGAGGAATCAATTCGTAGCGGAGAAAAGCAACAAACCATCCGGGTAGATGATCCTTTCCATGAAGGAAGTGCCCAAATTGTCTTCGAGAAAGAATCCGGAGAGGTCGTCACTATCCAGGCACAGGTTACGTCCGTTGCCTCTACCCAGCGAAGTGAATTGTCGGAAAAGCAAGCTAGAAATGACGGTTTTGGCTCCCTTTCCGAGCTTCAGGAAGCGCTAGATACTCACTATCCCGGATTAGCTGCCGATGACAAAGTCGACATCGTAGAGTTCAAGCTCCAGTAACTCGAACGAGCTCAAAGCGTGCTTGCTTTCTGTAGAAGCAGTAAAAACTACAGCAAAAAGCTGGGGCAATCCATGGCGAACGGTGCAGATTGTGGCGCTTGGGTGTACCCCAAAGAGACAACGGATCGAGCGGACTACCTGTGACTTCGTCCGCTAAATGGCGAGGCTCTTCCGACGCTCCGTGGCGGCCTCGCTCACGCAGGCGACGGACCGTGGACCGCGTTCCGTATGCGGATGGCCGAACGGTACCTACCAAGTAGACAGGGCCTGTACGGAGGCTCTCGGGTGCAGCACATGCGCCGGGCCGGACTCCAGAAACGCCGGAGCCCGGCCCGCATCTCGCTCAGGCGCGCTCGATGGGGATCCAGATCTCGCACGTCGCCGTGCTGAAGTCCGGGGCGTGGTCGAGCACCGAGACGACTGAGGGGCCGGGGCGCAGCCGCCAAGGGTTGGAGGGGAACCACTCTGTTGCGGACGCCGCATACGCCTCTTGCAGGGCCGCCGGGTGCGGACCAGAGGTTCGGAAGACCACCCACGTGCCCGCGTCGACGTCGATCGTGTCGAGGTCCTCGGGAACCTGGGCCTCGGCGCGGACCGCCACGCCGTGCAGATAGGTCAGTTCGCTTCCCTCGGTGTAGTCGGGATCGACATCGGCACTGACCTGCAGCAGCCCGGATGGGTCGGTGTTGCTGAGCTGTTTGAGTCGCTCGTGCTCGGAGGCGGGCAGCGACTCGATGTGCCGCTGGATGTGTGGGTTGACGCCCTCGTAGATCAGCGGCACCCGAGCGGCGTGGCCGATTAGACGGAATGCGGGGCGTTCGACGATTCGGGTATCCATGGGAGTGCTCCCTTCGACGGTCAGGTGAAACCTGAGTAGCGGTTGACTGCGAAGGGGGCCACCGTTGCGACGGACATCGCCGTGGCTCACGCCGTGCACGGAACGGAACGCCCGCCCGAAGGCTTCGGTCGATCCGTATCCGTAGCGCACGGCGATCGTGAGCAGATCCTCGTCCCCGACGACATCAGTCGCAGCGACGGTCATCCGCCGCCGCCTCACGTAGTCGGAGACCGGCATCCCGGCCAGCGACGAGAACATGCGACGGGCGTGGTAGCCCGTCGTTCCCATCGTGCGGGCGAGTTCGTCGATGTCGAGGTCGTCACCGAGGCGCTGCTCGATCTCATCGACGAGGCGGTTGAGGATCTTAATCACGGTCGCTCCCTTCACCGTCCATCCTCGTCGACGCGAGACCCCTCCGCCCGACTTCTCCGGTTCGATTCTGCCGGATCAGCCCCACGACTTCGTGCTGGACCGAGGACAGCAGCCTCTCCCAATCCCCCGCGAAGGAACGTCCCGTAAGCCGAACCTTCCTCGGGGCACACCTACCACCGATCTCAAACTACGTCGGCGCGCCTGCGTGAGCGAGGCCGCCACGGAGCGTCGGAATAACCTCGCCATCTAAATGCGAAAGTCACAGTCAACGCCGAATCCTCATCGGTCCCGCACGGGTGTACTTTAAAAACGCTCGGAGGTAGGGTAACTCCCCCTCGTTGCCCAGAGACGAAATCCGCCAGAATGGATATAATAGGCCCATGTTGATTTCAGGTACCGCTTTCATGCGGTTGCGCACCAACCGCTAAGGCGGTTTCCTACCCAGTAGGTTAAAAACCGCTCCGGTTCTCTAGCCGGGCGGCCATTTGCCATGCCCGGCTCCCTTTCAACTCCACGGAGCACACCTGATGTCTGCATACGGACACGGCCGTCACGAACATGGCCAAAATTTTCTCACCGACCACAAGATCATCAACTCCATCATCGACCTTGTAAAACAAACCTCCGGCCCCATCATTGAGATCGGACCAGGAAGCGGTGCCCTCACTCACCCGATGGCCCACTTTGGGAGGGCAATAACGGCAGTTGAAGTGGACGCAAAACTAGCTGCCAAACTCACACAAGAAACCTCCTCGGCGGCGGTCGAAGTGGTCCATGATGATTTCATTAACTTCCCGTTACCCGCCACCCCCTGCGTCATCGTGGGAAACATTCCCTTTCACCTCACCACTGCCATTCTTCGAAAGTTGCTGCATGCGCCGGCATGGACTGACGCTGTACTCCTCATGCAGTGGGAAGTCGCTCGCCGCCGGGCCGGGGTAGGCGCAAGCACGATGATGACCGCTCAGTGGTCCCCATGGTTCACATTTCACCTTGGTTCCCGAGTACCAAGGTCTGCTTTCCGGCCACAGCCAAACGTTGACGGGGGGATCTTAGTGATCCGCCGGGTGGGTGACCCGAAGATTCCGATAGAGCAGCGCAAAGCCTTTCAGGCGATGGTGCACACCGTTTTCACCGCCCGGGGACGCGGGATAGGGGAAATTCTCCGAAGGGCAGGGTTGTTTTCATCACGTTCAGAAACACAATCATGGTTGCGCTCGCGAGGAATCGACCCCGCGACCCTACCTCCCAGATTGCACACCAGCGACTGGATCGATCTCTTCCAGGTGACTGGTTCCTCTCTACCGCACCATCGACCCATTTCACCATCGGGAAGTAGTCAACGACCTCCTCGACGGAAAAACCGAAGCCGGCGGCGTTAATCCCCCCACCAAAACCGAAATCCACCAGTAGTACTAAAAGGTGAGCGAAGTCTGGCCGTAGCCCCGTTTGATTGTCTTCGGCACCTTTCGTTCAGCATCCGTGGGCGAGGGAAGCTGCTCGGTTGTGATGAGTTCGCTCTGCACAATCTCCTCGAGAAGCTGGATCTGCTGTACACCAAGCTCGACCGTTCTAGTGAGTATCCTCAACAAATCCAGTAGTTCGTCGTTCCATTCGTCCTCCCACTCTGTGGGGCGAATAAGATCCAGGGGTGTTGCACCTTTGCCGGCTGCGATCTTTTCCTGGAGCGCCGCTGTAAACCCGGGTGGCAGAGCTGTCCCGGCCACCATCTTCGCCACCTCCTCACCCACGGTGACCCGCGGAGCCAGGGACCGCATGAGGGTGTCGATCTGCTCCCGGAGAGGACGCACCGCCTCATCGATCGCCGCGCGCATCCGCCCGTCCAACTCGGGGGCCGGGAAATACTCCCCCAGCACATCCTCCAACCCCGCCGCATCCCCCGCAGGCAGGTCGAAGGCCTCCTCTTTCCCTGTCAGAGCCTCCAGAAGCTCCCACTTTTCCACCAGGGAGGCGCCGGCGGCGTCCGCCACCAGGTCGAGCAGATACCCGGGTTCGTGACCCTCGTCAGCGAGATTGGTGATGGTGCGGGCCGCCGTCGTGACCGGCAGGCCCGACACCGGGTGAAGCATCCAGTCATCATCCCCCAGATCGGCGCGGTGGAACCGGACGCCCGACTGTCGGCTGCGGCGTCGCGACCGCACCGTGAAATGTGCCCCGTCCGGCCACAAATCACCCATCCCCCACATCTCCGCGGCGGTCGTGTGCGAAACCACCGCCTCTGCGGCGAGGTGTGGATCACCGGTGCGCTCGGCGGCCATGAGCTCCGGGCGAAGCGCGAGCCAATGCGCCTTGACCTCGAGTTCCGCAGAGGGAGAAGTCCCGGTGGTGGCATAGACCCCGTGCCTGACGCGGGTGAGAACCCCGCGCGTAACCAAACGCCGCAGAGACTGCAGATCAACCCCACAGGCCGTGGCCTGGGCGGTGGTGACCAGACCCCACTGCTGGGAAGCCAGATCCCCCACCACCTCCGCCGCTTCTGCACCCTTCATGACACAAAAAATACGCCATATGTTCTTTTCGTGCCATTCGCGAAGACACTGAAGCCCCAACAAGGGGAATTATGTTCTACAGGGTGTACTCCAAGGGGACAGCGTTGCTCGATCCCATGTAAGCGCGTATTCTTTGGCGTAAGACACGAGTGCAGCCTTAGGAGGGCCATGCAATCTATAACCATTCGCATCCCGGTCGAACTGAAAAACCTCATCTCCGCTGAAGCGCAGAAGAAGGGGCAGACCCAGAGCGACTATCTACGACAACTCATCGAAACCCATGCGGGGCAGGTTAGGAGGGAGCCAATCCAAGAGGTATCGCTCAACGCGGCGGAGCGTAAGACGTTGGCGCTGGGGTATCAGCTCCTTCTGGCCTCCCAGGGAGACTTGCCCACCGAGCTGTATGACGAAGAATCCTTCCGCCACTCCGTCGAAGCCTTGGAACGCGGGTACGCGGGTGAGTACCACCAAATTTTTGCTGGCACCGACAAAGGATTGAGCCACGATGAGTGCAGGCTCGCATGGGACATCCTCGACATGTTCAGGGTGATCAAGTTCAGCGTTCGCAACTTGGGACAAAGTGGCTGGCAACAGATCGGCGTCGTCGATGCTGAGCACTACGGAACATTCCAAGGATTTGACGGCCAGATCGATCTTGAGTCAAGGCTTAGTGGATACGTCGACTATCTTGTCTGGACGGGGCGCTGGGAAGAGCAAAGGGAATTCCTTGAGAAGACGCGAGGAAACTCCCACAGCGAGATGCTCCCCACATACCGTTCCATGTTGGCGGAGTTCAAGCCCATCTGGCGTAAGGCCGTAGACCGAGGCGGTCGACTTCACCTCAATGCAGAGGAGATCAGGAATGTGCTGCTGGCCGCTCCAGGAGCGCACCTCGAGGAGGCGTAGACCCGGACAACGGTGTCTAATCAAGACGATAGGCAGGTCCACTTCACCGCCCCGTGCGCCCAGAATGCAACAACCCCGAGCACCAGGCCCGGGGTCGTGGGGTACGGTGCGTCGATCTACATCGACGCTCACTACATCAAGGATAGCATCAACCTCCATGAGGAGCAAAGACAAACTAGACGCCATGCTCGGAGCAGCCCGCTTCGAGACGTACTACCTGGCTGCAAGCAAAGACACAGAAAAGGCAGTACAGCTGTACCGATGGAACACCCGCCTGGCAGGCGCTCTCCACACCCAGCTGTCCTACTTCGAGGTCCTTACACGCAATGCCATGAACCGCACCCTCCAAGACTGGAACGATAAGGAATGCGGCCACAGAGACTGGTCCCTCGAGAACCAATCAGCGGAACTCTTATATGCCATGTTCAACCGCCCCATGGGACAGGCCAGGAAGTGGGCGAGGAAAGAGTCGAGACGTCGACACCACGGACACGCCCGCAAGAACGCTCCCCTCAACCACGATGATGTTGTAGCCCAGCTCACACTCGGCAACTGGTCCAATCTGCTGGGAGAGGCGCTACCGGTCCATCGGCCAAATGCCCAAATATTGTGGAGGGAATGCCTGCACAGAGCCTTTCCCAACGTCGATCCTGGAGACCGCTCGCGAGAGGACATCGGCAAGAAGTTCGAGCGATTGACGCATTTGCGCAACAGGGTGTCACACCAAGAAAACCTCTTGCAGACCAACATGCGAAGCCGACTCAACGACATGCTTGCCGTGCTCAGAGCCATTGACGAGAGTTACCCCGGTTGGGCCATGGTCGACAGTCAGGTACGACAGGTAGCACGGGAAGATCCTCGAAAAAGCTGGTCCTAATTTAGCGAAGTCCCTTGCGCCTCCCTCCTTGTCGCTAATCCAACCTGGCGACGGGGGTGAGGATCCGGGCGGAATCACCCTGTCTAAGGGGAGCGCGTCGATGCCACTGAGGAGGGGCTCCCAGAGGGGATGAATGCGGTCCTGTTGGCGAAGTTCGTGGCCACCCGTCCGCCCATCGCGGAGGTTCTCGAACGCTGGGAGCATGTGCTGTTCCCGATCGTTTTGATCGGCCTGGGTATCTTCATCCTCCTCAGCGGCGGCGCCTTCGGCCTTTAATAAGCTCATCTCCTGCGCTCCTAGGGCCTCTCTAGGTTTCCTCACCGGCATCAACTGAACCGCCTATGAAGTTGTGAAAGGCCGCTGCCGCAGGGACTCGACCACGCTTGGGCGACAGAAATTCTAAAACTGCCCTATTGGGGTGTACCCCAAAACAACAGTTGATGGCCAGGCACGTCCCGCCGTTGCGCAAGAGTCATGAAGAGGCTTCCGAAAACGAAAACCAGGATTATAGGGTGGAGTTACGCCAATGAACTTTTTCTTCCGTCGGGGACCTAATCCGGAGCCCGTTCCCGTTCTGCTTCCGGAGCCGTTGGGGGCAGAGGTCGATGCGCTTGTGGCTGCAGACCGCTTTGTCGCTGCCGTAAAACTCGTTCGCGAACGGACCGAACTTGGCCTCGTCGTCGCGACACGAGCGGTCCGTCACCGTTGAGGCGCATCATGACACACATGCGCCGGGCATAGCCTAGACCTGAGGAATCAGTGGGTATGCTTCATCATGGCATTACTCTGTTACGGGGTCGAAAGATGGGACCAAAGGGGCAGGTTCATCCCCTTATAGTGTTTCTTCGTGAATGACCTAGATTCCCAGGTGACCTGCTGGTGGTGCAAAGAGCGCCCCGCCGACTCCAAAGAACATAAGTTCAAGGCCTCCGACCTCCGCCGAGTCATGTTTAAAGATGATCCCGCCGCAATCGTCTGGATGGACGACAACGGCACACGGAGGGACGTCAAAGGCTGCAATGCGATCAACCGCGACCGGCACAGAGTGCTGAAGTTCGAGCCATCCTTGTGCGAAAAATGCAATAACGAGCACTCCCAAGTCTTTGACTTGTCCTACGACAAGTTCGCGGAGTATATAGCGACCACACCTGAGATTCATGATCGCGGCTACGTGTCGTTTCCTGACATCTTTGGCGGGGAGTGGCGCTCCGAGATGTTGAACGTGGCTCGGTACTTCATCAAGCACTTTGGATGCCGGATGGTTTCTAATGGTGTGCCAGTCCCGGAGTCGATGGTGAACTTCCTCAACGGTGGCGCAGAAATGAACGATGTGCGGCTGAATGTGGTGTGCAACGAGCAGATACGTCGCGGGATACTCCCTTACGAGCTTTGGATTTCCCCACACATAGGGATCCAGGACGAGCACACGAAGGAGGTAGTTGCTAGCACTTGTGCGTACTACATTCTAGGGGTCGGGGTGCGCTTTGAAGTGTCCTGGTTTTCGTTCCGCTTATTTAACGCCCAACGTTTGAGCGCCTGACCGTTGATAGTAAGCGTCCTCCATCTCCTGTGGAGTAATATATCCCAGGGATTGATGAAGTCGCTGGTTGTTCCACCAGTACACCCAGCGAAGGGTGGCAATCTCGACTTCACCGACCGATGCCCACGGCCGGTGGGGATAAATCAGCTCTGTTTTGTAGAGCCCGTTGACCGTTTCAGCCAACGCGTTGTCATAGGAGTCGCCAACGGTGCCGACAGACGGATCGATACCCGCCTGGGCGAGCGCTTCACCGTAACGGATCGACACATACTGCGAGCCGCGGTCACTGTGGTGGACAAGCCCTTCTGAGCGAAGATCACCAGCGTGATACAGGGCGTGCTCAAAGGCCTCCAGCGGCAGTTCATCGGTACGCATGCTCGCCCGAGTCGCGACACCGACGATCTTTCTGGAGTACACATCCGTGATAAACGCGGTGTAGGCAAAACCAGACAAGGTGCGCACATAGGTAATGTCAGCGACCCACAACCGGTGCGGTGCGGGGGCAGTGAAGTCTCGGTTGACCAGGTCAGGGCGGCAATCCGGCACGTTGGCCCGAAGCGTTGTCATCGGTGTGCGGCCGCGCCTGCGGCCGTAAATGCCAGCTTGCTTCATCAAACGCGCGGTCTGATCACGACCGATGTTCCAGCCGGCGCGCTGCATAGCCTTCCACATCTTGCGGACCCCGTAGACGCTGAAGTTGTCCTCGTAGACCCTCACCAATTCAGGAATAAGCAGCGCATCTGACAAACTCCTCGCCGACGGCGCTCGTGTTTTCGCTGCTCGGTAACCGCGAGAGGTGATGAACCCACATTCTGTCTCTTTCAATGTGCGACAGATAGCCTCGACCCCGAAGCGATCGCGATACGCATCGATGTATTCGATCATCTTCTGGTGGGACGGTCGAGTTCCGCCGCGAAAAAAGCTGACGCGGTTTTCAAGATCTCATTAGCCCTGCGTAGCTCCTTAATCTCTTTCCGCAGCCGCTTCAGTTCGTCAGCCGTTGACTCGCCGGCGCCAATCTCAACATCGGACGAGACCATATTCGGCTTCAACCAATCGTTGAGCGTGTGCGCTGGAATGCCGAGCTTTTCACCGATCTCTACGGCTGCACCCCATTTCGAACACCCTTCGAGCTCCACGAGGTCCTCAGCCAAACGCACTGCCTTGGCCTTGAACTCGTCACTGTACTTCCTTGGCATGATTCCAATCCTTCTCTAGAAATGATCGGAACTAAACCCAGGACACTTCACTTTGAATGGGGCGGAAACCCCCTGGCGAACGGGAAGGGGTGGGGGCAGTTCTTCGACTTTCCCCGCGCCCATATTAACTACTATTTGGACGATGAAGCCGTCACCCAGCGTCTCACAGTAGAGAATGATCCTCGCGCCCAGTAGGCACAGGGGTCAGGTGGCTTGCTACTGGCTTTGGAACCGTGAGTCCGAATTAAAGACCATAACCCGCTGGGTCACTTGATGAGCGGCTGCGTGAAAGTCTTGGGGGTTACCGCTGCGATGAGGCTCCATCATGCTCGTGGAGTAGGCGACAATGCCCGCAGTAGCGAGAACGAAGTCATACGTCCTCCAATGATTGGACCATGGCCTATGGTCCGCATAAGTGGCCATTGCTAGTTGGGTCAACAGATTCGAGTGGACGTATTTGTTCAACTCCGAGTAGAGCCTTCCTCCATCCATTGGAGAAAGGTGGTTGTCGGCCAGATTCTGGTAGCCGCTCGGGGCGGCGTTGGACTTCATATATCCCATCTGCCCGAGGATGCTCTGGACTGGAAGGAATTCATTACGAATGGGCGAGAAGGGATGTTCAGCTTTCATTGCCCCGTCTTCTCTGAGAGTCTTATCCAGAAGGTTTACGGCACGGGTGACGCGAGCGAGATGATCGGCGGGCTCACAGAGAAAGCTCAGAACTGCAGAGTTCTCTACTGCAGTTCGAGCGAGGATTGCAGGGGCTAAGGGTGCTGTCACGCCAGTGGTGAGGATATGTCCGATAGCGTGGAGAGCTCCCCCGGCAGATTGTGCGACTAGGGTGCTCTGGTCGTCTGGCAGCTTTGCGACTTCGTACCGAGCGGTTCCCGGCTCGGTGGCTTTTAGTTTTTCATTGATGTTGGCGCGTTCGTCGTCAGTAATTGCTCGTCCGCTGCGAGCCAGCTCGTTGACGCTGTTGGCGAGGTCGATGCAGAGCTGGCCGAGGGGTTCCAGGGCGTAGTCCTGGTAGATGAAATCCATTGGAATAGTATGTCCGGTCATCCTGGCAGAATTCGAACGCGACTTGATCCGCGAGTGCGCCAACGCCAGCCTGGAAGCCATCTGGGGAAGAAGTCGCGGGAGAGTGTCCGATTGTTTGTGTGCGGGGGCTTGGGTTACAAGTAGTCCGCGAATCGGTCGGGGTACGCCACGGCTAGTTGGTTGATGGCTTGTTTCCATCCGGTGGCTTTCGCTCCTTCAATATAGCCGTTGCATTCGATGTCACGTTTCGCTTTCTTCGCTCGCTGGGCAGCGCGCTTGTCCTCGATGTTGCAGATCATCAGCCATAGCGTCTTCAGTGCCGCAGTATCGTTCGGGAATTGGCCCCGGTTACGGGTGGCTTTGCGCAGTTTAAGCGTTGAGCGATTCGATCGAGTTGGTGGTGTAGAGCACCCGCCGTGCCGCAAGCGGGAACTGCAGAAACGGTATGAACCGCTCCCAGGCGTCGCGCCAGACTTTGACCGACTGCGGGTATTTCTGGCCCAACTCTGAGGCCTCGAAGGCGTCTAAGCCGGCACGGGCGGTGTCCTCGTTTGCGGCCGTGTAGACCTCACGCAGCGCCCGGGAGACAGATTTGCGGTCCTGGTAGGACACCCACCGGTTCGCAGCCCGAATCAGGTGCACAATGCAGGTCTGCACCATAGAATTTGGCCAGGTTGCCTCCACGGCTTCCGGTAGACCTTTCAGCCCGTCGCAGCAGACGATGAACACGTCTTGGACACCCCGGTTGGCCAGGTCCGCGCACACCGATGCCCAGAATGCGGCGCCTTCATTATCAGCGATCCACAATCCCAAGATGTGCTTGATGCCGTCGATGTCGATGCCAACAGCCATGTAGCAGGCTTTGTTGACCACGCGGTGACCGTCACGGATTTTGACTCGTAGTGCGTCGAGGAAGATCACCGGGTAAAACTCGTCGAGCTGGCGGTTTTGCCAGATCATGACCTCGTCTAACACCGCATCGGTAATCGTGCTGATCGTATCCGGGCTCATATCCACCCCAAGCGTGGTTGCGAGATGGTGCTGAATATCGCGCACTGTCATCCCGCCGGCATACAGCGAGACGATCATGTCGTCGAGCTCTGTCAGCCGGCGTGCTCCCTTGGGCACCATCTTCGGTGCAAACGTGCCGACACGGTCCCTGGGCACGGTCACTTCCACTGCGCCGTAGCCAGAATTGACGGTCTTGGTGTACGACCCGTTGCGGTGATTGCTCTCCTGCGCGGTTTCCACTTGGGCTTTGGCCTTGCGGTCGGAATGGCTATAGCCCAAATGTGCATCCATCTCTGCCTGCAGACCAGCGTTGATCGATGCCTGCAGCGGGCCTTTGACCAGGTCGCTTGCATCATCAGCGGACGTCGACAGCTCGCTGATCAAGCTGGCCAGCTCAGGATTTTCCATCAGCTTCTCGCTGATCTCGTTGACCCTCGCCGGGTCATGGCCTTTCTTCGGTGACACCGTAGTCATTATCGGTGAAACTCCTTCTAGATCAGAGCCTCACACACAAACTTCCCGACACTCCCGCGCAACGGGATGGATGTAGGCGCGGAGAAGCTGGTCACGGATGCTCTATCCGCGAACGATCCGACTGTGTTCTCCCCCGAGGTGCTTTATGAAGCAGCAGCGAAATACTTCGGTGATGACGGAATGCGGATGTACCACCGCTACTGGTTCTTCGCGGCCCCGTCGTTGGAGTACTTCCTCGACTTCATCCGTGCGCCCGGCGTGGACTTCGCTGAGGCGGTGTTCGCGCTCCAGTCGGTGGAAGACGTCGCTACGAATCCGGATTACACACTGCTGGCGGCAACGTGGTTTGAGCGTTTCGACATCGGCTTTGACGTCATCACCACCGGTGGTCCCAGTGCAAGGATGGCGGAGGATTTCGCGTCGGCCGTCGGTATGAAATACGACCCGGTATGGGCAGTGGGCGTGATCTTCGTGAATATCCGCCAGCAACTCTCACGATCAGTTGTGCGGGGATCGGAGGCAGTGCAGCGTGCATCGCTTGCCCGAATCACGGAGCGGATTGTCATGCTGCGCAAGACGGTGGAAAAGGCCGCTGGCTCAGAAGATGTCCGCATCGATTGGGAAGCAGAAGTCCGCGCGCTGAAGGCCGAATTCGGCAGCCACCCTGTGGTTCGGGCGGCCTTCGAGGAGTGGGGGTTGTGACTGCCTGGGGAGGTTTCCCGCTGACTCGGGCGTTAGCGCACCATGTTCCAGATGGTCACGCCGACGATCACGATGCCCATGACGCCGACGAAGATGGTGTCGGGGCGGTTGGCGTAGTGCTTGTACGCGGTGGCCTGGCGGAAGAGCAGCGACGGGACGATGTAGACCAAGAAGGCGACGAAGATGCCGCCGACGACGGAGATCAGCGTCATGATAGACGGGTTGAACACCGCGATCAGGGTGCCGGTGACGAAGACGAAGAGGTCGATCACCCAGCGCAGGGCGTTCTCGCTGACGCGCTGGGCGAAGTTCGGTGCGGCGACGCGCAGCAGGTACGTCGTGCCCTCCTCGGTGCCCATCATGTGGCCGAAGTAGGACGAGGCGATCGCGCAAATGGCCACAATAGGGCTCAACCAGGCCATGAGCGGGGTGCCGGTCTCGTTCGCCAGGTAAGACAGCACGGGGATGTTCTGCTCCGCCGCGGCATCGAGACCGTCGGCGCCGAGAGCGAATGCGCACGACCAGACGAAGAACATGGTGAACAGCACTAGCGCGGCCGCGGCGATGAGCTCGATCTTGGTGACGTCTTTCTCGGTTGCGGCGACGTCGTCGTCATGCTTCTTTTGCACATCCAGGGCGAACTGCGACAGGGCGGCCATGTGGCTGAAGGAGAAGACCAGGACGGGCAGGAGTAGGAGCAGTGACTGCCAGAGCGGGGTGTCGGATTGGTAGGACATGAAGCTCTGGATGTCCCACCGCGGGATCAGGTACAGCGAGACACCTGCCAGCGCCACGATGAGCGGGTAGACGAGGAAATTCGCCATGGCCAGGGTGGCCTTCTGTCCGAATGCGAATGCGCCGGTGAGAATGCCCACGCAGATGGGCGCCAGCACCCAGCGGCTGATCTCCGGGCCGTCGAACTGGTTGGCAATGAAGCTATCGATGGTGTTGGTGATGGACACACCGTAGATCAGCACCGTCGGATAGACCGCCAGCCAATACACCAGGGCCGTGATGAAGCCGCGTGTGCGTCCAGTGAGCGCGGTGACTACTTGCAGGACGTCCAAGCCGGGCATCGGTGAGCCGGAAACAATGCGCGCATAGGTGCGGTGGGAGAAGAACACCAGCGGGCCGATGAACAACGTAGCGATCAGCAGCGGCCAGAAGCCGAACGTGCCGGCGTCCAAAGGCAGGAACAAAATGCCGGCGCCGACGGCGGTGCCGAAGAGCGTGAGCGCCCAGGACATCACGGAGCCGTCGGGGACGTCGCTACTCGCCGCCTGCTCCTCGATGTACTCCCGGTCGGCGTCCGAGAGGTGGTCCATCTCGAACTCCTCGCGGGCCTGCTCCAGGTGCTCCTCGCTGTGCAGCTCCGGCAGGTCGTCGGTGCCGCTGTCAGACGAATTCGGGGTTGGGGTGCCGGAAGCAGTGGACATGAGCGGCCTTTCGTCGATAAGCGCCGTACTTGGATGAGTCAATTAAACAGTAGAGGCACACCTCGCTTTCTCTTGAGGGACTCTCCACCGGGTTTTGGCCTGAACTGGTTGCGCCGCCGGGCTACACTCCTGCCCATGAGAACCCACCGCGCCCCCGTCATCGCTGTCCTCGCCGCTGTCGCCGCATTCGCTGCGGGTTGCTCCACGTCCGGGAATCTCGAGGAGCCTGCGCTGAGCACGGTTGCGGCTCCAACCCAGGAGGATACGGCGGAGGAAGTGGTCACGGAGGTGGTGACCAAGGAAGCTCCGGCGGAAGAATCAAAGGCGGAGAAGCCGAAGAAGGACGCACCCAAGAAGAAGGAAAAGTGCGCCTCCCTGCCCAAGGACCCGCGCGACCAGTATCCGGACGGAAGTGCGCCGGGACGCATGCCGGCGGAGGATTGGGAGGACTACAACTTCTGGATCGGGGATATTGAGAACCACTACGACCCCTGCGCCCCGGTCAGCTGGATCATCTTCCGCGGCGGACTCGGCGACGCCGACCACCCCGCGCAGACAGGCGCCTCGATGACCAACGGCATCGCGTTCTACGTCCACGGCGAACCTATCGACGAAATGACCCTGTTCACCCAGGTCGAAAGTGTGACTGCCAACCCCGACGGCTCCGTCGATTTCACCTGGGGCGAGCGCACCCGTTCCACCGCGGAGGGCATCACCGCCTATTACACGGCAACGATTGAGCCGCGCGATGGCACGATGGTGCCGCTGAGCGGCAATGCGAAGGACTTCAGCGGCCACTGGAATGAGCCCCGCAACAAATTCCTGCTCGGCCACTACGACTAGGGGGCGGCGTGGTGGGGCGTCGATAAGCGCTTCGCGAAACATTGGGGACGCGCGGACCGATAGGCGGTGTGGAACCTGATGAAGAAGCTGTGAGCCCGTAAAGTGGAGCGCTATGACCGACAAGAAGCCCGACCTGACCACGACCGCTGGCAAAATCGAAGACTTGCGCAACAGGCTCGCTGAATCGCGCGAGCCGATGGGCAGCGAAGCGACCCGCGCCGCGGGCGAGGCGGGAATCTCCACCGCACGCCAGCGCGTCGAGGCGCTGCTGGACAACGACAGCTTCGTCGAAACCGATGCCCTGGCACGCCACCGCGTCGAGGACTACGGCATGGGGCGCACCAAGCCCGCGACCGACGGCGTGGTCACGGGCTACGGGCTTATCGACGGCCGACGGGTCACCGTCTACTCCCACGACTCCTCCATCTTCGACGGTCAGATGGGCGAGGTCTACGCCGAGAAGATCCTGAAAATCTACGACTTGGCTATTAAGACGGGCGTGCCGGTCATCGCGATCCACGACTCGACCGGCGGGCGTCTGCAGGAAGGCGTGGTCACCGCGGCGATGTCGGCGAAGATCCTGCGCAAGGCGACGGAAGCGTCCGGCGTGGTGCCGCAGATCTCCGTCGTGGCGGGCGAGGTCGCGTCGCTGGCGGCGCTGCTCGTGCCGGTCAGCGACATCACCGTGATGGTCAAGGACGCGACCATGCATCTGACGTCCGTGAGTGCGGTGACGAAGGTGACCCGGCGCGTGGCCACCGCGAAGTCCCTGGGTGGTTCCGACGTGCACTCCAAGATCACCAATATCGCGCACCTGGTCGCCCCGACCGACCTCGAGGCGATGTCGACCGTCCGCGACCTGGTCGGCTTCCTGCCGGAGAATAACCGCGCGGCCTCCCCCATCAACGAGAGCTCCACCGAGCCGGAGACCGGCGACCTGGACACCTTCATCCCGAACTCGGACGCGGAGTCCTACGACGTCCGCGAAGTGATCACCCGCGTCACCGACAAGGGCCTGATGGAGCTCAGCCGCGGGTACGCGGACAATATCGTCACCGGTTTCGCGCACATCTCCGGCCGTGCGGTGGGCATCGTAGCCAACCAGCCGAGCGTGCTCGCCGGCTGCCTCGACCACGCCGCTGCGCGCAAGGCCGCACGGTTCATCCGCGTGTGCGATTCCTTCAATATCCCCATCGTCGAGTTCGTCGACTCCCCCGGCTTCTACCCGTCGGAGGAGGAAGAGCACCTCGGTTCCGCCGCGCACGGTGCGGCGCTCGCCTTCGCGTACGCCGAGGCACAGGTGGGCAAGGTCACCGTCATCCTCCGCCGCGCAATCGGCCCGTCGTACGTGACCATGGGGTCGAAGGACCTGGGTGCCGATATCGTGCTGGCATGGCCGACCGCGCAGATCGCGCTTGCCGACGCCACCACCGCCGGCGAGCAGCTCTCCGTCGACGTCGACGAATACGCCACGACCACCATGACTCCGTACGTGGCCACCGAGCGTGGCCTGGTCGACATCGTCATCGAGCCGTCCCAGACCCGCACCCAGGTGCTGGAAGCGCTGCGCCTGCTGGAGCGCAAGGTCGTCTACTCGATCCCGAAGAAGCACGGCAATATCCCGTTCTAAGTTCCTGTTTTCTTTATCACACCCTGTAAGGAGGTCACACCTGCGATGTCCCAGCCCACGGCTCAACCACTGTTCACCGTCGTTAAAGGCGCGCCCACCGATGAGGAGCTCGCCGCGCTGACCCAGGTGCTCACCGACCTGCAGCAGGCCGCCAAGGCCCGCACCTCCGGCGGCCACCGCAACCTGTGGGGCCGCCCCACCCCGCGCGAGCACGGCCCGGTGGTGTTCAACCCGTCCGCGTTCAACTCGCAAACGCTGTTCTAGGCTCTGCGTCCTGCTTTAGGTTCTCTACTGATAATGCGCCTCGTTCTCGTTTCCCAGTCCCCGTCCCGTCGGATGATCCTGCACAACGCCGGAGTGGATCCCATCCAACACCCGGCACACGTGGATGAGGATGCGATCATCTCGTCTCTGGCAGGTTCTCCCCCGGCGGACGTGGTCTCGGCGCTTGCCCGCGCCAAAGCTGATGCAGTGGCTCCGGAGTACCCCGATGACATCGTGGTCGGCTGCGATTCCATGCTGCTGCTCGGCGGCCAGCTGAAAGGCAAGCCGCACACCGTGGAGGAGACGATCCGCCGCTGGCGCGCCCAGCGCGGCCAGACCGCCGAGCTGGTCACCGGCCACGCCATCGGCTACAAGGGCGAGTGGGTGGTGGACACCGTGTCCACCAGCATCCACTTCGGCGACGCCACCGACGCTGATATCGAGGCCTACGCCCGCTCCGGCGAACCCCTCGAATGCGCCGGCGCTTTCACCCTGGAGGCTCTCGGCGGCTGGTTCATCGACTCCATCGAGGGCGACCAGACTTCCGTCATCGGCCTGTCCCTGCCACTTCTCCGGAAGGCCCTCTACTCCTTCGGTGTGAACGCCTCGGATCTCTGGCGCTGATCGCGCCTATGCTGGTTCCATGAGCTTTGGCAATACCGACCGCCTCGATCGTGCGGTGAAGAAATCCCTCGTCCCGCTGCTCGCCGGGGCGGGTGCCCTCCACTTCTTCAAGCCTGCGTCCTTCGACGGCATCGTGCCGCCGCAACTGCCCGGTAGCCAACGCACCTATACGTATACCTCCGGCGCAGCTGAGCTTGCCACCGCTGCGCTGCTGGCTAACCCGGCAACGCGTCAGGCGGGCGGGTTCGCGGCCGCAACGCTGTTCACGTTGGTGTGGCCGGGCAATTTCTACATGGCCTATCTGTGGCGGGACAAGCCCTGGCACAGGCAGATCATCTCGCTGGGCCGGCTTCCGCTGCAGATTCCGCTCATCCGCGCCGGAATCGACATCGCCCGGGGCGTCTAGCCGCTGTGTTTGACACTCGCCCATCCGCAGCGGAACTGCGCCGCGGCATCATCGAGCTGCTCAGCTCCCGCAAACCGGAGTCGTCCATCTGCCCCTCCGACGTCGCACGCGCGCTTGGCACGCCCGACGGGTGGCGCGACCTCATGGACCCAGTCCGGGCTGCCGCAGGGGAACTGGTGTCTGAGGGCACCGTGATCGTCACCCAGGGCTCGCAGACGGTCGATCTGGAGACGGTGAAGGGCCCCATCCGCATCCGCCGCGGACCGAGTTGGTCTTCGGCGGATGATCCTAACCGCTGACCTCCTCTTCCTCCCTGGCCGGTTCGTTCCCGCCCATGATGCCCGTGCGCAGGAAGCTCTCCGACTGGGCCTCGATGGACAGTTGAGCACCGTCGAGGCGGCGGAGCTGGTAGGAGAAATCGTCGGCGTCGATACGCCCGGCGTCGCGGTCCGCGACGAGTGCCTCGCGCTGGGCCTTCACGCGCGCGATGCCGTAGTCCGCGAGCTGCTGCGGAATCGCCTTGAGGTCCACCTCTTCCTCCTCGTCGGCGGCCGCGCTGAAACCGTGTGGATTGCGGAGCACGCCGAGCAGGTCCTCGACCTTCGCCGCGTGAATCTTCTCCTCCGACAGGCCGCCGTAGCGCAGAGCGCGCTCCAGATCCGCCGGAACCGGCACGGCAGTCGCCGCGTCGCGGAGCAGCGTGCGCTGACGCTGGCGTTCCTCCCACGAACTCGGCTCGTCTTGCCCGGGGTTGACTACGTCGACAAGCAAGCCCAGCGTGCCACCCTGGACGATGAGCGATGCGCCCGCGACGATGAACGCGACGAGCACGAGGAAACCGCGTCCCTCCGTGTCGTGCGGAAGCGTCTGCGCCGCGGCCAGAGTGATCGCGCCGCGCATGCCCGCCCACACGATGACGGCGCCGGCGCGGAAACCGAGCGATTTCTCCGCGAAATAGCGCGCGTCTCCGTAGCGGCGGCTGACTGTCTGCTGCGCTGAGCTGAGGCGGCGCTGCGCACGCTCGTCCTGCATGTGGGGGTCGGCGGAGACTTCCTGGATGCGGCTGTCGAGAACGTCGAGACGCTCCATGCGCTTCAGCGTGCGCTCCGCCTGCGAGCGCATCACGTACATCATCGGGGTGACTGTCAGCGTGCGCACCACGAGCACCGTCGCCCAGCAGGCCATCGCTACGGTGAACGACATCATGAACGTGTAGCCAGATGCCCGTGCGTCGTCAATCAGGTGCGGCATCTGCAAGCCCATCAGCACGAAGACCAGCGACTCCAGGACGAGGCCGAGCGTGTCCCAAGTCTGCGCGTCGGACATGCGCACCGACGGCCCCAGCACCCCCACGCTCTTTCGCGCCACCACGAGACCGGCCACGACCGTGCCCACCAGGCCCGACGCGCCGATCTCCTCCGTCGGGAGGAACGCCGCGAACGGGATGGCCAGCGAGAGCACCGTGTTCGATGTCGGATGGTGGACGAACCGGCGCAGGAACATCGCGCCGTGACCGACGAGCAGGCCCACGATCACCGCGCCGGCCACCGCCCAGAAGAAGTTGGCCAGCACCTCCCCCGCCGTCACCTTGGACCGCGCCGCCAGCAGCGCCGTGCCCAGGGTGACCAGTGCGGAGGCATCGTTGATCAAGCCCTCGCCGTCCAGGATCGCGATGATGCGCCTATTCACACCCGCCTTCTTCACAATGCCCACAGCCACCGCGTCCGACGGGCTGACCACGGCACCCACCGCGATCGCGATCGGCAGCGGGATCGCCGGGACGATCAGGTGGATCACCCAGCCCACCGACACTGCCGTGAGCACCACGAGCACGACCGCCAGCAGGAAGATCGAACTGAAATTCCGGCGGAAATCGTGCACCGGCATGCGCATCGCCGTCGCGAACAGCAGCGGCGGCAGGATCAACTCCAGAATGATCTCCGGGTCGATGACCACCTCCGGCACCTGCGGCACGAATGCCACCGCCGCGCTGAGGACAAGCAGAAGTACTGGAGCGACCACCCCGATGCGCTCCCCCAACGGTTCCGCGAGCGCGATGACCGCCAGCATGATCACGATGAGCAAGATGATGAACGTCACGGTCACAAATTTTAGCGGCGCACACGAAAACCGCCCCGCTCCCCCGTGAGCGGACTGTTTGTCCTTACGGGGTTGCGGGGCGGTTCGGTTTGGTGCAGTGCGCTGCGGGTCAGCGCAAGGCTGCTACTTCCGTGCCTCGCCCTGGTCCACCAGCTCAGTCGTGTTCTGCGCGATGCGGACCACCGAGACGAGAACCTCGAGCATCACGCGCGAAATAACGACCTGGAACAGCGCCCACAGGGTGCCGAAGATCAGCCAGCCGAAGAGCATCAGCAGACCGATACCGACGCCCTCGGTGAAGCCGGTGAATGCGAGGATCAGGCCGCCGACCCACATCAGGGCAGCGAAGACCAGGTAGATGATGTACAGGACCTTGACGAAGTCGATGGTGATAAAGCGACGGAACTCAAAGTCGAAGAGTGCGCCGAAGAAGCCATCCTTCTTCTTAGCAGCAGCGGCCGGTGCGTCCTGCGAGAAGGCACCGCCACCGAAACCCTGGTTCTGAGGCTGGCCCTGGCCGAACTGGGTGGTCTGGCCGAACTGGGTGGTCTGGCCATACTGCTGCTGGCCGTACTGGTCGCCGTAGGTCGGCTGCTGGGAGGTCTGGCCGAAGCCGCCGGTGGTCGCGGATGCGCCTGCACCGGTGCCGCTGCCGGCAGCGGTGGTGTCGGCAGCACCGTAGGAACCGAAGCCGGAGTTGATCGCGCCTGAACCGGTAGCGGAGGCGCTGTCCTGGCTGCTGGAGGACGAGCCGGCGGCACCGAAGGTCTCGGTGGCGTCAGCGCCGGTGTTGGATGCGCCGAAGCCGGTCGATGCCGCACCAGTGCTGGATGCGCCGTAGGAACCGAAGGAATCGGAGGAACCGTAATTGCCCGGTGCGGCGTGGGCGCCGGAGCTGGAGTTATCGGCGCCGGAGGTCGACGGGTTCGCACCGTAATCCGGCGTGGAGCCGTAGTCCGGGTTCGAGGAATTCTCAGGGTTGTACGGAGTAGACATGAGCAATCCTTTACAAAATTTCGCGGTCAGACCTAAAACAGTCTACGGTTCAGCACCGATAAGCGCTCGCCTTATCGCTATTGTGGTGTGTTTGTGCGCCCACACGGCGCAGGACACCTGTCATTTTCCGTTTTCTCAAATGAATATGAAGGAGCAACAGTGAGCCCCGACGCGTCGCGCGCACGAGCTTCAGCCCCTGCAAAAACTAAAGGTGAACAAAAACACAATACTGACGGGATCGTCGTGGAGAATTTCCACGACGAGGCCCACGAAGAACTGGGCGCCAAGGGCTACTCCCGCGTCAACAAACCAGTCTTCATCGCCTCCGGCATCCTGATCATCGCCTTCGTGCTGTGGTCCGCGATCTTCCCCGACCAGGCCGAGACCGTGATCTTCGGTTCCATGGACTGGATCGGCCGCACCTTCGGCTGGTACTACGTCCTCACCGCCGCGCTCATCGTGATCTTCGTGCTCACAGTCGCCTTGAGTAAATTCGGCGATATCCGCTTGGGCCCCGACCACTCGCGGCCGCGATTCAGCCTGTTCACCTGGGCATCGATGCTCTTCGCCGCCGGCATCGGCGTGGATTTGATGTTCTTCGCCATCTCCGGCCCGGCCGTCAACTACCTGACCCCGCCGGACAGCGAGCCGCTTTCCGACGCCGCCGCGCAGATGGCGCCGGGGTGGACCATCTTCCACTACGGCATCCCCGGCTGGTCCATGTACGCCCTGATGGGCGTGGCGCTCGGCCTGGCGGCCTACCGCTACCACCTGCCGCTGTCCATCCGCTCCGCGCTCGCCCCACTTTTCGGCAAGCGCGTCAAGGGGATTGCCGGCGACACCGTCGACGTCGTGGCCACCATCGGCACAATCTTCGGCATCGGCACCTCGCTCGGCATCGGCGTCGTCTTCCTCAACTACGGACTGACCGCCTTGTTCGGCATCCCGAACAACCTGACTGTCTGGATCGCGCTGATCATCGTGTCGGTGGCAATGGCGACGGTGTCGGCAGTCTCAGGCGTCGATAAGGGCATTCGACGTCTCTCCGAGACCAACGTCTTCCTTGCCCTGGGCCTGTTGCTCTACATCCTCCTCGCGGGCGACACCCCTACCCTGCTCAAGCAGCTCGTGCAGAACGCCGGCGACTCGATCGGGCAGCTGCCGCACATGCTCTTCGCCACCTTCGGCTACACCGGCGGCGCCGCCGACTACCCGGCGGACCAGTGGCTGCAGGACTGGACGATCTTCTTCTGGGCCTGGTGGATCGCGTGGGCGCCGTTCGTCGGTCTGTTTCTCACCCGCATCTCTCGCGGCCGCACGCTGCGTGAGTTCATCATCGGCGTGCTCATCGTCCCGCCGGGATTCATCCTGCTGTTCATCTCCATCCTGTCCAACTCCGCGCTGGCGCACTTCCAGGCGGGCGACGAGGCCTTCCTGAACGAGGCCGTGGAGGTCCCCGAATCCGGCTACTTCAACCTGCTGTCGCAGTACCCGGGTGCGACCTTCCTGATCGGCCTGTCCGTCATCGTCGGCCTGCTGCTGTACGTCACCTCCGCCGACTCCGGCGCGCTGGTCATGGCGAATATGACCTCGTACGCCACCCGCGGCGATTCCGACGGCGCTCCGTGGCTGCGCATCTTCTGGGCCGTCATCATCGGCGCGCTCACCCTGGCCATGCTGCTTGTCGACGGCGTGTACACCCTCCAAGCCGCCACCGTCCTGATCGGCCTGCCGTTCTCCGTGGTGATGTACCTGCTCATGGCGTCTGTCGCGAAGGTGCTGCGCGCCGAGAAACGCGCCGCCGACTCCGCGACGCGCGCGCTGGTGTCCCGCTCGATGACGGGCACTGCTGTCGTAGACGACGACCGCGACTGGAGGGAACGACTCGCCCGCCGCGTTTCTTTCCCCACCCGCGACGATGCTGTGGCCTTCATGAACGACATCGCCTCTCCCGCCATGGCAGAAGTCGCCGCGGAGCTCAAGCACCTGGGCAGCGACGTGCACCTCGTCAAGGACGTCAACGCGGACACCGGCCTGCCGTTCATCGACCTGACTATGGCGTTCAGTGACCACGACGAGTTCAAGTACCAGCTCTACCCGCTGGCCTACGAGGTGCCCAGCTACGCCACCAACGCCAGGGAAGGCCAGGAGCACTTCTACCGCGTCGAGGTCTTCAACGCCCGTGGCACACGCGGCCACAACGTGATCACGTACAACACGGACCAGGTCATCCAGGACGTGATCAACTACTTTGACCGACACCTCTTCTACATGGACATGGCGGACGAGGCCAGTGGCCAGGTCATCGCCGACTCGTCGGTGCCGGCACCCACCACGTGGGACGACGCGGGCGCAGACATCGATGTGGCCGAGAACACCGAGCCGTAAATCCACAGATAGGTACCCTCGTTTGAGGGAACGCGCTTTCACGCCGCTCTCGCTTCCGCGGATTTCTCTGCGGGGCCGTGGGCGGCGTTCGCGCATCACGAGCGTGGGGCTTTTCATCTTCACGCTTCCGCCACTAACCGAAAGGACCGTTATTCCAATGCCGCAGGCTCAGACCTTGTTCATTGACGGTGAGTGGGTGTCCGCCGAAAACGGCGCGACCCGCGAGATCCGCTGTCCCGCCGACGGCCGCGAGGTCGGTATCGTGTCCGAGGGCACGTCCGGCGACGCCGAGCGCGCCGTGCTGGCCGCCCGCGCCGCCTTTGAGAAGGGCGAGTGGCGCAACACGCCCGCCGCCGAGCGCGGCGATTTCCTGATCAAGGTGGGCGACGAGCTTCTGCGCCGCAAGGACGAATTCGCCAAGGCTGAGGCACTCGACACCGGCAAGCGCCTCGTCGAAGCCGAGGGCGACATGGAAGACATCGCCAACTGCTTCCGCTACTTCGGCAAGGTCGCAGATTCCAATCCGGGCAGGCTTGTCGACGCCGCCGATGCCACCGTCATCGACCGCGTCGTCACCGAGCCGATCGGTGTCTGCGGCATGATCACGCCGTGGAACTTCCCGCTGCTGCAGGCATCGTGGAAGATCGCCCCGGCCATTGCCGCCGGCAACACCTTCGTGATCAAGCCGTCCGAGCTCACCCCGCACACCACCATCAAGATCGTGGAACTGATGGACGAGCTCGGCCTGCCCAAGGGCGTGGCCAACGTGGTCACCGGCGACGGCGCCAATGTCGGCTCCGTGCTCTCCTCCCACCCGGAGGTGGACCTTATCTCCTTCACCGGCGGTCTGGAGACCGGCCGCATCATCGCGAAGTCCGCGGCTGAAGGTGTCAAGCAGGTCGCCCTCGAGCTGGGCGGCAAGAACCCGAACGTCGTCTTCGCCGACGCCGACTACGATGCCGCCCTAGACAACGCGCTCAACGCCGCGTTCATGGACTCCGGCCTCGTTTGCTCCGCCGGCACCCGCCTGGTCATCGAAGAATCCATTGCCGAGCGCTTCGTCGACGACCTGGTCGCCCGCGCCAAGGACATCGTCATGGGCGGCCCCTTCGACGAGAAGGCCGAGACCGGCCCGCTGATCTCCAAGGAGCACCGCGACAAGGTCACCGACTACGTCGAGCGCGGCATCAAGGCCGGCGCCCGCCTGCGCTGCGGCCACGACTGGGGCGGCGAGGAGCACAAGGACGGCTTCTTCTACTCCCCCACCGTCCTGGACCAGTGCTCCAGCGATAACCCGGCTGTGCAGGAGGAAGGCTTCGGTCCCGTGATAACCGTGGAGACCTTCTCCACCGAGGACGAAGCAATCCAGATCGCCAACGACACCGACTACGGCCTCGCCGGCGCTGTCTGGACCTCCGACATGGGCACCGCCAACCGTGTGTCCCGCGCGCTGCAGCACGGCACGATCTGGATCAACGACTACCACCCGTACATCCCGCAGGCGGAGTGGGGCGGTTACAAGCTCTCCGGCATCGGCCGCGAGCTCGGCCACACCGGGCTCGAGGAGTACCAGCAGTCCAAGCACATCTACCACAACACCGAGCCGGCAGTGACGGGCTGGTTCCCGAACAAGCAGTCCTAGTTTTCACTCTTCGTTTTCAAAGGAGATCTTTCATGGCCATCCGTGATTCCTACGATTACATCGTTGTCGGCGGCGGTTCCTCCGGCGCAGCTGTCGCCGCCCGCCTGTCCGAGAACCCCGACGTCACCGTCGCCCTGCTCGAAGCCGGCCCGGACGACCGCAAATTCGACGAGGTTTTGTCCCTGAAGCGCTGGCCAGAGCTGCTCGAGTCCGGCCTGGACTGGGACTACCCCATCGAGGAGCAGGAAAACGGCAACTCCTTCATGCGCCACGCCCGCGCAAAGGTGCTCGGCGGCTGCTCCTCACACAACTCCTGCATCGCCTTCCACACCCCGGCGGAAGACCTGGAGATCTGGGAGAAGCTGGGCGCCAACGACTGGACCCCGGAAAATGTGCTGCCCCTGATCAAAAAGCTGGAGAACAACTCCCGCGAAGGCGACCAGTACGGCCACGACGGCCCGGTGGAGATCATGGACGTCCCGCAGGTCGACCCGGTGGGCACCGCTGTGCTCGACGCCTGTGAGGAAGCCGGTCTGCCGCGCAAGCAGTTCAACACCGGCGAGACCGTCAAGCACGGCGCCGGGTTCTTCCAGATCAACTCGCATAAGGACAACACCCGCTCCTCATCGGCCGTGTCCTACCTGCACCCGAACGAGAAGCGCGAGAACCTCGACATCCTCACCGATATGTGGGTCACCCGCATCCTGTTCGCGGACGACGACACCAACACCGCCACCGGCGTCGAGTACCTCGCCGACTCCTTCAACCGCAAGGCCACCATCACGGCCAACAAGGAAGTCATTATCTCTGCCGGCGCGATCAACACGCCGCAGCTGCTCATGCTCTCCGGCATCGGCCCGCGCGAGCACCTCGAGGAGTTCAACATCGACGTGCGTGTCGACGCCCCCGGTGTCGGCTCCAACCTCCAGGACCACCCGGAGGCTGTGATCCAGTTCGAGTCCAAGGTCCCGATGGTCCGCGACTCCACCCAGTGGTGGGAGATCGGCATCTTCACCCAGATCGACGACGACACCGATCTGCCGGACCTGATGATGCACTACGGCTGCACCCCCTTCGACATGCACACCGCCCGCCAGGGCTACCCGCAGGCCGACGAGGCATTCGCCCTGACCCCGAATGTCTGCCACGCCCGCTCCCGCGGCACCGTGCGGCTGCGCTCCAATGACTACCGAGATAAGCCGAAGGTCGACCCGCGCTACTTCACCGACGACGAGGGCTACGACATGCGCATCGCCGTCGAGGGCATCAAGCTGGCCCGCAAGATCGCCGGCCAGCCGGCCCTTAAGGACATTGTCGCCCGCGAGCTCTCCCCCGGAGCCAACGTGCAGACCGACGAGGAGATCGCCGACTACATCTCGAAGACCCACAACACCGTCTACCACCCGGTGGGCACGGTGCGCATGGGTTCCGACGACGACGAGATGTCCCCGCTCGACCCGGAGCTCCGCGTCAAGGGCACGAAGAACCTCCGTGTCGCCGACGCCTCGGTGATGCCGCAGATCGTGGCCATCAACCCGAATATCACCTGCTACGTCATCGGTGAGCGCGCAGCGCAGCTGGTCGCCGGCGAGGCATAGGCCCTGCGGGCGCGGGGCCAGCGGCGTGCCCCGGTCCGGCCCGCCCGGCCGGGCGGGCCGGCCCAGCCAGGCAGCAAAAGCCCCAGCACCAAAGCCGCCACTAGATGCGTGTGAAATCCGAACCCCTCCTGCCCCACTGGCAACACGCCACCTGGGCTTTTACGGAGGGGGTTTCAAACGGATCTAGTGGGGCCGCGCGTGCCGGTGATGAAGGCGGTCCGGAGGTTGCTTAGGCGTGCTTCTCCTCGACGCGCTTGATGGCCTCCTCGGCAACCATTTCCTGGATGCCCATGTCCAGCTCGGAGGTGAAGCCGACGCAGGAGCAGTTGATCTCGCCGAGGACGTAGGTGTCCTCGCCGGTCTCGTCGTCGTCCGCAAGCATGAAGTCGGCGGTCCAGATCAGCGGGATGTTGTCGCCGCCGAGGTTCTCGGCGATGACCGGGCGGGCCTCGGCGAACATGTCGACGAGCTCCTGCCACTCCTCCGGCTTGTTGTAGGTGTACTTCGCACCGGAGAACAGGGTCGCGGAGAATGCGTCGCCGCCCTCGGCCGGCTTCTTGTGCACGACGAAGACCGGGTGCGGGCCGACCAGCAGAATGCGGATCTCGCCCTCGACGATGCGCGGCATGAAACGCATGTCCACGAGCATGCCGTTGTCGCCGACGATGTACTGGTCGCAGAAGTCCATGAACTCGCCCAGCTCGCGGTCCTCGGTGTGGTTGTCCACGGCCTCGGTGCACTTGAGCTTGGTGTCCAGCGGCAGTGCAGTGCCCGGTTCGACGGACTCGGCGAGAGACTCGTCGGCGAGGCGGACGCGCCAGATGCCGGAGCCGGTGGAGCCGCGGTTCTGCTTGAGCACGCGCTCACCGTAGGACAGGGAGGTCGGGAAGGTGCCGTGGAAGGACTCGACGTCGTAGTACGCGGCGGTGTCCTCCGGGACCAGGTCGGTCTTGTTCAGCTTGACCAGGGCATCCTTGGCGCCGTAGGAGACCATCTCCTCCGGGGTGGACATGCCAACCAGGCCAGCCTCGGACAGGCGGGTGAGAAGGTCGAAGTAGCCCTTCTCGCCGCCGGGGACATTGCCCGGGTTCACACGCGAGATGTAGGCGTCGAAGTTGGAGGAGACGTACTCAAAGATGTCGTCGGACCACTCGGGACGGAAGAAGACGACCTCGGAGTTCCAGCCCTTGTCCTTGATGGCGTTGACGATGGGCATGGTGTCCTTGCGGTGCCCGTCGAAGTACTTGTCGGATCCGCCTTCGACCTCGAAGACGACGATTGCCTTGTGCACGGTGAATCCCCTTATTGATCAGTGCTTGAATGCGGAGAGGAACGCCCAGTCCCTTTTTCACCGGAGGTTCCCTCCATGAGGTTAAAGTGTTCTTCACTCTTCCGCCGGGCGAGTGAATTGGATAGTAATTAAGCTCACACGCGCGAAACTTCACAGCTCCTTGTCCGTGCTCCGGGGGTCCACAGGTAGGGTTGGCAGTGACTGGCAGCACTGAGGTGTGTAGCCATATTTTTGTCCCCGATGTTCATTGTCGCCGCACCCCACGTCGCACGGAGAGGTTTATCCCATGGGAATTCCCGCTGACCCGTTCCCGCTGTTCCAGGACTTCGCGCACCCGGAGAAATTCGTCTCCGCTTCCTGGCTGTCCGCCCGCCTGGGTGTCGACGGCCTGCGCGTGGTGGAGTCGGACGAGGATGCGTTCCTCTACGACATCGGCCACATCCCGGGCGCAGTGCGCATCGACTGGCACAAAGACCTCAACGACGAGGTCGTGCGCGATTTCATCGACGGCGAGGCGTTCGCCAAGCTGATGGACGCCCGCGGCATCGGCCGCGACGACACAGTGGTCATTTACGGGGACCACAATAACTGGTGGGCGGCGTACACAGCGTGGGTCTTCGAGCTCTTCGGCCACCCGGACGTGCGCATTCTCGATGGCGGGCGCGACGCGTGGATGGGCGAGGAACGCGACACCTCGTTCGCCGTGCCGGAGTACCCGTCGCAGAACTACCCGGTCGTCGAGCGCACGGATAAGCCGTGGCGCACATTCGTCGACGAGGTGCGGGACCGCGACGAAAAGAGCATGCTTATCGACGTCCGCGGCCCCGAATTCTTCTCCGGCTCCGAAAACGAACTGGAAAACGACCGCCTGCGCGCCTCCCCTGTCCTGCGCCACGGCCACATTCCGGGCGCGGTGAACCACCCGTGGGGCGATGCCGTGCACCCGAACGGCCGCGTGAAGGACCACGCCTCCCTCGCCACCGCGTATTCCGAGGTCCCCGCCGACGCCCCGGTGATCACATACTCCGGCAACGGCCAATCTGCCGCCCACACGTGGTTCATCCTCCGTTACGCCCTTGGCCTGGAGAATGTTTCCCTCTACGACGGGTCTTGGTACGAGTGGGGAAACATGGTGCGGATGCCGATCGATAGGACCTAGTAGAGTTCTTGAAATCTACCTCCACGAATTATTCACCGATCAGGAAGCGTTGTTGAGAGTGTCTACACCGTCGACCGTCTCGAAGGTTCTCATTGCTAACCGCGGCGAGATCGCCGTGCGCATCATCCGTGCCGCGAAAGATGCCGGCATTGCGTCGGTGGCTGTGTACGCCGAGCCGGACACGGACAGCCCGTTCGTCGAGCTCGCCGACGAGGCATTCGCTCTCGGCGGCAACACCGCCGCCGATTCCTACCTCAGCTTCGACAAGATCATCGGCGCCGCGAAGGCCTCCGGCGCCGACGCAATCCACCCCGGCTACGGTTTCCTGTCGGAAAACGCCGACTTCGCCCGCCGAGTGATCGACGAGGGCCTGACCTGGATCGGCCCCTCCCCAGAAGCCATTGCCCTGCTCGGCGATAAGGTGGAGGCCCGCCGCATCGCGGAGAAGGTCTCCGCGCCGATGGCTCCGGGCACCAAGGAGCCGGTGAACTCCGCCGACGAGGTCGTCGCATTCGCCGACGAGCACGGCCTGCCCGTGGCCATCAAGGCCGCGTACGGCGGCGGCGGCCGCGGCATGAAGGTCGCCCACACCCGCGAGGAGATCCCGGAGCTCTTCGAATCCGCCACCCGCGAGGCTGTCACCGCTTTCGGCCGCGGCGAGTGCTTCGTCGAGCGTTATCTGGACCGCGCCCGCCACGTCGAGGCGCAGGTGATCGCCGACCAGCACGGCAACGTGGTCGTCGCCGGCACCCGCGACTGCACTTTGCAGCGCCGCTTCCAGAAGCTCGTGGAGGAAGCCCCCGCCCCGTTCCTGTCCGATGCCCAGCGCGAGGCGATCCACTCGTCCGCCAAGGCCATCGTCAAAGAAGCCGGCTACTACGGTGCCGGCACCGTCGAGTACCTGGTCAGCCCGGCCGACGAGCAGCACCCGGAGGGCATCATCTCCTTCCTCGAGGTGAATACCCGCCTGCAGGTGGAGCACCCCGTCACCGAGGAGACCGCCGGCATCGACCTGGTGCGCGAACAGTTCCGCGTCGCAGGCGGCGAGCCGCTGCGCCACACCGAGGACCCCGCCCCGCGCGGCCACGCCATCGAGTTCCGCATCAACGGCGAGGACCCGGGCATGAACTTCATGCCGGCTCCGGGCACGATCACCCGCTACGTTGAGCCCGCCGGCACCGGCATCCGGGTTGATTCCGGTGTGCGCGCCGGCAATGTCGTCGGCGGCCAGTTCGACTCGATGCTGGCGAAGCTGATCGTCACCGGCGAGACCCGCGAGGAAGCCATCCAGCGCGCCCGCCGCGCCCTCGCCGAGTACGTCGTCGACGGCCTGCCCACCGTGATCCCCTTCCACCGCGCAGTGCTGAACGACCCGGCGTTCATCGGCGACGAGAGCGGCTTCGATGTTTACACCCGCTGGATCGAAGAGGAATTCGGAGCAGAGATCCCGCCGTACACCGACGACGAGGAAGACGGCGAGGAGCCGGGTGCGAAGCGCACCTACGCTGTGGAGATTGACGGCCGCCGCATCGAGGTCGCGCTCCCCTCGTCCTTGGTCATCGGCGGCAACGGCAAGCGCAAGGCCAAGAAGCGCCGCAATTCCGCCGCCGCCCTGTCCGGCGACGCCGTGCCCGCGCCGATGCAGGGCACCGTGGTCAAGGTGAACGTCGCCGAGGGCGACACCGTCAACGAAGGCGATATCCTGCTCGTCCTCGAGGCCATGAAGATGGAGAACCCCGTCAAGGCGCACAAGTCCGGCACCGTGAAGGGGCTCGCCGTGGAGCAGGGTGATCAGGTGAATAAGACCGCCGTGCTCCTGGAGATCCGCTAGCGCGAGATCCCTGCGGGCCTCCGCTCCTTGTTTATGTGGCGTACGGATCGCGCACACCGACGAAGTGCACGTTGGTGCGCGCGTCGAAGCTCTAGGTGCCGATGCGCTTGGTCGCTGAATATGTCAATGTGAGCTTTCCATTTTTAGCTCCTATCAGTGATCTATTTGGTTACAATTAGCCGCATGGAGTTCAAGCTGAAACCCGCCACTGAATCGGACCGCACCTACATCCGCCGCCTGCACTACTTGGCGGATGTGTTCGGGGACGAGTCCAAGCCGCTCGGTTGCGGCCAGTCCCAGGTGAAGGCTTTTGTCGACGACTGGTCGCCGGAGGACGACGGTGGCTGGATCGCGCACGACCAGGACCACACCCCGGCCGGCGGCATCTGGCTGCGCTACTGGGAGGAAGGCGACACGACCAGCGAAGCCAATCTCGGCCCGGATGTCCCGGAGTTGATCCTCGCCGTCGAGGAGCGCTCCCACGGTTACGGCCTGAGTGCTGTGCTGCTGCACTCCGCGTGCGAGCTCGCCATCGACCAGGGAGCCAAGCGGATCGCCCTCGAAGTCATGCCGGAGAATAAGCGCGCACGCTATATCTACGAAAAGTTCGGCTTCGTGCCCACCAAGGCGAACCCGAATGTGATGTACCGCGACCTGGCCTAAGCGCCTGGTTCACTCGCGAAGACGCGCTCACACCGCCGCGGCCCCTTCTTCTGCTGGGGACGCGGCGGTTTTGCATTGGAAAATCCCCCTCACTGTGGGGTGGACGGCGGGGAGAAATCCACGTTTCAGGCACAACGCATGGGACGAAACGGGCGTATGTTTAGAACAATCCCCCCGTGTCGGGGGTAGCTGATGCGACGTTTGCGCAGGATTGTTCACTTGAAGTTCACGAAATCCCGGTTTCCAGGCACGTCTTATTTAAGATTGGGGAAACCTCCGACCTGAAAGGTGTACGCATGAAACTCTCCGCAACCCGCCGGACCGGCGCCGCACTGTGCGCAGTCGCTCTGTCCGCCACCACCCTCGTAGCCTGCTCCAGTGATTCCGCCGATGGCGGCGGCTCCTCCGGTGGCGGCGGTTCCTCCGATGGCGCCGGCGAGCGCGGCCCCATCACCTTCGCCATGGGCCGCAACGACACCGACAAGGTGACCCCGATCATCGACAAGTGGAACGAGGAGCACCCGGACGAGCAGGTGACGCTCAAGGAGCTCGCCGGTGAGGCTGACGATCAGCGCGACACCCTCGTGCAGTCCCTCCAGGCAGGCAATTCCGACTACGACGTGATGGCACTCGACGTCGTGTGGACCGCCGACTTCGCGGCCAACCAGTGGCTCGAGCCGCTCGAGGGCGACTTCGAAGTGGACACCTCCGGTCTGCTGCAGTCCACCGTCGAATCTGCGACCTACAACGACAAGCTCTACGCGCTGCCGCAGAACACCAACGGCCAGCTGCTCTTCCGCAACTTGGACAAGGTCGAGTCCAAACCGGACACCTTCGAAGACCTCAAGTCCGCCTGCGAGGCTGTCGAGGGCGACTGCCTGACCACCCAGCTGAAGCAGTACGAGGGCCTGACGGTGAACGCCCTCGGCTTCATCAACGGCTGGGGCGGCACCGTCATCGGCGACAACGGTGAGCCGACCGTCGAATCCGACGAGGCCAAGGCTGGCCTGCAGGCTCTGGTCGATGCGTACGAGGACGGCACTATTGCCAAGGGCTCCACCGCCGCCACCGAGGAGGAGACCAACCTGGCCTTCACCGAGGGACAGACCGCATTCGCCATCAACTGGCCGTACATGTACTCCAATGCAGAGGAGCAGGGCCTGAACTTCGAGGTCCAGCCGCTCGTCGGCGAGTCCGGAGTCGGCGTGTCCACCCTCGGTGGCTACAACAACGGCATCAACGTCAACTCCAAGCACAAGGCGACTGCCAAGGACTTCATCGAGTTCATCATCAACGAGGAGAACCAGCTCTCCTTCGCCAAGGCGTCCTTCCCGCCGGTGCTCTCGTCCATCTACAACGATGAGGCACTGATCGAGGAGCACCCGTACCTGCCGGCACTCAAGGAGTCCCTCGAGAACGCGAAGCCGCGTCCGGTTTCCCCGTTCTACCCGGCGATCTCCAAGGCCATCCAGGACAACACCTACGCAGCACTGACCTCCGGTAAGAGCGTCGACGACGCCACCAAGGACATGGCTGCCGCCATCAAGCAGGCCGCCCAGCAATAAGGTGTAGCGCACTCCCCCGCCCCGCACATACCCATAGGCGGGGCGGGAGGAACAGTTTAAGATCAGTCTGCAGATTCGGCCCATTTTCCATGGGCTGAGGCTGCAGACTCTGTTCATTTCAGGGCCTGCACCATGTGCGCGCAGCGCACACATCTTCACGCGTGCTGGTTGTTAAGGAGAGTTCATGAGTACCGTCGTCAAGCGGCGCGGAACTGCGGAAAACGCGGAGCCCGCCAAGAAGAACGCGGGCCCGCGCAGTGATGCGGGCAAAGCGTGGGGCCTGGTCACACCCGCGCTGATCGTGCTGGCCATTGTCATCGGCTACCCGATCCTGCGCGCTATCTGGCTGTCGTTCCAGGCCAACCGCCACCTCGACCCGTCCACCGGCGTCTTCGTCGACGGCGGCTTCGCGGGCCTGGACAACTACCTGTACTGGATCCAGAACCGCTGCATGACCCCGACGGGCACCGTCGGCGAGTGCCCGCCCGGGGTGCTGGCGACGGACTTCTGGCCGGCACTCGGCATCACCTTGTTCTTCACTGTGGTGACCGTGTCGCTGGAAGCCGTGCTGGGCATGGTCATGGCGCTGATCATGAACCACCCGTCGCGCGTGCGCGCGCTGATCCGCGCGGCCGTGCTCATCCCGTGGGCGATCCCCACGGCGGTGACCGCGAAGCTGTGGCAGTTCATGTTCGCCCCAAACGGCATCGTGAACTCGCTGTTGGGCCAGTCGATCGCGTGGACGACGGACCCGTGGGCCGCGCGCGTGGCCGTCATCATCGCTGACGTGTGGAAGACAACGCCGTTCGTCGCGCTGCTCATTCTTGCCGGACTGCAGATGATCCCGAAGGACGTCTACGAAGCCGCGCGTGTCGACGGCGCGTCGGCGTGGCAGACCTTCACCCGCATCACGCTGCCGCTCGTGCGCCCGACGCTGATGGTCGCGATCCTCTTCCGCACCCTCGATGCGCTGCGCATGTACGACCTTCCGGTCATCATGATCTCCGGCTCCTCGAACTCGCCGACCGCCACGATCTCCCAGCTGGTGGTCGAGGACATGCGGCAGAACAACTTCAACTCGGCCTCGGCGCTGTCCACCCTGATCTTCCTGCTCATCTTCACCGTCGCGTTCCTGCTGGTCCGCTTCGGCGGAGCCGATGTCAGCGGTGAGGAGACCCGCGCACGGCGCGAGAAACGCGCCACAAAGAAGCAGGCGAAGAAACAGCGGGGCAAGAGCAGTTCCGCTGACGGAGCTGATTCGGCGGCGCGTGATGCCGCGGCCACAGCGACGACGAGCACGGAGGCAGCGCGATGAAGAAGAATTTCGGCAATATCGGCCACAAGCTCGGCGTGGTCTTCATTCTCGTATGGGGTCTCGCGCCCTTCTACTGGATGCTGGTCACCGCGCTGCGCGATAAGAACCACACATTCGACACCACCCCGTGGCCCACGCACGTCACGTTGGAGAATTTCCGCGACGCGCTCGCGACCGACAAGGGCAACGACTTCCTCGGCGCGATCATGAACTCCCTGATCATCTCCGTGATCACCACCGCGCTCGCCGTCATGGTCGGCGTGTTCACCGGCTACGCGCTGGCGCGCCTGAACTTCCGCGGCAAGGGCATTGTCACCGGCATCATTCTCGCCGCGTCGATGTTCCCCGGCATCGCGCTTGTCACTCCCCTGTTCCAGCTCTTCGGCGACATCGGGTGGATCGGCACCTACCGCGCCATGATCATCCCGAATATCTCCTTCGCGCTGCCGCTGACGGTGTACACGCTCATCTCCTTCTTCCGCCAGTTGCCGTGGGAGCTCGAGGAAGCGGCGCGTGTCGACGGCGCCACCCGCGGTCAGGCCTTCCGCCTCGTGCTGCTGCCCCTGGCGGCGCCGGGCATTTTCACCACGGCGATTATCGCGTTCATCGCCACGTGGAACGAGTTCATGCTCGCCCGCCAGCTGTCCACCAACGCGACTGAGCCGGTGACCGTGGCGATTGCCCGCTTCTCCGGCCCCAACGCCTTCGAGTACCCGTATGCGGCGATCATGGCCGCCGGATCCCTGGTGACCGTCCCGCTGATTCTCATGGTGCTGGCTTTCCAGCGCCGCATCGTCTCCGGCCTGACCGCCGGCGGTGTGAAGGGATAAGTGGTCTGCCCCACTTTTATGGCGTTCACCTGGGCATAACCGCTAGGCTGACCGTGAACCACTGAAAGGGAATGCCAATGGTAGACAGAGAATTCAATAATGGACTTGATGTCCACGACACTGAATCCGACGAGCTGACGCGGCCGAACCGCAAGCCGTGGGTCGTAGCCCTCGCTATCATCGCCGCGCTCGTGTTGCTCATCGCCGCGCTCGGCCCGACGGTCCGCGGGGCCTTCAGCGGCGGCGGGGACGAGGCGGAAGGGACGCACAACGAGGTGGATGTCCACTTCCTCGGCATGATGGTCCCCCACCACCAGCAGGCCATCGACATGTCCGACGTGCTGCTTGAATCCGATGTCGACGACGAGCAGGTCCGCGACCTGGCTCAGCGCATCAAGGACGGTCAGGAGCGCGAGAACGAGCAGATGCGCGCCTGGGCCGACGAGTGGGGCATCCAGAACGACATGGAGATGCACTCCACACACATCGCCAACGGCATGTTCCAGCCGGAGGAGCTCGAAGAGTTCGCTTCGCTGGAGGGCGACGAGCTGCGCACGACCTTCCTGGAGATGATGCACTACCACCACGAGCATGTCATCCCCATGACGCAGGACCAGATCGACAACGGAGGGTATGCCCCGCTGCGCGAGATGGCCCAGGAGATGGTCGACGTCCAGACCGCCGAGATGAAGGAGATGGAAGAGCTGCTCACATAGCCCGCTCCTTCCTCCCCCCTTCCACAGCAGAAAGCCGCTAGGTTCCGCCCACGTATCTGGGGCGGTGCCTAGCGGCTTGCCTGTGCTACGCGGCTGCGGCGCTTAGCGGATCACGGCGACGAGGTCGCCACCTTCCGCCTTGGTGGCCTGGGTGAAGGCGATGCGCTCGACCACGCCGTCCTTCGGGGCGGAGATGGAGGCTTCCATCTTCATCGCCTCGATGGAGGCGACCTGGTCGCCGGCGGAGACCTCATCGCCCTCTTTCACGGTCACGGTGACCACACCGGCGAACGGCGCGGCGACGTGGTTCGGGTTGGACGAATCAGCCTTCTCCACTTCCGCGACGGAGGACTCCGCGTTCTCGTCGCGGACGGTGACCGGGCGGATCTGGCCATTGACGTTGATGATCACGCGGCGCATGCCCTTCTCGTCCGGCTCGCCCACAGCATCCAGGCGGACCACCAGCGGGGTCTGCTGCTTCTCCAGGTCGCCGAACCAGATCATGGTCTCCTCGCCCTCCTGGAGGCCGTAGAAGAAAGTCTTGTCGCCGAGCTGGTCGGTGAAGCCGTACGTGCGGCGGTGCTCCAGGAATTCGGCGTACTGCTTCGGGAACAGCAGCTTGTCCAGGCTTGCGCGGCGGACGCGGTGGTTGTCGGACTCGAGGTCCTGAGCCAGGTCGTCCGGGACCTCGTTGACCTTCGGGGTCTCCTTGCGGCCGCCGAGGGCGCGGTCGCGCAGCTCCGGCCAGCCGCCCGGAGGCGTGCCCAGCTCGCCGCGCAGGAAGCCGATGACGGAATCCGGGATGTCGAATTTCTGCGGGTCCTTCGCGAACTCCGCCGGGTCCACGCCGGCGCCGACGAGGTGCAGCGCGAGGTCGCCAACGACCTTGGAGGACGGGGTCACCTTGGTCGGGCGGCCCAGCATCTCGTTCACCGCGGCGTAGTAGTCCTCGATGAGCTCGAAGCGGTCGCCCAGGCCCAGTGCCACAGCCTGCGTGCGCAGGTTGGACAGCTGGCCGCCTGGGATCTCGTGGCGGTACACGCGGCCGGTCGGGCCCGGGATGCCGGACTCGAACGGGGCGTAGAGCTGGCGCACGCCCTCCCAGTACGGCTCGAGATTGCTCACGGCCTCGAGCGACAGGCCGGTGTCGCGCTCGGTGTTGGCGAAGGCCGCGACCAGAGCGGACATGGACGGCTGCGAAGTCGTGCCCGCCAGCGGAGCCGATGCCACATCCACCACGTCGGCGCCGGCGTTGGCGGCGGCGAGGTAGGTGGCCAGCTGGCCGCCGGCAGTGTCGTGGGTGTGCACGTGCACCGGCAGATCGAAGCGCTCGCGCAAAGCGCCGACCAGCTTCGCGGCGGCGGCCGGGCGCATCAGGCCTGCCATGTCCTTGATGGCCAGCACGTGCGCGCCGGTTTCCACGATCTCTTCGGCCAGGCGCAGGTAGTAGTCGAGGGTGTACAGGTCCTCGTTCGGGTCCATCAAGTTGCCCGAGTACGCCATCGCGACCTCGGCCACGGCGGTCTGGGTGTCCAGCACGGCGTCGATGGCCGGGCGCATCTGGCTAACGTCGTTAAGCGCATCGAAGATGCGGAAGATGTCGACGCCGGTGGACGCTGCTTCCTCCACGAATGCCTTGGTCACGGAATCCGGGTACGGCGTGTAGCCGACCGTGTTGCGGCCGCGCAGCAGCATCTGGATGTTCATGTTCGGCATCGCGTCGCGCAGCTCCTCGAGGCGCGTCCACGGCGATTCGTGGAGGAAGCGCATGGCCACGTCGTAGGTGGCGCCGCCCCACGCCTCGACAGAGGTGAGCTCCGGAGTGAGGTGGCCGACGTGCTTCGCTGCGGCGACGAGCGTGTTCGTGCGCACGCGGGTGGCCAGCAGCGACTGGTGCGCATCGCGGAAGGAGGTGTCGGTGACGCCGAGCGCAGTCTGGCCGCGCAGCTTTTCCGCCCACTTCTCCGGGCCGAGCTCGAGCAGCTCGTCGCGCGCACCGCGCGGGGTCGAGGTGTAGTTGAGCTCCGGCAGCTTCTCGCTCGGACGGATATTCGTCGGGCGCGGGCCGTTCGGCTTATTCACCGTCGTCCACGCCAGGTACTCGAGGATGCGGCCGGCCTCGTCCGGGGCCGCCGGCGCCTCGAGAAGGTGCGGGTGGTCCGCGATGAAGCTGGTGGCAATGCGCTTGTTGATGAAGTCCGGCTCGGAGAGCAGCGCGCGCAAAAAGCCGATATTGGTAGACACGCCGTTGACGGAGAACTCGTTGAGCGCGCGGCGGGCGCGCGCCACGGCGGTCTCGAAATCCTTGCCGCGGCAGGTCATCTTGACCAGCAGGGAGTCGAAGTTCGGGGTGATCTCGCCGCCGACGGAGATATTGCCGTCGAGACGCACGCCGGCGCCGCCCGGGGAGCGGTAGCCGGTGATCACGCCGGAATCGGGGCGGAAGCCGTTGTTCGGGTCCTCTGTGGTGATGCGGCACTGCAGTGCGGCGCCTGTCAGCGTGATCTCGTCCTGGCGCAGACCCAGCTGCTCCAGCGTGGCGCCCGCCGCGATGTGCATCTGGGACTTCACGATGTCCACGCCGGTGACCTCCTCGGTCACCGTGTGCTCGACCTGCACGCGCGGGTTCATCTCGATGAAGACGTGGTTGCCGTGCTCGTCCACGAGGAACTCGACGGTGCCGGCGCCCTGGTAGTTGATGTGGCGGCAGAAATTCACCGCGTCCTGGCAAATGCGCTCCCGCTGCTCGTCGGTGATGTGCTGCGCGGGAGCTATCTCCACGACCTTCTGGTGGCGGCGCTGCACGGAGCAGTCGCGCTCGAAGAGGTGGATGACGTCGCCGGAGGCATCGCCCAGAATCTGCACCTCGATGTGCTGCGGGTTGATCACGGCGCGCTCGAGGTACACATTCGCATCGCCGAACGCGGCCTCGGCTTCACGGGACGCTTCCGCAGCCAGCGCCGCCAGGTTTTCCGGCTTATCGACGAAGCGCATGCCCCTTCCGCCGCCGCCCGACACAGCCTTGACGAAGACCGGGAACTCGAAATCGTCCGCCCAGCTGACCAGCTCGTCGATGTCGGTGGTGGCCTCGGAGTCCTTGAGCACCGGCAGGCCCGCCTCCTCAGCGGCGCGGACTGCGGCGGCCTTGTCACCGGTCAGGTCGAGTGTCTCGGCAGTCGGACCGATGAAGGTGATGCCGCGCTCGGCGCAGGCGCGCGCCAGGTCGGCGCGCTCGGAGAGGAAGCCGTAGCCCGGGTAGACCGCATCCGCGCCGGTCTTCTCCGCGGCGCGGATGATCTCGTCGATGGACAGGTAGGCGCGGACTGGCTGCCCCTCCTCGCCGATCTGCACTGCCTCGTCCGCAAACGGACGGTGGAAGGAGTGGCGGTCTTCGCGCGGGTACACCGCGACGGTCTTCGCTCCCGTCTCGAAGGCCGCACGGAAGGCGCGCACCGCGATCTCGCCGCGGTTGGCGACGAGAATCTTGTTGAATGTGGGCAGGTGCGCCGATTCGGTTCCGGCCGTGTGGTCAGGACCAGTCATGGATTTCTCCCCTGAATTAGAAAGGTGCATTACCACCCAACGATTCTAAAGGCTGGGCATGGCGGCGGCCCTGTGACCTCCCCTACGTTTCCGGCGCACCGGGGACGTGCCGCTCGGCCGGCCCGCTGTATGCGGCCAGCGGGCGGATGATGGTGTTGTTCTCGAACTGCTCGATGATGTGCGCGGTCCAACCGGTGATTCGCGCCATGACGAACAGCGGGGTGAAGAACTCGATGTCGAAACCGAGAATGTAATACGCCGGGCCCGCGGGGAAATCCAGGTTCGGCATGATGTTGATGGACGTGTTCTCGTACATCGTTTTCGCCATAATGTCGTACATCTCCACCCACTTCGCCCCGTCTTTTTCCGGATGCTCGGAGGCGAGCTTTTTGAAGGCCTCCTCCATCGTGGGCACGCGCGAATCGCCCTTCTTGTACACACGGTGGCCGAACCCCATGACCAGCTCCTTATTCTTCAGCTTGTTCAGGGTCCACTCTTCAGTCTTCGCTGGATCGCCGATGGCAACCATGTTGTGCATGACGAACTCGTTGGCGCCGCCGTGCAGCGGCCCCTTCAGCGCGCCGATCGCGCCGGTTACCGCCGACCAGGTGTCGGACTGCGTGGAGGTGATCACGCGCGCGGTGAATGTGGACGCGTTGAAGGAGTGCTCGGCGTACAGGATCATCGACTTCTCGAAAGCCTCGATATCCGACGCGATCGTCGCGGGCGATCCTTCCCCGTCGCCGAAGACCATCCAGAGAAAATTCTCCGCGTAGCCCTTGGACGTGTCCGGCTCGATGTAGCCCTCCCCACGCCGGCGGCGGATATCCAGCGCGACAATAGTGGGCAGCTTAGCCAGTAGAGTCAGCGCGATATCGCGGATGTGGTCGGAATCCGGGGTGAATTTCTCCGGGTCGCGGGTGCCCAGAAACGACACTGCCGTGCGCAGGACGTCCATCGGGTGGCAGTCTTTCGGCATCGCCTCAATGACGCCGATGAGCTCCTCGTCGAGCACGCGGCGGCTGCGCGCCGCATCGTAGAATTCCTGCAATTCTTCCTCGTTGGGCAGCTCCCCGTTCCACAAGAGCATGGCCACTTCTTCAAAGCTGACGTTGTTGGCCAGCTCGTGCACCGGGTAGCCGCGGTATAGCAGCGAGTTCGTCTCGGGATTGACCTTGGACACCTCGGTGTAATCGGCGACGACGCCGTTGAGGCCCTTCCGGATTTCTGGTTGCTCCGACATAGTTTCTCTCCTCAACAAAACTAATTTTTGGGTGAAAAAGTGGGCCTGGATGAAGCCAGGCCCTGGGACAGGTTCTAGAAAATGCCCTCCGGCGTCGACGGCGCGGTAGCCAGCGCCTCGTCGGTCAAGCGGACGTTGAGCTCGTTCAGATCGGTGAGGTTTTCCAGGTTCTCCGCCGCCACGATGAAACGGTCCTGCTCTTCCGGGGTGACCAGCCCGTCGGCAAGCGCGCGGAATTTCGCGATGTAGTCGGCGCGCTCGAACGGCCGTGCGCCGAGCGGGTGCGCGTCTGCCACTGCCAGCTCGTCTTCGATCACTGCCCCGTCGCTGAACGTGATCACTGCCCTAGCGCCGAAGGCCTTCTCGTTCGGGTCCGTCGAGTGGTAGCGGCGCGTCCACTCGGGGTCCTCCGTGGTGGAGATCTTGTGCCACAGCTCGACCGTCTCCGGGCGTCCGGCGCGCTCCGGCGAGTAGGAGTCGCGGTAGTGCCAGGTGCCGTCCTCGAGCGCGACGGCGAAGATGTACATGATCGAGTGGTCGAGCGTCTCGCGCGAAGCGGCCGGGTCCATTTTCTGCGGGTCGTTCGCGCCGGTGCCGATGACGTAGTGCGTGTGGTGCGAGGTGTGCAGGACGATTGACTCGATCTCCGACGTCATCCGCCCGGCGTCGGCGATAGTCTGCTTCATCCGCCGCGCCAGGTCGATCGGCGCCTGCGACTGGTACTCGGCGGAGTGCTCTTTGGTGTAGGTGTCCAAGATCGCGCGCTTCTCCTCCCCCGGCGCAGGCAGTGGGACGGTGTAGGTGCGGTCCGGGCTGTGCAGCATCCACGCGATGACACCGTCCTCGCCCTCCCAGATCGGGGCCGGCGCACCCTCGCCGCGCATGCAGCGGTCCACGGCCTCAATGGCCATCTTTCCGGCGAAGGCCGGGGCGTACGCCTTCCATGAGGAGATCAGCCCCTTGCGCGACTGGCGCGTCGCCGTCGTCGTGTGCAGCGCCTGGCCGACCGACTGGTAGATCGTGTCGACGTCCAGCTCCAGCATGGTGCCGATGCCCGCCGCCACGCTCGGCCCCAGGTGCGCCACGTGGTCGATCTTGAATTCGTGGAGGGAGATACCTTTGACCAGGTTCACCTGGATCTCGTACCCGGTGGCGATGCCGCGGATCAGCGCCTTGCCGTCCAGCCCCTTGTGCTGCGCGACCGCCAGCAGCGGCGGATTATTGTCGCCCGGGTGCGAGTACTCCGCGGCCAGGAACGTGTCATGGTAATCCAGCTCGCGCACCGCCGTGCCGTTAGCCAGCGCCGCCCACTCGGCGGAGAAGCGTCCGTCCACACCGAAAACAGAAGCGCCATGCTTATCGACGGGATGTGCCTGCGCCATCGCCCTCGCCGACGTCACCGGCCGGCGCACCACCGAAGCCACTGCGACGGCGGCGTTGTCGATGATCCGATTAATGATCATCTCTGCGGCCTCTTCCGGGACCGCCACCGGATCCGCCGCCACCTGGGCCACCTTGTAGGCGAGGTGTTCCTCGTACGGAAACTCCTCCGCCGATCTGCGTGTGCGCACCTCGTGCTCGATCATGGACAGCAAACCTCCTGGGAATATCGCCGCGATTCATGTCACTGCGCAACACCGTTGTGTTCCGCGCCATTAATTAGTATGCCGAAACAATGAGGCGCGCGGGCCGCCTTCCGCCACTTTCTGTCCGGCAACGCCTAGTCCCAGCCGCTGTCGCGCAGGCCCCGCCCCAGCAGGTGGTGGCCCATGTGCGGGATAGTGAAGTTCAGGTAGCCGTGCTTCGGGCTGTAGACCAGTTCGCGCCTCAAGAGCGCTTGCCGGGCCATGGTCAGCGACTGCGGCGCGGCCCCGAGCTCGCGCGCGATCGCCGCCGTCGGCACTGCCGCCAGATCTTCTTGGACGTTCGCCATCGCGACGAGAAATTCTTCCTGCTTCGGTGGAACACCGCTCAGCGCGGGTGCGTGAACTAGCTGGCCGAGAGTGCCCAGGACATCGTCGCGCACCGCCTCCACATCCCCGGCCGCGATCGTCCCGCCGTTACCGGCGCGTTCGAAAAGATGGAAGCCGATGAGCTGGATCAGGAACGGATATCCTCGGCTCATTCCCACCGCCTGGCGCAATGCTT
The DNA here is from genome assembly GCF_030408415.1 of Corynebacterium appendicis CIP 107643. Lineage (NCBI taxonomy): Bacteria > Bacillati > Actinomycetota > Actinomycetes > Mycobacteriales > Corynebacteriaceae > Corynebacterium > Corynebacterium appendicis. Next base: position 413,123 of record NZ_CP046976.1, on the reverse strand, counting down.
CATTGTCGAATAGGGCGCCGCCCGCCTCCGCGGTCTGGGACAGCACCTCCGCGGTCTGCTCCGGAGACATCGGCCCCAGGTTAGAGTGCTGCGCGCGGCGCAGAAATGTCGTGCCCGGGTGCTGCAATAAGGTGGCGATCCCCTCCGGCAGGCCAGCGGCCGCAAAGGCGATGTTGCGGTTGTCCCGCATCAGGTCCTGCACCGCGGCGGTGAGCTCCCAGAGTTGGTCCGACGGCGCGCTTTGCACCTCGTCGACGGTAATCAGGATGCCGGATTCGGCGCCGGCTTCGTCGGCAAGCGAATTCAGGCCCGTGATGAGCGACGGTGCGGGATCGTGCCCATCATCGATTTCGCTGCGCACTCCCCCGATGCCCGCGATATTCACGCCAGTGATCCTGCGGCGCCCCTCCGGCTGCTGGCTCAACGCCGACAGCGCATGCGGTATCGCAGTGTCCACCAAGAGCTGAACGAGGTTGTGCGGCTGCGCGCGGAGCACCACCCAGCCGCGGCGCTTCGCTTCGTCCTCCAGCTCGTTCAGGGTGACGGTCTTGCCGATGCCGCGCGGACCCGACAGAAGCAATGCGCGGCGCGGATCACCAACACCACCTTCCAGCCCGCGCCCGAACGACTCGACAACAGAATTTCGTCCCGCAAATACGCTGGGCGAGACACCGAAGGTGGGAATGAACGGGTTGCGCGGCGATGCACCCACGGCGAACCTCCTGGTCGAGGGAGCGGAAGAGTGATTTCGGCGTCAGCCTTTATACGGCTTATATTCTTTATACTCTTTATATGTCGTCGCCGGCTTATATTTCTTATATTTCCCCTCGGCCTGGTGTTTCAGGCGCTTAGTTCAGGTCTGTCTTGTGCACCAAGCGGCGGGCGGCCTCGGTGATGGAGCCCGACAGGGACGGGTAGACCGCCATGGAATTGGCCAGCTGCTCGACAGTGAGGTGGTTGGTCACGGCGATGGTGAGCGACAGAATCAGCTCAGAAGCGGTCGGGGCGACGATCACGCCGCCGAGCACCTGGCCGGAACCCTTGCGGGCGAAGATCTTCACGAAACCGGTCTTCAGCGAGCGCATTTTCGCGCGCGGGTTGGTGGCCAGATCGAGCTTGATGATGTCGGCGGAGTACTCGCCGCTGTGGATCTGCTGCTCCGTAATGCCCACCGCAGCTATCTCCGGGCGGGTGAACACGGCGTTGCCGACGGTGCGGATGCGCAGCGGCTCCACTCCCTCACCCAGCGCGTGATACATGGCGATGCGGCCCTGCATCGCAGCGACGGACGCAAGCGGCATGAGATCGGAGCAGTCGCCGGCGGCGTAGATGCCGGCGACATTGGTGCGGGAGACGCGGTCGACGTGAATGTGGCCGGACGGGGTGACATCGACACCCTGTGACTCGAGCCGCAAATCCTTCGTGTTCGGGATGGAACCGATGGACATAAGGCAGTGGGAGCCAGTGATCTCGCGGCCGTCGTTGGTGCGGACGATGACGCCCTCGCCGGTGTTCTCCACGCTATCCACGCGGGCATCCTTCACCAGGGTCACGTCACGGTTGGACAGGACCTGCTCCAGCACGTCTGCGGCGTCCGCGTCGTCATGCGGCAGGATGCGGTCGGAGGAGCCGACCATGGTCACTTTCACGCCCAACTCGGCGTAGGCAGAGACGAACTCGGCACCGGTCACACCGGAACCGACCACGACGAGGTGCTCCGGCATCTCGATCAGGTCGTACATCTGCTGCCAGTTCAGGATGCGGCGGCCGTCCGGCTTCGCCTTCGGCAGCACGCGCGGGGAGGCGCCGGTGGAGATCAGGACCATGTCGCAGTCGATCGTCTCCTCGGTGCCGTCGTTAAGCGCTACCTCGACGCGGTGGGTGGTGTGGCCTTCCTGCTTCTCGGCGAAGCGGCCGCGGCCGTTGATCAGGTGCACGCCGGCGCGCTGGACCTGGTTGCGGATATCGCGCGACTGCTCGGAGGCGAGGGCGACCACGCGGTTGTTGAGCGCTGGGACCGACAGGTTCACGTCGCCCAGGCCGTGCTTGAGACCCATGGCGTCGGCGCGGCGGAGGTCGGTCTTGATGTTCGTGCCCGCGATGAAGCCCTTCGACGGGACCACGTCGCGCAGAATGCCGGAACCGCCGACACCGAGATCCTCGACCAACGTGATGTCCGCGCCGTACGAACTACCAACGAGCGCTGCTTCGTAGCCGCCCGGGCCGCCGCCGATGATCACGATCTTTTTGGACACGCATGTCTCCTTTGCGCTTCGCGTCTGCACAGTTTCCGGGAGTCCACTGTAGCTGTCAGCTGCGCATGCCGCCGACCGGGCCAGGGGTTGGGCGGGGCTTACAGGGAAGCGGGGTCGATAAGACCGCCTTCATAGCGTTCGACCAGCGATCCGAAGAGGCGCACACCGACGTCGATGCAGCGCTCGTCGACAATGATGTCGCCGCGGTGCAGATCGTATTTCGGGCCAGCCCCCTGCCAGCAGCCCAGTCGCGCCATGGAGCCCGGCACGTGCTCGAGGTACCAGGAGAAATCCTCGCCGCCGCTGGACTGCGGGGCCTGCACCACCGCATGCGGGTCGACGTTCTGCGCCGCTCCGGCCAGTGCCGCGGTGGCCACGTCGTCGTTCATCACTGGCGGAACGCCCCGGGTGTAGGACAGTTCGTAATTGCAGCCGGTGGGGGCGACAACGTCGTCGATAAGCTCGCGCATGAGCGGCTCCAGTGAGCGCCACGTGCCGATGTCCTGGGTGCGGATCGTGCCGGAGACGCGGCCTGTTTTCGGCACAGCGTTTGCGGCGAAGCCCGCCTCGATCTGGCCGAAGACGAGGACGGTGCCGGTGCGCGGGTCCACCCGGCGCGAGAGCAGGCCCGGCAGCTGGGTGACCAGACTGCCCAGGGTGTAGACCACATCGGCGGTCAAATGGGGGCGGGAGGTGTGGCCGCCGGGGCCGGTGACGTCGATGCGCAAAACATCGGCGGCGGACGTGATCGCGCCCGTGCGCACGCCCACCTGGCCGACGCGCAGCTTCGGCTCCACGTGGACGGCGTAGATGCTGGACACACCCTTCAATCCACCCCACTCGATGACATCGCGCGCGCCACCGTCCATGACTTCCTCCGCGGGCTGGAAGATGATGCGGATACCGAACGGCAAGTCGATCTCCGACAAGGCGCACGCGAGCGCCAGACAGATCGTGGTGTGGACGTCGTGGCCGCACGAGTGCGACATGCCCGGGGTGCGCGACGCGAACGACAGGCCCGAGACCTCTTCGACGCGCAGCGCGTCGATGTCCGCGCGGAAACCCAGGCGATCGCTGCTTTCGGGGCCGATGTCGACGTAGAGGCCGGTTTCGGGGAAGAGCTGCGGCTCAAGACCGTGATCGGTGAGGATGCCGGCGATGAACTGCGTCGTCTCAATCTCGGCGTGGGACAGCTCCGGATGGGAGTGCAGATGGCGGCGCCACTCCACGACCTGGTCACGGTGCGCCACCAACCATGCGTCGATCTGAGCCGCTATTGACACCCTGCACACTCCCCTTCGCCTTGACAACGTCTGCGCGCCGGCCCCGACTAGTGTCCGCGAGCCGTCCGCGCGCATTCAGTTCTGCTCTGCGTGGAAGTGTACAACTAGACCAAGCTGTACAGACAGTCGGGGCGAATAATCGCCGGGTTTTTGCAGAAGTCCACTCCGCCGACACGCTTCGGCGGATGCGCTCACTTCTTCGACGCGAACGGCTTCGTGTCCTCCGGACGGGCCGGCCAGGCGACGGTGGTGCTCAGTTGACTCCACTCGCGCCGCACTTCTCGCTCCCCTTCTTCAGTGTCAAGATCTTTCGCCTTTTCCACCACGCGTTCGAGCGCCTCCCAGCACAGCTCGCCGACCTCTTCCCCCACGGCCGGCAGCAGTACCGCAGGCGGCACGCGCAGTGCGTAGGCCAGGCGGTAAATGGTGCTCATCGTCGGATCTGACGACCGCGTCGCGCCGGAGCTGTTGCGCTCCAAATTCGACACCAGGCTGCGCGACAGCCCGGCTAATTCAGCCAGACGCATCTGGCTGATCCCCCTCATATTCCGCAACAGACGTAGACGCGCTGACAGGCTGTACCCGAAACTCACCCAATTGCGCGACGGCAAAACTTCATCCAACTCTAAGCCCCCCTTAAGTTTTCAAGCTTTCACTTAGCTTTGGAAGGTAATTGAAATGTGTGAGTCGCGCCACACAAGACGACTAGAGGTGAATATTACGAGGTCCGTAGAGACGGTCGCCCGCATCACCCAAACCCGGCACGATGTACGCGTCCTCGTTCAGCGCCGGGTCCACCGCCGCCGTGATCAGCCGCAGCGGCACCCCCATCTCCGCGAGACGATCCACACCCGGCTGCGCCGAGACAACGCAGATCACCGTAATGTCGTCCGCGCCGCGCGCGGTGAGCAGCTCAATCGCGTGCACGAGGGAACCGCCCGTGGCCAGCATCGGGTCCACCAGGTACACCGGCTGGCCCGACAGGTCGTCCGGCAGCGCCTCCAGGTACGGCACCGGCTCATGCGTCTCCTCGTCGCGCGCCAGGCCGATGAAGCCGACTTGCGCGTCCGGGATCATCGACAGCGCCGGGTCCACCAGGCCCAGACCCGCACGGATCACCGGCACGATGATCGGCGGATTCTTCAGCCGCGACCCTTCCGCCGTGCCGACCGGGGTGGTGCACTCGTAGGTCTCCACTTCGAGGTCGCGCGACGCCTCGTAGACCAGCATCGCCCCCAGATCCGACAGTGCGGCGCGGAACCCCGAGTTATTCGTGCGCTCGTCGCGCAGCCGGGTCAGACGTGCTTGGGCCAGCGGATGGTCGATGATCGTGATCTCCATAGGCACCCATGCTATCGCGGAAATTTCCGGCCCGATGGAACCGAACGGCGCTTGAACCAGTCCAATAAGGCATGCACATTTTGAATTTGGACACTGCCGCCACAGAAACCAACCTCGATTCTCTGCGCGCCGACGCCGACGCGCTCACGCCCACGTCCCTGCCGCAGCTGCCGGCCGCCGGCCCGCTCGCCGGCCTCGCCACCGCGATCACCAATGCCGTGGCTGCCGCAAACGACCAAGCTGTGTTGCTCACAGATGAAGCACGCCGCGTCGCCGACAACATGTCGGTATTCAGCGACAAAGCATCGCTTATCGACGTCTCCACCGCCCACTCCTTCAAGGCCCTGCACCCATGACCGCGAGTCTGACACTTTCGCCGCCGACCTCCCCGCCGACCCCGTCCTTCACCGCACCGACTGACCCGATGGCGTCCGGCCTTGGGCTCATGCCGCTGCTTGCCGCCGCCGGCTCCACCCTGATCGAGCCGGTGCTGTGCTCCATCCTGGAGGCCGCACCTACTCCCCTGCCGGAGATCACCGTCGGCTCCACTCCCGAGTTCGCCTCTGCCCAGGCGCTTGCCGATCTCGTCGGCGCGGACCCGTCGCGTCTCCTCGGCGCCGCGACAAACCTCGCCGCCGACCGCGGAGAAATCGAAACCGTCATCGCCGAGGCAATCCCCTTCATCGAGTCTGCCGCCGCCGACATCATCCAGACCGGCAAGCAATTCCTCATTGACGCCGCCCCGCTTCTGCCGGGTCTGCTCGCGGGACCAGCCGGATTCGGCGCAGTCCTAGAGCTGACGGTGTTGGCGGGAGGGGCGCTGGCGGACGTCGATAAGCGCCTCGATGCATTGGAAGAGGACCTGAATCCTCTGATCGAGCGCCTGGACACCGTGGTCGCCGATGCGTTGGCGCGCGACCCGCTCGTGCCGTCGGCGTCCGCGCAGGCCGCCGAGGAAGAGCTGCGCACCGCTCCCACGCAGCCTGCGGCTCTGGAGACGACGCCGGTCGCCGCCGAGGCCCCCTCCGTGACCCCCGCCGATCTCTCCGACGAGCCTGTGCCCGCCGGTGACAGCGAAGCGGGGCGCGCCGCCGTCGCCGCGGCGAAAAGCGTGCTGGGCACGCCCTACGTGTGGGGCGGCAGCGCGCCCGGCGGATTCGACTGCTCCGGGCTGACTTCCTGGGCTTACCGGCAAGCCGGCGTCGAAATCCCGCGCACCGCTGAAAACCAGGCCATCGGCCAACAAGTCAGCCACGACGACCTGCAGCCGGGCGATCTCATCGTCTGGACCGGGCACGTCGCCATGTACGCCGGCGACGGCATGATGGTCGAAGCTGGTGACCCCGTGCAGATGAACCCGGTGCGCACCACCAATATCGGCATGCCGTTCAAAGGGTTCTGGCGGCCGACGGCCTAGCTCGAGGAATTGGACACGGGTTTAGTAATGTGAGTGCCCATGACTACGCGCGCGATTCTCCCGGTGAAGATCTCATTGACGGAGGGCGATTTCTACACGCTCTGGGCTCCGACCTGGCGCCAAGGCGGCTCCGAGTGGCAGGCCTTCCTCGGCGACGCCGACAACGTCCTCGTCTTCAATAGCCCCGAAGCGCTCCTCGTCTACCTCGAGGACCACGATGACCATGACCTGGTGGACCACCCGAAGTGGTCCGCCTTCCAGTCGGGTGGCGACGACCGTGTCGTGCCGGGCGAGAAGAATTACTACGACATCGTCGGTCTGCCGTCCTTCCTGGCCGGCCGCCCGAGCCACGAGAATGTCTCCGCGGTCTCCCGCACCTTCCAGCTTTCCCGCTCGCTCGCTGAGGTCGCCGCCGCGCAGGACGCGTCCATCTTCTTCGCGTCCCACTCGATCCTGAACAATGTCCACCGCGGCCACGAGCACTACGCCGGCCCAACCGGCCTCGACGAGTGGTCCGGCGTCGGCCGCGCCGTGCTGGCCAACTGGGAAAACGTCGTCACCTCGCTCGACGAGTCCGTCCGCGTCGTCGCCGACGGCGAGCTGAATGCCGGTCGCGTCCACACCGCCGCCGAATCCATCGCCACCGCCACCGCCGCCCGCGAAGAGCAGCGCGCCCAGTCCGAAAAGAACGCCGAGGAGGCCCGCGACGCGGCCGACCCGTACGACTCCTCCGCTTGGGCCGAGGCCGGCATCGACCCGGTCAAGATCACCGTCCAGGGCAAGAGCGTCTACACCTTGCGCACTTATCTTGGCGACGCCCCGGTCTTCCTGGGCAAATTCGGCGAGATCTTCACCTTCCCGACCACCAAGCACATGTTGCGCTGGATCGTCGACAACGACGACCACGAACTCGCCCGCGTGAGCACCTGGTCCGACCTGCAGAACCTCGCCAACGCCGGTGAGCTCGAGGTCACCGTCCACCCTGACAACTCCTACTCGCTCAACGGCATCGCTTCCGACATCGAGAAGGGTGTCGACACTGTCGACACCCAGCAAATGTCCAAGGCCTACGAGCTCATGGCCGACGCCGCCGACTGGGCCGACGACGACTCGCTCAACTCCTACCTGCTCGCCAATCCCCGCATGCAGGACTACCTCGCCTACATGATGGGCTCCACCGAAGCAGCCGGCTACGTCCCCTCCGCCCCCTTCACCGACAAGGCCGAGGGGTGGCGCGAGCTCGAGGATCTGCTGGTGAAGCGCTTCTCGAAGTTCTAGGTTCTAGGGCCCGGCCTGCTGGCTAGGTTCCGGCTGGGCTGCTCCGGCTAGGCTCAGGCCCAACCCCCGGCCAAAAACTAGATGTGAACCCCAAAATGTAGTTTCTCCAGGTCGCTGAAAAAGCCCCTCCAGCCGGCGCCAAGAACAACGCCGGACCGGAAGCCACCCCGAACTACCCGACCGCGGTGCCGAACAGCGATCCGACCGCGAAGGTCGCAGCCAGGGCCAACCCGCCGCCGACAACGAGGCGGACGACAGCGCGGCCCGGCTTGGCACCGCCGAGCTTCGCGGACATCGCGCCGGTGACAGCCAAGGCGATCAGGGTGACCACGACGCAGACTGCCACGCGGGTGGTGGCGCCGCCGCCAAGCATGATCGCGCCGAGGGGCAGCAACGCGCCGACGAAGAACGACAGGAACGACGCGATCGCGGCGGACCACGGGCTGACGATATCGTCTTGGTCGAGGCCGTAGTGGACCTCCAGGTGCGCGGACAGCGGGTCGGATTCGGTGCGCTCGCGGGCCACGGCGAGAGCGGTCTCCGGGGATAGCCCGTCGTTCTTGTACGCCTGGACCAGGTGGCGGAACTCCGCCTCGGGGTCCTGCTCTTGCAGTTTTTTCTCGGTGTCGACGGCGGCCTTTTCAGCGTCGCGCTGGGAGGAGACGGAGACGTACTCGCCGAGCGCCATGGAGATTGCGCCACCTACGAGGGCGGCGAGGCCAGCGGTGAAGATCTCGCGGGTGCTGTCGGTCGCACCGGCGACGCCGACGACGACAGCCGCGGTGGAAACGATGCCGTCGTTCGCGCCGAGCACGGCTGCGCGGAGACGGTTCAGCTTCTCCCCCATGCCGTGGGTTTCAACCTCGACCTCGGAAGAGCCGTCGTTCTCGAGGTAGTTCCTCTCGAGGTCATCCGGGGTGACCTGCTGCTCCTCGGCAGCAGAAGTTTTCTGTTTTTCACTCATGGCCATAGTTCTACCCGGCCCTTAGTCAACACCGCAAGCAAGTTAAGGCTAACTTACCGCAGGTGAGAGGGCATTTTTGAGGTGAGGCTGCGCTTGGTTGCCGCGGATACAAACTGGGGCACAGCGGGTCATAAAGCGCATTTCGGACCCCTGCTCCTACACTTATCGCACGATGAAGAAGAAGCTTTCTCTCGCGCTGGCTGCGGCGATCGCCCCCGCAGCGATCACGCCGGTCACTCTACCCGCTCAGCCCGCCGCTCTAGCGCAGGAAGCGGAGACTGCCGTCACGGCCGCTGAAGAGCCGGGAGCGCCGGGTGCCGCGGCAAACGCCGAGGCCGGCGCAGACGCCCAGGCCGAAGCCACCGACGAGGACGCGCCGCACTACCCGGACCCGCGCGAGGAAGCCCCGAACACCGACGAGTGCCCGAACGCGACGCAGCCACAGGAGCCGGTGAGCACGTCGGAGCGCATCGCGCCCGGCATGCCGACTCCGACGCCACTGCCGGTCGAATACGACGGCCCTTGCGGCGTCATCGCGCCGGACGGCTTCACGGTCTCCGACAAGGTGCTGGCCACATCGTGGCTGGTGGCGGACGCGGACACGGGCGATGTCATCGCGATGAAAGACCCGCACGGGCGCTACCGCCCCGCGTCGATCATCAAGGTGCTGCTCGCGCTCGTGGCCATCGACGAGCTACCGCTGGACAAAGAGGTCACGGTCAGCGAGGAGTCCGCCGGCCAGGAGGGGTCCGCAGTGGGCCTCGGCCCGAACGGGACGTACACGGTCGACGACCTGATGCACGGCCTGCTCATGGTCTCCGGCAACGACGCCGCGCACGCTCTAGCCCAGGTTTTGGGCGGCGACGAGGAGACGCTGCGCAAGGTCAATGCGAAGGCCCAAGAGCTGGGTATGACAGACACCCGCGCCGCGAGCTACTCGGGCCTGGACGCCCCTGGCATGTCCACCTCCGCGTGGGACATGGGCATCGCGTACACGAAGGCGTACCAGAACCCGACGTTCAGCGAGATCGTGAATACGGAGATGTACCCCTTCCCCGGCTACACGGGCCCCGACGGCGAGGAGCTTCCGGGCTTCGACGTCTACAACGACAACCAGCTCTACCTCAACGACCCGGACGGTATCGGCGGCAAGACGGGCTACACGGACGACGCGAAGCACACATTCGTCGGCGCGCTCGAGCGCGACGGCCGGCGGTTGATGGCGATCGTGCTCGACACCACCATCGACAAGGGCCGCGCGTGGGAGCAATCGCAGGACCTCATTCACGAGGGCTACAAGTTCACGTCCGACGACGCCATCGCATCGCTTGACGACGTCACCGCCGAGCCCTCCAACACCGGCACCCCCGTCACCGATGCCCCCGGCGAGGACCGAAAAGACTCCTCCGGAAATGCCGAAGACGACGACACCCTCCAGTGGGAAGGCATCGCCGTCTTCAGCGGCGTGCTGGCCCTAGCCGGGCTCGCGACCTGGCTTAGTCTCGCGTCAGCAAAGAAACGGCGGCAACGCCAATAGCGCCGATCGCGGCACCGATGCCCAGGTTAAGGCCGGTGTTGTCCTTCTCGTTGATCCCGGCGCGGACGTTGATCACGGCCGGTTCCGGAATCGCCGGCTTCTCCTGCGCGAGAGATTCCTCCGTCGTCGCCGTCCAGGCGGAGACGTAGAGGACCACGCGCCAGACCAGGTACAGCACGACCATCAGAGAGATGATCGGGCCGAACAGCGCGCCCGCCGGGTTGCCGGTGGCAGAGCCGATGATGACGGTGGAGAACTGCTTGATCAGCTCGAAAATCACGGCACCCAAAAGCGCTCCCTTGAAGCCCGACTTGAGCGGCACCTTGGTGCGAGGCATGAACACGATCATCCACCAAAAGACTAAGAAGTTGGCGAAGATACCGGCGACCAGGCCTGCCACCCAGACCACGAAGCGCGCGCCCGGGAAGTTGCCGATGCCGAAGTGCTCCATCGCCGTGGTGGTCAGGCTGGACGAGCCCACCGCCGTGACCGCGAAGGCCAGCACAAACAACACGAGCAAGCCGATGAGCGCGACCAGGTCCGCGAGCTTCTTTGTGACGAAGTTTCCGCCGCCCTCATTCGCGTCCAGCGACCACATGGCGGAAATACCCGTGCGCAGGTGGTTCATCCAGCTCAGGCCAGACCACAGCGTGGTCAGCAAACCGATGCCGGCGACGGCGCCACGCTGGTCAATCGCCGTTTGAACGACCTCATTGACCATCTCACCGGTCTCGCCCTCGACCGAGTTGGCGATCTGCTCCTGCAGCTGCGCCATCAGGTCCGGGCGCGCCGCCAGGACGAAACCTATGCCAGCGAACAGCAGCATGGCCAACGGGAAGATCGACAACACGGAGAAGTACGTGATGCCGGCGGCGAATTGATTGCCGCCCTGCGCCCCGAAGCGCTCGTTCATGCGCATCGCGTGCGCGACCGGCGGCGCTTTCTCCTTCACCTTCTCCACCGCGCCGCCGTCTTGCTGCGTCGGGTGCGCGCGCTCAATCCCCTGCTCATCCGTGAAGCCCTCACGGGGCGACGTAGCTGTTGCCATGGGTGTTCCAGTCCTTTCCTAAGTTTCGCTCATACATGGTAAAGCACCGGCCCGACACCTGCGCCGTAATGGCGTGGCGGGAGGTGCCGGGCCGGTGTGGGGAGGGTGGGGTTCACGCCGCCGTCGATAAGCGTGCTTCTAGCGACGGGGAACGAGAAAGCCCGTCTTCTCGTAGACGTCCGCGAGCAGAGGCTGCGCGATCTCGCGGGCGCGGGCGGCGCCGCGGGCGAGAATGTCCTCGAGCTGCGCGCGGTCAGCCATCAGCTCGTCGTAGCGGGCGCGCAGCGGCGTGGTGAACGCCTCGAGCGCATCCGCTGTGTCGCCCTTGAGCGCGCCGTAGCCCTGGCCCTCGTAGCCCGCGACGATCGAATCAATGCTGTTGCCCGTCAACGCCGACTGGATAGCCAACAAGTTGGACACGCCTGGCTTACCTTCGCGGTCGAACGCGATGACACCGTCGTTGTCCGTCACCGCGGACTTGATGCGCTTCGCCGAGGTCTTCGGCTCGTCGAGCAAATTAATAATGCCCTTCGGGTTCGACCCAGACTTGCTCATCTTCGACGTCGGCTCCTGCAGGTCGTAGATCTTCGCCGAGCCCTCCGGGATGAAACCCTCCGGCACCACGAACGTCTTTCCGTAACGGCCGTTGAAGCGCTCCGCCAGGGTGCGGGTGAGCTCCAGGTGCTGACGCTGATCCTCGCCCACCGGCACCAACTGCGGCGAGTACAGCAAAATATCCGCCGCCATCAGCACCGGGTAGGTGAACAGGCCCACCGACGTGCGGTCCTGGCCCTGCTTTAGCGACTTGTCCTTGAACTGCGTCATGCGGCTGGCCTCGCCGAAGCCCGTCAGGCACTGCAGCACCCACGTCAGTTCCGCGTGCTCCGGCACGTGCGACTGCACGAACAGCGTCGATTTGTCCGGGTCAATGCCCAGCGCGATCAACTGCGCCACGCCCTTGAGCGTGCGCTCCCGCAGCTCCTCCGGGTTCTGCTGCACCGTGATCGCGTGCAGATCCGGGATGAAGTAGAACGCCTCGTAGTCGTCCTGCAGGTCAATCCACTGCTTCAGCGCCCCCAGGTAATTGCCCAGGTGGTACGAGTCCGCCGTCGGCTGGATGCCCGACAGGACCCGCTTGGATCCTGCGCCGGTCTGGTTCTGGGATTCGGATGCGGAAGCGTTGTCAGCAGCAGTCATGGGCAACAGTCTAGCGACCGAGCGAACCACCGCTTATCAAGGTCTCGCGCCCCGCGCTGTCCACCAGCCCCGCTACCGAACCCTTCCGCATGGTTCGCCCCTGTTGCTACGCTCGTAGCATGTCTACCGCACCAGTTCCCAACTCGTCCGATCCGTCCGAACCCACTCCACACACTCCCACAACCGACGGCCCCAGCTCCCCTTCCGAGCCGCGCACGATCCCGCAGCGTGAACTGCGCAACGACAGCAGCAGGATCCTGCGCGAAGTAGAGCAGGGCGCCGAATTCATCATCACCAACCGCGGGCGCCCAGTCGCCCGCCTGACCGGCCTCCGTGGGCCCTACCGTTCACGGTTGACCTACACCCCGCCGTCGAAGCCGCAGATCTTCAATACCGAGAACATGATCAAGCTCGATATCAGCACTGCAGAACTGCTCGATGGTCTCCGGGAAAAAAGGCTGTAGCCGCGATGGACACTTGGTATTTAGACACATCTGCGGCAATGAAACTGCTCGTGTTCGAAGAGGAATCTCCGGCCTTTGTCGAGGCCATCGACACTGAGAAACCTCTTCTCACGTCGTCGACGCTGCTCGTCACCGAGCTCAACCGCGCCCGCCAAAGACGCGCCTCACTCGACGCATCATCGGTCAACGATCTGCTATTCCGCCTTCAGATTTTCGACCTCGATCGGCTGGCCTTCCAACACGCCGGCACCCTCCCCGGAAAACACCTCAGGTCGCTCGACGCAATTCACATCTCCGCCGCAATGCTGGGCGGCTGCACCACGATGGTGACCTACGACCACCGCATTGCAGAGGCCGCAGAGAACAGCGGCCTCAACGTCATTTCGCCGGGGGCTGCGGCGAACCGGTAGCTCCTAGCTGTACTCGACGAGCAGCGGCGAGTGGTCGGACCAGCGCTCCTCCACCGTCGCAGCCTTTTCCACCCAGGTGCGCTGAGCGCGCTCGAGCATGCTGGCGGTGGCGGCCTGGTAGTCGATGCGCCAGCCCGCATTGTTGTTGAATGCCTGGCCGCGGTAGGTCCACCAGGTATAAGGAGCATCATCGGGTTGCAGGCGGCGGGCCACATCGAACCAGCGGGGCTCGGCGCAGGCGGCGCGGCGGAGGTCGCTGACATATTCAACAGCGCCGAAGAAACCGGCCTCGTCCTTGGCGTCCACGTCCTGCGCCTCATCATCCGGGAAGCAGCCGAAGACAGAGTCCATGAACGCGCGCTCCCCCGGCAGGAAACCGGAGGACTTCTGGTTGCCCTTCCAGTTCTTCAGGTCCTCGCGGCGGTGGCAGATATTCCAGTCACCGCCGATCACCATGTCCTTATTCTCTTCAGCCCACTGGTTGAGCAACGGCTCGAACTGGTCCAAGAAGCGCCACTTCTCGTCCTGCTTCTCCGTTCCGGTGCTGCCGGAGGGGAGGTAGAGGGAGGAGACCACGGTGCCGTCGTCAAGCGTGCCCGCGATGAAGCGGCCGGAATCCTCGAACTCGGGGATGCCGATGCGGACGTTTAAAAGCGGTGTGCGCGACGCGATGCCGACGCCTGCGCGCCCCTTCGCCGCGGCGGGCGCGAAATAGACGTGCCAACCCTGCTCGATCGCGGGCGCGAGCGCCTTCTCCGACTGCTCCTGAGTCGCCCGGACCTCTTGCATTAGCACCACATCAGCCGATGTCTCCTCGAGCCAGGCGAGCATGCCCGGATTGTTCTCGTTGCGCACCTTCGTGGCCGCGCGGATGCCGTTGACGTTGACGGATGCGATAGTGAGGCTCATGCGGGCCCACCTTACCGTGCGGTGCACGGAGCCTAGTCGGCGGACCAAAAGGTTAGTGGGTACGCTGGTGGGCTGACACATTGAGAAATAGAACATTCTGATTATTTGAGGTGACCCATGGCCAAAATCATCTGGACCAAGACGGACGAAGCCCCGCTTCTAGCGACCTACTCCCTCAAACCGATCGTCGAAGCATTCGCCTCCAACGCAGGCGTCGACGTGGAGACCTACGACATCTCCCTCGCCGGCCGCATCCTCGCGCAATTCCCCGACTACCTGGGCAACGACCAGCGGGTACCTGACTTCCTGGAGGAGCTCGGCGAGCTGGCGGGCACCCGCGACGCCAATATCGTGAAGCTGCCGAATATCTCCGCATCGCTCGTGCAGCTGCGCAAGGCGATCAAGGAGCTGCAGGACGCCGGCTTCGATATCCCCGACTACCCGGCAAACCCCACCAACGAGACGCAGGAGGACATCCGCGCGCGTTACGACGCTGTGAAGGGCTCCGCCGTCAACCCCGTCCTGCGCCAGGGCAACTCCGACCGCCGCGCACCGCGCTCGGTGAAGAACTTCGCCCGCAAGCACCCGCACTCCATGGGCGAATGGTCCGCTGATTCCAAGACCAACGTAGCCACCATGACGAGCGGCGACTTCCGCCACAACGAGAAGTCCGTCATCCTGGACAAGGACGACACGCTGACCATGAAGCTCGTCGGCGAGGACAAGGAGCGCGTCTTCCGCGACGATGTGAAGGTCGCCGCCGGTGACGTCGTCGACGCGACCTTCATGTCCGTCAAGGCGCTCGACGCGTTCTTGCTCGAAGCCGTCAAGCGCGCCAAGGAGGAGGGCATCCTCTTTTCCGTCCACCTCAAGGCCACCATGATGAAGGTCTCTGACCCCATCCTGTTCGGCCACGCCGTCCGCGCCTTCTTCAAGGACGTCTACGACCAATACGGCACCGAGCTTCTCGAGGCCGGCCTCGACGGCGAATCCGGCCTCGGCGCCATCTACTCCGGCCTCAACGACCTGAACAACGGTGAGGAAATCCGCGCCGCCTTCGACAAGGCCATGGCTGACGGCCCGGCTCTAGCACAGGTGAACTCCGCCAAGGGCATCACCAACCTGCACGTGCCGTCCGACGTCATCGTCGACGCTTCCATGCCAGCCATGATCCGCACCTCCGGCCACATGTGGAATGCCGACGACCAGGAAGAAGACACCCTGGCCGTCATCCCGGACTCCTCCTACGCCGGCGTCTACCAGGCCGTCATCGACGACTGCCGCGCAAACGGCGCCTACGACCCGACCACCATGGGCACCTCCCCCAACGTCGGCCTCATGGCGCAGAAGGCCGAGGAGTACGGCTCCCACGACAAGACCTTCAAGATGCCTTTCGACGGCACCATGCAGGTCGTCTCCTCCGACGGCACCGTCCTGATGGAGCACTCCGTTGAAAAGGGCGATATCTGGCGCTCCTGCCACACCGGCGGCCCCGCCATCGCCGACTGGGTCAAGCTGGCTGTCGACCGCGCACGCAAGTCCGGCATGAAGACCATTTTCTGGCTCGACCCGAAGCGCGCCCACGACACCAATATCCAGCAGATCGCCGAGAAGCAGCTCGCCGACCTGGACACCGACGGCTTGGACATCTCCTTCGCATCCCCGGAGGAAGCCACCAAGATCACCGTCGACCGCATCCGCCGCGGCGAGGACACCATTTCCGTCACCGGCAACGTGCTGCGCGACTACAACACCGATCTGTTCCCCATCCTCGAGCTGGGCACCTCCGCCAAGATGCTCTCCGTCGTCCCGCTCATGGCCGGCGGCGGCCTGTTCGAGACCGGCGCGGGCGGCTCCGCACCGAAGCACGTCCAGCAGGTCGAAGCCGAAAACCACCTGCGCTGGGATTCGCTTGGCGAGTACCTCGCCCTGACCGAGTCCTTCCGCCACGAGCAGGAGAAGAACGACAACGCCCGCGCCGGCGTGCTTGGCGACACCCTAGACCGCGCCATCGAGACCTTCCTCGACGAGGGCCGTTCCCCGTCCCGCAAGGCAGGCGAGATCGACGACCGCGGCTCCCACTACTTCATCGCCCGCTACTGGGCCGACGAGCTGGCCAAGCAGACCGACGACACCGAGCTCGCCTCCGGCTTCGAGAAGATCGCCGCCGAGCTCCGCGACAACGAGGAGACCATCCTGCAGGAGCTTCTCGACGTCCAAGGCTCCCCCTCCGACCTCGGCGGCTACTACTGGTTCGACGAGGAGAAGGTCACCAAGGTCATGCGCCCGTCCGAGACGTTCAACCGGATTATCGACCAGCTGGAGAACTAACTACACGCCGCTTCGGCCTGTTTCGACCCTTCGGCCCGGTCCCGCTGGTATTGCGGGGCCGGGCTTCGGCTTTTCGTGCCAGCACCGCGTCGATTGGCGCCTGCACCGCGTCATTTGGCGCCAGCATTGCGCCGCGTAGCGGTGCATTTCCAGTTGTTAACCCCGAAATTTAGTTTCCCCTGGTCGCCGAAAAACGGCCGAAAATGCCGACCTGGGGTAACTAAATTCTGGGGTTAACATCCTCATCGGGGTTCACAACTGGGGTTAACAACTGGGGCTAACAACGAGGGCTAACAACCGGCGTTCACATCTTCTGAATCCCACTGCGCCCCCTACTGCGCCACGCGCTCCCCTATGAGCCCGCTGGCAGCCAGCGTCTGGCGCACCTCGGCGAGGAACCGGTCGGGGTACTTGCGCACAAACCAAGGGGCGTAGCGGAGGAACACATAGCCACGGTTTGCAATGAGTTTCTGTCGGTTGAATTCGTCTTGGCGGACTTTCTCGGCGTCGGGGCCGGAGTATTTCTTCTCTCCGTCGATCTCGATCGCAAGCCAGCTTCCCATGAGCAGGTCAACGGAGTATTTCCCCACTTTGAACTGGGGCTGGATGGGCCCAATGTCGGCTTCGATGAGAAGCCCACGAGCGAGTGATTCGTAGGGCGAATCAGAGTCCGGGATGGCGTGTTCAAGGCACCGGCGCGCAGTCTTAATCCCCTTGGTGCGCCCCATTTTCTGGATTCCGCGCAGAATCTCGGAGCGCTCGATTCCGCGGCGCAGCAAGTAATCGGCGGCGATGAGCCCTTCGAGAAAGCCGTGGTAGCGGGCGATGTCGATGAAGGTGCGGATGGGGCCGGTGACTGCATGCCCCTCGTACACCGCTACTTCGCTCGGCTGGATGCGTGAATGCCGGAATTCGTAGTTCCCGGAGTCCATCCGGCTGCGTGACACGCCCCGGGACGGGAGGCTCACTTCTACTTTCTCCTCGGTGCCTGCCACGACCCATATCCCGAGTTTCCGCGCGGCGGACCGCCCGGTCAGAATGGCGGTCGTGCTCACCATCGCTGCGGCTTCGACGCGCAGCCACTGTTGCTCGCGGTAGGTCAGTTTCTCCCACTGGTCCAACGGGTAGAAGATCGAGGCAGCGAGCTCCTCAACGTCGCCCTGAAAATCTTCATCGGCCACACGCTTCCGCCTATCGACGATCACCGCCCTCAGCTCCCCCTTCCTCTCTTCCCATTCCTGAAGTTCTTTCTGGTTTTTTCTGTCTATGGCCATGCCCCTTTAGACTGCACCGGCAGCAAACAGGTTCCGCCGCCGAATTAGATTCACGCAGACCAGCCAGCCCACACCATCAAATAGACAGCTTGGTTCGCATTTCTGCCGCGGCAGCCCTCCGGCGCACCCAAAAGTGCTTGCAGCCTCCCGTGCCGACTCCTAGCTTGGTGCCATGACGAACGAGCAGAAGACCCGGTACGACAACAGCGCAGCGAGCGACTGGTCCTTCAACACCCGCGCGATCCACGCGGGCCAGAGCGTCGACGCGGAGGCCGGTGCGCGCAACCAGCCGATCTACATGACCACGTCCTACGTGTTCAACGACACGCAGCACGCGCAGGACCGTTTCGCTCTGGCTGATCCGGGCCCGATCTACTCGCGCATCACCAACCCGACACAGGAGGCGCTGGAGAACCGCATCGCGTCGCTGGAAGGTGGCGTCGCGGCAGTGGCGTTCGCCTCCGGTATGGCGGCGGAGACCGCGGCGATCACGAACCTGGCGAGTGCGGGCGACCACATCGTCACCTCTCCGCGCCTCTACGGCGGCACGGAGACACTCTTCGAGGTCACGCTCCCCCGCCTGGGCATCGAGGTCAGCTTCGTGGACAACCCGGATGACCCGGCCAGCTGGCAGGCGGAAGTCAAGCCGAATACGAAGGCACTCTACGGCGAGACCTTCGGCAACCCGATCGCGGACGTGCTGGACATCCCAGCCGTCGCGGAGGTCGCCCACAATAACCAGGTGCCGCTGATCGTGGACAACACCATGGCCACCGCGGCGATCGCGCGCCCGCTCGAGCACGGCGCGGACATCGTGGTCGTGTCCACCACGAAGTTCTACACCGGCAACGGCGCAGCCCTCGGCGGCGCAATTATCGACGGCGGCTCCTTCGACTGGACCGTCACCCGCGACGGCGAACCGCTCTTCCCCTACTTCGTCAACCCCGACCCCGCCTACCACGGCCTCGTCTACGCGGACCTGGGCGCACCGGCATACGCGTTGAAAGCCCGCGCCGGTATCCTCCGTGACACAGGTGCGGCCATTTCACCGTTCAACGCCTGGGTGGCGCTGCAGGGGATGGACACGCTGGGCCTGCGCGTCGATAAGCACAATGCGAATGCGCTGAAGGTCGCTGAATACCTTGCGGGCAAGGACGAGGTCGCGCACGTGAACTTCGCGGGCCTGCCGGATTCACCGCACTACGCAACGAAGGAGAAGCTCGGCCTGAGGTACACCGGTTCCGTGCTGTCCTTCGACCTCGAGGGCGACGCGAATGACAAGACGAAGGCATGGAGGTTCATCGACGCGCTGAAGCTGCACTCCAACCTGGCGAATATCGGCGATGTCCGCTCGCTCGTCGTCCACCCGGCCACCACAACGCACTCTCAGTCCAACGAGGCCGGCCTCACACGCGCGGGCATCACGCAGGCGACGATCCGCCTGTCTGTCGGTATCGAAGACATCGACGACATCTTGGCGGACCTCGACCGCGGCTTCGAGGCCATCGCATGATCAACCTCCCGCCCGAAGGCGAGCTCGCCACCCAGAAGATCGGGGACGTGCGCACAGAAGCCGGCGCGACGATCCACAATGTGAGCATCGCTTATCGACGTTGGGGCGCCTTCACCGGCGACCCCCACGGCCGCAACAACCTCATCCTGGTCGAGCACGCCCTGACCGGCGATTCCAATGCCGCCGGGTGGTGGGAGGACCTCATCGGCCCCGGCGCGCCGCTGGACACCGACCGCTTCTGCGTCATGTGCACGAATGTTCTCGGTGGCTGCTCCGGATCGACCGGCCCGTCGAGCGAGCACCCTGATGGCGGCGCATGGGGGTCGCGTTTCCCTGCCATCTCCATTCGCGACCAGGTGCGCGCTGAGGCACAGTTCTTGGAGACCCTCGGTATCAACAGCATGCACGCGCTCGTCGGCGGATCCATGGGCGGCGCACGTGCCCTCGAGTGGACGCTGATGTACCCGGATTGGGCGAACTACGCCTGCGTGATCGCCATGTCCGCCCGCGCGTCCGCGTGGCAGATCGGTATTCAGACCGCACAGATCACCTCGATCGTGCGCGACCCGGACTGGCAGGGCGGCGACTACCACGGCACCGGCCGCGCCCCCGACGCCGGGCTTGCCGCCGCCCGCCGCATCGCGCACCTGACCTACCGCGGCGAGCAGGAGATCGACGAGCGCTTCGGCACCATGTCCCAACCCGGGGAGAACCCCTTAGGCGCCTACCGCGACGAGCACCAGCGCTTCGCTGTGCAGAGCTACCTCGACTATCAGGGCGAGCAGTTGGTCAAGCGTTTCGACGCCGGCTCCTATGTCGCCATCACCGAGTCCCTTTCCCGCCACGACATCGGACGCGGACGCGGCGGGCTCAACCGCGCGCTGGCGCAGATCAGCGTGCCCACCATGGTCGTGGGCGTGGACACCGACATCCTCTACCCGTTCCACCAACAGGAGCACCTGTCCCGCAATATCGGAAACCTGCTGGCCATGAATAAGATCGTCTCCCCCGTCGGCCACGACGCCTTCCTCGTGGAAACCCGGCAGATGGGCCACATCCTGCGCAACTTTATCACGCTCGCCGACCAGACCCCGTCCGCGACGGACCTGGCCAAGCAGCGCGGCAACTACGAGATTTAACTACCCGTCGCGAATCTAGGAGTTCGGCTCCGTTCTGTAGTCGCCGTGCAGCGGGTATTTGAACCACATTGAATCAGGGTGCTGCAACCGCACATGCATCATGTCGCGGTGGTCCAGGGTTTCTTCATCCAGAAATTCCTGCCACTTCGCGCGGCCGAGAAGGAACTGGTCCACGTGGTCGCGCCAGCTCTCCGAATATTCCCTGGTGAGAGTAAGCGCAGTTGAGGAAATATTCACGTACTGATCCGGATCGATCATCCCGACTATGCAGCCCATTCGGGCTACGCGCGCAGCGCGTCCAATTTCCCACCCCGCGAGACTGCTCGGAAGCTTCTGCGGAATCAGGCACTCGTTGTGCTCTTGGGTGTACAAATCCAGCCAGCTTTCGAGCCCCTCCCGAACGACATCTTCTGGAATCTCAGTTTGCCGGAAGTCAGCCACCGCCATCTCTGCGATCTGCGGGACTGCATTATCGCGTTCCTTCACAGGCAGATCCGCAAGCTGCTGAATGTAGGGGCGCAACGCGACATACTCCGCATCGATCGGGTTGGACAGCAGAAAGGACACCGCTTCCAACAGCTCGTCGCTGGACGTAATGCCCCACTGCTGTTCCAACATGGTGGCGATCATCGCGAACAGCCCTTGCTCCTCCGGCGTGCTCTGCGCCGCCACGACCTTTGGGGGCGCATCCACCGGTGTCGGTTCACTTTCACCGAACGGCATCATGAGCGAAATACCAAGGCCCAGCTCAACCGGGAGTGCGCCCGTTTCAACGTGGCTGAAGTCCCCTTTAGAAGGATCGACCGTCCACTCCATGAACTCTTCGTAGTTACTCGACAATCCCATGATTATGGCGGCACGAAGAGAAAACTTCCCTTTATTCTTTTCCTTCTTGCGACCAAGCATGGCACGAGGTTAGCGCAACGAGTGTGACTCCGCGCACATTTAGAAAACGTCGCTGATAGAGACTTTTCCGCCATCAAGCGAAGCGATAAGCGCCTTGCCCATGCCGACCCAGCCGATGAAGGGGTCGTTGAATAGCACGACGCGCTCGTGGACGTGGCCGAGCAGCCACGCGTCGTAACCGCACGATTTCAGCTCGTCCACGCTGCGCGGCATGCATTCCTGCTTCGAATACTCGCCCGAGACTGAGCTGTGTAGCAGTCCCAGATTCGGCGCGCCATCGACCGCGGCGGGGAAATCTGAAACGATGCGGCGCGAATCGCGGTCAACTACGACCGCCGCAGTGTGCAGGGCCCACTGCCCCACCCGGATGGTCTGAGGTTCAATTCCGGCTACAACGACGCCTTCGGGAATCACACCGGCCAAGTCGTGGTGCACGTCGTGGTTGCCAGCGATGAACACGACCGAGTCGAAAAGCTCGAGGCCGTGTTCGAAGAACTGAGTGACTTCGGCGTAGGTGTGCTCGGTGAACTGCTTGCGGTCGATGACATCGCCCAGCATGACCAGATGCCGGGCGCCCGCTTCGCCGCCGCGGTCGAGGGCGCTCAACGCCCACTTGATCCCGGGACCTGTCTTCTTGTCGTCTTTTTGCTTTCGCCCGAGGTGAATGTCGGCGAGAACTAGGACCGGTTGTTCCATGCCTGCCAGGGTATCCCTCAAACGGGACGCCGACTACCGGGCCTGATGGTTCGCGCGCCCCTGCCACCAGCGGATGAGCACGAGCACGGCCGTCGACGTTCCCACGCCGATGAGCGTCATCGCCATCGCTTCCGCACGGTGTCCTTGCTCGAACTGATTCATGATCCACGGAGCAAGAAGGTTGATGCGCGTCGGACGAATGAGCGAGGACATGACCAGCTCGCGGATGCCCACGAAGAACGCCAGCAGCCAGCCGGCGAAAATGCCGGGAGCAAGCATCGGAATGGTGATACGCGTGAACGTCTGCCACCCAGTCGCACCGGACACCGCGGATGCCTCCGCCAGCGTCGGCGACATTGAGGTCGCGGATGTCTTGATATTCTGCACCGCCATCGGTGTGAACAGAACCGTGAATGCCATTACCAAGATCACCTGTGTGCCGTACGGAGTCATCGGCAACCACGGCGAGTTCCACAGCAGGATGAAACCGATCGCCAACACAATTCCCGGCACGGTGTCTGGGGCGACAGCAAGGAAGTCGCTCACTCGGGCAGGCAGGCGGCGGTTGCGCATGGTGAAGATCGTCACCGCGAGCGCGAGCAGCACCGCCGTGGTCGCTCCGACCGCGCCGAGCACGATCGAGCGCGTCAGCGCCTCCTGCCCCGACGGGTTCTGCAGGACGATCTTGAAATAGTCGAAAGTCAGGTTATTCGGTGTCGGAGGCTTCGAGCGCAGAATCGTCATCGCCGCCAGAATGATGGAGATATACGGGATGAACACGCTCAACGTGAACACGATCATCGTGTACACCCACGCGAAAAACATGCCGATCTTCGACGGCCTCAGCTGCACCGAACGCGACACTCGGCCACCCGCCGCGAGATCGGCGCGCCCCGCCCATTGCTGGATCGCCCACGCCAAAACACCCAAGGTGAAGAGCACGCTTGACGACGCCGCCGCTTTCGAGAAATTCAGCGGATCGATCGTCACATCCTGGTAGATGGACGACACCAGCACCTGGTATCCGATCGCATTGCCCAAAGTGACAGGAGTGCCGAACTCGCCGGCAGCCTTGATGAAGACGATGAGTGCGCCCAGCGAATACGGCCCCAGCACGATCGGGGCGACCACCCGGCCGAACTGTTGCCAGCGGCTCGCGCCGGCCACCTGCGCCATCTCCAGCTGGGATGCGGGAATCGACGCGAAGGCGTTACGGAGAATCAGGTAAAGGAACGGGAAAAGCTCCGCCGCCATGATGAATCCCATGCCCCACACGGAGTTGATGGCGGACCGGACGGCGTCGCCAAGCGTGGAGCCCAGGAGCATGTCGGCGACACCGCGCAGGCGGGTGAAGTCCATCCATGCCATCGCCGCAGCGAACGGTGGCGTCATGAATGGCACCATGACGAGGACTTCCACCCACCCGGCGCGCCGCATCGGCGTCCACGCGCGGAAGAATGCCAGCGGGGCGGCGAACAGGGTGGCGAATAAAACGACGAGGATGGAAAGCCACACTGTGTTCGCGATGATCCGGATCATCTCCGGGCGGAACAGAGTATGCAGTGCAGACTCTTCACCGCGGTATCCCGTCACCGCGGTCACCAAAACGGAGACCAGCGGTGCCGCGACTAGAACCAGCAGGATCAACAGCACCGGGTACACAGCGGCGTTGGTCTTCATCCTCGTCTTCATTCCTGCGGAACTTCTCCCCTAATGTCGTGCTACTTCGTGTGCTTAGAGGTAGCGCTCAGCGAACTTCTCGCGGAGGTCCTTGGACTCTTTGGAGATCGCTGCCCAGTCGTCGGAGATCTGCTCGATGTCCTCGAGCTTCGGGCCGTTTTTTGGCTCGACGTTCTTGTTGGCCGGAATCATGTTCTTGGATGCGGAGATCTGCTGCGCTTCCTCGGAGAACATGAAGTCGACAAACGCCTTGGCCGCGTCCATGTTGTCAGCGGTCTTCATAATCATGACCGGACGCGGGGTCACGGTGGTGCCGGAGGACGGGATGACGACCTCGATCGGCTCGCCCTTGTCCTTCGCGGAGTATGCGGAATAGTCGACGCCGCCAAGTACGATGCCCTTGGAGCCGGAGGTGACCTGGTCGAGAGCCGGGCCGTTAGCGCCCTGAACGATCATGCCGTTCTCGAAGAGCTTGTCGAACAGCTCCCAGGTCTTGTCCTCGCCCCACTCGGAAACCATTGCCGTGATCAGGTCGGCGGCGGTGCCGGACTCGCGCGGATCAGGCATGATCACCTGGTCCTTGTACTTCTCGTCGGTCAGGTCCTCCCAATCCTTCGGGGCCTCGGAAACCACGTCGGTGTTGGAGACGAGAGCAAGCGCGGAACCGTCGCGGCCGTGGAAGGAGTCATCCTCCGCATTCCACTTCTCGTTGGCATTGTCAATGTTCTCCGGCTTGTACGCCTCCAGGGAGCCAGCTTCAGACTGCTTGTTGGCGGCGCTCCAGGATGCGAGGTAGACGACGTCGGCCTGCGGGTTGCCTTCCTCAGCCTTGATCTTCGCGGTGACCTCACCGGTGGTACCGGCGAAGACATTGACGATCACGCCGGTGCGGTCCTGGAATTCCTTGACCAGTGCATCGGTCAGGCCCTGCGGGTTGGCGGAGTAGTAGTCGAGGGAACCGGACAGGCCCTCCGGCGCCTTCCACTGTTCAGCGGTGACGGTGTCGTTGTTATCGGCAGACGGCTCGGTGGTGTCGTTGGACTCAACGGAGCCGCAGGCGACGAGGCCAAAAGCGGCGGTCATGCCGACCAGAGCGGCAGCAAGCTTCTTCATGGGATGAAACTCCTTGATCAGGAAACGGGAAAATTTAGGAATGTGAGGTGACCGTCAGCAGGACGCTGTCGCCGCGGCCGAGTCGGTGCCGCGAATAGGCCAGCCAGGGATCTTGTGCACCGGGCACCACGCAGCGGACCTCGTAGCGTCCGCCGGTGAATTGGCTCTCCACCACCTCGCCGACGATGGAGTTCGCCGGAAGCGCGTCCGGTCGCTTTCCATCGAGCGGGGTGACCTCGAGATCTTCCGGACGGTTCGCCGGAAGGCTTTCGTGGGTGTTGGTGACGCCCACGAACCCTGCGACGAAGTCGTCCGCCGGGTGGTCGTACAGTTCAACCGGGTCGGCGAACTGGCAGACATTGCCTGCATTCATCACCGCGACGCGGTCCGACATGGCGAGAGCCTCGGACTGGTCGTGCGTGACGTAGATGACCGTCAGGTTCAGTTCATAGGCCAGACGGGTCAGCTCGGAGCGAATCTGGGTGCGTAATGCGGCGTCCAGCGCCGACAGCGGTTCGTCCATCAGGAGCAGCTCCGGATCAGAGACCAGAGCTCGCGCAATGGCAACGCGCTGCTGCTGGCCGCCGGACAGTTCGTTCGGGCGCTGCTCGGCTTTAGCGCCGATTCCCACCATGCCCATGGCTCGCGCAACGCGTTCTTCACGCTCCGCCTTCGCCACCTTCTGATTGCCGGTGGTCAGCGGGAACTCGACATTCTTAGCCACGGTCATGTGCGGCCACAAGGCGAGATCCTGGAACACCATGGACAGGTTGCGCTTGTTCACCGGGACATTGGTGTTCGGCCCGAAGACCTCACGGCCAGCAAACTCGATCGCGCCAGCGTCGGGTGTTTCGAGCCCAGCGATGCAGCGCAGCATCGTCGACTTGCCGCAGCCCGACGGCCCGAGGACGGAGACGAACTCGCCCTTTTCAATATCGAGCGAGGTTTCGTGGAGACCTGTGCCGTCCGGAAATTCGCGCCGAACCTCGCGCAAAGAAACCTGTGGGACAGCCATTACTGCCACCCACCCGCAAGAACGACCTGGGTCTTGAAAGCGTCCTCTTTAACCAACAGTCCGGCACGATCGAGCTCCTTAATGAGTTCGTCGCGCTTCCGTGCCGCATCTTTTCGGGAAGTCTCCTCCTCGGAGATCTCAACCCACGTGGTGCCACCGAAGCGAGCGACCTCGAGATCAGTTTTGATTCCGCCGATTTCAACCCGCCATGATTTCTGGCTGACGGTCTGGGACATCTTCAGATCTGAGCTTTCAAGCTTTCGCCCGGTAGTCTTCTGCATCTTGCCCGGCTCCGCATCAGTGACGATCGGTGCTGCGCGGTCAACGGTGGGAATCTCGCACTGCGCAGTCACGCACGTCGCTGTCTTTTTATTGCTGAAATCGAGGCTGGAAGAACGGTAGCTCGCGTTGACCTGAGCATCGTAATTGGTGTCGCTCGAATCAAAGCCTTTGTCCCTCGCCTCACGCAACCCATCCTCGACAACGTCCTTGGACAACGAGTTGTAAAAAAGCGGCTGACGGTACTTATAGGTCAAGTCGTAGTTTGAAGCGCTCTCTTTGTGGCGGAGACGGATGCTCCACCCATTCTTCGAGTAAAAACCATCCGCAGTATCGAAGTAGACGGCTTCTTCCGCCGAACCTTCCCCCAAGACCTTAAAGGAATCACGAAATTGCGCGCTCGGCTCACCATTGAAGTCGACTGCTTGCTCCGAGAGTCGCAGCTTGACCTGGTATTCAGGATCGGCGATTGGAGCAGCAACTGCTGCCGGAGACGAGCAAACAAAAAATGAGGCTACTAGTGCGCCAGCTACAGAACGATGAAACTTAGTCCGCTTAAGGTTTTGCACCGGACTGAAGTTAGGGGCAGTTCTTTACGTTTCTGCGGATTTAACATGAATTCCGTGTGAACAATCCCAAAATCCACGAATTGTGCGTTAGGCTCGTTTCCCTTGGTGAGCGGTTCACGCGGGCAACCTAGCTGCCCAGCGCGTCCACGGACACCGCGAGCCACACCAGCGCGGCGCCGGCGACTCCGGTGAACATCGCGTCGAAGCGGCGGGAGCGTACCGCCAACAGGCCCATCACTTGTGAGTCGCAGGTCAGGCGACAGGCGGTAAGCCACAGCATCGCGGCACCGAGGGTGAAGGTGGCGCGGCGCCAGTGCTCCGTCACCGCGAACAGGGTGGCGACAAGAAAACCGACGACGAAGAGACCCACCAAGATTTGCTGGACGCGCATCGGCAGCTTAGACGGCGCATTGCAGATGTCGTGCGGGTTGTCCAGGCTCGGCGGCACAGGGCTCTTCACCGCGGTCGAGCCGGACGCGGCGCGCGAATCAACTGCCGGAAACTCGGCGCGCGCCAGCGGGTCGTCGTTACTCGGCTGCTGCAAGCCGCTCGGCCCTCTCGACGATATTGCGCACCAGGAAGGTGCGGGTCATGGGGCCGACACCGCCCGGGTTCGGGGATACCCAGCCGGCCTTCTCCCAGACGTCGGGGTGGACGTCGCCGGTGGTCTTGCCGTCGACACGCGAAACGCCCACGTCGAGCACGGCCGCCCCGTCCTTGATCATGTCGGCGGTGATCATGTGGGGCTTGCCGGCGGCGGCGATGATGACATCGGCGCGGCGGGTCTCGGCGGCGAGATCCTTCGTGCCCGTGTGGCACAGCACCGCGGTGGCGTTGATGTCGCGCTTGGTCAGCATGAGGCCGATCGGACGGCCGACGGTCACGCCGCGGCCGATGACGCAGACGATCGCGCCGTTCAGGTCCACGCCGAAACGCTCCAGCAAAGCGAGCGAACCGTTCGGGGTGCACGGCAGCGGCGCGGGCTCGTTGAGAACGAGGCGGCCGAGGTTGACCGGGTGGAGGCCGTCGGCGTCTTTGTCCGGGTCGATGAGCCCCAGCACGCGGTTCTCATCCAGGTGCTTCGGCAGGGGCAGCTGCACGATGTAACCGGTGACGGCGGGATCGTGGTTGAGCTCGTCGATAAGCTTGTCGAGCTCTTCTTGCGTCGTGTCCTCGGGGAGCTCCTTCATGATCGACGCGATGCCCAGCTGCTCGCAATCCTTGTGCTTCATGCGCACGTAGTTCTGGCTGGCGGGATCCTCGCCGACGAGCACCGTGGCCAGACCCGGCGTGATGCCCTGTTCCTTGAGGCGAGCAACGCGCTCGGCGAGGTCCGCGAAAATCTCCTCGCGGTAGAGTTTTCCGTCCAATTTGATCGCAGTCACGCGCACCATTCTAGACTTGCGCCGTGACTGACCTCCACGTCATCTTCGACAACCCCGTCATCCCGCCGAATACCGGCAACGCGATCCGCATGTGCGCGGGCACGGGCGCGACGCTGCACCTCGTGCGCCCCTTAGGCTTTTCGCTTGACGACAAGCACTTGCGCCGCTCCGGGCTCGACTACCACGATCTCGCTCACGTCGTGGTCCACGACGACATCGACGCATGCTTCGCATCGCTTATCGATGCCCGCGTTTTCGCTTTCACCACCTCCGCCACCCGTCACTACACCGATGTGGCATTCCAGCCCGGCGACGCCCTGCTGTTCGGGACCGAGCCGACCGGTCTCCCCCATGAGCATTCACACCACGAGCGAGTGACCGGCCAGCTCCGAATCCCGATGCTGCCCGGCCGACGCTCCATGAACCTGTCCAATTCCGCCGCCGTGGCCACCTACGAGGCCTGGCGTCAGCTGGGCTTTCCTGGCGGGGTGTAGGTTTCCCGCTAAGGCTGGTCCAGCGGCGGGAGCTCGCGCGCACTGAGCTCTGCGACCACAGCCCACGCATCGGCGGTATCGAGGTCGCGCGCGGTCATCTTCACCGGCCCCGGCACGAGGTCGAAGCGGACGTGCGCCAGATCCATCATGCGCTGCACCGGCCCCTGGCGGTAGGTGATCTCCTGGATGTGGGAGACATCGATGAATTCACGCCGCCGGCTGAGCAAACCGTGGCCGGTGGTGGCCCATGTGCTCTGGTCGGGGGCGGGGTGGATGGATAAGGCTTGGCGGGAGGCGTCGATAGGCGACGGGATGCGTGCGCGCTTCGGTGAGCAGAGATCCCATTTGGGTGTGGTGACGTGCTCTGGAGTAAGGGGGCTGATCGCGGTGACCAATGCGATTGCTTGGTCGTAGGAGCCGACCGGCAAGAGGCGCGATGTGCCCGACTGTTTATTTGATTCGCTGCCGTACCCGGCGATATTCACCGCCACGGCCCACCACCCGAACGGCCGCCACAGCATCGGCTGGGACACCCTGATCGCGTGAACGCGGTCGAGCGGCACCGCCTGGCTGCGGCGGTTGGCCAGCCCGTACGACAGGTGCACGACCTCCCCGTCCAGCGTCGCGGTGTAGCGCCAGGACTGGTCGATCTGCTGCCAGATCTGCGGAATGAAGCCGACCAAAACCGGGACAACCACGGCGAAGGTGACCTCAGTGAGGACCGGCAGCAACGACATGCCGACGGTGAACACCGTGGACAGGCGCAGCGCCGCACCGGCGAGCGAGCGGGCGACCGGGATCGGCGGGATGAGAGCGGGCGCGGCCGGCGTGGTGTTGCTGTCGGCGCCGCTGGGCTCCGCCGCGGCTTCTGCCGCCTCAGCCGGCGACATCTCCGCATCCGGCCCCTGGGCGGCGATGCGGCCGAGCAACTCACGGCGCAAGTCTTCTGCTTCAGTGCGCGCGACATAACCAATTTCGATGGCGGAATCGGATCCGCCGGCCGCTTCAACCCGCACGGCGGCGAGACCGAACAGCCGGGGCGCGAACGGCTCGATGACGTCGACGGCCTGAATGCGGTTGT
This sequence comes from Corynebacterium appendicis CIP 107643, assembly GCF_030408415.1. Classification (NCBI taxonomy): domain Bacteria; kingdom Bacillati; phylum Actinomycetota; class Actinomycetes; order Mycobacteriales; family Corynebacteriaceae; genus Corynebacterium; species Corynebacterium appendicis. The sequence goes on along the minus strand of NZ_CP046976.1, from coordinate 383,545 downwards.
AGCGGGTGGCGCGGACTTTGGTGGTGATCAAGCCGCTGCGGAGCTCCACCTCGTCGTCGCCAAGCCTGAATCCGATGCGGGACCACCACAGCTGGGACAGGGCGAGCGCCAGCACAATGACGACCACAATCACGCCGAGAACCTGCGCCATCTCCACCCGAGACCATGATTCCCCAGTGCTGCGCTGCAGACCTTCGAGCAACGTGGTGGTGAAGTTGAAGACCAGAAGTGTGGCCAATGCAGCGGCGATAGCCCAGGCGCGGAGGAAGGGGGTGAGGCGGTGGACGCGTCGATAAGCGAATGCGTTGGGGGACGTCACAGGCCGCTCATCCGCTCGCGCGCGTTGACGGCGAGGCGCTCGCGCAATGCGTCGGCCTCTGCCGCTTCGAGGCCGGGGATTTTCGCGTCGGTCGAGGCCGACGCGGTGTGGAGCGTGACGGCTTTGAGGCCGAGCGGGCGCGTGAACGGTCCGGTGGTGACGTCCACGAATTGGATGCGGCCGTACGGCACGACCGTGAATGTCTGATTGATCTTGCCTTTGGAAATCAGCAGTTCATTGTCCGTTTCCAACCACCCGATATTGCGCACGCGCAGCGGGATCATGACGGTCTGGAACACGAACCACACGCCCGTGGCCGCCGCGCCGGTCCACCACCAGCCGCCGAGCGCGAATTGCGCCGCGAGGAAGCCGCCCGCGATGGCGAGCGCCCATAGTGTCTGCGCGATCAAGCGCGCCGCGATGAGCTTCCGGGAGACCGGGTTCATCGCGGACGCGGAGGTGGGCAGGGCGGGCGCGGGGGCGCCGTCAAGCGCGTGCCTGGAGCGGGCGGGCGGGCGCGGCTCGGACAGTTGCTCCATGGGCGCTACCCTACCGCGCGGTGACCTCGCCGAACTTGCGGGCCACGGGCGCGAGCACTGCCGGCTTCGTGGCCACCCACGCGCCCGCGATCACGGCAAGCGAGACCGCGAAAATGATGAAACCGAGCCAGTTGTCCGCGTACATCTCCGGGTCCACATCACCGCGCGCGGCGTACATGTTGTTCATGTTGCGCAGCACGCCTGTGGCCAGCACCAACACGACGTGGATGACCACGAACAGCACGAAGTAGATCATCACCGGGAAGTGAATCTTGCGGGCCGCGGCCGCCGGGAAGATGTTGTTCGCCGCCTTCCACTCGTTCTTCCACCAGTGGCTCATGCGCACGCCCGACGCGATCGCTAGCGGCGCCGCGATGAACACCGTGACGAAGTACGACAGCTGCTGCAACGCGTTGTAATTCACCCACGCGTTCTCCGTCGGCCAATCCAGGCTCAGGTACTGCAGGCCCGCCGACAGCGCGTTCGGGAATACTTCCCAGCTCGTCGGCACCACGCGCATCCACTGGCCTGTCGCTGCGAGAAGCACCACGAAGATCACGCCGTTGACGATCCACAACACATCCAGCGCCAAGTGGATCCACAACGTCAGGCTGATCTTCTTCCCGCCGCGCTTCGGCCGCCAGTACGCGTCCGGTTTGCGCTGCGTGCGCACCTGCCAACCCGTCTTCACGATCAACGCCATGAAGAACATATTGAAAAAGTGCGACCAGCCGACCCACGCCGGCAGCCCCACCGGCGCATTCTCCGGCAGCGGGTTCTCGCCCGGGTAGCGCGCCAGGAAGTCCTGCCCCGCACCGCTTCCCAGAAATGCCCTCGACGCCACGACAGCCAGCGCCAACAGCACGACCGCGCCCAGCACGCCGAACAGCGCTAATCGACGCCAACCCTTGCCTTCCCCCTGCGAGTTGGCTTCCGGTTTCTTGGCCGCCGGTTTCTTGGCCGCTTCCGGTTTTTTCGCTGCGGGTTTATCCGCGTTGCCCGGTTTTGTAGCGGCGGGTTTCGCGGCCGCTGGCTTTGCGCTTCCCGGCGCGGCCGGAGCTGCTGGTGGCTTCGGCGCAGAAGCTCCCGGTGCAGCAGGTGCCGCAGGCGGTTTCGGAGCTGCGTCTCCAGGTGCAGCTGGTGCCGCAGGCGGTTTCGGCGCCGCATTTCCAGGTGCGGACGGTGCCACCGGAGGTTTCGGCACGCCAGCGGCGGGTTCCGCAGACGGTTTCGGCGCTGCGGGCGGTTTCGGTGCTGCCGCAGCCGGCGGAGCCGGGACAGCCGCGCCCGGCGCGGATGGAGCCGCTGGCGCTACAGGCGGCTTCGGTGCGGCAGGGGGCTCAGGTGTGGCAGCACTCGGCGCGGACGGAGCCGCTGGCGGCCGAGGAGCTGCCGGGGCTACCGGCACCGCGGGAGCGGCGGGTTGCTTCGGCGCTGCGGGAGCCTTCGGAGTAGAAGCGCCTGACGCCTGGGGTGCTGCGGGAGCCCCGGGCGCTGCGGGCGGCTTGGGCGTTGCCGGAACGTCGTGGGGCGATGCTGCCTTCGGAATATTGTTGCTAGTCATCGCTGCTTAGATTATCCAAGCCGGTCAGCTGGGTGGAATCTCGCCTGGTGCGGTGAGGGGTTTAAATTCGCCCGAGTTCCCGCCAGCGAGTCAGCACCCGGACTTGCAGCAGTACTGGATAAAGGTGGCCGAACACGCCGATGAGCAAGAGGACCAGCGACACCACCCATCCACCGGCAATGCCTGCCCAAATGGCAGCGACGATGTGAAGCAGCAGCGCCCACGTGTGGCCAGCGGCGGACGCTTGGACAGGCCGTGAATTCCTGATTGTCCTGTTTGCGTCAGATTCACCGGATTGCTCGTCGCGCAGTGCGATGATCAGCCGGTTCCAACCGACTGCGGAGAGAAGGGAGTTGAAGAGGGGGAGGCAGAGGCGTCGATAAGCGTTGTGCGAGAGCGACAAACGATCCCACAGTGAGCGCGGGACGTGGCGCTCGAGAGAATCGCCGGCGAAAGGCGCGAGCCCGAAGCCGAGGAGAATGGCTGTGATGGCAAAGCCCGCGGAGTTAGCACCCACCGACGTGGCCACAATGACGAGACCGAGAACCGCAGCGGCCGTGGCGAGCAGTGCGATCATTGGGTTTCAACTCCTATGGGTATCAAACAAACGATACGGTACTATATTTGGTACCACCCAGACATGGGGTCAAGTATCGAAGAGATCTTGAGAAAGATGCGCTCGAACCCATTCACATGAACGCTGACAAATACACCTATCAGGTTGGCTGGTCCCAGGAGGACGAGCAGTTCGTTGCAACGGTCCGGGAGTTCCCGTCGCTGTCCTGGCTGGAAGATTCCCGAGACGCCGCCGAAAAAGGCATCCTTTCCCTCGTCGAGGAGGTTTTGGCGGACCTTTTAGAAAGCGGCGATCCAGTCCCACAACCGCTTGGGATGCGTGAGTTCTCCGGGCGGTTCAATGTCCGCATTTCACCGTCGCTCCACCGGAAGCTCGTTGACGAAGCTGAAAATGAGGGGATCTCGCTCAATGCCCTCGTGACCCAAAAGCTGGCCTCTGCCTGAGGCTGAGAAAAACATCTGGAACGCACCAACGGGTGAATCTGTTTACATCAGCACGATCTTGCTAAATGCCGAAATCGCACTGACCTTTCCTTATAAAACATGTCGCACATGGGGCATGTAAACAGATTCACCGGTCGGTAGAGACCGACCACCGCGAACGCTCCAGGCAGCACCGGCGCGGCGGGCGCAGCAAACGAAGTGGGAGCCGCCAGCGCGAGAACCACGGTGGATCTGCTTTACATTTGGGTCCTCTGCCCTGCATAGTGAAAATCTCCCGACATGGGCTTATAAGAAATGACACACTTTGGGAATGCAAAGTAGATCCACCTGCCTGCAAGGGCCAACCAGACTCGCCTCCTTCTAAGATCTTCCCCGAGCACGCGCTACCGGAAATCGCGGGAGCCGCGGCTGAGCCACTCCCCCATCTCAAGAGGCTCGAGCTTGTCGGCGAGGACGCTGACGGCACCGGAGGCATTCTGGACAATGCCACGGACGATGAGGGCCTTGGCGGTGCGGGCGAGAATCTTCTGCCGGTTCCAGAGGCCTTTGGGAATGATGATGTTGGTCAGGCCGGTCTCGTCCTCCATGCCGAGGAAGGTGACGCCGGCGGCGGTGCGCGGGGCTTGGCGGTGAGTGACCACGCCGGCGACGCGGATGCGGGTGCCGTCGGGGACGCGTTTCAGGTCGGCGGCGGTCACGACGTTGGCGCGGCGGAGGGCCCCGCGCAGCTTCTCCATCGGCATGAACCCCGGGGTCACACCGGTGGCGGCGATGTCGGCGGCCATGAGTTCGAAAGAGTTCATGCCGGGCAGCGCGGGGGCGCCGATAGCTGAGAGGCCCGGCAGCATACCGTCGCGTTCGGTGGCGGCGACGCCGGCCTGCCAGAGGGCCTGACGGCGGTCCACACCAAAACAATCTAAAGCCCCAGCTCGGGCGAGGGCTTCGACGTGCTCGACAGATAAATCAGCACGGCGGGACAGGTCCGGAATGCCGGTGAAAGTGGCACTAGCCTGGGCCGTTTCAATCCTTTCAGCAGCTTTCGCCCCCAGCCCTTTGATCAGGTTCAGCCCGACACGGATGGTGCCGGAGTCGATGCATCGAGCTTCAACGCCCGAGGCGTTCACGTCGACAGGCAGGACGGTGATGCCGTGGCGGCGGGCGTCCTGGATCAGGGACTGCGGGGAGTAGAAGCCCATCGGCTGGGCGCGCAGCAGGCCGACGCAGAATTCGGCCGGGTAGTAGCGCTTGAACCAGGCGGAGAAATACACCAGCGAGGCAAAAGACTGCGAGTGGGATTCGGGGAAGCCGTAGGCGGCGAACGCCACGATCTTCTGCCATAACCGGTCGGCCGTGGCGTCGTCGATCCGGTTCGTGGCCCAACAGCCATCGAAGAATCGCTGGCGCAGCGCCGCCATTTTCGCGGGCGAGCGTTTGGAGCCCATGGCGCGGCGCAGAGAGTCAGCCTCAGCGCCGGTGAAGCCGGCGGCATCGACGGCGATCTGCATGAGTTGCTCCTGAAACAGGGGGATGCCGAGGGTCTTGCCCAGGGAGCGTTCGAGCACGGGATGCTCGTAGTCGACAGGCTCGAGCCCGTCGCGCCGGCGCAGATACGGGTGCACGGACCCGCCCTGGATCGGGCCGGGCCTGATCAGGGCGACCTCGACGACGAGGTCGAAGAACCGGCGCGGCTTCAAGCGCGGCAGAGTGTTCATCTGCGCGCGGGACTCGACCTGGAACACGCCGACGGCGTCGGCGCGGCAGAGCATCTCGTACACGCTCGGGTCGGCGAGATCGAGCTCCCACAGGTGGACCTCGCGCCCGGTGGTCTCGCGCACGAGGTCGATCATGTGGTGCAACGCTTCGAGCATGCCGAGGCCGAGCAGGTCGAATTTGACCAGGCCGGCAGCGGCGCAATCATCCTTGTCCCACTGCACAACGGACCGTCCTTCCATGCGCGCCCATTCGGTGGGCACGACATCGGCAATGGGCCGGTCGCAGATCACCATGCCGCCGGAGTGGATACCCAGGTGGCGGGGTTGACCCTTGAGTTGCGCGGCCAAGGTCACGACGCGCTCTGGAGGAGAGGCGATGCCTTTGGACCACGCGTCGGCAGCACCTTGCGGGTAGCCGAGCGCGCGGGCGGCGTCGCGGACGGCACCTTTGGTGCGGTAGGTGATCACGTTCGCCACCTGCGCGGCATTCTCGCGGCCGTAGGTCGCGTACGCGTACTGGATGACTTCTTCGCGGCGGCCGGATTCAATGTCGATGTCGATGTCGGGTGGGCCGTCGCGGTCCGGCGACAGGAAGCGCTCGAAGAGGAGACCAGCGGAAATCGGGTCGACATTCGTGATCCCGAGCGCGAAACACACGGCGGAATTCGCGGCGGATCCGCGGCCTTGGCACAAAATATTGGACTCGCGGCAAAACGAGACGAGGTCGTCGACGATCAGGAAATAACCGGGAAAGCCGAGTTGCTCGATGATGCGGAGCTCGTGGGCGATCTGCGCGCGGGCGCGTTCGCGCACGTCGTCAGGGCGGGAGGCGTAGCGTTCGCGGCCGCGCTCTTCCACGAGTTTCCGCAACCAGCTCATCTCGTCGTGGCCGTCGGGGGTGGGAAACCGCGGCAACTGCGGCACGACGAGGTCGAGGGTGAAAGCGCATTGTTCCGCCAGTTCAACGGTGAATTCGAGGGCATCGGCGCAGTCGGGGGCCATGGCCAGGAGCTGCTCGCCGGAGCGCAGCCAGTTCGCGCCCATCGGGTGCACGTCGCGGTACGAAGAAGCAATCGCTTGACGACGCCCCAATGCCCTCTTCGCCCCCGCCAACCTCGCCCGCTCCCGTGTGGCCGCACCGGGAGCAGCAGTAATGATGGCCGGGATCTCGGGATGGGCGCGCAGAGCGGCGTGGCGGTCAGCGTCTTCCGGGAGCATGGAAATCTCGAATTCCCTGACCGCTCGGTCTAGTCCAAAGAATTCGATCAGATCATCGATGCGGTCAGCCCAGCGCCACCCAGCAAGGGCAATGCAGGTGCCGTCCAATTCCGCGGCAATTTCGTGCAGCGGCGGGTAGCACAGCACGCCCTTCTCCCCTCCCGCCATGTGTGCACGGGCCATGAGCCGGGACAAGCGGCGGTACCCCTCGGGGCCGCGGGCGATGAGAGGAAGGGGCGGGGCGTCGATAAGCGAAAGCTCCGCGCCGAAGACGGTGGGCATATCAGCTTCGGCGGCCGCTTCGGCGAATTTGACCGCGCCGTAAAAACCATCCCTGTCCAGCACTCCGAGAGCGGAAAGGCCGAGTTCTCGCGCGCGTGCGACGAGTTCTTCCGGTTCACTCGCACCACCGGCGTCCGACAGAAAGCTATACGTGGATACGGCGTGGAGTTCGGCGAACGGCACGGTCGGCCGGCCCAGCGGAATGCGCTCGCGGGCCGGTTCGCGGGTGTGGTCGACGGGGACGGGCACGGGGCCGGGGCGGCCGGAGAGTACGCGCTCCAGCCGCGACCAGGACAAGCCTTCGCCACCACGGAAATCCACGCCACAACAATAGCTCCGCTCGAAACTGTGTTCCAATCACCGTTTCATTGGGGCGAACCCAAACTAGACTAAGCGGTACACACGGTGTTACATTCTTTTCACATTCATTTCCCGACGAACAAAGAAAGAGCAGGAAGCGACATGCGCCTCAACCGTGTTATCGCAACCGCAGCAGCCTCCATCCTGGCGGCTACCGGACTGGTTGCGTGCTCCGATTCCGCCGACAACACCGCAGGCGAGGGCGGGGACGACAAGGTCATCCGCATCGGCACCACCGACTCCGACCAGAAAGCTTGGTCTGTGTTCGTGGACAAGGCGAAGGAAGAGGGCATCGACCTCGAGCTCGTCCCCTTCACTGAGTACACCCCGGTGAACCCGGCGCTGGCCGAGGGCCAGATCGACCTCAACAAGTTCCAGCACATCCTCTACCTGGCCCAGTACGAGGCATCCTCCGGCGAGGACCTGCGCATCGTCGGCTCCGCCGAGATCAACACTCTCGGCCTGTTCTGGAAGGACCATGACTCCCTCGACGGCATCGAAGGCGAGAAGATCGCCATCCCGAACGACCCGTCCAACCAGGGCCGCGCCATCAACGTTCTCGTCCAGGCTGGCCTGGTCAAGGTCAAGGAGGGCGCCGACGAGCTGAACCCGACCCCGGCAGACATCGACGAGGAAGGCTCCAAGGTCGAAATCACCCCGGTCGACGCATCCCAGACCCCGACTGCCTACAACCAGGGCGACCCGGCGATCATCAACAACAACTGGCTCTCCCGCGCCGGCATCGACGCGTCCACCGCTGTCGCTTCCGACGACCCGAACTCCGAGCTGGCTGAGCCGTACATCAACATCTTCGCTGTCCGCGCCGAGGACATCGACAACCCGACCTACGAGAAGCTCGTCGAGATCTGGCAGACCCCTGAGGTCACCGACGCTCTGAACGAGGACTCCAACGGCACCGCCGTCCAGGTCCAGAAGTCCAAGGACGAGCTGAACGAGATCCTCGACCGCCTCGTGGAGGAATCGAAGTAATGGCCGCTAAAGCCGGCACCCGGATCGAATTCCGGGACGTGAACAAGGTGTTCCGGTCCGGAAGGAAGGGCCCCGACGTCGTCGCGTTGGACAACGTCAATCTCACCGTTGAACCGGGCGAGATTCTGGGCGTGATCGGTTACTCGGGTGCCGGCAAGTCCACGCTCGTGCGCATGATCAACGGGCTGGACACCCCTACCTCGGGCCAGATCCTGCTGGACGGCACCGACATCGTCGGCATGCCGGCCAAGCAGATGCGCGAGGCCCGCCGCAATATCGGCATGATCTTCCAGCAGTTCAACCTGTTCTCGTCGCTCAACGCGGCGGGCAATATTGAGTACCCGCTGAAGATGACCGAGATGAGCGCCGCCGACCGCAAGGCCCGCGTCGCCGAATTGCTCGAATTCGTCGGCCTCGCCGAGCGCGGCACGAACTACCCGGAACAGCTCTCAGGCGGCCAGAAGCAGCGCGTCGGCATCGCCCGCGCGCTCGCCACGAGCCCCTCGCTGCTGCTTGCCGACGAAGCCACCTCCGCCCTCGACCCCGAGACCACCCAGGAAGTCCTGGCTCTGCTCAAGGAAGTTAACGAGCGCACCGGCATCACGATCGTGGTGATCACCCACGAGATGGATGTCATCCGCGCCATCGCCGACAAGGTCGCCGTGATGGAGAACGGCAAGGTCGTCGAGCACGGCTCGGTCTACCAAGTCTTCTCCGACCCGCAGACCCAAGTGGCGCAGCGATTTGTGTCCACCAGCCTGCGCAACACCCCGTCGGAAGCCGAAGAGCGCGAGCTCATGGACAAGGAAGGCCGCCTATTCACGGTCGATCTGACTGCCGAATCCGGCTTCTTCTCCGCAGCCGCGAAGCTGCAGGAGCGCGGTGTGAGCCTCGATGTGGTCCACGGTTCCGTGACCACACTGCAGGACCACTCCTTCGGCAAGATGACCGTCCGTCTGACCGGCAACCAGGAAGTCATCGAGGACTTCTACTCCACTCTGCGCCAGACCACCACGATCAATGAGATCACCTCCGGCAGCGCAGCTGCCGGATCCACGGCCCTAGGCGCAGCAACGAACGGGGAGGCTCACTAATGACTGCCACGAACCAACTGCTTCTCGCCGCCGGCGAGGTCGACTGGGACCGTCTCGGCCCCACCTACCTCGACGCCATCAGCGACACACTGTTCATGGTGATCATCACCATGATCGTGGGCGGCTTCTTCGGCCTGATCATCGGCCTGTTCCTGTACACCACCCGCCAGGGCGGAGTGCTGCAGAACAAGGTCGTCTACTGGATTCTCAACATCCTGGTGAACTTCTTCAGGCCGATCCCGTTCATCATCATGATCGCCATGCTCTACGCCGTCACCCTGGCGGTGGTGGGCACCACGATCGGCCGCGAGGCCGCCACCTTCGTGATGTGCGTGACAGCCACCTTCACCGTGGCCCGCATCGTGGAGCAGAACCTGGTGGCCATCGACCCGGGCGTGATCGAGGCGGCCCGCGCAATGGGCGCCGGCCCGTGGCGCATCATCCGTACCGTGATCATCCCGGAAGCGCTCGGCCCGCTGATTCTCGGCTTCACCTTCATCTTCATCGCCGTGATCGACATGTCCGCCATGGCGGGCTACATCGGCGGCGGCGGTCTAGGCGACTTCGCCATCGTCTACGGCTACCGCGCATACCAGCCGGAAGTCACCTGGGTCGCTGTGATCACCATCGTGGTCATCGTTCAGCTGGCGCAGCTTTTGGGCAACTACCTCTCGCGCAAGGTCATGCGCCGCTGATAGAACTGACAGCCCAGTACGAACCGGTCTTCGGTTCATCGCCGCAGGAGGACACCACTCCTGCGGCTTCTTCTTTGCGCAGGGAGACGGTGAAGGTGCGGGCAGAGGAGGCGTCGACAAGCGAAATGCTCGCTGTGTCGTCACCGACCTCGGAGTTGTCCATCGACAGTTGACCGTAGGAAACGTCCGCGCCCTCGCGCTGAAGGTGCGCCGCGACGGCGATTTCCGCGGCCTGCTCGGGCGGGGTGAGGGTGCCCCGGCCGCGATTGCCGGGAACGAAATACAGCGCGCGCATCGCGGCGGCGAGCATCGCCTCAGTGGCCTCGATATTCATGCGGCCGAAGCTGTAGCCCCACGGCATGAGCAGCAGCGCGGGTGCGAAACGGTGGCCCTTGACATGGGAGGTCTCCCACACGACATCTCCCGTTTTCTTGAACGGGTAGCGGCGTTCCAGCTCGCTGACCAGCGGGCGGCCCTTCACTGCGCAGCAGCGGTCGCGCTTCGCATGCGTGCACACGAGCAGCAGCGGCGCGATGCGCGTCTGCCCGCCATTCTTGCCCGGGCCCGAAAGATCGAGCTCCAGGATCGCCTCCGGGCCGTCGACGTGGAGAACTTCGGTGACCCCGATATCGGAGAACACAATGTAGAGATGGTTGTCATCGATATCGCGCCCCTCGCGCGTGGGATGACGGATGAGCTGCAGCGACGCGCTCGACTCCTTCATCTTGGCCTTCAGCTTCGCGGTCAGCTCGTCGCCAAAGGTGTCGCCGTCCAAAATGTCATGGCTCCACGGTCCCGGGTACTCGAAGAGCACATAGACACCCGCTTGCTTCGCAGTGCCGGGCAGGGGCTCAACTTCCACATCAGAGCACAACGTTCGGCGGTCGACAGACATGCTTCTAAGGGTAGCCTATCTTTCCAATACGGTTCAAAGCAGCTTATCGACGCTTCCCCTCCCCCACCCCGCAGCTTGGCCCCGGTCACTTTTTCATCTCAAAGCCCTGTGACCCGTGAATAAATTTCGTCTTGTGCTCGATCGTGGTTAACCTAGTGTCCGTGTCCAAATTCGCCCTCTCCCCGAACCCCCGGTTTTCCGGCGGTGCCGGTTCCACACGCGCAGCCGCGGCCGTGTCGGTCGCCGCGCTTGCTGTAGCGACCCTTTCCGGATGCGGAACCGTCGGTGAGGGAGGCGTCGTGCAAAGTGGCGCCGAACCCGCTGGCGCCGACAGCGTTGTCGCTGGCCAGACCGAAGAACTCCAAGCAGGCAAGACGCTCAACGAGGCTGGCAGCCTCAGCGGAAACGGCAAAGACCGCAGCGACCGTGATCGTGGGCGCGATTCAGACTCGGACGCGAAACTCGCCAGCGAGAAAGGCCACCTGGACGCGGCCAACGAGTCACCCAAGACCACCCGCCCCAGCGCTCCGAGCCGGCTCGCCGTGACGGGACTCGAGGTCGAAGAGCACGATGGTTTCGACCGCGTCATTGTGAGCCTCGACGGGGACGGCGAACCCGGCTGGTTCGTCGACTACTCCTCCTCCCCCGTCCAGCAGACCGCCGGGGCCCCGCTCGAGGTGGAAGGCTCCGCATTCCTCAAGGTCAATATCGACGGCACCGTCTACCCTCAGGACATCGGCCGCAACGATGTCGAAGCCAACCACGCTGAGGGCTCCGGCTCCGTCGTCGAGGTCCTCAACGCCGGCACCTCCGCCGGGCGCAGCCAGATCGTCATCGGATTGAAGAAGACCGCGCCATACACCGTGCAGACGGTCTACAACCCGACGCGCCTGGCCATCGACATCGCACGCTCGTAGCGGCGTTCTAGCTGTACATCGCTTCCACCCTCCATTTCCGCTTCGACCACAGCAGCAGCCACGCCACCGGCCCGCCGCCGCCTTCCCGCTCGCCCACGACCTGCAGGCGCGCGACTTTCTGGGGGTGCTCACCCCACCAGCCTTGATCGACAGGCCACGGCCCGGCCCACCCCGTGATCAGGTAGTGGCTGCCGCCCCAGCTCAACGCGTACGGCGTAGTGCTGAGCAGCGCTTCAGCCGTGACACCCACCGGGCGCGCAGCATCGTCGATCATGGTGATCTTCGCCGCCGGGTGGTCCACACCGCCGCCGATCCGCGCCGGCAGCGGCGGCGGGATCGCGCCCGGCCACGACGCAGACGCCGGATCTGCCCCGTCCGGGGACTCCGGATCGTGCTCCCCGAACGGGACGAGCGCGATACGTTCTGCCACACCGCGCCCACCGACGAACCGGGGCTGCAGCACCGCATCGATGCCCAGCGCCGACTGCACGCGCTCCGCCGCCCGGCGGGCCTCGCCTGCGCCCGAACCGCCCGCGCCCCTGCCCCAGAGATGCCCAACGGATTCCGGCTGCGCGAGCTCCAGTGGCTCCAGGACGAGCGATGTGATCGTGCCCGCTCCCCCGCTGGTCAGCCACCCGTCCAGCTGCCAGCGCACACGGTCTGCCGTCGCTTCTTCTGTGAGCGCCTCACGTGTGCGCCAGATGCGCTCGACAACCGTTCCGTCGGCGAGCTCCGCTTTCACCTTCAGGCGCAGGCAGTTCTGTCCCGCCTCCGCCAACCGCTCGTGCAGACTCGCGGCCAGCGCCCGGGCGGCGAACGCCGCGGCATCCACACGGTCGATCGGGTCCTCCGGAGTGACCGCCACCGATAAGTCCGCCGCGGGAAGCTCCGGGGCGACCCGCCGGTCCGGCGCGGCGCGGGCAATGCGGTGGCAGGCCATCCCCGCTCGGCCGAACCGGGTGGACACCGCCGTCGACGGTAAGCATGCGAGATCGCCCAGCGTGCCGACGCCCAACTGGTCCAGCGCCTTCACCGTCTCCACGTCCGCGCCCAAACTGGTCTCTGCCAGCAGCACATTCAATGGTTGGGAAGCAAGGAATGCCGCCGAACCGCCTGGCTGAACCACCGCGGACGACCGCGCCGCGATCAACGCCGTGGCGATCTCGTCCGCCACGCCGGCGAAGGCGTCGATGCCGCGGCGGGCTGCTGCGTCAATAAGCATCTCAGCCGCTGTTTCCTCGCTGCCGTGGAACGTGCCCGCAGCCGCGATATCGACAACCACGAGCCCCGGACGCAGCACCTCCACCGACGCCGCGACATCGTCGAAGCTCGCGGCGAGCGCGGTGAACATGCGGCCGTCGCGGTCCGGATTGTCGTCGACGACCGTCAGCTCTGGGCACACCGACTGTGCATGGCGCACCTTCATGCCGCGGCGAATCCCCAACGCGCGGGCGCGGTGCGAGACCACCTTGATACGGTGCTGCGCGCCGATAGCCAACGGTTCTTGCAGCTCGTCGTCCGCGTCCAGCCGCGCGGCCTGCACCGGCCAATCCGGGAACCACACCGCCGCGACGCGCATCTAACGCACCACCTTCAGCGCTGGATGGCCGGCGGTCTCTGCCGCCGTTTCCGCGGCGGCCTGCCCCACCGTGATCGTCGCCGACGCCGGGTGTGTGCTCTTCGACTGCGCCCGCACGCGAATGTCCACGCCCGTGATCCGACCTGTGCCGCGCCCGATACCGTGGAAAGACTGGATATCTCCTACGACGGTGAGCGCCGGCGACGGGACAGTCGCGCCGACCATCATGAGCGCAGCTCTGCCTTTGCGCAGCTTGCCCAGCAACGGGCGGCACCGCACCGGCGAGAGCGCGAGCTGCACCGGCGAGCGGTACACGACCAAGTCCAGCCCCTCGGTGAGCACCGCCGCGATCCCCAACGGGTCCGCACCCGGGTCCGGTACCGCAATGATCCGGTCCAGGTGTTTCCGGTCGATCCCGGCGTACGACAATTCCGGCCAGCCCACCACGCCCGCATGGCCGCCTTCTTCCACCACGTGCAGCAGCATCTCCGCGACGAGTGCCGGCGTATCGCTCATGTGTGTGACTGCATGACGCGGCAAACCGCCGCCGGGCAGGATGAAACGGAACTGCTCACCCAGCCCCAGAACATCCTCGCCGGTCGCGACCTCCTCCCCGAAACCGGCAAAGCCGCTGCCACCACCAGGAACTTCGCCACCAATCTGCGCCATCTTGGAGCGGAGCTCAGCGATCTGTTCGGCGCGCGCACGACCGGCGGGGGCCGCCGGCATTACCGACATGCCCACCTCCGGGACCGCCTTACGAACACTTGTTCCACTCACGGACGTTGATTATGCTCGCCGGCCGAACCAAGGTCAATTGAAAATATCGAACATATTTTCTGCCAGCGACAGTGTGGTAGCGTCCACCCCTATGTATGCCCACGATGTCCGCATCCGCGTCACCCCGATCCCTACGCCAGCGCTTGTGCGGACAATGGGCACCGCAGGTGTCGCCGGTTCGATCGCCGTCATGGTCTCGCAGCTCGCGGTCGGCCCAAAGGTCCTGATCGCCCTCGGGTGCGCCATTCTCGCCGTGGCCGTCACGCTGCTCCACCCCTACCGGGCGGAGATGCGGGCTTACGCGGAAGAGAAGCGAGTGTCGACGGTGCCGTCGATAAGCATGCTCGTCCCCTTGATGCTCTGGTGGCTCGCGCTGATGCTCGCACCGCTCGCGCAGTGGCCCGCGTGGGGCGTCACGCTCGCATTCCTGATCGTGGCGGGCGCAGCGTGGATACTGTACCCGCATGTCGACGGATCACGCCGCCTTGCGTACGCGGACTAGTAGCTCACGATATGTAACACAAAACCTGAATCCGTAGGCCCTAGACGAGCGGAACCGGGGACTTAAGTATGCACCCCAGTACACAAATGAAGCCGCCGTTCAGGATTCAGGAACAAACCCGAAAACAGCAGCGGACAGAACCGGAAGCGTGGGCGAGGATCGGCAGCGGCGAACCTCGCCGACCAGCGATTTCAAACGATCCGGCGAGTTTACCTGCGCGAGCAAATTCAGGTTTCATGTGAGGATCTCTCGCCCCCACCCCACGCCCAGGTCATCCGACCAGCTAGCCCTGACCGCAAAATGCATGTTTACGGCATCTCTGCTGCCAGGCTAGTTGTGAACCAGTTGTAGTGGAAGGTTGTGGTTTTCTGCGCGGCAACGTCTCAACATAGGCGAGATCCAGCGCCTTGCGAAGGAATTGGCGCACGTTACCGGATCGATCCCACGATCGTCCGCATCGCGTTCACCGTCCTCACGCTTCTCGTCGGCGGCGGCTTCTTCATTTACCTCCTGTGCTGGTTCCTCATGCCACGGATCGGTACCGCGTCCTCGCCAATGAACGCTGCGTTCACCGCGAACAACCAGATGACTGAGGCGGAAGCGAAGGAACAGAGCACTGGCTGGCTTCTGCTCCTCGGCCTGATCATCTTCTTCCCGTCAATCACCTTGGGCACCCGTTTTGGTGTCACGCTGGCATCGCTGACCGGCGTGCTGCTCGCTTTCCTGGCTTGGTGGATCCTCCACAACAACACCCCCGTGCCGCCGGAGGGTTGGAACATTCCGCCTGCTGCTGGTGGGGCTGGCGGCTCTGGGAGTGCGCAACCACAGCCGAATGCCGGCGGCCCCCAGCCGCAGCCGCCGGCTGGTAGCGGCCAGGCACAGGTGCAGCAACCTCAGCTTCAACCGGAGCATAACTTCGGGCAGCAGCCTCAGGCACAGCCGCAGCCGCAGCAGCAGCCAAATGGCTTCAACCAGCAACGACCACCGGCAGACGGTGATCAGCCGGACGGTGGCGTTAATCCGTATTCACCGCAGAACAACCCGTACGCCTAGATTCGGCGCAAGTAGGCCCTGAGGACGGAGTTTGACTCAGGCGGGTGAGCTGGCTAGCCGGGCTGGGATTGGTGCTCTGGTAAAGTTCCTACTCCCACTCGATCGTGGCCGGCGGCTTGGACGTGATGTCCAGCACGACACGGTTGACGTCTCCAACCTCGTTGGTGATGCGGGTGGAGATGGTCTCCAGCACCTCGTAGGGGATGCGGACCCAGTCGGCGGTCATGGCGTCCTCGGAGGCAACCGGACGCAGGACGATCGGGTGGCCGTAGGTGCGACCGTCGCCTTGGACGCCGACGGAGCGGACGTCGGCAAGCAGGACGACGGGGCACTGCCAGATCTGGTCGTCGAGACCGGCCTTGGTGAGCTCTTCACGAGCGATGGCGTCGGCGGCGCGGAGGGCCTCCAGGCGTTCCTCGGTGACCTCGCCGATGATGCGGATGCCCAGTCCCGGGCCCGGGAAGGGCTGACGGTTGACGATTTCCTCGGGCAGGCCGAGCTCGCGGCCGACGGCGCGGACCTCGTCCTTGAACAGGAGACGGAGGGGTTCGACGAGTTCGAATTCGACATCGTCGGGCAGGCCGCCGACATTGTGGTGGCTCTTGATGTTGGCGGTGCCGGCACCGCCGCCGGATTCGACGACGTCCGGGTAGAGGGTGCCCTGAACCAGGAACTGGACATCCTCGCCTTCGAGGACACCGGCGACAGCACGCTCGAAGGAGCGGATGAACTCGGCGCCGATGGCCTTGCGCTTCGCCTCCGGCTCAGTGACGCCGGACAGCTTGTTCAGGAAGGCCTCGCGCTCGTCAACGGTGACCAGCTTGGCGCCGGTGGCAGCGACGAAATCGGTCTCGACCTGCTTGCGCTCGCCCTGGCGGAGCAGACCGTGGTCGACGAAGACGCAGGTGAGGCGGTCACCGATGGCGCGCTGCACCAATGCTGCGGCGACAGCAGAATCCACTCCACCGGACAGGCCGCAAATGGCGCGGCCGTCGGGGCCGATCTGCTCAGAGACGGCGTCGATAAGCTGCTCTGCGATATTGGACGCGGTCCAGGTCTGCTCGAGGCCCGCGATCTCAGTGAGGAAGCGCGTGAGCACCTCCTGGCCGTGCGGCGAGTGCATGACCTCCGGGTGGTACTGGACGCCGGCCATGCACTTGTCGGCGTTCTCGAACGCGGCGACGGGAGCGCCCTCGGAGGAGGCGGTGACCTCAAAGCCCTCCGGGGCCTCGGTCACGGAATCGCCGTGGCTCATCCACACCGGGTGGTTAGCCTCAAGGCCGTCGTGGAGGATACCGCCCCGGACGTTCATCGCGGTGCGGCCGTACTCGCGGGAGCCTGTCTTGGCGACGGTGCCGCCGAGCGCCTGCGTCATGATCTGGAAGCCGTAGCAAATGCCGAACGTCGGCAGACCGAGCTCGAAAATGGCCGGATCGAGCTGGGGCGCGCCGTCCTCGTACACGGACGAGGGGCCGCCCGAGAACACGAGCGCGACCGGGTCCTTCGCCTTGAGCTCTTCAGCCGTGATCGTGTGCGGCACGACCTCGGAATAGATGCGGGCCTCACGCACGCGGCGTGCGATGAGCTGCGCGTACTGAGCGCCGAAGTCCACGACGAGGACCGGGCGCGGGTGCGCGTTGGCGGGTGGGGTCTGATCAGGCGTAGTCGTCGATGTCACGGTACGCATTTTAACCCATCGACGCGGTGCTGCTATCGGCGCGGGCGGTGTTGAGTTGCATCAGCCAAACCGCATGAACTTCCCTGTATGAACCGAGTGGGCACCGGGTGGGATCATGCGGCGCGCGCAACGGCGGCGCAAGCAGAGGGCGAGCCGAGGACGCACAAAGGACGAGCAGCAGCGCGCTGAGCGCCTAGCTCGACAGCGTGATGCCGACTTTCTGGAAGCTCTTGATGTCGGTGTAGCCGCACTTGGCCATCACGCGGCGCAGGCCACCGGCGAGGTTGTGGCCGCCCCAGGTGCTGGTGCTGGGGCCGTGGAGGATCGTTTCCAGGCTCGGGCTATTGCTGCGGAGCTGTTTCAGGATGTCTTCGGTAGCCGCCGCATCGTCGAGGCCCCAGCCGAAGCTGAAACCGCCGTCAGCGCGAGCGATCACACCGCGCGGGAAGCGCGGGTGCGCGGCCTGCGACTGCCAGTAGTAGCCGCCCGCAGCGGCCTGGGACGCGGCTGCCAGGGGCGCGCCGAGCATGACGGAGTCTGCGCCGCAGGCGACAGCTCGGGCAATATCGCCGCTGGTGTGGATCTCCCCGTCAGCGATGATGTGGACGTAACGGCCTTCCGTCTCGTCGAGGTACTCGCGGCGGGCGGCGGCGGCGTCGGCAATCTGGGTGGCCATGTGGGTGCCGATACCGAGTGCGGCGTCCGAGGTGGTCGCGCCCTGGCCCACGATGATGCCGGCGGCGCCGGAACGCATCAGGTGCAGCGCAGTGGTGTAATCGGCGACGCCGCCGGCGATCACGGGCACGTCGAGGGAGCCGATGAACTCCTTGAGGTTGAGCGGTTCGCCGCCTCCCTGGACGTGCTCGGCGGAGATGATCTCACCCTGGATGAACAGGATCTCAGCGCCGGCTTTGACCACGACGGGAGCGAGCTCACGGGCGTGCTGCGGGCTCACACGGACGGCGACAGTGACGCCCGAGTCGCGGACCTGCGCGATCCGTTCAGAGAGCAGGTCGTGGTCGAGCGGGGCGGCGTGGAGTTCCTGGAGGGTCCTCACGGCGCTGTCCTCGGCAGAAGTCCCTCTCTTGCCGGCGCTCTCTGCATCGAGCTCGGCCTTGATCACTTTGGCAATAGCGCCGTCGAGATCGGCGTGGCGGCCCCAGAGACCCTCGGCGTTGATGACGCCGAGACCGCCCTGCTTGCCCATCTCGATGACGAATTCGGGGCTGGCCAGAGCGTCGGTGGGGTGGGAGGCGAAGGGGATGTCGAAGGTGTAGGCGTCGATATGCCAGCTCAAGTCCACGTCCTTGGAGGAGCGGGTGCGGCGGGCAGGCACGATGGCGATGTCCCGCAGGTAGTACGCGCGGCGGGCCTCGCGGCCGATGCCGATCTCGACGTAGTCACGCATGGTGTCTTCCTTCTTTGTCGACGTGGGGAACGTGAGCGAAAGCGCTGCTTAAGCGCGGTAATTCGGCGCCTCGACGGTCTGGGTGATGTCGTGCGGGTGGGACTCGCGCAGGCCGGCGGTGGTGATCTGGACGAATTGCTTCGTCTTCAGTTCCTCGATCGACGCGGAGCCGGTGTAGCCCATCGCCGCGCGGAGGCCGCCGACGATCTGGTGGGTGATCGAGTCGATCTCGCCGCGGTACGGCACGCGGCCTTCGATGCCCTCCGGAACGAGCTTGTCTTCGCTGGCGACGTCTGCCTGGAAGTAGCGGTCCTTGGAGAAGGAGCGCTTCTCCCCTGTCAGGCCGCGCCCTTGCATCGCGCCCATGGAGCCCATGCCGCGGTAGCGCTTGTACTGCTTGCCGCCGACCACAACAATGTCGCCGGGGGCTTCAGCGGTGCCGGCGAGCATGGAGCCGAGCATGACCGAGGAGGCGCCGGCGGCGAGCGCCTTGGCCACGTCGCCGGAGTGCTGCATGCCGCCGTCGGCGATGACGGGGACGCCGGCCTTGTGGGCGGGGACGGAGGCTTCGAGGATCGCGGTGATCTGCGGGGCACCGACACCGGCGACGACGCGGGTAGTGCAAATGGAGCCTGGGCCGATGCCGACCTTGATGCCGTCGGCACCAGCGCCGATCATTGCCTGAGCGGCTTCACGGGTGGCCAGATTGCCGCCGATGACGTCGATGCGGTCGCTGAAGTCGTGCTTGACGCGGCTGACCATGTCCAGGACGCGGTTGTTGTGGGCGTGCGCGGAGTCGACGATCAGGGCGTCGACGCCAGCCTCGACGAGCAGGCCGGCACGCTCGTAGGCGTCTTCGCCAGTGCCGATGCCGGCGGCGACGAGCAGACGGCCCTCAGCGTCCTTGGAGGCGTTCGGGAACTGCTCCGTCTTCACGAAGTCCTTGACGGTGATCAGGCCGGTGAGCTTGCCGGCATCGTCGACGATGGGGAGTTTTTCCACCTTATTGGAGGACAGGAGGTTCAATGCCTCTTCCTTGGACACGCCGTCGTTGGCGACGACCAGCGGCATCGGGGTCATGACCTCGGAGACGGGGCGGTTGAAGTCCCGCTCGAAGCGCATGTCGCGGTTAGTGATGATGCCGGTGAGCACGCCATTGCCGTCCACGACCGGCAGGCCGGAAATGCGGAAGCGGGCGCATAGAGCGTCGACGTCGTTAAGCGTCATCTCCGGCGTTGCCGTGACTGGGTCGGTGACCATGCCCGACTCGGAACGCTTGACCACGTCGACTTGCTCGGCCTGGTCCTGCGCGGACAGGTTGCGGTGCAGCACGCCGATACCGCCCTGGCGCGCCATCGCGATGGCCATGCGGGATTCGGTGACGGTGTCCATCGCTGCCGAGGCGACCGGGATGCCGAGCTTGATGTTGCGGCTGAAGTTCGTGGAGGTGTCAACCTGGCTGGGCACGATGTGCGACTCGGCTGGCAGTAGCAGGACGTCGTCAAAAGTCAGGCCGCGGAAAGCGACCTTGTTCGGATCGTCTCCGCCGGTATGGATTCGCTCGTTGGACATGATCACTCGCTCCCTTTCTCCGCTGCGCGGGACGTGCCTGCGGCGCATTGGCACACGCTACTGTCTTCTATTCTGTCAGCATAGTGTGTCGCGCAAATCAGGTGTCGGGGCAAGGGCGGGTGCCCAGCGCATGCGGGAGGAGGCGGGAAACTGGACACACGCAACTCAACCCGCAGGCGAACAAGACCGCACGAAAATTGAACTTCGCCGCCGCTGGGCCATAAGGTTAGAGGCGTGAATTTTGACTCCATGATGCCGCGCGACCCATTCGCAGACGATCCCAACGATCCCGCATCCTTCATCGAGGACGACGAAGTCGTGGAGCCACTCAGCGCCGAAGAGCGCCAGGCTGTCCTGCGCGACCTCGCGCAGACGCGCGAGTTCAAGCTCGTGCTCGAGCCCCGCGGGATCTTGGGCATCAATTTTCTGTGCGAGGACTGCGAGGAAGTCCACTACTACGACTGGGACATCATGATCACGAACATGATCGCCAGCTTGCAGGGCGAATTGCCGCCTGTGCACGAACCCAGCGCGGAGCCGAATCCTCGCGCGTATGTGCCGTGGGATTACGCGTTGGGCTACCTCGACGGGCTCGACGAGCGCTAGCCGCTCGCGCAGGAACTACTGGGAAGAGCGGGCTTCGGACTGTTGCGGTGCGCCGAGCTGCTTGGTCGTCGTGGGAATCGTCGAGGTCGTCGACGTGCGCACGCTTGACGACGGCTCCGTCTCCCGTCCACCCGACGGCGGCGCCGTTTCGGTGACCGTGACCGTCTGAGTGACTGGCTCCGGAGTGACGGTGACAGTCGCGGGCTGCTCCGGCTCGGCTGGCTTCGGCTTACCCTCCGGCTTCGGAGCCTTGGTGACCGTGACCGTGTCCTTCTGGTGAACGACAGGTGCCTCGGCGCCGTTCTTATCCTGCTTCGTACGCTCAGAACGGTCCTGGTTCAACGAATCGCGCAACTGGTCGATGAGTACCCGGGCGCCGGCGATGTCGCCGGATTCGGTCTTGCTGTCGATCTCATCGAGCGCGCTGGCGAATTCGACCGAGCTAGTGCGGTCGCCAAAGACAGCCTCGGACGGGCCCCACAGGGCCGAGCCCGGGGTGGCGTGGTAGAGCGCGGCACCGGTGCCGGCGACCAATACGGTCGCGGCAGCTGCGCCGACCACACCCGCGAGCCACGGGCTAGTGCGGAAGGCCGCTTTCTTCCTGCGCTTTTCACGGCGCTTATCGAGGGAAGCTACTGCCGGGTTCTCCTCGGTCGCCGCCTCGCCGGACAGTTCTGGGGCCAGGGGCATCGGCGCTTCCACCTCGTCGCGGAGACCCAACAGCAGGACAGCCAATTCGTCGGAACCATCGGCCGGATCGACGCCGCGCGACAGGTCCGTCATAAATGCATCGCTGGCCAGCAATTCATCCATGTTCGCCGTGTAATCGGCGCCCTCCGCGCGGTGCTGTCCGCTACGGCCGGTGAACTTCGGTTCCATGGCTACCCTCCCTGCTCCTTCTCATTACGCCGCAGATCAGCTCAGCTGTGAGTGCCGACCCCGTGACGTTTCTTCGTTCAGTTCTCGTTCTTGTTCGACGGCTTTTCGCATCGCGGCGAGTGCACGGTGCTGAGCGACGCGCACTGCTCCTGCGGTGCTGCCGGTGATCTCTGCTGTTTCCTCGGCGGATAGCCCGACGAAGATGCGCAGAACGACGATCTCTCGTGCCTTCTCACTAAGCAGATCGAGCAATGCCCGCACTCTGTTACTACCTACTTCCACCATGGCTGCATCTTCGGGGGTACCGCCGAGAAATTCCTGGTCAGGCACATCGTCAGTGGGGCTGGATTTATCGCGGGACAGCGAGCGGTGAGCGTCGGTGACCTTGTTGAACGCGATGCCGTAAACAAAGGCCATGAACGGCTTGCCTTTGTCCTGGTATTTGTTCACCGAAGTGGCCACCGCGAGGCAGATTTCCTGCGCGACATCTTCAGCTGTGGGAGTGCGGCCCCCGCTGATGCGGGCGCGGGCGTAGCGCAGCACCGTCGGGTGCACGATCTTGATGATCTCTTTCAGCGCGCGCTGGTCGCCTTCCTGCGCCAAGGGGACAAGGGAGGCGAGGCGGTCGTCGGCGTCGTGTGCGGCCACGTCTCTCCTTCGCGGGGTTGTGTCTCGGTTTCCTTGGCGGTCCATGCAGTCGCGAACGCGGGCGCCGCGAGTTCTTTCGGGGTGAATCTAATGCAGATTACGCCAGACTGCGTGTTTTTGGGCGTGTTCATCGTACGTCCTTGACTGTGAACGGCATAAATGCGCGGCGGAGACCACGGTCATCGTGGGACCAACAGGGCACCTCCACACCGTGCCCCGCCCCCCACCCCCGAATGTCTACACTTTTGGGGCTCAAGTGACTTATGGGCCACGTGAGGCAGCACGCTAGCCGGCACTAACAATTCACCGACCTTTAACCTCCACCGGTTCCCACTGTTCACAGCGATGCCGACCCCGCCAAATCCCTTAGTTCAAACTGTGCGACACCTGTCAGAAACCAGCTGTTTACCAACACCCTGCACACTCCTATCTCGTTGCTTCACGGCGCACCGGCATTTTCATGCGGCCCACCCAGCTGCGCTGGCGTGCGGGAAGCGGTTGTTCGTAGTTCATTAGCCTGAGGAGATTTTCACTCAATGCCCACGATGTCCATGCCGCACCAGCTGCCCGGACCGAACGCCGACTTCTGGGATTGGCAGCTCCACGGAGCGTGCCGCGGCGAGGCCTCCGATGTCTTCTATCACCCGGACGGGGAGCGCGGCCGCGCCCGCACGAACCGTGAGAATCGCGCCAAGGCGATCTGCTACAGCTGCCCTGTCCTGGAGCAGTGTCGCGAGCACGCCCTCGCCGTGGCTGAGCCGTACGGCATCTGGGGCGGCATGAGCGAATCCGAGCGTCAGGCCGCTCTGCGCGGAACCACGAAGCGCCGCACCAAGACGAAGGTCGCCGCGGTCTAGAACACAACGAGAACGCCCCGCTCCACACTCCCCCGGGTTAGTTCAGGGGAAGTGCGGAGCGGGGCGTCGCTTGCGTGGTGAAGCTGCGGAGCTAGTGGCTGTGGCCGTGTTCTTCCTCTTCTTCAGCAGGCTTATCCACGACGGACGCCTCCGTCGTGAGCACCATGCGGGCCACGGATGCGGCGTTGACCACTGCGGAGTGGGTCACCTTGACCGGGTCGATGATGCCCTGCTCGATGAGGTTGCCGTACTCGAGGGTGGCGGCGTTGAAGCCTTCACCGTTCGGAAGCTCGGCGGTCTTGGAGACGACGACGGAGCCGTCGAGCCCCGCGTTCTCCGCGATCCAGAAGGCGGGCTTGGTCAGGGCGCGGGCGACTGCCAGCACGCCGACCTTCTGCTCGCCGTCGAATTCCTCGGCGTAGGACTCGAGCTGCTTGGAGATCTGGACGAGGGCGGAGCCGCCGCCTGCGATGATGCCCTCCTGGGCAGCGGCGCGGGCAGCGTTGATGGCGTCCTCGACGCGCAGCTTGCGCTCGTTGACCTCGGTCTCGGTCGGTGCGCCGACGCGGATCACAGCGACGCCACCGGACAGCTTGGCTAGGCGCTCCTCGGCCTTCTCCTTGTCCCAGGTGGAATCGGTGTTCTCGATCTCGCGGCGGATCTGCTGGCGGCGGTTCTCCACAGCATCAGCAGTGCCGGCACCATCGACGATGACAGTGTCGTCCTTGGTCACCGTGACGCGGCGGGCAGACCCCAGCACGTCCAGCTCAGCGTCCTTGAGGTTGACGCCGACCTCCGGGTCAATGACGGTCGCGGCAGTGACGACGGCGAGGTCGTCCATGAACGCCTTGCGGCGCTCGCCGAAGTACGGGGACTTCACAGCAACGACCTTCAGGGCGCCGCGGATCGTGTTGACCACGAGGGTCTGCAGCGGCTCGCCCTCGATGTCCTCGGCGATGATCAGCAAAGGACGGGAGGTCTCGACTGCCTTCTCCAGCAGCGGAAGGAATTCCGGCAAGGAGGAGATCTTGTTGCGGACCAGCAGGATCTGCGGGTTCTCGAGGACGGCCTGGCCGGCTTCCGGGTCGGTCATGAAATAAGGCGACAGGAAGCCCTTCTCAAACGAGATGCCCTCGGTGACGTCGACGTAGGAGTCGATCGACTGGGATTCCTCGACAGTGAGAACGCCGTCCTTGCCGACCTTGTCCATGGCGCCGGACACCATCTCGCCGACGACCTCATCGCGGGAGGAGACGGTCGCTACGTTGGCGATCTCCTCGGAGGAGGAGACCTCGGTGGCGCGCGCCTTGAGTTCCTCGACAGTCTTCTCGGCCGCGGCGGCGATGCCCTTGTTCAGCTCGATCGGGTTGGCGCCGGCGGCGACGTTGCGCAGACCTTCGTCGATAAGCGCCTGCGCGAGCAGCGTCGCGGTCGTGGTGCCGTCGCCCGCGATGTCGTTGGTCTTGACGGCGACGGACTTGACCAGCTGCGCACCGAGGTTCTCAAACGGATCCTCGAGGTCGATGTCGCGGGCGATGGTCACGCCGTCGTTGGTGACGGTCGGGCCGCCGAAGGCTTTGTCCAGAACCACGTTGCGGCCGCGCGGGCCTAGCGTGACGCGCACGGAATCGGCGAGCACGCCGACACCGCGCTGGATGCCCTCGCGGGCCTCCTGATCAAATGCAATTAGTTTTGCCATTGGGAGCTAGTTCCCCCTTCTTTACTTCTCGACGACGGCCAGCAGGTCACGAGCGGACAGAAGCAGGTACTCCTGGTCGCCGTACTTGAGCTCGGTGCCGCCGTACTTGGAGAAGATGACGGTGTCGCCTTCCTTGACGTCGACCGGGATACGGTGCTCACCCTCATCGTCCCAGCGGCCCGGGCCGACGGCGATGACGGTCGCTTCCTGCGGCTTCTCCTGCGCGGAGTCCGGGATGACCAGGCCGGAGGCGGTGGTGGTCTCAGCCTCGACGATCTGGACGAGGATCTTGTCCTCGAGGGGCTTGATGTTGACGTTTGCCACGGTGAAAACCTTTCTTGAAAGTTGTTCGTATGAGCTTTCTTCGGCCCTTCCCCACTCGGCGCGGGGCGGTGCCGGGGTTTCGCGATGCGCAGCCGTCGTCGCGGGTGAACAAACTGTGCCCAAAACCTGATTAGCACTCTACCTACGGGAGTGCTAAACGACAACAAGGCCGGGCGTTCCCGCCCAGCCTTGAATTTTTTCCTGCGTGCAACCCGCTTAGACCTGCGGGGTGCCCAGGTTCAGTACGGCGTTGCGCCAGAGCTGGTACTCCTCCTCGTTGTCCTCGCGGTAAGTGCGGACAGCGCGGATAGTGTTCTTGATGCCCTCGACCACTTCGTCGTCGATGCTCTTGCCGCCGCGGCCGGTGAAAATCACCGGGCCGGAGATCGCAGTCGACGGGTCTTGTAAGAAGGCGGGGTTGTCGGTTGCGGCGGTGTTGCGCGCCATGGACGCGACCGGGTTCGGGTCCGCCCGCTTCTCTTTCGCCTCAGGCGAGAAGTATGCGTCGTAGGCTGGGCCGTCCTGCTCGAAAGCGACCTTTACGCTCTCCTGCACGACCGGGCCGAGGAACTGGTTCGCGTCGTCGAGATCGAAGACGATGCGGTGAAAGGTCAGGTCGGGGTTGACGAGCAGCCCGAACTTCTCGTTGTCGCTGTGGGTCGCCATACTCTCATCCTTTGGTGCGTGGTTGGAAAAACAACGACACCAAGACTACGTGCTTACCGCCCTTTTAGCTCGGCGAGCGAAACTGGATGCGGCCGCGTCACACAGCCTCGCACCGTCCCGCACCGCGTCAGTGCCAGCAGCGGAGTTAGCTCCCGGCGGCCACGAGCGGGGTCTCGACCTCGAGCGAGGTGTCGGTGGCCGTATCCAAACCAGAGGGCTGCGCGCCTTCATGGATGAGCTGGGCAGCGAGCGCGGCGATCATGACGCCATTGTCGGTGCACAGCTTGAACCGAGGAACGCGCAGCTCAATGCCTTTTTCAGCGCACCGCTGCCCCGCCAGTTCGCGCAGGCGTGAGTTCGCGGCCACTCCCCCACCAAGCAGCAGGGTCCGGGCGCCCGTGTGCTCGCACGCCATGACAGCCTTGGCGGTGAGCACGTCCACGACGGCTTCCTGGAAGGAGGCGCAGACGTCCTCGACGCTGATCACGTCCCCGTCCCGTTCGGCTGCCTCGACGTATCGGGCCACTGCGGTCTTCAGCCCGGAGAAGGAGAAATCGTAGCGGTGCTCCCCTCGCAGGTCTTCCGCGCGGGACAGGCCGCGGGGGAAGCGGATAGCAGCCGGATCGCCGTTTTTGGCCAGCCTGTCGATGACGGGCCCGCCGGGGTACCCGAGGCCCAGCAGGCGGGAGACTTTGTCGTAGGCCTCGCCGGCGGCGTCGTCAAGCGTGCTGCCCAATTCCTTCATGGGTTTGCCCACGGCGTCGACCTCGAGGATCTGCGTGTGCCCGCCGGAGACGAGCAGCGCGATCGAATGCGGAAGTTCTTCGCCGCCGTCCAGGTTCGCTACCGCGACGTGCCCGCCCAAGTGGTTGACGCCGTAGAACGGCACGCCCCACGCCGCGGCGTACGCTTTCGCGGCCGATGCGCCGACGAGCAGCGCGCCCGCCAGGCCCGGGCCTACGGTCGCCGCGACAGCATCGGGCTTGTCGACGCCCGCCTCCGCCAGCGCCTTCTCCATCACCTGCGGCATGGCCTCGAGGTGGGCGCGGGAGGCGATCTCGGGCACGACACCGCCGAAGCGCGCGTGCTGCTCCATGGAGGACGCGACGACGTCCGCGCGGATCTCCATCCCCCCGTCGGGCGAGAGCTCGATGATACCCACTCCCGTCTCGTCACAGGATGACTCGATACCTAGGACGATCATGGTGTGCTCCTTTCAATCGGCCCGTTGCTGCCGTTACCTGTGCTGGCCCCGCCGTCGCGTTCGCTGATGCTGGGCCGCATCATCGTGTACGCGTCCGCGCCGGTGGGCTGGTAGTAACCCTTGCGCACGCCGATCTCTGTGAAACCGTAGCTTTCGTACAACGCCAGCGCGGCGGTGTTGTCCGTGCGCACCTCGAGAAACATCTGACCGTCGTGCATGTCGGCTGCGTTGACGAGCTGGTCCATGAGCACCCGCCCGATGCCGCGGCGCTGGTGTCCGCGCGCGACGGCGATGGTGTGGACCTCGAATTCGGGGTCCTCCGGCGGGCCGAGCTTGGCGAGGCCTGCGTAGCCGACGAGCTCGCCCTCCTCGCTTTCCTCGTCGTCACCACCGCCGTCAGCACCGTCGCCGTCCTCGAATGCGCCGACGTAGAAGGTGTACGGGTGCGCGAATTGCACGGCGAACACGTCGCGCGGCCAGGGGGTTTCGCCGGCGAAGACGTCAGCTTCGATCGCCGCGGTCGCCGCCGCGTCAGCAGGGGTCAGCTCGCGCAGCTTCATCTACTCCCCCTCTGCGGCTTCCGCACCGGCACTGCGAATGCCGGAAATATCCGGGATCGCCGGAGACTTCGGTTTCGGGGCGGGCTCTTTCGCGTCGGGGCGGCGCAGGTACAGCGGTACGAGCGGTTCCGGTACTGCGGACAGATCGGCGACGGCGACAAGCCCAGCCGGGCGCGGCGCGACATAGGTGACGGTGCCAGCCTCAATGCCGGCGGCGGCGACCTGCTCGCGGAGGTTCTCCGGCACGCTCAGCACGTCGACGGTATTGTCCTCGGCGCTGCCGCCGATGCTCAAGGCCGCGGGCGCGACCACGTCGGGGCCGGCGATGCGCTCCTCCCCGCGGTAGTGCGCCCAGTAGACCTCGCGGCGGCGGGCATCGGTGACGACCAAAGAGGACACCGTATCGGCGGAAGCGCCGTCGGCAATCAGCGCGGCCACCGCGTCATGGGTGCACACGCCGTGGACGGGAACGCCGAGGGCCTGGCCGAACGCGGAGGCCGTGGCCATGCCAACGCGCAGGCCAGTGAAGGGGCCCGGGCCGCAGCCGACGACGACGGCACCGAGGTCGGTGAATTCCAGGCTGGCTTCAGCGAGCAGCTCCGTCACAGTGGGCACGAGCAGCTCGTTGTGGGAGCGCGTCGCAAGGATGCGCTCAGCGAGCACTGACATCTCACGCGGAGACGACGCTTCAGGCTTCGTGTGGCCGTCGCGCACCTCCACCAGACCGGCCACAAGGTCGGTGGTGGCGGTGTCGATGGCGAGGACGATCATGCTGCCGCTCAAGGGTAACTACTGGGCCTGCGCGGCCGGCTCGACGCGGACGCCGAAGCGCCAGATGTTCTCGCCAGCGTCCCAGTACACCGGGAAGCCCTGCTCGGTGCTGAAGAACTGGTCGAAGTAGTTCTGGTTGCACAGGTCCATCACGTCGGACGGCACGGCGTCGACGGAATCCACGCCGGCCTGCGGGTCCTTCGCCAGCAGCATGTAGTTATTGTCGCTGTCCAGGTCGACCTCGTCGGCGACATCGCCGGCGGCCTCGAGCTTGGCGTCGATAAGCTCCTTCGGCTCCTCGGAACACACCGGGACGAATGCTGTGATCTCGTCACCGTAGACGCGGCGCAGGTCGAGCATTTCCGCGGCGACAGCGTCATTTTCCGGCGGGACCATCTCGCTCAGCGTCGCGGCGAGCGAACCGGACTCGGAGCCGGCAGCGGCGGGAGCCGGGGTCGACGAGCTCGAGCTCATTTTCGGCAGCACGAAGACCATCGCGGCGAGAGCGATGATCCACAGCGCGACGACGATTGCGAACCAGCCTTTTTGGGCACCTGTGAGCTTGAGCATGGCCACAACACTACTCGGACGGCGTCCACGAGATAATGCGACCCTGCGATTCGGGGTCCTCGTTCGCGCGCGTCTCGCGGTCGAGTTCCACCAGCAAGTAACGCGTCGCGATCTGTTCGACGAGCCCGCCGCCCCACTCGGCGACGACGACAGAATCGGTCAGTTCCGTGTCCAGGTCGAGGGCGTCGAGCTCGCCCAGTGGATCCACCGCGCCCGTGCCGCCGACGCTGTCGAGCAGACGGTACGCGTCCACGTGCACGAGCGCGGGGTGCCCGCTTTCCTGCGCCTTATGTTCCCGCGCGATGATGAAAGTCGGGCTGGTCACCCGCCCTTTGACCCCCATGCCCTTCGCGATTCCCTGGGTCAGCGTGGTCTTGCCCGCGCCCAGCGGGCCGTCCAGAATCACCACGTCGCCGGCTTCCAGCGCCGCGCCGAGGCGCTCACCGAAGGCTTTCGTGTCCTCCGCGGTATCGCACTCGACCGTTCCCTTCTCCGTGAACGGTGGTTTCATCGCACCTCGTCCTTTCGCTTATCGACGTCCCCTGTGCCCACATATTCCCGGCGCACCCGTCCATGCGGCGCGCACACCACTTCATAGTGGATCGTCCCGGCGCGGTCCGCCAGCTCAGCGGCGCTCATGCCGCCCTGGCCGAAAATGACTGCCTCGTCACCGACGGCCACGTTGTGTTCGTTATCGCCGAGCCAGACGATGAACTGGTCCATGCACACCCGACCGACCTGCGGGTAGCGGACCCCGTCAACGGTCACCTCGACGGCGTCCTGCCATGAACGGTGCAGCCCGTCGGCGTAGCCCACCGGGACAACGGCAGTCCAGCCGTCAGCCGGCGCAGTCCAGGTCAGTCCGTAGCTGGCGCCTTCGCCTGCACCGATTTGCTTCACCGCAGTGATTCCGGCGGACCAGGTCATGGCGGGGGTGAACAAGGCGGCGTCGATAAGCGTGTCGCTGCTCTCCGCGACGGGATTGAGACCGTACAACGCGACTCCGGCGCGGACCTGGTCGAAAGCAAGCGACGTGCTGGTGAGCGTGCCCGGCGAATTGGCCAGGTGGTTGCGCGTTAGGGCGAGCCCCGCGCTGCGGGCGGCAGCAATCGCGCGCTCGAACGCCGCCGTCTGTTCCGCGTTGTGCGGATGCTCCGGCTCGTCCGCGCACGCGAGGTGCGACATGACCCCCACGACGTCGATCCCGGACGAGTGCGCCTGCGCGAAAGCGCGTTCCCAGTCGTCCTCATCGAGGCCCGAGCGGTTCATGCCCGTATCCACCATGATGTGCACCGGCGTATCGACGGGGTGCTCGGTGAGCCACGCGAGATGCTCCATGCCCGGGACGGCGATCTCGACTTCTTCCGGAATCTCCTCCCCCGGCTCCCACAGCCACGCGAGGACCGGCTTGTCGGTGAGCTCGCGCACGCGGCGCGCCTCGTCGAATGTGGCCACCCCGAACGCGTCCGCGCCGGCGGTGTCCATGACGGGAACGACGCGGTCCGCGCCGTGGTTGTACGCGTCGGCCTTGACCACGCACATGAGGCGCGTGTCCCCCAGCTGCTCTTTGATGAGGCGCGTATTGTGCGCGACCGCGCCCAGATCAACGCGCACGACAGAAGAACTCATGGAAAGTATTGTGCCACTGCCGCGCTACACCATGTGGATGGTACCCAGCACGACGAGCAGCAGCGCGACGGCCCACGTGGCGCCCAGCGAGACCTTCTCCGAATTCTCGCGCGCGGCAGCGAATGCGCGGCCGGCAGGGCTCTGCGGCGCCCGGCGCACCCAGCCGACGGCGAGCGCGCACAGCGTGGGCAAACTGAGCGCGATCGTGGCGTAGAGCACCAGGAATGCGTACCGCACCACGACATCCACACCAGCGGCGGACAGCACGGCGAGGCCACCGTAGAACGGCACCGACGTCGCCGACTGGATCAGGCCGAGCACAAAACCGACCACGACTGTCTTCGCCGACGGGGTCTTCAGCGGCTCGAGAATCCGGTTGACCAGGCCTGAATTGTCCCCGCCGCGCAGGGCGAGCAGGCCGGTGAGAACGCCTGTGGCAATCAACAGGATGCCGAAGACGGGCCCTTCGACGAAGCGCTGGACCACATCCCCCAGCCCGTCGAAGACGACGAGCATGAGGAAGGCCAGCGCGGCCACGCCGCACCAGTCGCCCGCGATCAGCAGCGCCGTGGTCTTGGCATACCTGCGGCTGCCCCGGGGCACCATCACGCCGACAGCGACGATCACGCCAATCAACAGCAGGTTGATCGAATCGACGAACGCGAACTGGATGGCGTGAAGCATTCCGGGGCGTGGCTACCTGTTCTGGTTGTGCGGGGGTGGGCTTATTCGACGGTGACCGACTTGGCCAGGTTGCGCGGCTTGTCGATGTCCTCGTTGCCGCACTGCTCCGCGATGAACGCGGCCAGGAACTGCAGCGGGACGGTGGCCAAAAGCGGCTGCATGATCGTCGGGGACTGCGGGATGCGCAGCAGCCAGTTCGCGTACGGCTCGACAGCGGTGTCGCCTTCCTCCGCGATGACGATCGTCTTCGCGCCGCGGGCGCGGATCTCCTGGATATTAGAGACGATCTTGGAGTGCAGCTGGGACACTCCGCGCGGGCTCGGCACAATGACCACGACCGGCAGGTCGTCCTCGATCAGCGCGATCGGGCCGTGCTTGAGCTCGCCTGCGGCGAAGCCCTCCGCGTGGATGTAGGCAAGCTCCTTGAGCTTCAGCGCGCCCTCGAGCGCGATCGGGTAGCCGACGCCGCGGCCGAGGAAGAGCATGGTCTGCACGGCGCCGAGGGTCTCGGCGATGCGCTCGCACTCCTCCTGATTGGCCAGCGCCTGCTCGACCTTCTCCGGGATGGCCTCGAGCTCGTCCCAGATCGCGTGGATCTCGTCCGGGTACTTCGTGCCTTTCGCCTGCGCGAGCGCCAGGCCGACGATGTAGTTCGCCGCCACCTGCGCCAGGAACGCCTTCGTGGAGGCCACGCCGATTTCTGGGCCGGCGTGGGTGTAGAGCACCGCGTCGGACTCGCGCGGGATCTGGGAGCCGTTGGTGTTGCAGACTGCGAGCACCTTCGCGCCCTGCGTCTTGGCGTGGCGGACGGCCTCTAGGGTGTCGGCGGTCTCGCCGGACTGGGAGATTGCCAGCACCAGGGTGCGCTCGTCGAGCACCGGGTCGCGGTAGCGGAACTCGGAAGCCACCTCGATCTGCACCGGGATGCGCACCCAGTGCTCGATCGCGTACTTCGCCGCCAGACCCGAGTGGTAGGCGGAACCGCAGGCCACGACGAAGACTTGGTCGAAAGCCTTGAGCTCGGCCTCGGTGATGGAGTTCTCGTCCAGCACGATGCGCTGGCCGTCCCAGTGGCCGGCGAGCGTGTCGCGGACAGCTGCGGGCTGCTCGTAGATCTCCTTCATCATGAAGGAGTCGTAGCCGCCCTTCTCTGCAGCTTCGAGGTCCCAGTCGATGGTGAACGGCTTGCCCGTGCCCGGGGTGCCGTCGAAGTTGAGGACCTTGTACTCGTCGGCGGTGATCACCACGACGGAGTCGGACTCGAGCTCGACTGCGTCCTTGGTGTGCTCGATGAATGCCGCGACGTCGGAGCCGAGGAACATTTCGCTTTCGCCGACGCCCACCATCAGCGGGGTGGAACGGCGGGCGGCGACGATCTTTTCTGGGTGGTCGGCGTGGGTGAACAGCAGGGTGAAGGCTCCCTCGAGACGGTTGAGCACCTTCAGCGCGGAGGCCTCGAAGTCGCCCTTGGTGGAGCCTTCGTCGACACCGTTGTACGCGCGTGCGACGAGGTGCGCCGCGACCTCGGAATCAGTGTCGGACGCCAGCTCGATGCCCTCGCGCTCAAGCTCGGCGCGCAGCGGGGCGAAGTTCTCGATGATGCCGTTGTGGACGATCGCCGCACGGCCGTCGTAGGACAGGTGCGGGTGCGCGTTCTCGTCCGTCGGGCGGCCGTGGGTGGCCCAACGGGTGTGACCGATCGCGGTCGTGCCACTCAGCGAATCCTCGCCGATCTCAGCGATCTTGTCTTCGAGGTTTTGAAGTTTGCCTGCGCGCTTGGCGATATTCATCTCGCCGCTGCCTACGACTGCGATACCCGCCGAGTCGTAACCGCGGTACTCCATCCTGCGCAGCGCCTCGAGCGCGATCGGCAGGCCCTGCTGATTACCTACGTATCCCACGATTCCACACATGCAGATAAGGATAATGCATACGACAAATTATGCTTCACACCAACTTCAGCACAGGCCCACCGAGTCTGGATTCCGGTCGCTTCGTTTACGTCCGCCCCGCGCAATCGGACGTGATCTGCCCCGCCCGCCGGAGTCGATGCAGTATCCTGTTCTTCGTGTCTGCGAAGTTGAAGAAGCTCAGCGAACTGTCCAAGCGTGGCCCCCACCGGGTCATGGAAGGCGACCTCGGCTACACCGGCCTGCCCGGCAAGGTGTACGTGCCTGCCGACGGCACGGCCGTCCCCGGCGTCGCATTCGGCCACGACTGGATGAAGAGCGCCGATGATTACGAGAAGACCCTGCGCCACCTGGCCAGCTGGGGCATTGCCGTGGCCGCCCCCGACACAGAGTGCGGCTTCAAGCCGAACCACGCCGGTTTCGCCGCCGACCTGGAAACGGCACTGCAAATTCTCGGTGGTGTGAAGCTGGGCAACGGCAACACCACCGTCAGCCCGGGCAAGCTCGGCGTGATCGGCCACGGCATGGGCGGCGGCTGCGCTGTCCTGGCGTCCGTGAACAACGAGAAAGTCAAGGCCGTCGCGCCGATCTACCCGGCCTCTGTCGCCCCCTCGGCGAACGACGCCGCCCGTACCCTGTTCCTGCCCGGCCTGATCATCGGCCCGGACGAGGATGCCGACGCCATTTTCGACCCGGGCAACCCGGCGAAGCTGGCGTTCAACTGGTCCGGCCCCGTCGCGTACCGCACGGTCGAGGACGGCAACCAGAAATCCTTCAGCGAGGACGGCTTCAAAAAATTCCTGCTGGGCCAGGGCCGCTCGAAGGCCAGCGTCCAGGAGACTGTCCGTGGCCTGGTCACCGGCTTCCTGCTGCACCAGCTCAACGGCGACAAGGCCTACTCCGACTACTCGGAGATGGATGCTGAAGGCAAGGGCGTCGAGTCCGTCTACGGCAAGGAGCTCGCAGACCGCGCCGACTTCGCCCGCGGCGACGCGAAGGGCCTCTTCTAGCCCCCGCCCCTCGCTCCGCTAGACCGGCCGCTGCTCGGTAGGCCCTTCCTTCCGGAGAACCCCCTGCACCCGCCCGTGCCTGACCCCACGGTATGTTCCGCGCGGTGTCGGCGCGGGCGGTTTCTGGATGTTCATTTCGTGCACGGCGGCCTGCTGCCGCGCCGCTTGCTCCATTTGCCGCTGGCTTTCTTTGAGCACCCTTTCAAATTCGACCATGCGCCGCGCCGTGCGCTCCTTGAATTGTTCCGCGAACTGCTGGAAATCCATTACCATCCCCCTGTTTTGCGTGCCCTGTGCTGCTCGCCCTGATCCTCAGGCTGCGCGTCATTTGGCGGTTGCTCCGCTGCTGTATCCGCCGATTGCTCCGTTGGTTGTTGCTCCACTGGTTGCTCCGCCTGTGCCCCGTCCTCGCCGCTCACGGCGATGGCAGGCTCCACGAGCCCTTTCTTCGGCGGCGGCGGCTCCTTCACTTCAGCCAGCTCCGCGGGCGGCTTGATTGTCCCCTCCTCGCACTCGGGCTGGGACACCGGCTCAGGTTCCGGTTCCGGCTCAGGCTTCGGAGCTGGTTCCGGTTCAGGTTCCGGTGTCTCCTCCGGACACTCAGGCTCCGGCGTTGGTTCGGGCTCTGGCTCAGGTTCGGGTTCCGGGCAGTCGTCTGCCGGTTCGACCGGGCACTCGATCTGCTCGAGGCACTCCGCGACCGACTGGCCGAAGGCCTCCAGCCCGGCGACGATCTGGTTGACCACGCACTCACCGGCAGGCCCCACCGGCGGGACGGCTGGCGGTGCGGGAATAACCGGGTCCGGGCACTGTGCCGGCAGCGTCGGTGCCGCAGGTGCCTCCGCGACAGCACCGTTCAATCCGAGGTCGATATTTGCGTCAATCGTGACGTTGATATTCACGCCCGCACCCAGACCCGCAGACGCCGGAACGGTGGTGTGAGACGGTGCCGGTGCAGCTGGCTTCGGCACCGTTTCAGGTGCGGGTGGTGGTGCCGGGGCTCGCTCCGGCGGGCATTCGGCCACCGGTTGCGGCGCCACTGGCTGTGGTGCCGGTGCCGGCGGGGCAGGTGTCGGTGTCGGGGCCGTCTGTTCCGGGGTGGTCGGGCACGCCTCCGGGGCAGGCGCAGGCGCTGCCGGCGGCGGACACTCGGCGACCGGCGGCGAGTAGTGCTTGGGGGCGGGAGGAGTGGTCTGCCCCGCGTCGTCGCAAAGCTGCCGCAAACCGTCGTAGCAGTCGCCGATCGAATTGTTGCGGTCGTCGACTGTGCCCTCGATGCAGAGCAATCCCTCGAGGATCGGGGCGAGGACCGTGGAGCCGACGTCGACCAGCGGGCAATTCTTGAATGCGGCGATGAGGTCGAGGATGACGTCGATAGTGGTCTGCATGCCACAATCGGCTGACGCGTCGATCTCTTCGATCGAATCAGCGCAATCGCACGACTGGGAGTGCAGGTCATCCAGCGCATCGGAATGGGTGCCCTGCTCGCCGTCGAGGTTGTTTTCGTGGTCCGCCACTCCGACGCTGGCCAGCCAGTCCTCCATCTCGGCAGTGAGCTCCGTCAGCATCGGCACTGCGGCGAGGGCACCGACGAGGCCCGCCGGGCTTTCGGGGACAGGCGCGGCGGAAGGCGCGAGCGTCGTCTTCGGATTCAACTGCCCTATTTCCTGTGAGACGGCGGAGAAATCCAGACCGTTCGTCTTATCGATCTTCGCTGCGATCGACAGGGTCTTCTCCCCCACGAGCGCCACGTCCGCGAGCATGATCCCCGGCAGCACAGCGACCTCGCGGGCAATCTCCCCGAGGCCCTCCTTGAGCTTCGTGTTAGACATCGCGGTTGAACCTCGCTGCATTCTCGAGCTCTGCCGCGTCCACGTCACCGACGAGGTTCAGCATCTCCTCGAACTGGCCCACCCGCGCGCGCAGGCGGTCCACCGTCCGCTCGTGAATACGCCCCACAGCTTCCGCAATCTTGTCGCCGTTATCGGCGAACCCCTCCCCGAACGCGGCGGTGTCCATTGCAGGTTTCACTTCCTGCAGCCGGTCGATGGCATCGTTGTAGCTACTGATCTTCGATGTCAAAACTGCCCGGAGCTCGTCCGGTTCCATGTGCAACTGCTCGGCCACACTCATCACTCCCCCAGCGTGGTTGAAGCCGCAAAAAGCGGCAGCCATCATCTTCCACAGACTTAGACTGCCGCTCAAGAGATTCGGTTCCATCGAACCGAAAATTTGTTTACACCGCGGCGACCACCGCAGCCAGACGCCCCGCGACCTTGCGGGCGTGCTCCTCCTCGGAGGCCTCCACCATGACACGGAAGAGCTCCTCTGTGCCGGACGGGCGCAGCAGCACGCGGCCGTCGGCGCCCAGCTTCTCTTCTGCCTCAGCGATGGCATCCTTGACGTCCTGGTTGTCCAGGATCAGCGACTTGTCGGAGACCGGAACGTTGATCAGGACCTGCGGCAGCACCGTTATCACGCTCGCGAGCTCCTTGAGCGTCTTACCCGTCTCCGCCATGCGCTCCATGATGAGCAGGCCGGACAAGGTGCCGTCACCCGTCGTCGCACGCGCAGGCACCACAATGTGGCCCGACTGCTCGCCGCCGAGCGAGAAATCCCCGGCGTTGAGCTCCTCGAGCACGTAGCGGTCGCCGACCTTGGTCTCGCGCATCGCGATGCCTTCGCGCTGCATCGCAAGCTTCAGGCCAAGGTTGCTCATCACAGTCGCCACCAGCGTATTTTCGCGTAACGACGACTTCTCCTTCATCCCCAGCGCCAGCACCGCCATGATCTGGTCGCCGTCGACCACATTGCCCTCTGCATCGACGGCCAGACAGCGGTCGGCATCGCCATCGTGGGCGAGCCCTAGGTCGGCGGCGTGCTCCACGACGGCCTTCTGGATCTGATCAATGTGGGTGGAGCCGGAATTGTCGTTGATGTTGTACGCGTTCGGCTCGTTGAAGATCGCCACGACCTCCGCGCCCGCCGCGGCGTACGCCTCCGGGGCAATTTTCGACGCCGCACCGTTCGCGCAGTCCACGACGACCTTAATACCCGCCAGCGATGTCGTCACCGACTCCGCGAGGTGCTCCAGGTAGCGGTCGTAAGCGTCCGGGGATTCCTCGATAATGCGTCCGATACCGGTGCCCGTCGGCCCACCTTCGTCCAGGTCGTCCATGGCGCGCTCAATCTCGTCCTCCACATCGTCGGCGAGCTTCTTGCCGCCCGCGGAGAAGAACTTGATGCCGTTATCCGGCATCGGGTTGTGCGACGCGGAGATCATCACACCGATATCCGCCCCGTAGTCGTCGGTGAGATACGCCAGACCAGGAGTCGGGATCACACCCACGCTGAGCACGTCCACCCCCTTCGACGCCATTCCGGCCGCCATCGCCGCGGCGAGCATTTCGCCGGACACACGCGGGTCACGCCCAATGATCGCCGTGGGCCGCCGCTGCTCCGAACGCCTATTCTGCGTCAGCACCGTCGCCGCCGCCTGCCCCAGTTTCAGGGCGAGCGGCGCCGTCAGCGCTTCGTTGGCGAGTCCACGCACACCGTCAGTACCAAACAGTCGAGTCATGAAAGACAATTATGCCGTACACGCTGTGTTTCGCTCGGTGAGGGTTCGCCCGCTCCAGACCACCCCTGAAAATCAAAACACCGCCGCTCCCAGCATGCGGGAGCAGCGGTGTAAAGCCTGCGTACAGCAGCGATTAACGCTTGGAGTACTGCGGTGCGCGACGGGCCTTGTGTAGACCAGCCTTCTTGCGCTCCACGGCACGGGCGTCACGAGTGAGGTAGCCAGCCTTCTTGAGGGTCGGGCGCTCAGCCGGATTGTAGATGTTCAGCGCGCGGGCGATAGCCAGACGCAGTGCGCCGGCCTGGCCGGTCGGGCCGCCGCCGTTGATGTTCGCCTTGATGTCGAACTGGCTGTCGCGCTCGAGCAGTGTCAGCGGGGACAGGATGTCCTGCTGGTGCAGCTTGTTCGGGAAGTAATCCTCGAACTCGCGGCCGTTGACAATGATCTTGCCCTCGCCCTCGACGACAGTCACGCGTGCGATGGCGCGCTTACGGCGACCGACGGTCTGGATCGGACCTTCGTGGTAAACGGGAGCCTCGACAGCCTCGTCCTGAGCGTCGTCCTCGCCAGCGACGGCGTCACCGATGGTGTAGTTGAACTCCTCGGTGGCGGCGGTAGCTGCGTCAATGTCGGTCTGGGTTGCCTCGACGCCCTCAGTCTGATCAGCGGCGTTCGTGGTCTCTTCGGTGATGTTGTTCGGCTCGGTCATTACTGCGACACCTGCTTAAACTCGAAGTTCTCGGGCTTCTGCGACTCGTGCGGGTGCTCGGAGCCGGTGTAAACGTGAAGCTTCTTGATGGACTGACGGGAGAGGCGGTTGTGCGGCATCATGCCCTTCACAGCCTCTTCGATCACGCGGTCCGAACGCTCGTCGAGAGCGCGACCCAGGGTGATGGACTTCAGACCACCCGGGTAACCGGAGTGGCGGTAGCGCATCTCGCGGTCGCGCTTGTTGGACGAAATGTGGACCTTGTCGGCATTGATGACAATGACGTGGTCGCCGGTGTCGGCGTTCGGCGCGTACTGCGGCTTGTGCTTACCGCGCAGCAGGTCTGCGACGGTGGAAGCAAGCTTGCCCAGCACCACGTCGGTAGCGTCGACGACGTACCACTTGCGGGTAATGTCACCGCTCTTCGGGTGGTAGGTAGACATGTATGACTCCTTGAAGTCTTTATCTAGAGGCTGCCGGCCATGGTGCGCTCAACCTTTCCCTCCCCTGTTCCGGCGGCCGGTGGAGACCCGGTGGGGCGGCCCGGAGATGAACGCTGAACAGCGCGCCGCGGGTGCGGCGGGCATGGTTCATCCACGACGGGTGAAACACACAGGCCTTAAACCTTAGAGCACGCCGTGGGCAGACACCAAAACGCGGACTTGCACTCCGGTGCCCGGTGTGTGCTGCGCGGACTGCACGACAAAGACGTGCGCACCACCCGCCCAAGGTGGTGCGCACGCACTGGGGATAGAAATGCTCACGCGGTGCGGGCCCAAAGCCGCGTCTGCCCTGCAGGGGTGCTGGGTGTGTGAAAGACGGGCCCGCTGCCTCAGTGAGCGTCGGAGTTGATGTTGGTCTACGTCTTAGTTTGTCTCCCTTCTAGCCCCAGCTGTTGGCGGCTGCGGTGTTGACGGACTGCATGCGGTTGTTGCCGTCCTCGACAGCGCGGCCGATGGTGGACAGGATGTCGTTGAGATCCTGCGCCGCGGTGTCCCACTTGGCCTGGTGCTCCTGGTAGCGGTCGGACGCTTCGCCCTCCCAGGAAGCGACCATCGGCTTGAGCGAGTTCTTGAGGTCTTCCAACTGGTTGCCGATGTTGCGGGACGAGGTCTCGATGTCGGTGGCGGCGTCGGCCAGCGAGCCGAAGCCGTACTTGATCACTGTCACAGTGTGTTCTCCTTGTGTGTCAGGTCGGTGTGTGTTCGTGTGTGGTGGTGTCTGTTGTTCGTGCTGCCGCCGTACGCTGCGGTGAGCTACAGCACGAGGCCGCCGGCAGGTGCGATATTGGCGAATGCGTCGGAATTGGTCGCGTCGACGTCTTCGAAATTGCTGGCGTTGTCTCGGATATTGGACGCGATGTCGCCGAGCGCTTCGCTCAGGCGGCGCTCCGCATCGTCGAAGCGGACCATCAAGTCGTCGAAGCTGGCCTGCGCGCTGCCGGACCAGTAGTCGCGCGTGGACTGCGCGACATCCTGAAGGCGGTTGAGCTCGGCGTTGACCGAGTCGTTGGTGTCGTCTACGTTGTTAGCCGCGTTTCGCATGACGTCGGCTTCTGTACGGAACTGAGCGGTGCTCATGTTTCCTCCCCCGATTGTGTTGTGTGTGAAAAGAATGTGGACGTGGTCTGCGGCGTTGCGCCGCGAATGACCTTTCCACCCTTATTGGACTACCCTTCACCCTGTTTCGGTTCCCTTCGGACCGAAACTTTTTGAAACGCCTTAGCCGGGCGGGGTGAAGCGCGCGGATTCGTTGGCCATGGTGCAGGTGGCAAGTTGGACGGTGGTGGGCGCGGTGCGGGTGTGGCAGCCAATGGAAATCTGCACGTCGCGATCGGTCCAGGTGGACCAAAGGGCGTGGGAGCCGTCCGGCAGCGCGTGCTCGTAGCGGACGCCCGTCTCGTCACTTTCGGTGTGGTGAAGCTCCGGGTCGTCCTCAATGTCTTTTTGCACCTGTCTCATGACGTCTTCGGGCGGCACGCCGTAGAGCGGATCCACGGCGAGCTGCAGCCGGAAGTCCGGGTCCGGCCCGGTGGCGCGCCACATATCGCCGTCGGGCTCCAGGTGGAAGCCGACGGGCAGCTCCACGCTCAGCCCGTCCTGTTCGAGGGTGACCTTCTCCATTTTCGGCTGCTCGGGTTCCGGATCATCCGCGGGTTCGCCCTCCGGCTCGTCCCCCAGCATGTCCGCGGGCAACACAGCATCCTCCGATCTTTCCGGCGGCGCGGCGCCAATCCCGTCGACATTTGCTTCAGCGCCGCTGCCCCGCCCGGCGACGAACCAGATGGTTGCCGCGCACACTGCGGCGACGAGTGCCACCACGCCCACGAGCAGATAGCCGGAGGTGCCGAAGCGTTCGCGGCGGCGCGGCTCCAGAACCGGGCGGCGCACGGCGATCTCTCCGACCTCTTCCCATTCGGTGGTCGCGGGATGGGTGTCGGTGTCATCGCCCGCGCCGGAAGAATCGTCATCTTCGCCGTCCAGCGTCTCGCACGTCAGCTCCACTTCGTAGTCGCCGAATGCCTGGACGAGACGCGTCAGTTCGGCTTCCTCCGCGACGAGGTGCACGGGCGCCCACTGGGGGTTCTCGCCGAGCACGCTGCGGATATAGGAGACGATTTCGCCGGCGGACGGCTGGTCGTAGCGGTGCACATTGGCGAGGCCGGAAAAGACTATGCATTCGTCGTCGACGGTGACAGTCAGCAGGGCGCCGCCAGGTTTGGAAGGGGTGCCGGCGAGACGGCCCGCGACATCGGTGGTGGTCATGGGGTCTCCTCAGGGGTCGGAGCGGAAGCGTCGATAAGCGCGTTGTGCGCGATGTGGATGGGGCCGAATTGTTCGTTGTCGCGGACGAAAATGCCGCGGCCGGGGCGCAGCGGCAGCGGGCGCACACCGAAGAGCGCGCCTTCGTCTTTGGTGCCGGAGAAGAGCACGACATCGGGCAGCTGGTCTTTGAGCGTGCTGAGGAACGGCGCGAGCAGCGCGCGGCCGGTGCCGCCGAATTTGCGCGCGGCGATG
This sequence comes from Corynebacterium appendicis CIP 107643, assembly GCF_030408415.1. NCBI lineage: Bacteria > Bacillati > Actinomycetota > Actinomycetes > Mycobacteriales > Corynebacteriaceae > Corynebacterium > Corynebacterium appendicis. The sequence goes on along the minus strand of NZ_CP046976.1, from coordinate 342,045 downwards.
ATGTGCAGGCCGATGTCGTGCGCGTGCGGAATAAGCGGCACGAGCGGCCGGAGGTTGTCGTCTCCGACCAGCTCGAGGTCGTCGATGACCACATAGATATCGGGGCCGTCCCACCAGCTGCGGGCGGCGAGCTGTTCCGCCGTGATACCAGGCCCGGGAAGACGGCTGGTCAGCGTAGTCGCGGTATCGGTAACAGCCGCTTTCGCCGCGTCGGTCGAGCCGCCGTACGCCGCCACCATCGGGTGATCGGCGTGCACCAGGTGGGTGCGCCGCGGGTCAATCAGCACCATGCGGGCGCGCTCGCGCGGCATCGCCGACAGTGCGCCAATCGCGGTTTCCACCAGCGTCGACTTGCCCGACCCCGACGCACCGACGGCGAGCAGGTGCTGACGGTCGTGGGTAACAGGTCCCACGTCGCGACCGCCGATGCCGAGCACAATGCGGCCGCGCCGCTCCGCCGGCACCAGCGGGACAAGCTCGTCGACGGCGATGCGCGTCGGCAAGACCTTCAGCTCCGGCACCGGCGTCTGGCCCGCCGCCTGCGCCGCGATATGCGCGATGTCTTCCTTCGATGTCGCCGCCACGAGCATGCTCTTTCCCGCGGCGGTGATTCCTCGGCCCGGCGCGACGGGCAGCTTTTCCTGCAATTTTCTATCCAGCAGCGAATCCATCGGCTCGGTGAGCTTGAGCTCCACGCGGGTGCCGATCAGGTCGCGCACATTCGGCCGGATCGCATTCCACCGCTGCGTGGTCACAACTAGGTGCACGCCCGCAGCCGGGCCTTCCGCGGCGATCGAGGCCAGCGCGTCCTTGACGTCCTCCAGCTTCGAATCGGCTGCGGTGAGCGAGTGCCAGCCGTCCACGACCAGCACGGTCCGCGCGGGGAACGCACGCCGCCTATCGACGATCCCCAGCACCTCATCCACCACCCTTCTCACCTTTTCCTCGTCGTTGCGCCCGGCCACACCGGCGACATGGGGCAGGGTTTCGAGCACCTCCGAATCGCCGCCACCGGCGTCGATGACGTAGAAGCCGATCTGCTCGGTGGTGTGGGTGGCTGCCAGCGAAGAGACGATCGTCCACACCGCCATCGACTTGCCGGTCTGCGGTCCGCCAGCCAACGCCACATGCCCGCCTGAAACACCCAAATCGATGGTGAGGGGGTGCTGGCGCTGGTGGTACGGGTCGTCTATAAGCCCGATGCTCGCTTTGAGCTCCCCGATCTCCTCGCAGACCGCCGGCAGCCCCACACGCGACGGCAACGGCGGAAGCCACACGGTGTGCGCGCTCTGGCCGCGCGCCGACGCTGTCTGCTGTGCCGCGGCGACGACCTCCGCAAGCAGCGTCGTCGACGGGTCCGGGATGCTCGGGGCCGCGGCTGGTTCGTCGATATCGTCCCATCCTTCGAAGAGCCTCACCTGGGGTGCTAGCCGCGGGCTCGAGGTCTCCACTGGGCGCATGAGTGGACCCGAGACATACGACGCTTTGAATCGCGTGAGCTGCGTCGACGCCGTTTTGATGTAGCCCGCACCCGGGTCTGCGGGCAGCTCGTACGCATCCGCGACTCCGAGGACCTGCCGCGACTCGGCCGCGGAGAATGTGCGGAGGCCGATCCGGTACGACAGGTGTGAATCCAACCCGCGCAGCTTGCCCTCCTCGAGGCGCTGCGAGGCGAGCAGGAGGTGCACGCCGAGCGAGCGGCCCAGGCGGCCGACCGCGACGAAGAGGTCAGCGAAGTTCGGGTGCTGGCCGAGCAGCTCGGAGAACTCGTCGACCACGATGACCAGCGACGGCAGCGGATCCAAGTCCGGCCGGGTGCTCTCCCGTGCAGCGTTGTAATCGGTGATATTGGCGAAGTTTCCCGCCGCACGGAGCAGCCCCTGGCGACGGTTCATCTCGCCCGAGATGGCGTCGTACATGCGCTCTACCAGCACTGCCTCGTCCTCGAGGTTGGTGATCACGGCGGAGGTGTGCGGCAAACCCTCACAGCCGAGGAAGGTCGCGCCGCCCTTGAAATCGACGAGAACCAAATTCAGCTCGTCTGGCGAATGCGTCGCAGCGAGCGCCACGACGAGTGTTCTTAAAAGTTCTGATTTTCCGGATCCCGTCGCACCGATGCACAGCCCGTGCGGACCCATCCCGCCGTGCGCGGATTCTTTGAGGTCGAGGTAGACGGGCGCGCCGTCCGGGTCGACACCGATCGGGACGGTGAGGCGCTGGCGGCTGCCCTCGCGCCCCGGCCACATCGACGGCCCGGCAAGGTGGTCGATGTCATCGATGCCCAGCAAATCTAGTAGCCCGCCGCCGCGGGATGTGTTCCCGCTGCCGTTATCCGGGCGCCGGTAGAACGCCAGGTTGCGGTAGATGAATTCGGCGGCACCGACACTGAAGGGGTCAGCCGTGCCGAGGCGCTCCACGCCCGAGGTGGTCACGGCCTCGATGTCGTCGCCGCACAGCAAATGAAGCGCATCGTCGTGCACGAACGCATCCGGGTCCTCACTGACGGCGATGACGCAGTCCGCTTCCCCGTACGCCACGGCTTTCGGCGAATTCGCGTCCACCACCGCGACGGTGAAGTCGGTATCCCCTGGCTCGCGGGTGTGCGGCAGCCACTTCGCAACCTCTAGCCCGGCGATATTGATCTCCAGGCCGACGGCCTCCGGCCCGTGGAAGAACGCCAGCTGAGCCACGATCGACCGCGCAGTCTCGTGCGCCCGCGGGCCGGCGAGGGTGAGCAACGGGAACGCCTTCAACTGGATCACGATCGGCATGTGCGGCACCACGCTCACCGCCGCGACCGTGCGGCGCAGGCTCACCGCGCACACCGGGTCGAGGTCCTCTGGCGAGCCCGGGTCCGCGACCTCCACCGGTGTGCACAGCGACGACTTCCCCGTGCCCACGCGCACTTCGAATGCCCGCGGGTCGGTACTCGTTCTCTCCCACACCCGTTCCGCATCCACCGCGTTGACCAGGTGCTCCGGGTGCGGATGGAAGTACTCCACGTGCTGGCGCTGCTGCGCCGCGTTGCCCCGGGCGCGCGCCGCCAAGGCGTCTAGGTGGCGCAGGTACACCCGGCGCGATTCATCGATATCGCCCGCCTTTTCCGGCGGGTTCAAGGTGGTCAGAAGACCCATGATCATCATGAGCGGGAAGACCATCATCATCGGGCTGATCCCCCGCCCGCTGAGCGCGAAGATGGCCACCATCGCGCCGATCGCGGCGACCATCACCACCGGCATGATGATGCGCATGAGAGGCTCGGGCGGTTTGCGCACCGCCTGCGGCACGCTTTCTGCCTCGAGCTGCCCCGTCGGCAGCGGCGGTGCCGCCTCCGCAGCTGTTCCTGGCGCCGGCGGCGCTTGGACTGGGTCGTTGTCGAGCCCCAACATTCGTGATTTCTCCCTCCCCCTGAGAATCAACGCGCCCCACGCTCTATCGTCGTGCCCGCATGCGCGGCTACGGCCAGACAGCCCCCCGGCGTGCCAGCCCACCACAGCGTGGCGGTGCGTCGTTGTTTCCGAAGCTTAGGCAAAATTCCCGCCCCGCGCGCAGCGAAAAGGCTCATTGTCTACTGAAGTAGACATCGAAGTCCCCCGTTCGCCCGCATTTGGGTGCACACTGGCAGGCAACAACCATTTTGAATCCGGGGGGAATCATGGTCGCTGCGTCGACCCATCATGTTGTCCGTGTAACCGCGCGCATCAGCGCCGCACCGTTCTACCGTTCCGTGGACGTGAGTCTGCCCACGTCATCCACCTTCAGCGAAGTTCTGCCTGAGCTGGCGCGGCTCATTGAACTGCCGCAGACAAACCGGCCGTGGGAATTCGCCACCGCGGCGGGCGCACCGTTGGACCCGCATGTTCCGCTGCACAATATGCGGCTCCGCGACGGCCAAGTCCTCGCGCTGCGCCCGCACGAACCGGTCGATCCTCCGGTGGTGCGCGACGCCGCTGAATCCTTGGCGGCGACGGCTGCGGCCACCACGCATTCCGGCATCGACACCGCCGCGACCTTCGCCGGTGCGGCCGCCGCCGGAATTCTCGCCACCGCCCTTTCCACTCCGCTAACGGGTGCTGCCGTTGTGGCATTAGTTCTGATCGTCGTGGCTGCGGCGGCCCGGTCCCGCACCGTCTTTCCGGCCGCAGTTCTTGCCGCCAGCGCCGTCTGCGGCGCGTGGGTGAGCGGATTCCAGGACGAAACCGGATCCTGGCCGCCCGCCACCGATCTCGCCTTCGGCGCGTTGACGGCGTGCGTGATCGCCGCCGCGCTCACCGCCGGCGGGGCGGTGCTCGGTCTTGCCGGCCCGCGCACCACAGCCGCGGTGTTCACCAGTGCGCTCCTCGTCGCCTGCGGGTCTTTCGCGGTGTGGTTGCCCGCGCCGGAGGCGCCCTCCGCGGCGGTTGTACTCGCCGGGATCGCCGCGGTCATGCTCACGCCGTCGGCCGCCACACGCGCGGCGGGCCTGCGCATTCCGCGCGTCCCCACCGCCGGCCAGGAATTCGGAATCGCGGACGATTACCAGGACGATGTCGACGCGCGTTCCGCGGCCGCCCGCGCGATCACTGCAGGTATCAGCGTCGCCGCCGCGTTCTGCGTCATTCCGGCGCTCATCGCTCTCGCACGTTCCGGCGGCGGGTGGGTCTTCGCTCTGTGCCTGTGCGTGGCAGGCGCGCTCATCGTCCACGCGTCGCGCCACCACGACACGGTTCCGCGGCTCAGCTTGGGCGGCACCGCAATGATGGCGCTCACCTGCGGTGTCGCGGCAGTCGCCGTCACTGACGGTGCCCACCCGGCACTGTTCGTCGCCGCCGGACTCACCGCGCTGGGTGCCGCTACCGCCGCGCTCTGGGCCGCCCGCGTGCCCGACCTCGAGCCGACCACGCTCGTCTGGCTCGAGCGCGCTGAAGCCGCCGCGATCATCGCCGTCATCCCGCTCGCGGTGAAGATCACCGGCATTTTCGACCTCATCCGGGGGCTATAGTGCACACATTTTTCCGCTTATCGACGTCCCTTACCTCCCTTGCGTTCCTCCTTCCCGTCCTGAACTGCCCGCACCAAGCTTTTGCCCAAGACATCGCCTGCGCCGTCGGCGCGCCCGCGGGTGAGACTGACGACGCTGGAAACACCGAATCTAATAGCTCTGACGACGCCCGCACCGCGTTGCACCGCCTTGCCACCGGCATGGGAGTGAAAGTCGCGGTGATCGACACCGGTGTCGCCGGACACCCGCAGATCAGACAGCTTTCCGGCGGCGCCGACTTTGTCACGCCTGAGACCCCGGAACCATTCAAGGACTGCGACGCCCACGGCACTGTCGTCGCCGGGATCATCGCCGGTTCCGGTGCCGGTATCGCGCCGGACGCGGAGATCTTGTCCATCCGCCAGTCCTCAGCGCACTACCGCTCACCCGCGCCGCGCGGCAAAGACGCGCCGCCGCCGGCAGCCGGCGACCTGGAAACTCTCACCCGGGCGATCCACAATGCTCTCGACGAGAAGGCGAAGGTCATCAATATCTCCGTGGTCTCCTGCGTCGAGCCTGCCCTAGCCCCACGCGTGGACACCCGCGGATTGAAAGAAGCTCTGGGGCGTGCGGAGCACGGCGGTGCCGTGGTGGTCGCCGCCGCGGGCAATCTGTCGAACGAGTGCCCTGCCGGTTCCACGGTCTTTCCGGCGCACTTCCCCACCGTCCTCGCGGTCGGTGCGCGTGCCGATTCTCACACCATCGCCGACTACTCCCTGCCCGTTCCCGAAGGCACGGCACTGCTCACCGCTCCCGGCTCCGTCGAACACGCCACAGCACCGGGTGTCCGGGGCTGGTCTAAAGGCAAGGCTGGCGAGCGCGGCGCAGTCGAACCGTTCACGGGCACGAGCTTCGCCGCCCCAGTGGTCAGCGGCACCGTAGCGTTGCTACGCCAGCGCTACCCGCATGCGAGCCCGGTGCAGATCCGCAGCATGATCACCGCGTCGGCGGAACCGCACGGCGGCGCCGTCGACCCGTTGCGGGCGGTCTCATTCGTCGACGACAACGCTGCCCCAGACACCGCTCCACTCCGTGTCTCGCCTGTCGAATCCGTCGAATCGGCCGCCCCGGATAGAAGCAGCTTCACTGTCGTGAGCGTGGTGCTCGCCGCCGCCCTAGCGATCACAGTGGGTGCTCTCCGCCGGCGCTATCAGTAGGTCGCGGTCAACGCCGCCTCGCGGGTGAGCGCCGGACCTTCCGGAAGGAGGCTGAGGATGCTCCACGGAACGTGGTCCACATGCAGAGCGCCGACGACATCGAGGTTGTCCCTGGTGTCCACTGTGTGGCGCTGGCCTGAGGCGGAGACCACGTGGTACCCGGTGCCGGTGTCGACACCGACAGCGCCCGAGGTGAGCCCGACGAAATGAGTGGCGGGACTCTCACCGGACAGTTCCACCGACCCGGTGGTCAAGACGCCGGAGCCTGGATCGGCGAGCGCGACTGCGCCCTGTTCCGTCACGCACACTGCGGATCCGTGCGGGTCCAGCCACTCCGGCGCAGTCTCCGGGACAGCGATATCGAGAGGATCCTGGGCGTCCGGATACGCAGCGATCTGGGAAGGAGAGGCGGTGGAGGTGGGGGCGGAGGCGTCGATAAGCATCTGCCTCTGCAATTCCGAAACGGGCTGGATGCCGCCGTGCTGCGTGACGGCCCATGCCTCGTCGGTGCCGTCGGCGAGCAGCAGGCGCGGCAGCGGGTCCGGGAGGCGGACCGGCGGCAACTCGCGGATCGCGGACAGCACCGGCGCGCTGATCTCGGCGCGGGCGACGTGCGCGTCGATGCCGAGCCCGCGGCGGATGATCCGGCCCTGCGCGTCGCTGGCGGACGGCAGTTTCGCGCGGCCGCCCTTGGTCAGCATCCATTCGTCCTCACCCTGCGTGACGGCGACAGCCTGGCCGTCGGCGAGCTCTGCGATCGGCTGACCCGCAACGACCGTCACGCGCGACGGGTCCTCGCACGCCGACCACACCGCATCTTCCGCGTCACCCGGCGCGAACATCGCCGGCGCCGTGGCGATGCCCAGCGGGACCCCGCGCGGCATCTCCGTGAGGCGCTCCTCCCCCACACGCTGCGGCTCCTCCGCGGTGCCCGCGATGAGCCGCGCCGACGTCAGGTTCGTCACCGGGTGAACCGCCTCGCCTACCCGGACGTACATCGCCCCGTCGCTGGCGCGCAGGATCGCCGCCGCCCCCGGGTCCGGATTCGGCCGCAGCCACGCGAACAGCCCCGAACCGGCCGCGATCAACGCCACCGCGACCAGCCCGAAGATCGCCGAACGCCGCCGCGCCGCCAACGGGTCGTGAATCATCCGGATGTCCCCGTAAATGAGCCCGTGCTCCACGCGCCGGCGCATGAAACGGTGCCCGGACACCTGCGAACGCGTCGTCGGCAGCAATCGCCGCGCCGTCTTTGTCTCCCCCGGATCGGTGTGGGTGTGCTGAGCCATGTGGACGACCCCCCGTCGATTAACGATGGCTTCCGCACACGACGCTAAATGCGCTCTTGTCCGGCTTCAACCCGAAAGTGCGCACTTCAGTGCGCAACGCTACTGCGTGGCCAACGCCTCGCTCGTCGGTGTCAGCTCCGGCAGCTCGGTGGAGCCGCCGTTGGCGACGGCGTCGCGCTGGAGCTCTGTGATCTGCTCCGCGGAGAGCTGCTCATTGACGGCGAAGATGGTGACGAGGCCGCGCTGGTAGACAGGCGTGACACCGGGGGTGGTCCAGAGAGCCTTGTCCACCTGCCAATTTTTGGGTCCGGGCCAGAAGGTGTTGCCGGAGGAGACGATGAAACGGACGTTCAAGTGCGCGGCGGCTTCGTCGGCGGGCGATGTCTCGTCCGGTCGACCGCGTTCGCCAGCGCCGAGCTGCCCGGCGCGGTCGGCGAGAAGGTTCGAGTCGACGCCCATGCCGCCGTTGGGCCACAGGTAGTGGCGGGCGACGGTGGGCACGCCGCCGATGGCGTAGGCCCAGGAGTAGCCGTCGGTGGATTCGCCCATGACTAAGCCCTCCTGCGCCTCTGGGCGGGAAGCGAGCCAAGCGTAGGCCTTCAGCTGGTCATCATCGACCATGCGGTCGTTGAGGCGGGAGGAATCGAAGGACATCTTCGCGCCGTCGACGGCGACGGTGGACGCCCAGGCGCCGGTGCCCCACCCGACGAGAACCGCGAGGATTGCGGAGGCGATCGAAGTCCCCCACACCCACGGGCGGGTTCCGTAGCGGGCGGCGACGGGCGCGAGCGTGAACACGCGGATGATCACCGCAGCACCGACAGCGGCACCGGCGACAACGGTCAGCGCCACCACGGTGATGATGCGGTGCGCGGAGTTGTAGTGTGGGGAGCCCAGCAGGGTCAAAAGCGGTTCCCACATGCCGTCGAACGGATGCAGCGCATGGGCGGCGCTGGCCGTCATGAGCCCGTAGAAGACCGGCGCCCACACCTGCCCGCGCCACACCACCATGGCGATCGCGCCGAAGCCGGCGAGCCACAGCAAGATGGTCGGGTCGAAGCCGGGGAAGAACTCGCCCACGTGGCGGGTGTCCATCATGAACGCTTTCTCCCAGGCCTCCCCCGCTGTGACGTTCTCGCTGGCGTCCCAGGTGTTCACCTCTCCGGCCTGCGTCTGGCCGGCGATGAGCTGCGGGAGGAAAGCCACCGTCGCGCCGAGCGCCGGGATGGCCAGCCACAGGACATCGCTCACGCGCGAGCGGTCCGGGCGCCACACCAGGTAGGTCAGCCAGTACAGCAGCACGGCGAGCACCACGACCAGCACCGCGGACGGGTGGACCTGCATCATGCCCAAGAACGCGAATAGAGTCGGCAGTGCCAGCGCGCGGTCGCGCGGCACCTGGTGAAACAGGGCGATGACGAGGCCGGACAAACCGATCGCCACGATATAGGGGCGCATGCCCACGAAATCCGGGATCCACACCAGTACCGGTGAGGCATATACAGCAATGGCGGCCAGGCCCGCGGCGATCTGCGCGACCATGCCGCGGCCGCGCGCCATCGCCCACGCTAGACCGGCGGCACCCGCGGTCAGGGCGAGGCTCGGCAGCACGATCGACGCCAAGTTGACGGCTTCGACGGGGGCGAGATCGCCCGCGGAAGCGAACAGCGCCGTCGCCGCGTGGAAAGCCGAGGGATAGAACAGGTCGATGTGCGTTTCGGGGTTCTGCAGCTCACCCATCCGCGTGGGCGAGGCGATGCCCTCCTCCATGATGAAGCGCACCGCATTGACGTGCCACTGGATGTCCCACCCCTGGACGATGTTGTTCAGCTGGCCGGGCACGTTCGACTGGAGTTCAAGCTGCTTGGCGATCAGCATCCACGCGCCGACCACCACGCCGGCGCCGGGCAGCACCCACGACGGGTCGGCGATGCTGCCGCGCCGCCAGTCGCCCGGCCACAGGGTGCGCACCCAGCTCTTCGCCGCGCGTTTTCTCGCCCGCCACGCAAACGCGTAGTGCCACCCGGCTGCCAAGCACAGCATGAGCACGAGAAACACGATGAACGACGTCCACCCGAAGCGGATGCCCATCGCGCCGTGCACCCAGCTGCCCAGCCCGACGATGCCGAAAGTCGCGGGCAGCGACGACGCGGCGGCAGCAGGCAGTTTCGCACCCGCGACCCACGCGAAGATCAGCCCCGGCAACGTGAACACAGCGATGGCCAACCACACGGCACCGACTGCATCCATGCGCTACCTCCGAGGCGACTCGTTCGGACAATTCCTGCCCAAGCAGTCTATTCCGTCGTGCGGGGACACTCGGAGTGCACCTCCGAAGCGTCGCGGCGGTCGCGCGTCACGGCAGCGCGAGCTGCGAGTTCATCGTCTGCCGGGTAGTCGACGCCGATGAGGGTCAACCCATTTGCGGGTGCCAATCGCACCGCCTGCGAGCGCTCCTTCTCCCCCAGCAGTGCCGTGGCCCACTCGCCGCCGCGCTTGCCGGAGCCGACGTCGAGGCATGTGGAGACCAGCGCGCGGACCATGTGCCAGCAGAACGCGTCGGCGACGATGATCGCCTCGTAGAGCTGGGGTTCCTCGTTCGTGGACACGTCGCGCCACTCAAACGAGCGGACCTCCCGGATCGTGGTCGCGTACGGCCGCGCTTTGCAAAACGCCGCGAAGTCGTGCAGCCCCACCACCGCATTCGCGAATTCTTGGGCGGCGTCCAGGTCGATTTTCTTCGGCCACACCGCGGTGTCCCGCACACGCAGGGGCAACGCACCGCCGTCCGCAGTAGTCACCCGGTAGCGGTAGGTGCGCGTCAACGCGGAAAAGCGCGCATCGAAGCCGTCGGGCGCGGCAGTCACGGCCGAGACACGCACGTCAGAGTCAAGCAATTTCGCTAATCGACGCACCAACCTCCCCGGATCGCCCTCAATCGACCTTTGGTCCAGTGATGCCACCGGAATATCCGTATGCGCCACCTGTCCGGTGGCGTGCACCCCGGCATCCGTCCGGCCCGCCACGGTCAGCTCCACCGGGTAACGCAGAATCAAGCTCAGCGCAACCTCCAGAACTCCCTGCACCGTACGGAGCTCTTCCCCGCCAGCCGACTTCTGCCGCGCCCAGCCGTGGAAGTCAGTGCCGTCGTAGGCGACATCGAACCGCAGGCGCACCATCTCTTCCGGCTCGCCCCCGCGGTCGCCTGCAATGTCGAGCCCGCTCATTCCTACGCCCATGCCCCCACAATAAACGGGGCGACTAGATGCGTATGAAATCGGGCGACTAGATGCGTTTGAAATCGCTCCACAAACCCCCAGTTCACATGTTTCCCATGTGACAGATGTTGTTAATCGTTCAAACGCATCTAGTGGAGACACTTGCGGTGCTTTCGCGATTCCTTTGCCGCGCAGTTCCCCGCACCGTTGCCGCACGCTGTCAACAACGGCGAACGCCCGCTCCCCCTTCGACAAGGGAACGGGCGTTTCGCGCTTTGAAGGCGTGAAGGTTTACTTCTCGTCCTCGGCGGTCTCCTGGACCTCCGGAGCCTCAGCGGTGTCCTCGGCGACAGCGTCGTCGTTGGACTCGGCGTTGGTCTCCTCGGCCTCGGCCGAAGCCTCATCAGCCTTCTCGTCGGCCTCGGCAGCAGCGGCCTCAGCCTCGGCGGCCTGCTCCTTGGAGGCGGCGGCGCGGGCGGCGCGGGTTGCTTCGGAGGTCACGGTCTCCTCGAGAACGAGGGAGATGTTGGCCATCGGAGCGTTGTCGCCCTTGCGGTTCTCGAGCTTGATGGTGCGGGTGTAGCCACCTGCACGGTTCTCGAACTTGGGGGCGAGCTCCTCGAACAGGTACGCTACGACGTCCTTGTTCGGGATGTCCTTGGCCACGGCACGGCGGTCAGCGACAGAGCCGGACTTGGCCTTGGTGATGATCTTCTCTGCGTACGGGCGCAGAACCTTGGCCTTAGCCTCGGTGGTCTTGATGGAGCCGTTCACGAACAGCTGGCTGGCCAGGTTGGACAGAATGTGCTTCTGGTGGCTAGCCGAACCGCCGAGACGCGGGCCCTTCTTCGGGGTAGGCATTGTTGTACTCCTCGTGTTGTTTGTGTCAGTGCGCTTTGTTTACTCGGCGTTACTCAGCGTCATCCATGGCACCGTCGACGAAATCGCCGGTCTCAGCGTCGTAGCCCTCGAGCTGGGTCGGATCGAAGTCTTCCGGCGCGTCCTTGAGCGTCAGGCCCAGGGAAGCAAGCTTGATCTTGACCTCGTTGATGGACTTCTGGCCGAAGTTGCGGATATCCAGCAGGTCCGACTCGGTGCACTCGGCGAGCTCACCGACGGTGTGGATCTCCTGGCGCTTCAGGCAGTTGTACGAACGCACGGAGAAGTTCAGGTCCTCGATCGGCATGTTGTACGCGGCGATGTACTCCGTCTCCTGCGGGGACGGGCCAATCTCGATGCCCTCGGCGGCGGTGTTCAGCTCGCGTGCGAGGCCGAACAGCTCAACCAGGGTGGAGCCAGCGGACGCAAGAGCGTCGCGGGCGGTCATGGAGTTCTTGGTCTCCACGTCGATGATCAGCTTGTCAAAGTCGGTACGCTGCTCGACACGCGTCGCCTCAACCTTGTAGGAGACCTTCAACACCGGCGAGTAGATCTGGTCGACCGGGATACGGCCGATCTCGCCGCCGGAGTTGGTCATCGCCGGAACGTAGCCGCGGCCGCGCTCGACGACGAGTTCCATCTCCAGGCGCGCCTGCTCGTTGAGCGAGGCGATGTGCAGGTCCGGGTTGTGCACGGTGACATCAGCAGGCAGATCGATGTCTGCGCCGGTGACGTCGCCCGGGCCCTCCTTGGACAGGTACATGACCACCGGCTCGTCGGAGTCGGAGGATAGGACCAGGTCTTTGACGTTGAGGATGATCTCAGAGACGTTCTCTTTGACTCCGTTGATCGTGGTGAACTCATGGAGCACACCGTCGATCTTGATGGAGGTCACTGCTGCGCCCGGGATGGACGACAGCAGCGTGCGACGCAAAGAGTTGCCGAGGGTGTAGCCGAAACCAGGCTCGAGCGGCTCGATGACGAACTTCGAACGGTTGGTGTCGATGTATTCCTCGGTGAGCTGAGGACGCTGTGAGATGAGCATGAACTTCTCCTTCCGGCGACCGCTATATGACGCCGTAGAGGGTGCCAGCCACACACACGTGGCCGACATGGATGACAGGTGAAGGGGGATTCGTCGATAAGCAATTGCTTTCCGACGCCCCCAAGTACCGCAATGCGCGGAACTTCTACTTTACTTCGAGTAAAGCTCGACGATGAGCTGCTCCTGCAGCGGCACGTCGATCTGAGCGCGCTCGGGCAGCTGGTGCACGAGGATGCGCAGGGTCTCCGGAACGACCTGGAGCCACGCCGGCACGACGGAGTCGACCAGTGCGTCCTGGGCCTCTTCGAACCAGAGCATGTTGCGGGACTTGTCGCGCACATCAATGATGTCGTACTGGGTCACGCGGTAAGACGGCACGTTGGTCTTCTTGCCGTTGACCGTGAAGTGCCCGTGGGACACCAGCTGGCGAGCCTGACGGCGGGTACGCGCCAGACCAGCGCGGTAGACGACGTTGTCCAGGCGGGACTCCAGCAGGATGAGCAGGTTGTCGCCGGTCTTGCCCGGGAGGCGGTTAGCCTCCTCGTAGTAGCGGCGGAACTGCTTCTCCATCACACCGTAGGTGTAACGGGCCTTCTGCTTCTCCTGGAGCTGCAGCAGGTACTCAGATTCCTTGATGCGGGCGCGGCCAGCCTGCCCCGGAGGGTAGGGGCGGCGCTCGAACGACATGTCGCCGCCGACCAGGTCGACGCGCAGGCGGCGAGACTTACGGGTAGCAGGGCCGGTATAACGAGCCATGATGTATTACCTCTTTTCCTTTCTCACCAGTTAAACGCGACGACGCTTCGGCGGACGGCAACCGTTGAACGGCTGCGGCGTCACGTCGGAGATCGAGGACACCTCCAGGCCGGCGGCCTGGATGGAACGGATTGCGGTCTCGCGGCCGGAGCCCGGACCCTTGACGAAAACGTCGACCTTCTTCATGCCGTGGTCCATTGCCTTGCGGGCAGCGTTCTCGGCAGCCATCTGAGCAGCGAACGGGGTGGACTTACGGGAGCCCTTGAAGCCGACGTGGCCGGAGGACGCCCAAGAGATCACAGCGCCGTTCGGGTCCGTGATGGACACGATGGTGTTGTTGAAAGTGGACTTGATGTAGGCGTGGCCAGCGGCCACATTCTTCTTGGCTACGCGGCGACCGGAGCGGCGCGCAGCAGAGCGAGTCTTCGGTGGCATAAGTTACTTCTTCTTTCCTGCGATGGTCTTCTTCGGTCCCTTGCGGGTACGCGCGTTGGTCTTGGTGCGCTGGCCGCGGACGGGAAGTCCACGACGGTGGCGCAGGCCCTGGTAAGAGCCGATCTCGATCTTGCGGCGGATGTCAGCCTGAACCTCGCGGCGGAGGTCGCCCTCGACCTTCCAGGAGTTCTCGATGACATCACGAAGAGCGGCGACCTGATCGTCGGTCAGGTTGTCGGTGCGCAGGTCCGGAGAAATGCCCGTCTTCTCGAGCAGTTCCTTGGAACGGGCCGGGCCAATTCCGTAGATGTAGGTAAGTGCGACCTCCATGCGCTTGTTGCGCGGCAGGTCGACACCAGCTAGACGTGCCATGTGGTACGTGCCTTTCGGGTTGTTTCGGTGGTTTTCTCCCCACTCGTCCACGCCACGCGGCACTTGTGTCCGGTCCGTCCCGGACTATTGGGCCGTGATTCACGTGGCTCCAGCCACCGCAGCCGGAGGTTGCATGGACCGCGCGCCGCACTGTGCGAGTGCGATCGCCCGGTCAGAGAGTAAGGAGGCTTAGGTCAGTTGCGCCTGACTCAGAAGTGTCTACTTGTAGCGGTAGACGATACGTCCGCGTTCCAGGTCGTACGGGGACAGTTCCACGACGACGCGGTCCTCGGGGAGGATGCGGATGTAGTGCTGGCGCATCTTGCCACTGATGTGAGCGAGAACCTCGTGCCCGTTGTCCAGCTCGACACGGAACATCGCGTTCTTCAAGGGCTCGATAATGCGGCCCTCGACCTCGATTGCGCCTTCTTTAGCCATACACTCCGCTTTCCCGGCACCAAGGCAAAACCGCAGGTGCCTAACGTATTTGAGTCAATTGCTTGTAGTGTGCTGGGGTTTCCCCTGCACACCACCGAACAACTTTAGCCCTCTACCTGCAGGAAAGCAAAATCCTCCCAAGGCCCGAAAAGTGCGGGGCCTGGGAGGAAAGCGCAACGGCGCGGTTCGGGCTTTAGAAAACGTGGACTTGGTCGCCGATCTTCAGGGTGTTGAAGTACGTCTGGGCATCACCGCGGTACATGCGGATGCAGCCGGCGGACTTGATGGACGGGTCGCCCTGGTGGAAGGCGATGCCGTTGTACGTGAAGTAGGTCGCGTACGGCATCGGGGCGTTATTGAATTCGTAGGAAATCTCGTCCTTGACCTTGCGGTTGACGTAATGGAAGCCCTCCGGGGTCTCCTGCCCCGGCTTGCCGGACGCCATACGGACCGGGCCGTAGGTGATCTTGCCGTTCTGCTGCAGCCAGGTGCGCTGGTTCTTCAGGTCCACGCATGCGCGCGCAGACGGTGCGCAACCCTTCGGCTGCTGCGGCTTCGGAGCGGGCTTCGGCTTCGGGGCCGGCTTCGGCGCGGGCTTGGGGGCCGGCTTGGGCTTCGGCTTCGGGGTGCGCTCAGCGATCAGGCCCGGGGCGATGGCTTCAACGAGGCCGTCAATGCCGTCATGAAGCCGCTTTTCCTGCGCCTTGTTGCCGCGGGCGATCGCGGTGGCGTTGGCGCGCAGAGCGTTGCGCGCGTCCCACACGGCGTTGCGCGCGTTCGTGGTGACCGTCATCGAGGCAGCCTGCAGGGACTTCTCCGCCTGCTGCAGGAACGGCGAGTTGCTCGACGCGGACGTCAGGGACGGGACAGCTGGTGCAGCCTCGGCCGTGGCCGGGGCGACGATGAGCGAGGCGACAATGCCCGCACCCGCGAGCAGGGAGCCCGCCCGGCGGACAAAACGGGTGGTTGTCGATTCAAGCGCGTGGCGCGGGGAGTGAGACATGGTGCAGAGTATAACCTCTACCACCCGAAAACCGTGAGTGAAGCTGCCGCGGATGCCCGGCTTCACCCCTCCCGAGGGGTGAGAATGCGCGGGCCGTCAGCTGTCGCGGCGACGGTGTGCTCCCAGTGCGCGGCAGACGATTTATCTGCGGTGACCACAGTCCATTCATCGTCGAGCACGTCGGATTCGGTCTCGCCGCCGAGGATGAGCATCGGCTCGATCGCGAGCACAGAACCTTCAGCGATGCGCGGACCGCGGCCGGGGCGCCCCTCATTGTGCAGGTACGGGTCCTCGTGCATCTCGCGGCCGATACCGTGGCCGCCGTAACCGGCGAGGATGCCGAGCTCGATGCCGAATTCAGCCTCGGCGTCGCGGGTGGCGAGTTCTAGCGCGTGCGAGACGTCGGTGAGCCGGTTGCCGGGAACCATTGCTTGGAGACCGGTGAGCAAGACCTGCTCGGTCGCGCGGTTGAGCTTATCGACGTCGTCCGCCAGCTCCCCTACCCCGAAGCTCCACGCCGAATCGCCGACCCAGCCGTCCAGGGTCGCACCGCAGTCGATGGAGACCAAGTCCCCCTCTTTGAGAACGGTGTTGGCGCTAGGAATGCCGTGAACCACGACCTCGTTGACCGAGGCGCAGATCGAGGCCGGGAATCCCTGGTAGCCCTTGAACGTCGGGACGGCGCCGTAGTCGCGGATCACCTGTTCGGCGACAGCGTCCAAATCCGCGGTGGTGGCACCGGGACGCGCAACTTTGCGGACTTCCTGCAACGCGGCGCCAACGATGCGTCCAGCCGCTTCCATTGCGTCGAGCTCCCCCGGGGTCTTAGCCGGGATGGTCTTTGTGCGGCCGAACAGCATATCGCCTTCTAGTCCCCTAGTTGTTGCAAGAGTCGCGGGTGTCGCCGATGTTGCGGAGCTTAGCGTTCCAGCTGCTCCATGGCGCGGGCGTTGACCTCGTCCACGTCGCCTTCGGCGTCGATGTTGATGATCGCGTCGCCGTAGTGGTCGATCAACGGAGCGGTTTCGTCGCGGTAGACCTGCAAGCGGGTGCGGATCGTGTCCTCGTTGTCGTCGGCGCGTCCGCGGGCCAGCATGCGCTCGACAACAACGTCTTCGTTGATCTGGAAGTTCAGCACGCCGTCGAGCTTCTGGCCGTTGCGGCCCAGCAGCTCTTCGAGGATCTCGGCCTGTTCAACGGTGCGGGGGAAGCCGTCGAGAAGCCAGCCGTTAGCCGCGTCCTCCTCGTTCAGACGCTCCTCCACCATGCGAGCGGTGACGTCGGTCGGGACGAGCTTGCCGGCGTCGATGTACTCCTTCGCCTCCTTGCCCAGCGGCGTGCCTTCGCCGATATTCGCGCGGAACAGATCGCCAGTGGAGATGTGCGGAATGTTCAGCTTCTCCGAGAGAATCGCTGCCTGGGTGCCTTTGCCGGCACCGGGAGGGCCGAGGAGAACGAGACGCATTATTTCAACAGTCCTTCGTAGTTGGATTGCAGTAGCTGGGATTCAATTTGCTTCACCGTGGTCAGGGCCACGGAGACCATAATCAGAATAGCCGTGCCACCAAACGCCGACATAGTGCCGCCACCCCCACTGCCGGAGATACCCAGGTCCATGGCGATATTGGGGAGGATCGCAATCAGGCCGAGGTAGATCGCGCCGACGAACAGCAGACGGTTCATCACGAACGCCAGGTACTCGGCCGTCGGGCGGCCCGGACGGATGCCCGGGATGAAGCCGCCGTACTTCTTCATGTTCTCGGCCTGCTCATACGGGTCGTACTGGATCGACACGTAGAAGTACGCAAAGAAAATGATCAGCGTGAAGTAGATCAAGATGTACTGCCACGAAGCCGGGTTCTGCAGCCACGCCATGACGGTGGACATCCACCAGTTGTCCGGCGGGGTCGGCTTGTTGGAGTTGATGATCTGGGTGATCAGGACCGGGACGTACATCAGGGAGGACGCGAAGATCACCGGGATAACGCCGGCCTGGTTGACCTTCAGCGGAAGGTAGGTGGAGGTGCCGCCGTACTGGCGGCGGCCCACCATGCGCTTCGCGTACTGCACCGGGATGCGGCGCTGGCCCTGCTCGATGAAGACGATTCCCACGACGAGCAGGATCACTGCGACGATCACGACGGCGAAGACGACCGGGCCCGACTGGCGCAGAATATTCGCACCGTCGGTGGGCAGGCGCGTCGCGATACCGGCGAAGATCAGCAACGACATGCCGTTGCCGACACCCTTTTCGGTGATGATCTCACCGAGCCACATGATCAGCACAGCGCCGGAGGTCATGACGATGACCATCATCGCCAGCGTCCACAGGTTGCGGTCCTCGACCAAGACAGGCACGCCCTGTCCCAGCAGCTGCTCGCGGTCCGCCAGGGCCACGATGCCGGAGGACTGCAGCAACGCCAGAGCCACGGTGAGATAACGCGTGTACTGCGTCATCTTCGCCTGGCCGGACTGCCCCTCCTTCTTCAGCTCCTCGAAGCGCGGAATGACGACGGTGAGCAACTGCACGATGATCGACGCCGTAATGTACGGCATGATGCCGATGGCGAAGATCGACAGCTGTAGCAAGGCTCCGCCCGAGAAGAGGCTGATCACCGAGAAGATGTTGGCTTCGTCGCCCTGGGTGAGCGCGTTGAGGCGCTCGGCAATGATGCCGTAGTCGACTCCCGGGGTCGGGATCTGTGCACCGATGCGGTAGAGAATGATCAGCGCAATAGTGACCAGAATCTTCTTGCGTAGATCGGCATCCTTGAACGCCTGAACAATGGCTGACACGTGGCCTCCTGGCTCCTCCCGCCTTGCAGCCGTGCCTGATTCGGCCTTTTCGCCTGCGCGGTAGGTAGCGGACAGTAGATAACGTACGTTGGTGCCCGGCCGAGCTATCCGGAGCCCCACCTGGGCGGAGACAGATAGAAGCCAGACATATTTTGACTCGTCCACCCTACCAGGTGGGCCCGTGAAACTACGATTCCCCGGCAAGCTTCCAGATATCGGTGCTGCCAGGGGACCCACGACACGAGAAAGCTCCCCGTCCGAGGAGTGCCGTGGCACTACCCGGAAGCGGGGAGCGGGTTTTCGAAGGGGACTAAATTAGTCCTCCGTGGTCTCCTCAGCCTTGCCAGCCTTCGGAGCAGCCTCGGTGACGGAGCCACCAGCGGCCGCGATTTTCTCGGCGGCGGACTTGGAGAACTTCTCTGCGGTGATGTCGAGCTTGACGGAGATCTCGCCATCGCCCAGCACCTTCACCGGCTGGTTCTTACGGACCAGGCCAGCTCCAGCGATATCAGCGGTGGTGATGGTGCCGCCGTTCGGGAACGCCTCAGCCAGGTCGGCAACATTGACCACCTGGTAGACGATCTTGTTGTTGTTCTTGAAGCCCTTTAGCTTCGGCAGACGCATGTGCAGCGGCATCTGGCCACCCTCGAAGGCGGCAGAGACCTGCTTGCGTGCCTTAGTACCCTTCGTACCGCGGCCAGCCGTCTTACCCTTGGAAGCCTCACCGCGGCCGACGCGGGTCTTGGCCTTGTTTGCACCCTCAGCCGGGCGCAGATCATGGAGCTTGATGATGTCAGCCATGTCAGTACCTACTCCCCTGCTACTTCTTCAACGGTGACCAGGTGGGCCACCTTGAGGATGTGGCCGCGCGTCGCGTTGTTGTCCTTTTTGACAACAGACTGGCCGATCTTGCGCAGGCCCAGTGCCTCGAGATTCTTACGGGTGACCGGCTTCTCGCCGACCAGACCGTGGTGAAGTGTGATTTTCAGTGCCATTGTGCTTAAGCCTCCTGTCCTGCGCGCTGACGCAGCATGCGTGCGGGGGCGACTTCCTCGATGGACTTGCCGCGGCGCGCGGCAACTTCCTCGGGGCGCACAAGTTCCTTCAAGCCGGCAACCGTGGCCTTAACCACGTTGAGGGCGTTGTCGGAACCCAGCGACTTAGCCAGGATGTCCTGGATGCCGGCGCACTCGAGCACCGGTCGGGCAGCGCCGCCGGCGATGACACCGGTACCGGGAGCAGCCGGGCGCAGCATGACCACGCCAGCAGCGTCCTCGCCCTGGACCGGGTGGGGGATGGTGCCGCCGATCATCGGGACGCGGAAGAAGTTCTTACGAGCCTCCTCGGCACCCTTCTGGATAGCAGCGGGAACTTCCTTCGCCTTGCCGTAGCCGACGCCGACCATGCCCTGGCCGTCGCCAACCACCACGAGGGCGGTAAAGGACATGTTGCGGCCACCCTTGACGGTCTTGGCAACACGGTTGATGGTGACAACGCGCTCGATGTACTTGTCGCGCTCGTCCTGTGCGCCACCGCGACGGTCGTCGCGGCGGCCACGGCCACCACGCTCGTTACGGCCGCCGCGGTCGTTGCGGCTGCCGCGGTCGTTGCGGTCGTTGTTGTTCTGGTTCTTCTGGTCGTCGGCGGATGCTCCGCCGTCACGCCGTTCACGCTCGGCCATGTCGCGATCCTTCCGTTGAGTTTCGTCTGCAGTGGTCATTAGAACTTCAGACCACCTTCGCGGGCGGCGTCGGCAAGCGCGGCGACGCGGCCGTGGTACTTGTAGCCGCCACGGTCGAAGACGACCGTCTCGATGCCGGCTTCCTTGGCGCGCTCAGCGACGAGCTCGCCGACCTTGGCTGCCTTAGCCTTCTTGTCACCCTCGAGAGTGCGCACTGCGTCTTCCATGGAGGAAGCGGACACGAGGGTGTGACCGGCCAGGTCGTCGATGACCTGGACATGCATGTGGCGGGAGCTGCGGTGCACGACGAGACGCGGGGTCTCCGGGGTGCCGCGCAGGGTCTTGCGGATGCGGTTATGGCGGCGGACGCGGGCCTCGCGGCGGCGGGTAGCAATATCCCGGCCGACCGGGGTGCGCTTCTGAGTAGTCTTTTCTTCAGTGCTCATGGATTACTTACCCGTCTTTCCGACCTTGCGGCGAACCTGCTCGCCCTCGTAGCGGATGCCCTTACCTTTGTACGGGTCATCCTTGCGGAGGCGGCGGATGTTCGCGGCGATCTGGCCAACCTGCTGCTTGTCAATGCCTTCGATGGAGAACTTCGTGTTGCCGTCGACAGCGAACGTGATGCCCTCCGGAGCCTCAATGAGGATCGGGTGCGAGTAGCCGAGGGAGAACTCCAGGTTCTTGCCCTTGAGCTGGACACGGTAGCCGACACCGAAGATCTCCATGTTGATCTTGTAGCCCTCGGTGACGCCGACAACGCAGTTGTTGATCAGCGAGCGGGACAGGCCGTGGAGCGAACGGTTGTCGCGGTGGTCGTTCGGGCGAGAAACCACGATCTGGCTCTCTTCGACGGCAGCGGTGATCGGTTCCGGGACATCGACGGTCAGGGTGCCCTTCGGTCCCTTGACCTCGACGTGCTGGCCGTCGATCTTGGTTTCGACGCCGTTCGGGATTGCGATAGGTGCGTTACCTACACGAGACATATCTGTTCAACCTCCCTTTACCAGACGTAGGCGAGGACTTCCCCACCTACACCCTTCTCTTGGGCCTGGCGGTCCGTGAGCAGGCCGTGGGACGTGGAGATGATGGCCACACCCAGGCCGCCGAGAACCTGCGGCAGGTCGTTGGACTTCGCGTAGACACGCAGACCAGGCTTGGACACGCGGCGCAGACCTGCGATGGAGGTCTGGCGGGACGGGCCGTACTTGAGCTCGAGGGTGAGGGTCTTGCCGACCTTTTCTTCCTCGACCTTGTAGTCAGCGATGTAGCCCTCCTGCTTGAGGATCTCCGCGATGTTGACCTTCAACTTCGAGGAGGGCATGGACACGGTCTCGTGGTGCGCATTGTTTGCGTTGCGCACGCGAGACAGCATGTCCGCAATGGGATCTGTCATGGTCATGGTTGACCGTTTACCTTTCTCGTTGCGGTTCCCGTGACCCACCTGGTCTCAGCGCCGCTGAGGCGCGTCAGACTCACGTTTTCCGTGTGTTCTGTCGGGGGCTACTACGAGCCAGAAAAACGCCTGACCGGCGCGTTTTCCGACTCAAACAGTGTGGGCGCTCCTTGCCGCTCAATAACGGAAGGTGCTCGCCGCCACCCTTCATACGGTCCGCATTTCGGCGGGGGGCCTGCAACAAAGTTGGATGTATACGTTCAATGCGGAACTGGCGCACGCTGCTCGCGCGCGCAGAACCGTTGGTAAACCATACAGGTCAGGGCAAAGAAAGCACAAATTGCTTATCGACGCCCCGTGCACCCCTTCATCCCCTAAAACTTCAGCATCTGGCTCGGGGCCGGCCACGCCGCCCCGACGCCGAGCCCAACGATACCGAGCACCGCGATGATGATGCTGGCGAGGATGCCTTCAGGCGAGCGGATACCGGAGCCATCCACACCGGAACTAGGGCCAGATTCCGGGGCACTGTCGGGCACGAGCTTGCTGCTCAACGGCAGCGACGACAGGTGGGAGCTCATTGCCACGCCCGAACCATAGGGGTCGTCGTTGCCGTTGAAATTCGCGCACACCTGGTCGCCGGCAAGCGGCTTGTCGTTGAATCGGTCGATCATGAAGCTGAAGCCGAAGGTCGGGCCGCTCAGCGCCTGCATGAGGTGATTCTTCATTCCGTCTCCAATTTCAGGCACGACGTCGTCACGGTAGACCACCTTGGCGCCATCGACGGTGCACCACTTCATAGCCAGGTTGCGGGCCTGCTGGTAATGCTTTGCTTTTAATGCCAAACGTAGGTGAATAAAACCTTCTAGGGGGGGAGGTTTGACGGAGTTCACGTGGCGCCGAAGAGCGCTCTTTAGGGTGAGGTCATGTCACGAGGAAAAACGGAGGCTACCCCGGGCTTTACCAGGCTTGCGCGGTCGCTTGCGTTCTCGCCGCGATGCTGGCGTTGACCGTGCGGTCTCCGCGCTGATCCGGGGAGCAGCCGCACAGCGAGCTATGGCACCAGGACAGTGTGGAAGTACGTCGTCTGGGTGTCGTTGAAGTTATTGTCCGTGACCACGATCAGGGTGCGGCGGCCGTCGTCGGCACGCGGGCCCCATGCCAGACCTTCAACATTGTCCGGGTGCGGCTTCTCGGTGGCGAAGTCGAACACCAGGTGCTTGCTCACAGTATTTTCGCCGCCTGTCAGCTTCTCGCGCCCCAACACGTCGTCGGCGCCGTGGAGATCCAGCTTGTAGATCTCGGCTTTATTCTCCCCGTTTTCACCAAGGTCCTTGAAGAAGCCGCGCTCCAGCATGTAAAGCTCGCCGTTTTCGTCGGCCAGCAGCGATGTCGCGCCGCGGCCAGCTTCGACGCGGACGACGTATTCACGGGTCGGCTTGCCGCTGTCCAGGTCGTAGAAAGTGATGCGGTTGAGCGACGCATCCTTCTCCGAGTTCTTCGCACCGTCCTGGGCGAGCGCGTTTTCCTGGACGGTGACGGCGGTGCGGCCGCCGTGGATAAGCGTCATCCCTTCCGGCCCGTTGTTGTTGTAGATGCCGCGCGTGGAAAAGCCGTTGGGCACCTGGTACTCCGGCACGTCGATGCGGCGGATTTCCTTGCCGTCGGGCGTGGACTCGATGAGCTGCGGTGCGACGACTTTGCCCAGCTTGCCGCTCCCCTCCGTGGTCCACAGGAAATTTCCGTTCGGCAGGACGCGGATCTCCTCCGGGTCCATGAATTCGGTGTACGCCTTGCCTTGCGGGTCGGTGAACTCGACCATCCCGTCGCGGGTAAAAGTCTTCTGGTCTGCTGTGGTGAAGAAGTAGGCGCGGACCGGGCCATGCTCATTCTTGTCGTCAGAGAGCACAACATAACGGAGTATTCGTGTTCCGATCTTGACGAGGGGTGGATATTGCTTCCTGTCTATCGAAGACGCTCCTTTCCTATTCGGGCGTCTGACTATGGTGTTCCGAAATGCGCAGACTATGCGGTTGGCAACAAGCCCTGAATCGTCAACCATCCGGCGGCAAGTGCGCCAATGCCTAACCCGCCGTCGAAGGCGATATTCCATCCCGCGCTGGCCGCTTCCGTTGCACGGGAGGTCCGGGCGCGTCGCATCATGGCGGTCAGAGCAGCCGTCTGGCCTACGCCTGAGGCAAATCCGATGACTGCTACGGCAACGAGGATGCCCAAGTGAGAGGTGAGGACAGAGAAGCCCACCGTCGTCACGGTGAGAAGTCCGACGGCCAGCACCAGGATGACCAGTGGCGGGTACCGATCGGAGACGTGTCCTCCGACCAAGCGGCCTGGTGCTAAGCACACCTGGATGATCAATGCGGCCAGGACGGGCAGCCAAGCGCCGCTTGTATTGCCCACGGAGGACAGAACGGCGGCGTAGAGACTCACTGCGAGTAGGTGACCAAGCAGGCTGATACCGACAACAGCAATAGTGGAGGAGGCCCGTTGGCCTGCTAGTTGGTCCGTGGGCTCTGCCGGTGCTTGAGCCGCTTGTGGATTAGACCGGTGCTCTGTCGCTGCCTTCGCTTGCGTCCCGGGGATGAGGGCGCACAAGGCGAAGGCGCATCCGACGATGGCGACAGCCAGTTGTCCTCCTTGCTCGGCCGCATAGAGGCCGATTGGAGCGCCTAATGCTCCACCTGCTGCCGAACCGAAGCCGTACGTCCCCAGGGCGCGGCCTGTCTGCCCTGGTGCCGCTTGTTCTTTGACCCAGACGGTGCTCATCACTACGAAGACCCCGAAGCCGAGACCGAGGAGGACTGAACCTGGCCACTGGTTCGCCACCGGCAAGATCGCACTTCCTACCCCCATAGACGCGAGTGCGAGCATGACGGCGAGGCGCCGGTTCTTGACCCAGTTCCGTGCCAGGAGCGGGAGCGGTTGGACGGCGACGACAACCAGCATCACGATGCCGACGCGGGTGCCGGCTGAGATGCCGGTTCCGTCGAGAGTGCTCGATGCTGTCGTGTAGAAGGTGTAGAACGCGGCGAACCCGCCGCCGGCTGCCGTGGCGATTCGAGTCACGGAGCGGGCGGGAGCGGGCCGACGCGATGTCACTGGTGCTGTTCCGGGGCTGCGGTGGCCGGGTCATCGCCCTTCTTCGCTTCCAGCTTTGGGCTGTCGGCGAGCTTGAGCCAGATGACACCGCCGATTATAACCGCCAGCCAGAACCCCTTCACGAGGGTGAGGGTCTCATCGAAGAAGACGGGTCCCAGTAGGGCGGCGCCGACGGCGCCGATGCCAGCCCAGACGGCGTAACCGATGCCAACGTCAATCTTCTTCAGAGCCACACTGAGGAAGAACAGAGTGAAGAGGAAGAAGACGATCGCGACGAGGGACCAAGTGAGGTTGCTGAAGCCTTCGCTGCCGTTGACGCTCAGGGCGTAACCAACTTCGAATCCTCCGGCGAGTAGTAGGGCCAACCAGGGGCCCGCCTTCTTCTCGGCGGTTTCCGGGGCGGTGGTGTCGCGGGTCGCAGCGGTGGTCATGACTGAAGTCCTTTCTTAAGATGGAGCAAGGGAGAGTGATTAAGCAGTACCGGCGAGGTTGAGCCCGACGACGCCTGCGATGACGATGCCGATACCCAGCAGCTTCTTCCATGTGAGTTTCTGAGAGAGGAAGAGCGTGCCGAGGATGACAATTCCGACGCCTGCCAGCGAGGTCCACAGCGCATAGCCGACGCCGACGTCGAAGGTCAGTAGGGCCAGACTGAGGAAGAAGGTAGCGATGCCGCCACTGACGAGGGTGGCGATGCTCCACCAGAGTTTGGTGAAGCCTTGTGCCTTTCCGGCGGAGATGCCGACTGCGACTTCGAAGATGACGGCGATGCCGAGGTAGAGCCAGCTCATGGTGAGTGTCCTTTCAAGGGTGCACAGGAGCGCTGGTTAGCGTCCGCGGTTGTTCTGTGTTTGGAGGTATCGAGAGAACGGCTCGCTGCCGCGCTCGGTGGGCAGATGATTGAAGACGGCGGACCGGAGTTCATCGGTGATGCCCAGCGAGGGATAGCTGGCGCGATAGTCGAACCCCCATTCGGCGACGACGTCACGGTCGACGGCCACGTAGATGGCTTCGATGCCGTGGTCGAGGGCAAAGCGATAGCACAGCCCGCAAGGTTCTCCGGTGGCCAGTAGTGCTGTTCCGGTTAGATCCTCCCGGCCGTCCTCCTCGAGGACTTCACGCATGGCGACGATCTCGGCATGAGCACTCGGATCTAGAGTCTCACGAACTCTGTTGACCCCGAAGTCGGAGATGATGCCCGAGTCATCGACGACGACGCCGACGAAGGGCAGCCCTCCGGCCTCGACGTGCTCCACGCACTTCTCAACGGCCTGGTCCATGACCTCGGCTAGGGCATCCGGCGAAGTCCTGCTCATGAGCGAACCTCGCTCGTGGCAGTTCCGCTGGTCAGGTCGTCGACGGTCTTCTTCAGCCGTGTGGCGCTGGGGACTCCGGTCAGAAGGTGTCCGTCGACCATGATGCTCGGCACGGAGGTGACGCCGACGGCGTTGACTGCGTAGTCCTGGTCGGCTTGCTGCTTGGCCCGTCGGTCCTCGCTGTGCAGAGCGGCTTCAACCTCGCTCGCGTCAAGTCCTACCGAGGTGGCGACGTCGACGACCACGTCGTCATCGCCGATGTTCCGATCGTCTTGGAAGAACGCTTTGTACATTGCGTCGGAGTACGCCTCGGCCTTGCCGTGCTCCTGGGCTAGCTGGAGCACCATGAATGCCTTCTCGGTGCGTGGCTGGGGTGAGACCGTCGGGAGGCTGATTGGGACATTGAGGCGCTCGGCCATCGGGTAGACCGCGTCCTTCCAGATCCGCGGAAGATAGTCGTCTTCGGGTCGCAGAGTAGGGACAGGGTCAGGGCGTAGTTCGAAGGGCCGGATGGTCACCTCGACGTCGCGGTCTTGCTTGAGCTCATCGATGGCTCCCTTTACGAGGAAGCAGAAGGGGCAAACATAGTCGACAAAAACGTCAACTTTCGTAGTCATGGAACACTCCTTTAGATTCAGAGATTGTTAAGTGTGCATGTGCATGCATATATATAGGTGCGAATCAGCCGGAACCACAGGCAGCTCTTAGGAGATGAGCTTGCTGATCGCCTCGAACGATTGGTCGAGATCAATTAGATCCAGCTGCGGGTACTGCTTGCCTGCATCGCTTAGGAGCTCGCGGATCTTCGTTTCGTATGGCTCGCGGATCTCCGTCACGGCGTCGAGGCCGGCATCAGTGAGGACCGCGAAGACCCCTCGCCCATCGTCTGGGCAGGTGTCCCGGAACGCCAGCCCCTTGTCCTCCAAGCGCCCGACCAGTCGAGTCACCGAGGTCTGGGCGAGACCGACCCGCTTCGCGAGCTCGGTGATCCGCAGCTCACGATCGGATGCCCGGCTCAGATGAAGTACAGCTCGGTACTCGGTGAGGCCGATGTTGTAGTTATCGGCCAGCCACTTATCTAGTGTGGCGTCGACCGCGGCGACGATCGCCGCGACCTGCGCCCACGACGCGCTGAGGTTACGGGCCGGGAGGGGCGCTGCTGAATCAGAAGATTCCATGTACATGCACGTAATACTACCATGGGCGCTCTTCCAGGTCACCCCTGGGCGAAGAGGCGTCCGTATCCTCTCACCTGCGACCTCAGATCGGTACGCCTCAGGCTGGCCCATACGAGCACCTGATTGGCGGTGCGCGCAGTAATTCCCAGATGACGGTCGAGATAGTCGATCGCACCGATGGCTAGCTGCCCATTGCCGGCGATGAAGACCGTATCTGCGCCGGTGCCTGTGACCAGCTTCTCCACAGCGGCGGCTGTGGAGGCCGGGTCGATCGTCAGCGGGCCTCCGACAGGGCCACTGAGCGTTGCTGAGATGATGTCCAAGCCCGGCGGACAGCTTGAGCCGAGGCGTCGCTGTGTTGGCAGTTGTCACTGTCAGGGTCATGGTTGCTCCTTCCTGGTCGTCTCTTCCGAGAGGAGTGAGCTCTCCTGGGTGTCAGGCGCTGACCCCTCGGAATTTTGATTGATGTACATGCATCAACTTAGACTAGTGCATGTGCATGCATCAAGCCGGGATCAAGAATTTTTCGGAATATGTCGCAGATCACCCCCGACCCTCAGCCTCTGGCAGGCTCCCTCTGTCGACGGCCAGGACGTCGCCGCTCGCCTAGTGGAGTACGCTCTTGGAGTCGAAGCTAGACGGTATTTTCGCAGTTCAGAGCGGTTTTTCCCCCTTTGCTACGAGGGTCGGTACTTCTCAGTGGCTCACTCGCCGGCAACCACCGTGGTCGTGGTCGCGGGGGTGCCTATTGGCGTCGACGTCGAACAGCGACTCACCCGGCAGGCGTGCTCCGATCTTGCCTGGGCTTGGTCCCCCGACGAGGGCAGGGAGCTTCTGGGGGACGTCGCGGAGGAGTGCATCTCGACCGAGATCTGGACGGCCAAGGAGGCTGCTGGAAAGGCCCTCGGAGTGGGCCTGCAAGCGATGCCCTTCACCATCGCGTCGTCCCCCTCGCCGACGGCGGCCGCGCACCGGAGCATCGTGATGTCGACTGCCAACGGGGAGCCGGTTTCTCTGGACTCGCACGGGATGTGGTACGGCGAGAGTCATCTCCGGTTTGCCTGGCGACTCGAGGACCCGGCACCTTAGCCCCGAGTTAGGAATCGTAGATGCTGCGGCCCTCCCTGCGGGACAGATCCTGCAGGAGAGGACTGTGTATCGATGACCTCACTCGCCGCGGAGGCCTGAGCCGCTGCTGCTACGGCGGAGGCGCCATTCCTACACCGCTTCGACCGCGGAGAATTCCACACACACTGTTGGCACCTCGGGTGCTGGGGTGCGCTGGCGCGCACCTGACCGCCAAGGCGGTCAATCCTCACGACCGCCTCGGGAGGCGGTGCACGATGGTCATGACCATCCGGGTGATGTCGTCCGGGCGCGGCTACGAGTACTTGATGAAGTCTGTGGCCACCGGTGACGCCGCGCGCGAGACCGGCACGCCGCTGACCCGGTATTACACCGAGACCGGCTGCCCACCGGGCACCTGGCTCGGCTCGGGACTGGAAGGCCTCGACACCGGACAGGGGTCTGCACTCGCTGACGGGGACACGGCCACCGGGGAGCAGCTGGATAAGCTGCTCATTCATCCACGACTACAACTACCATCGAGCCCACACCGCCCTCGGCGGCCTCACCCCCGCACAACGCGTTCACAACGTCACGGGGAAGTACACCTAGGCCTGAACAACGCAAGTAGCAGCTCGCAGAAAACGCAAAAGTCGGTCTCTACGAACTCCTACTTGCGCTGTGTAGCCAACCACACCCCAGCAATACATCTACCACGCGACGCAAAAAGCCCGCCCCTTAAAACAAGGGGTGGCGGGCTCGAGCGTTCTCCGCTCGGAAAAGGCGCTTACGCCTCGGTGGTGGAGCCGCCGGCAGCCTGGATCTTCTCGGCTGCGGACTTGGAGAACTTGTTGGCGGTGACGTCGAGCTTGACGCTCAGGTCGCCGTTACCGAGAACCTTGACCGGCTGGTTCTTGCGCACCAGGCCGGCTGCGACGATGTCCGCAACGGTGGCGGTGCCGCCGTTGGGGAACTTCTCAGCCAGGTCGGCAACGTTGACCACCTGGTAGACGATCTTGTTGTTGTTCTTGAAGCCTTGAGCTTCGGCAGACGCATGTGCAGCGGCATCTGGCCACCCTCGAAAGCAGCGGAAACCTGCTTGCGAGCGCCGGTGCCCTTGGTGCCGCGGCCTGCGGTCTTGCCCTTGGAGGCCTCACCGCGGCCAACGCGGGTCTTGGCCTTGTTTGCACCCTCAGCCGGGCGCAGATCATGGTGCTTGATGATGTCAGCCATGTTTTCGCTACTCCCCTGCAACTTCTTCAACGGTGACGAGGTGGCGCACCTTGAGGATCTGGCCGCGGGTGGCAGCGTTGTCCTTCTTGACAACGGACTGGCCAATCTTGCGCAGGCCGAGGGCCTCGAGGTTCTTGCGGGTCATCGGCTTCTCGCCAACCTTGCCGTGGTGCAACGTGATCTTCAGTGCCATTGTGCTTAGGCCTCCTGTCCTGCGCGGGCGCGGAGCATGCGGGCCGGGGCAACGTCCTCGATGGCCTTACCGCGCTTGGCGGCGACCTCCTCGGGGCGCACAAGTTCCTTCAAGCCGGCAACCGTGGCCTTAACCACATTGAGGGCGTTGTCGGAACCCAGCGACTTAGCCAGGATGTCCTGGATGCCGGCGCACTCGAGAACCGGGCGGACGGCGCCGCCGGCGATGACACCGGTACCGGGAGCAGCCGGGCGGAGCATGACGATGCCCGCGGCGGTCTCCGCGCTGATCCGGGGAGCAGCCGCACAGCGAGCTATGGCACCAGGACAGTGTGGAAGTACGTCGTCTGGGTGTCGTTGAAGTTATTGTCCGTGACCACGATCAGGGTGCGGCGGCCGTCGTCGGCACGCGGGCCCCATGCCAGACCTTCAACATTGTCCGGGTGCGGCTTCTCGGTGGCGAAGTCGAACACCAGGTGCTTGCTCACAGTATTTTCGCCGCCTGTCAGCTTCTCGCGCCCCAACACGTCGTCGGCGCCGTGGAGATCCAGCTTGTAGATCTCGGCTTTATTCTCCCCGTTTTCACCAAGGTCCTTGAAGAAGCCGCGCTCCAGCATGTAAAGCTCGCCGTTTTCGTCGGCCAGCAGCGATGTCGCGCCGCGGCCAGCTTCGACGCGGACGACGTATTCACGGGTCGGCTTGCCGCTGTCCAGGTCGTAGAAAGTGATGCGGTTGAGCGACGCATCCTTCTCCGAGTTCTTCGCACCGTCCTGGGCGAGCGCGTTTTCCTGGACGGTGACGGCGGTGCGGCCGCCGTGGATAAGCGTCATCCCTTCCGGCCCGTTGTTGTTGTAGATGCCGCGCGTGGAAAAGCCGTTGGGCACCTGGTACTCCGGCACGTCGATGCGGCGGATTTCCTTGCCGTCGGGCGTGGACTCGATGAGCTGCGGTGCGACGACTTTGCCCAGCTTGCCGCTCCCCTCCGTGGTCCACAGGAAATTTCCGTTCGGCAGGACGCGGATCTCCTCCGGGTCCATGAATTCGGTGTACGCCTTGCCTTGCGGGTCGGTGAACTCGACCATCCCGTCGCGGGTGAAAGTCTTCTGGTCTGCTGTGGTGAAGAAGTAGGCGCGGACCGGGCCATGCTCATTCTTGTCGTCAGCGAGCACAGCATAACGTCCCGGCGCGACCTCGTCGACACCGCTGAACCCGCCGGCCGCCTTGTCTGTGTTCTCCGCACTGAAGTCGAAGCGATTCACATACTCCGCTTCCTTCGGCTCCACCGGGGCGGGTTCGCCTTTCTCCCCGCCGTCCGAAGAGCCCCAAGAGGAGCCGCTTTCCGGCTGCCCCGGCAGCGCACCCGCGATTGCTTTGAAGATCAAGATACTGAGCCCGCCGAGCACCGCCGCCGCGGCTTCGACTCCCGCGACCGCCGCCGGCAGCGGGACCTTCACTCCCCCGATCATGATTTCGCCCTGCCCTAGTGCGCCAAGATCGACCAGCGAGGACAGATCATTCGGCCCGGGGACAACGGCGGGTGCGTGCGCTGGTGCCGGCGCGGGCGCTGCTGGGTGCCCTCCGCCAGCCACCGCTGGCGCAGGATTCACGGCGAGTGCAACAGACACGGTCAGGGCGACAGCGACGGAACGGACGGAACGGGACATGGTTACTCCTGTGCTCGGCGGGAACGTGATTCCCAGCCTAAGAACGCTTGTCCGTGCCGCAAGCGTGACGCTGGAAATTCACGTGCGTGTAGCTGCCGCGTTTCCGCAGGTTCACCCGGACGCGGCCGCAGCGCCGCGCTAGCAGGGCAACGCCGGCCGCGCACGCACCCGTGTCTGACCGAGGTCGCTGGTCTCGCCGGCGCTGACGCCCTGAAAGAAGGCTCCGGCGTCCACCGTCGCTCGGGAGGAGCGGTTGGTGAACTCGATTCCCTGCTGCGCGGCGAACTCGTTCATGGCGTCGCTGGCCTTATCGCGGTCGTCCATCAGCGCGAGGGCGTACTCGCCCTTCCCGGCGGCGACGGTTCCCTCGGCTGCCTGCAGCCGCTCGGCGATGACGCTGATGAATCCGCCCATGTAGGACCTGCGGGCGACCACGGTGGCCACGCCGAGAGCGCGGTTGCCACTGATCTTCTGCGCGCCGGCGGCCATCTGCGGGTTTAGCACGCCGTAGAGCATGTCCACCCGCTCCAGGTGGCGGCGCAAACCGAAAGCGGTGACGGTGGAGACTTTGCGGGAGCGCCGGGCGCCTTCCATGTACCCCATGCAGTGCAACGTGTTGCAGAGATTGATCAAAAGCGACGCCTGCATATCGGTGTACGAGCCGCCGAGGGAGAATGTGCGCATAATCACCTCGTCGCCGTCGGTCGGGTTCTTTAGGTCGCGCTCCTCGAAGCCGTAGGCCGCCATGAGGTCGAACGCCTTCTGGTAAAAGACCTCCCCTTCGGCCGTCCCGGCCCGGTCTGCTGCCTGGTTAAGCAACTTTTGCACGCGTTCTTTGGTCTTGTCGATATTCGTCGTACCCATGATTTCCCCCTTGGTTTTGCGTGTCGAAGGTACGCCTCCGGTTCTATCGTGCGCACCCACCCCACACCGCGGCCTGTCGAAAAGCACCCTGTGGATAACTTCGAAGCGGGCGCAAACGGGCACTCGTGACTAATGTCGGAGTCAAAGCTGCTAACTGCTACGCACCGCAGCGAACACGAGCGAAGGAGCATCAATGATCCATCCGAACGCATCGCACAAAGTCGACGTCGACGTAGAAAACCCCACTCCCGGCAACAAGGTCGTGCTGATTGGCGCCGGTGACGTCGGAATGGCCTACGCATCCGCCATCGTCAACCAGGGTCTTAGCGACCACCTCGCCATCATCGACCTGAACGAAGAGAAGGTCTGGGGCGAGGTCCA
Source organism: Corynebacterium appendicis CIP 107643 (assembly GCF_030408415.1). Classification (NCBI taxonomy): domain Bacteria; kingdom Bacillati; phylum Actinomycetota; class Actinomycetes; order Mycobacteriales; family Corynebacteriaceae; genus Corynebacterium; species Corynebacterium appendicis. The sequence continues at coordinate 309,550 of NZ_CP046976.1, read as the reverse complement.
GGACCTCAACCACGCTGTCCCGTGGTCCGGCCACAACACCCGCGTCACCCAGGGCACCTACGAGGACTGCCGCGACGCTGCTGTCGTCGTTAACTGCGCCGGCGTCGCACAGCGCGACGGTGAGACCCGCCTCGAACTGGTCGGCCGCAACGTCAAGATCTTCAAGTCCATCGTCGACGAGGTCATGGATCACGGTTTCAACGGCATCTTCGTCGTCGCCACCAACCCGGTCGACGTCCTCGCGTACGCGACCTGGAAGTTCTCCGGCCTGCCGTCCAACCGCGTCATCGGTTCCGGCACTGTGCTGGACACCGCCCGTTACCGCTACGCACTCGGCGAGTACTTCGGCACCGCCGCCACCAACGTCCACGCCTACGTCATCGGCGAGCACGGCGACACCGAGCTGGCCGTCACCTCCTCCGCTTCCGCCGCGGGCGTCCCGCTGAAGAACCGCCTGGAGAAGATGTCGGAGACCGACCCGGACACCTCCAACAAGATGGAGGAGATCTTCGTCAAGACCCGCGACGCAGCCTACGACATCATCCGCGCCAAGGGTTCCACCAGCTACGGCATCGGCGGCGGCCTCGCCCGCATCACCCGCGCTGTGCTCCGCAACGAAGAGGTCGTCCTCCCGGTCAGCGCCCTGCTGGAAGGCCAGTACGGCGAGGAGGACATCTACATCGGCACCCCGGCCGTGATCAACCGCGACGGCATCAAGGACGTTGTCGAGCTCAGCCTCGACGAGCACGAGTCCGAGCAGTTCGCTCACTCCGCGAAGGTCCTGCGCGTTGTCATGAACCAGGCGGAGCTCACCGACTAAAGAGCTTCCCGACGGACGCGTTCACACCCCCTGACCTCGCCCACGAGACGGCGCGCGGCAGGGGGCGTTCGTCGTCAAGCGTCTGCTTGCTAACCAACTAGCTGAAGGAGAATGACATGATTTCCTACTTGACCGACATGGACGGCGTGCTGCACCGCGAAGGGTCGGTGATCCCGGGCGCCGAGGAGTTCATCTCCGCCCTGCGTGAAGAGGAGATCCCGTTCATGGTGCTCACGAACAACTCCATGCAGACGCCGCGGGACCTCTCCGCGAAGCTCGTGCGCATGGGCCTGCACATCGAGCCCGAGCGGATTTGGACGTCCGCGACAGCCACCGCGAACTTCATGTCCAAGCAGGCGGGCCAGTCCAGCGCGTATGTCATCGGGGAAGCAGGCTTGACGACGGCCCTTCACGAGCAAGGCTGGATCCTCACCGACGCCGACCCCGACTTCGTGGTGCTGGGCGAAACCCGCACCTACTCCTTCGAGGCGATCTCGACGGCGGCGAACTTGATCATGAACGGCGCCCGTTTTATCGGCACCAACCCTGACGTCACCGGCCCCGGACCGCACGGAGTCATCCCGGCGACCGGCGCAGTCGCCGCAATGATCACCGAAATGACCGGAAAGCGCCCCTACTACATCGGCAAACCCAACCCGGTGATGATGCGCACCGCACTCAACAACATCGGCGCGCACTCCGAGAACACCGTCATGATCGGCGACCGCATGGACACCGACGTCAAAGCCGGCCTCGAAGCCGGCATGCGCACCATCCTCGTGCGCACCGGCATCTCCGACGATGCCGAAATCGCCCGCTACCCCTACCGGCCCACCACCATCCTCGACTCCGTGGCGGAGCTGGCGAACCGGGTCCACGACCCGTTCGAGGACGGCGCATTCACTGACTAAACGCGGACATGCCCGCTGCCCGGCAAATACTGCGAGAATAGTCCCACCAACGACGAAACCCCCTGCGTCCCGGATTGAAAACAACCGGGACCCAGGGGGCGTCGATAAGCGAAATGCTTATGCCTGCTGCATCTTGCCGTCCTTGTCCTTGAACGGGAAGCCGAAGTGGCGCAGCAGAGCGCGGCCTTCCTCGTCGTTGACAGCGGACGTGACAACAGTGATGTCCATGCCGCGCGGACGGTCGATCTTGTCCACGTCGATCTCGTAGAACATCGTCTGCTCGGACAGGCCGAACGTGTAGTTGCCGTTGCCGTCGAACTGGGTGTCCGACAGGCCGCGGAAGTCGCGAATACGCGGAAGAGCAACCGTCAGCAGACGGTCCAGGAACTCCCACATACGGTCGCCGCGCAGGGTGACCTTCGCGCCGATCGGCATGCCCTCGCGGAGCTTGAAGTTAGCGATGGACTTCTTCGCGCGACGCAGCTGCGGCTTCTGGCCGGTGATCGCGGTGAGGTCCTCGAGCGCGCCGTTGATCATCTTGGAATCGCGCGCAGCGTCGCCGACACCCATGTTGACCACAATTTTGGTCAGACCCGGGATCTGCATGACGTTGTCGTAGCCGAACTGCTCAGACAGCTTGCCGCGAATCTCGTCCTGGTAACGCGTCTTCAGACGCGGGGTGTAGTTAGCCTCGGTCATTAGATGTCCTTCCCGTTCGACTTGGCAACGCGGACCTTCTTGCCGTTCTCATCGAAGCGGTAACCCACACGGGTCGGGGTGCCATCAGAGTCGACCACCATCACGTTGGACACGTGGATCGGGGCCTCCTGGGTGACAATGCCGCCGGACTCAGCGCCGCGCTCATTGTAAGAGTTAGCAACGTGCTTCTTCACACGGTTCACGCCCTCGACGAGGACACGGTCACGCTGCGGGTACGCCTCGATGACGCGACCCTGAGCGCCCTTGTCCTTACCAGCGATGACCTGGACCATATCGCCCTTCTTGATCTTCAACTAGATCACCTCCGGTGCGAGAGACACGATCTTCATGAACTTCTTATCGCGCAGCTCACGAGCGACCGGGCCGAAGATACGGGTGCCGCGGGGCTCAGTGTCGTTCTTGATCAGAACAGCTGCATTCTCGTCGAACGAGATGTAGGAACCGTCCGGACGACGGGTCTCCTTCTTCGCGCGCACGATGACAGCGCGAACGACCTCGCCTTCCTTGACGTTGCCGCCCGGGGCGGCTTCCTTCACGGTGGCGACAATCGTGTCGCCGATACCGGCGAAGCGTCGAACAGAACCGCCGAGCACCTGGATGCACAGAATCTCGCGTGCACCAGTGTTGTCGGCGACCTTCAGACGCGATTCTTTCTGAATCACAGTTGGTCTCCTGACCTGGATCAATGTGCGCCAGATTTCCGTCCTGCACGCACGTGGTCAATGTCTTTCGTGCCTTTCCGCTTATCGACGAACAGTGGCAGGTTTCAATCTCCCCCACCGTCGAAGGGTCTCGCAGCCTCAACTCGGAAACGCGCGTTGGCTGCGACCAGCGTTAGACAACTGTGGTATTAAACCACGTCATCTCTGCTTCGCCCAAATCCCGCCGCTGCCCGAAACATCGCCCCGGCCCGCCGCAATTCGCGTACGATGACGGGTCAAGACACGGGGTGCCGCGCACCCGTCGCCGCGCAACGCCGCAGTTCGCCAGAGCTGCAGCCGCGCAAACCGGAGGCGGGCGCGAAGCTGAGATCACACCCGTCGAACCTGAACGAACCAATATTCGCGGAGGAATGTCTGATGGTGTCTTTGTCCGATTCTTTGCCTACTTCTGCTCACGCTTCTTCTGACGCTGGCGCGAGCGGCGCCACGTTTGAGGCCGACTCGCAACGCAGCGCGATCCCGAACATCCTGTCCATCGCGGGCACGGACCCGACGGGCGGCGCGGGGATCCAGGCGGACCTGAAGTCCATTTCGGCGGCGGGCGGCTACGGCATGTGCGTGGTGACAGCGCTGGTCGCACAGAATACGCACGGGGTGCGCAGTATCCATGTTCCGCCGCAGGACTTCCTGAAGGAGCAGCTTGACGCAGTCGTCGACGATGTCGAGGTGGACGGGGTGAAGATCGGCATGCTGGGCGACGTGGACACGACTAAGACGGTGTCGGATTACCTCGCGGCGCACCCGGTACCGACGGTGGTGGTCGACCCGGTGATGGTGGCAACGAGCGGCGACCGCCTTCTGACAGAGGACGCGGAGGAGGCGATGCGCCAATTCGTGAAGGATCACGCGACGGTAGTCACGCCGAATATTCCGGAACTCGCCGTGCTGGCGGGCACAACGCCAGCGGAGACGTTCGACGAGGCGGTTGAGCAGGGGCGCGGGTACGCGAAGGCGGCGGGAGTGAAGGTTGTCGTGAAGGGCGGCCACCTCGAGGAGGGCTACGCGTCGAATGCCTTGGTCACACAGGAAGGTGAGACGGAAGTCGCTCGCGTCCCGCGCGTGGATACGAAGAACACGCACGGCACGGGGTGTTCGCTGTCGTCGGCGCTCGCCACGCGAATGGCAATCGACCCGGACGGCGCGCTCGCTTGGACGTCGAGTTGGCTCCACGAGGCGATCGCACACGCGGACGACCTCAACGTCGGCAGCGGCCACGGGCCGGTGGATCATTTCCACCGTTCGCGCCGCCTCGCGGCAGCAGGGTCGACGCGGCCATGGAAGCTTATCGACGACTGGACCACCCCCTCCACCCCGTCCCTCGAGCCCAAGATTCCCGCTGCCGGGCCCTTCACCCGCGAACTGTGGGACAAGGCGGCTAATAAGGTATGGCCGGAGACGCTGAATCTGCCGTTCATCCGTGCGCTGCGCGACGGCACGCTGCCGGAGGAGCAGTTCGGTTTCTACCTGGTGCAGGATGCTTATTACCTGCGTGAATACTCCCGTGCCCTGGCGACGGTGGGTGCAAAGGCTCCGGAGGCGGAAGACCAGGTGTGGTGGACGCAGTCCGCGACCGTCGCTATCGAGGCGGAGTCGGAGCTGCACCGGAATTGGATCTCTCAGCACCACGTTGAGGCGGACACTCCCCCCTCTCCGGTCACTCTCGGCTACGTGAATATGCTCACATCTACGGCAGCTTTTTCCGACTATATTGTCGGCGCTGCGGCAGTTTTGCCGTGCTTTTGGCTCTACGCGGAGGTCGGTCTGCACCTCGCGGAGAATAATCATCCGGACCATCCGTACAACGCGTGGCTATCCATGTACGGGGGCGACGATTTCACAGATGCCGTGCGTATGGCCCTGAATTCCGTGGAAAAGGCGCTCTCCTCCGCGAGCGAGAAGCAGCGCGCGGACGCCGTCGAAGCCTTCATGTACGCGTGCTACTACGAACGCGAGTTCTTCGATCAGGCATCGCGCAACTAGTTCGTAGAGGGAGATTCTGGGCCAAAATCACGGTTAGCCACCCACCCGCGAATGCTTTAGCTTGGGAAGAGTGAGTTTCAGTGAGAAGGCCCCAGTATCAATCCAGAACAAGCTAGACCTGTTCGGCCGCGAGCCAGGTCGCTTTGCCCTTCGCGCTATTATGGCCGGCGTCCTTTTGGGCATCATGACTGCGTTCGCTGCGGCGACAGCAACCCTGACCGAATCCTACGCCCCGGGCTGGGGCAAGTACCCGTTCGCGGTGATCTTCGCGGTGACCCTCTACATGATCGTCGTCCTCCAGGCCGAGTTGGCTACGGGCAACATGATGTTCATGACTTATGGCTTCGTCCATAAGCTGAACACGATCCCGCGCGGCCTGGTGGTCATTCTGTTCGTGACATTCTTCAACCTCGTCGGCGCGGCCATTGTTTCATGGCTGATTTCCATGACCACCACCGGCCAGAACGCCGAGACGACCATGCCGTTCATGGCGAGCCTGTGGGAGGCGAAGCTTGCTAAGCCGAGTCTCACCCTCTTTTTCGAGGCCATCTTGGCCAACATGGTCGTCAACATCGGCTTCATGCTGACGGCGCAGGCCGGTAAAGACCACAGCGCCAAGATCTGGGCCGTGGCCATCATCATTCCGGCGTTCGCGGCAATGGGTTACGAGCACTCGATCGCGAACTTCGTGCTGACGACCCTGAACGGCTTCATGTTCGACCCGTCCTCCATCGAGGGCTTCACGGTCGGCAACGTCCTGCGCAACTGGACGATCGTCTGGCTGGGCAACCTGGTCGGCGGCGGTCTGATCATGGGCGGCATCTACGGCTGGCTCAACCGCACGCGCACGAAATACCGCGACTAGTTCCTGTCCCCCTCCGCACGACGTCGAGCTGTCTGCCAGAATAGCTTAGGTGAACTCCCCTAATGTAGACATGCTCGATGCCGTGCGCGTTGTCCGCGACTTTGTCGCTGGCACGCGTTTGAGTGACAGCGGCGTGGAAGCTGATGCCCGCGCCATCGTGAACCAGCTGGACGATTATGTCCTGCCCCGCCTCGCCAACCTCGATGCCCCGCTTCTGGCGGTGATCGGCGGGTCGACGGGCTCCGGCAAGTCCACGCTCGTGAACGCGGTGCTGCGCGAGCGGGTCTCTAACCCGGGCGTGATCCGCCCGACGACGCGTCAACCGGTCCTGGTGGCCAATCCGGCGGATGCGGACTGGTTCAATTCTCCGCAGGTGCTGCCCGGGCTCGCGCGTTCTCACGGCGCGGGCAACGAGCAGTCCACCACCTTGCGCATCGTGCCCACGGGCAGCATTCCAGAAGGGCTCGCGCTTCTCGATGCCCCCGATTTCGACTCAATCGACGACCGCAACCGTGCCCTGGCTTCCCAGCTGCTAGCGGCGGCGGATCTCTGGGTCTTCGTCACTACCCCGGCGCGCTATGCCGACCAACTGGTGTGGAATTTCCTGCACGACGCGGCCAGCCGCGGCATCGAGGTCGTGGTGGTGCTCAACCGCCTGGACGAGGCCTCGGCGGATACGGTCCCCGACGATCTGCGCCGCATGATGGACGAGGCCGGATTGCATGGCGCCACCGTGTTCACGGTCCCCTTCGTCCCCGACCTGGGCGGCGACAGCCCCGAGGAATTCCTGCAGGACACGCTGGTCGCCGAGCTGCGCTCCTACCTCACGGGCCTCGCCGAGGATTCCGCGGCGCGCCGCGCGGTCGCAGGCAAGACGGTCGCAGGCGCCGCCACGGGAGCCATCGAAAAAGTAGAGCAGCTTATCGACGCCCGCTCCCGCCAAGAAGCCTTCGCCTCCCAGCTCGACAGCGCGATCAGTGAACAGTACTCCACCGCCCACACCCATGTGATTGACGCGACCTCCGACGGCAAGATGCTGCGCTCCGAGGTGATGGACCGCTGGCAGGATGTCGTGGGCACCTCGGATATTTCCCGCGGCTTCGAGCGGTGGTTCTCCCAGACGATGGACAAGGTGGGCAGCTTCTTCACCGGTGAGCCCGCTCCTCTCCGCGAGGTGGAGACAGAACTCGAGTCCGGTCTCCACGCGGTGATCGTGGACGCCGCAGACACCGCCGCCGCACGTTCGTGGTCGCACATCGGTTCCGTCGCCCCGGACCTGCGCGCCGATGCCGACCCGGCTCTCGCCCGCTCCTCCGCCGATATCGACGAGCGCGCCGCCGCCCTGGTCCGCGACTGGCAGACCGCGCTTCTCGACCGCATCCAGGACACCGCCGGCTCCAAACGCCAGCGCGCCCGCGCCATGTCCTTCGGGCTCAACGTCCTGACAGTGGCTCTCATGCTCGTCGTCTTCGCTTCTACCGCCGGCATCACCGGTAGCGAAGCGGCCATTGCAGGCGGTTCCGCCGTGCTCGGCCAGAAGCTGCTGGAGACGATCTTCGGCGAGGAAACCGTCCGCCGCATGGCCTCCGACGCCCGCAACGACTTGAACGAGCGCCTCCGCGACCTCCTCCAGAGCGAACGCGAACGCTACTATCCCGTCACCGATCCGCTCCTCGAGGGCACCGCCGCCGAGGAGCTGACCGACGCCACCAACACCGCCCGCACGTCTGTCGCGGAGCGGTTCCCGGAGCTCGCAGGCACCGCGAAAACCTCCGCCGAGATCGCGCCAGCCAACTCCCCGAGCGCTCCCGCAAGCCTCGAGGAGAGCGCCGAGCGCGGCCCGCTGCGCGACCTCTTCGCCCAACTCCGCGGCGGGTTCAAGGCGAAGGAGGACAGCAATGGCTTTGTTTAAGCGCAACACCGCCTCTCTCGGCGAGCGTCTCACCGCGCTCGACGAGGCCGCCGAAATCGGCGCACCGTACCTCACCCCGGCCCAACGTGAACGCCTCGAGACCACCGCCCGCGCCGGTGCCGAACGCCGCGCACTGTCCGCGGAGCACACCGTCGTCGGCTTCTTCGGCGCAACAGGCTCCGGCAAGACCTCGCTGTTCAATGCGGTTGTCGGCGAGGACCTCGGCAAAGCGGCTGCACGCCGCCCAACCACTTTCTCCCCTCTCGCGGCGATCTGGGAACCGGACAATTCCGAAGAGCTCCTCGACTGGCTCGGCGTGGAGGACCGCCGCGTCCGCTCCGGCGAATTCGCTCCCAAGGCTGGCCCTCTGATCCTGCTGGACCTCCCCGATTTCGATTCCGTCGAGGCCTCCAACCGCGCCATCGCGGAACGCCTCGCGGGCCAGGTCGACGTGCTGGTCTGGGTGTCCGACCCAGAGAAATACGCCGACAGCGTCATTCACGACGAGTTCATCCGCCCCCACGCCAACCACTCGGCCGTCACCCTCGCGGTGCTGAACAAAGCGGACCTCCTCGCAGAGGCCGACGTCCCCACCGTCTCCCAGTCCTACGCGCAGCTGCTGCGCGAAGACGGCCTCACCAACGTCACCGTCGTGCCCACCTCCACCTACACACAGGCAGGTATCGACGGCCTCCGCGCCGCCATCACCCGCGTCGCCGCCGCCCGGACCGCGCAGTCCGCGCGCATCGAAGCCGATATCGCCTCTGTGACGGGGGAATACGGGGACGGGGCAAAACAGGGCAACGTCGATAAGCGTGCGAAGCGCGACCTGGATTCCGTGCTCGCGCAGGCCGCCGGCGCCGACCGCGTGGCGGACTCCACCGCCGCCGCGTACCGCAAGCGCCTCCACGAGCGCACCGGCTGGCTACTCACCTCGTGGGTGACCCGCTTCCGCCCCGACCCCCTCAAACGCCTCGGTCTGCGCGAGGACGCCGACACCGTCGGCGTGCACCGGACGTCGATGCCGGAGCTCACCGCCGCGTCAAAAGCCGTGGCCAACCGCGGCGTGCGCGACTACGCCACCGCCGTCACCGACGACCTGCCGCCGCAATGGGCGTCCGCCGTCTCCGACCGCGCCGACGAGGTCGCTGAAAACTTGCCTGCCGAGCTCGACCGCGCCGTCGCCCGCACGCGGCTGCCCGCCGAGCCGTCGAAAGGCTGGTCACTGCTCACCGTCGTCCAGTGGCTTGCGCTGCTCGCCGCGCTCGTCGGCGTGCTGTGGTACCTGGTCGTCGCGTTCGTGCCCGGAGCGCTGACCCCGCTGCTGGGCGGCGACCTCGTCCCCGACGTCGAAGGGTGGCCGATCCCGACGCTTCTCATCATGGCCGGGCTACTCACCGGCCTCGTGATCGGGCTCATCACCGCAGTCTTCGGCGGAGTCATCGGTGGCGGCGTGAAACGCCGAACACGCGCGGCGCTGCGCAAAGAGATCGCCGCGACCTCACAAAGCGCCGTCGTCGAACCCCTCGACGCGATCCGCGACGACTACGCGCGCTTCACCGAACGCATCGCCGTCGCCGCAGGCTCCCAGTAGCTCTTAGTAGCGGTGCGACGACAGCGTCTGCTTCGCCGCGCCGTAGAAGTCCAGCACCGGGCGCGTCACGGGGGCGAACGCAGACACGCGCTTATCGACGGAGTAGTACTCGTACCCCATCCCCACCGCCTGCTCACCGTTGACGAAGCAGGCACCGCGCCCCGGCTTGCTGTACGCGCACACAGCGGTGTCAGCGTCGGCTTGGCCGAGGACCTTCAGCCCACGTCCGTACGGGTCGCCGAACGCCTCGTCGCCGGGGCGGACCACCGGAGTCTCCGCCCACTGCGTTGACTGGGCCTCGTCCCAGTACGGGAACTCGGTGCCGGGCGGCGGCGGGGTGAGGTCGGTGGCCATCTCCGACGCGGCGGCTACCGGGGCGCCCACGGGAGCGGCCACTGCGGCGGCTGCGAACGCGACTGCGCTGATACGGCGGACAATCTTCTTCATGGTGTGCGTCTACTCACGTCGGCTGGCATCATGCGGTTACGACACCCAGCGTAACGCACGCCGCCTGTCACGCGTCCGAAACGAATAGCTCCTACACGGACGAACTTGCGTACCATAATGCTTGATTTTATCGGCAAAACCTACGCTACGACGGGATACGAAAAACGCCCACGCTCCTCATCGCGGAAATGGATGAGGGGGCGGGCGTTGGATCGTCGATAAGCGAAAAGTGCTTAACGAGCCTTCTCGATGACCTCGACGAGACGGAAGTGCTTGTCCTTGGACAGCGGACGCGTCTCCTCGATACGGACGAGGTCGCCGACACCGGCGGTGTTCTCCTCGTCGTGCGCCTTCACGCGGCTGGTGTTACGGACGATCTTGCCGTACAGCGCGTGGGACTTGCGGTCCTCGATCTCGACAACGATGGTCTTGTCCATCTTGTCGGAGACGACGTAGCCGCGGCGGCGCTTCTGCAGACCCTTCTTTGCTTCAGACATTAGTTAGCTCCTTCACCAGGGACGGTGGACAGACCGAGCTCGCGCTCACGCAGCACCGTGTAGATGCGCGCAATGTCGCGCTTGACCGCCGGGATGCGGCGGTTGTTGGCCAGCTGTCCGGTCGCCAGCTGGAAGCGCAGGTTGAACAGCTCTTCCTTGGCGGCGCTCAGACGGTCGTTCAGCTCAGCATCAGTGAGCTCACGGAACTCGTGTGCAGGGGTGCCAGTAGCCATTAGAACTGGTCCTCCTTCGCAATGATACGAGTCTTGCACGGCAGCTTAGCGCCAGCGCGGCGCAGAGCTTCCTGGGCAACAGCCTCGTTCGGGTAGGACATTTCGAACAGGATGCGGCCAGGCTTGACGTTGGCCACCCACTTCTCCACCGGGCCCTTACCGGAACCCATACGCACGCCGAGCGGCTTCTGGGTCAGCGGACGGTCCGGGAAGATGTTGATCCAGACCTTGCCGCCGCGCTTCACGTGGCGGTTGATGGCAATACGAGCTGCCTCGATCTGGCGGTTGGTGATGTAAGCCGGCTCGAGAGCCTGCAGGCCAAAGTCACCGAAGTTGATGGTGTTGCCGCCCTTGGACACACCGGAACGATTCGGACGGTGCTGGCGACGGTACTTGACGCGCTTAGGGATAAGCATGTGTCTTAGCCCTCCTTCTTCTGCTCTGCGCGCTGGCGGCGCTGGCCACCGCGGCGGGGACGGCGGTCACCGCGGCCGCGGCGCTCATTGCCCGGAGCATTCAGCTCGGACTCGCGCACGCCACCAACGACGTCGCCTTTGTAGATCCATACCTTGACACCGATGTTGCCGAAGGTGGTCTCTGCCTCTGCCAGGCCGTAGTCGATCTCCGCACGCAGGGTGTGGAGCGGGACGCGGCCCTCGTGGTAACGCTCGACGCGGGACATCTCAGCGCCGCCCAGACGGCCGGAGCACTGAATCTTGATGCCCTTGACCTGCGGCTGGCGCATAGCGGACTGGATAGCCTTGCGCATCGCGCGGCGGAAAGCCACACGGTTGACAAGCTGCTCAGCCACGTTCTGCGCAACCAGTGCGGCGTTAGCGTCGACGTTCTTGACCTCGAGGATGTTGAGGGCCACCATCTTGCCGGTGAGCTTCTCCAGCTCGCGGCGGATGCGGTCTGCCTCAGCACCGCGGCGGCCGATGACGATGCCCGGACGTGCCGTGTGGATGTCCACGCGGACGCGGTCGCGGGTGCGCTCGATGACGATGTCGGCGATGCCGGCGCGCTGCACGTTCTTGCTCAGGTACTCGCGGATCTTGATGTCCTCGGACACGTAGTCCGCGTAGGACTTGTCGGCGTACCAGTGGGACTTCCAGTCGGAAGTGATGCCCAGCCGGAGGCCGTGCGGGTGGATTTTCTGACCCATTGTTTAAGCCTCCTTCTGGCTCTCGACTACCACGGTGATGTGGCAGGTGCGCTTACGGATCTGGAAGGCGCGGCCCTGAGCGCGCGGCTGGTAACGGCGCATCGTCGGGCCTTCATTGGCGTATGCCTCGGAGATGACCAGCGTGCGCGGGTCAAGACCGAAGTTGTTCTCGGCGTTCGCAGCAGCGGACGCGACGACCTTGGCCACCTGGGTGGACACGGTCTGCGGCGCGTACTTCAGGATCGCCAGGGCCTCGGACACGGACTTGCCGCGGACGAGGTCGAGAACACGGTTCGCCTTCATCTGGGAAGTGCGCACGTACTTCGCGGTTGCGTGTGCGGAAGTGATCGTTTCACTCATCGCTTATCGACGCCCCTTCTCTTCCTTGACGTGACCCTTGAAGGTCTTGGTCGGTGCGAACTCACCGAGCTTGTGGCCGACCATGGACTCGTCGATGAACACCGGCACGTGCTTGCGGCCGTCGTGGACGGCGAAAGTGTGTCCGATGAAATCGGGGAGAATGGTCGAACGGCGGGACCAGGTCTTGATGACCTGCTTGGTGCCAGCCTCGTTCTGTGCGTCCACCTTGTTGAGGAGGTGTTCGTCGACGAACGGGCCTTTCTTCAGGCTGCGTGGCATGTGAATTTACCTCCTCTTAACGCTTCTTGTTCGGGCGGCGGCGGCGCACGATCATGTTGTTGGAATAACGGTTCGGGTTGCGGGTGCGACCTTCCTTCTGGCCCCACGGGGAAACCGGGTGGCGGCCACCGGAGGTCTTGCCCTCGCCACCACCGTGCGGGTGGTCGACCGGGTTCATGACAACGCCGCGGACAGTGGGCCTCCAGCCCTTCCAGCGCATACGGCCGGCCTTGCCCCAACGGATGTTGATCTGGTCGGCGTTTCCGACCTCGCCGACAGTCGCGCGACAGCGGATGTCCACGCGGCGGATCTCGGAGGACGGCATACGCAGGACTGCGTAGGAGCCTTCCTTACCGAGCAGCTGGATGGACGCGCCGGCGGAACGAGCCAGCTTCGCACCTGCGCCCGGCTTGAGCTCCACAGCGTGGATGGTCGTACCGGTCGGGATGTTGCGCAGCGGCAGGTTGTTGCCGACCTTGATGTCGGCGTTGGCGCCAGCCTCAACGACGGTGCCCTGGGTCAGGCCCTTCGGCGCGATGATGTAGCGCTTCTCGCCGTCTGCATAGTGAAGCAGCGCGATGTTAGCGGTGCGGTTCGGGTCGTACTCGATGTGAGCGACCTTAGCCGGGATGCCGTCCTTGTCGGAGCGGCGGAAGTCAATCACGCGCCACTGGCGCTTGTGGCCACCGCCGCGGTGGCGGGTGGTGATGTGGCCGTGGGAGTTACGGCCACCGGTCTTCGGGAGCGGTCGCACCAGGGACTTTTCCGGAGTCGAACGAGTGATCTCGTCGAACTGGGAAACGGAGCTGTTGCGGCGACCCGGGGTTGTCGGCTTGTACTTACGAATAGCCATAGTGTGTCCTTTTCGATCAGGTCACCTTCGGTAGTGCTACCTGCCCTTAGGCAGTAGCGCCGCCGAAGATGTCGATGGAGTCGCTGCCCTCGCGGAGGGTGACGTAGGCGCGCTTGGTGTCCTTGCGCTTACCCCAGCCGGTGCGGGAACGCTTGCGCTTGCCCTCGCGGTTGACGGTGTTCACGGAAGCGACCTTCACGCCGAAGATGTCCTCCACGGCAATCTTGATCTGGGTCTTGTTCGCGTTCGGATTGACGTAGAACGTGTAGGTGTTCTGCTCCATCAGCGCGTAGGTCTTCTCGGAGACGACCGGGGCGATGATGATGTCGCGCGAGTTAGCGGTCTTAGCCATTAGTTCTCCTCGCTTTCAGCTGCGACCACGGTGGAGCCTGCGGCCTCAGCGTTGTCGCGGTTGACGAAGTCGTGAAGAGCCTCGACAGAGAACACGACGTCGTCCGCGTTGAGCACGTCGTATGCGTTCAGCTGCCCCGGCTCGAGGATGGTGACGCCCGGCAGGTTCCGTGCGGAAAGACGGGAGTTAGCGTCCTCGCGGCCGATGACCAGCAGCACCGACTTGCGGTCGGTCAAACGCTCGATGAAGGCGCGTGCAGACTTTGTCGACGGATTCTGACCCGGAACGAGCTCCTCGACCACGTGGATGCGGTCGTTCTGGGCGCGGTTGGTCAGGGCGCCGGCGAGAGCGGCCTTGATCATCTTCTTCGGGGTGCGCTGAGCGTACGAACGCGGCTGCGGGCCGTGGACGGTGCCGCCGCCGGTGAAGTGCGGAGCACGGATCGAACCCTGGCGGGCGCGGCCGGTGCCCTTCTGACGGAACGGCTTCTTGCCGCCGCCGGCAACCATGCCACGAGTCTTCGTGGCGTGGGTGCCCTGACGCTTAGCGGCAAGCTGCGCGGTGACGACCTGGTGCATCAGCGGAACAGATGCCTCACGGTCGAAAAACTCAGCCGGGAGCTCGACGGAACCCTTGGTGGCTCCGTCAGCGGTGTGGACATCAAGTGTCAGTGTCATGCGTGAGCACCGCCCTTCACTGCGGTCTTGACGGTGACGAGGCTGCCCTTGGCACCCGGGATAGCACCCTTGATGAGGAGCAGATTAGAGTCGCCGTCGATCCTTTGAATCTTGAGGTTCTGGGTGGTCACACGGTTGCCGCCCATGCGGCCAGCCATGCGGGTGCCCTTGAACACGCGGCCCGGGGTGGCGCAGCCACCAATGGAGCCGACGCGGCGGTGCGCGGCCTGGTTACCGTGGGCGGCACCCTGACCTGCGAAGCCGTGACGCTTCATGGCGCCTGCGTAGCCCTTGCCCTTGGTGGTGCCGGCAACGTCGACGAAGACCTCGTCCTCGAAGATGTTGACGGTCACTTCCTGGCCGAGCTCGTAAGCAGAGGTGTCGTCCATGCGGATCTCTGCCACGTGGCGGCGCGGGTTCTGGCCGGCCTTCTTGTAGTGGCCTGCCTGAGGCTTCTTTGCCTTACGGGGGTCGATTTCGCCGTAGGCGATCTGGATGGCGGAGTAGCCATCGGTCTCTTCAGTGCGGATCTGGGTGACAACGCACGGCCCAGCCTCGACGACGGTCACCGGGATGACCCGGTTCTCCTCGTCGAAGATCTGGGTCATACCGAGCTTGCGGCCCAGAATGCCCTTGATCTCGTTAGTCATATGTCTTGTTCTCCCTACTGGATGTTCACGTCAACGCTCGCGGGGAGGTCGATGCGCATGAGGGCATCGACCGTCTTCGGCGTCGGGTCGAGGATGTCGATGAGGCGCTTGTGGGTGCGCATCTCGAAGTGCTCGCGCGAGTCCTTGTACTTGTGGGGAGAACGAATAACGGCGTACACGTTCTTTTCAGTGGGCAACGGCACCGGTCCGACGACGCGGGCACCCGTGCGGGTGACCGTCTCAACGATCTTCTTCGCAGATGCGTCGATCGCTTCGTGGTCGTAGGCCTTGAGCCGAATGCGGATCTTCTGTCCCGCCACGTTAACCTCTTCCTCGCTTCCCACGTTCTGCGTCTCGCTTACGCGCGCCACAGAAGAGGTGGGGTTGATAGCTTTCAGTTTCTCTATAACGTTGTCCGGTTTAGGGCCGGCGCCAACGCCAGTGTCTGTTCAAACGAATGACTGCCACGACGATCGGCGGAAGGTGCGCACGCGCCTAAACAGCGCATGTTCAGTGCTTCCGCTGGGAACGAGTCCCCATCGTCAGGCTCGGAAGGGGTTGAATGAAGCATGATCGCCTATCGACGACCACACCCACGTGGCCCTTACGTACTGCCGCTGTTTATTTGCCATGCCCCTTCTCCGGTCCCCGGTCTCGAGAGTGCCGACTCTTAAGCGGTGGCCTGTGCTCGATCGCGGGTCCTTCGTCGATAAGCGAAGCTCGTCGTGCAAAGGTGTCATGTTCGCCTTACCAGCAGCGCAAATGCGCCGTGTTAAAGCAACTCGAGTATTCAAACACACTGGTCGGCGAAAACGCAAATAGCACGGAATGTATCGAATTGGTGTCAATTCGCCGCGACCATGGCCGGACCAGACTTTTACACATACGATTGGCCTCTGTTAAGCCGAACGGTTTTAACGGCGCATCACACTGACACTATAAAACCGCGAAAGACCTGCTGAAAGGATTGTCATGGCCGACAACAACGCGAACAACACCCAGAACACCCCGGCGACCGGCGGCACCACCACCCCGGAGACGCAGGCACAGCCGCGCAACGAGGTGCTCGAGACCGAGCACGGCACCACCGTCATCGACGACAACGTCGTGGGCAAGATCGCCGGCATCGCGGCCCGCGAGGTCTCCGGCGTGCACAACCTGGGCGGCGGCGCTGCCCGCATGTGGGGTGCTGTGCGCGAGTCCCTGACGTCGTCCACGAACGTCCAGCAGGGTGTCAACGTCGCGGTCGAGAACGGCCACGCGAACATCGCTGTCGCTGTCATCGCCGAGTACGGCGTCGCTATCCACGAGCTGGCTAATGCAATCCGCGAGAACATCACCATCGCGATCACCCGCATGACCGGCCTGATCGTCGACCGCGTCGATGTCACCGTCCACGACGTCAACCTGCCGGAGGAGGCCACCGAGACCGAGCAGGCCGTCCAGCAGTCCAACCAGCAGGCTCTGGACCAGTAAGAATGGCCGCATTCTCCGTCACACAAGATGCCGCAGAAGCAATCCGCGACGTGGCGCTGTCAGTCGACGGTGTGGCGGGAGTGTCCGGCGGCCGCATGGGGCAAGCATTCCTGCGGGTCAGCGGCGCGATGATCGAAGGCATTCAGCTTATCGACGACACCGTCCCCCACCTCGCCCTGCACCTCACCTACGACCTGTCCTCCCGCCGCCAGATCCCCGCGATCGTGACCGATGTGCGGTCGGCGGTGCTGGCGCTGCCGGCTTTCGCTGAGCTCGCTTTGGGCTCGAACGCTGACTCGGACTCGGGCGCCGGTTCGGACTCGGGTTCGAGCGCTGGCTCCGAACCGCGCATCGACGTCGTGTTCGACGATGCCGCGTAGTCAACAGAGCCGGTTGCGTCGGCAGGGGCGGCCGCGCTCGGTTGCCTCGCACACCGGCGTCGCGTGGGCGGCCGGGTACGTCACACCACCGTTCACCAATGCATCAGAACGCACAAGAAATGTGGAATACACATGAACATTTTCTCCAATAAGACCGTCCTCGGTTCCGTCATCGGTATCGTGCTGGCGTTCGCTTTGATCCTCGGCGGCTGGATCGGGTTCCTCTTCACGCTCCTGTTCGGCGCCATCGGCGGTGTCGTCGGCGCACAACTGGAAGGCCGCATCGATCTAGCTGAACTCGTCAGCACCACCTCCGGGCGGGGTCGTGGGTAATGGATCCAGCCTCGTACCGCATTAGCGAAAAGACCGTCGAGCACATTGGCGAAGTTGCCGTCCTGTCCGTTCCGGGCGTGCGCTCCGTCGACGCGAAGCTCGCGGGCCTGGCGGGCCGCAGTTTCCCGCGCGTGAACGCGCAGATCGACAGGCCTGCGGGCTCAGTGATTCTCGACGTCGAGATCGTCAGCTCCTACCCCGCTCCCGTCGGCGCGATCACCGACGAGGTGCGCGAGACGATCGGCTCCCACGTGGAGACGTTGACGGGCCTGACGGTGCAGAAAGTCAACATCGTCGTCGTGGACGCCGAGTCCGCGCCGCTGGGCCAGCGCGTCACCCGCAACGACCTGCTCCACCACCCGACGGGCATCGCCCCGGTGGCCATCCGCGTGCAGCGGTCGAAGGTGTCCTCGCCGCACGTCCAGGCGCCGGTAAAGCTCGCCGACATCACCGTCGACGACTCGACATACACCGCCCTGCGCCACGTCCACACTCCGGACCCGGTGCAGATCCGCCACGTGGAGACGCCACCGCCACTGCGTCCCGCGTCCGTCGACACGCCGGAGCCGCTCCGCATCACTCACGTGGATACCCCGGAGCCGGTGCGACCAGTCAGCCCGGAGATGCCGGGTATGGCGCCGCTTAAGGCAGTCGGCATCGAGAAGCCGACGCGCCCGCGCCACATCAGCGTGCCCGCGCCGGCGCCGCTGAAGAAGATCGAGGTCACCCGGGTTGCACCGCGCATCCCCGCGGAGCGCCCCGCGCCGCGACCGCCGCGCCTCGTCGAGATCAAGCGCCGCCCGCAGCCCGCACCGGTGTCCCTGCCGGCGCAGCGGCCACTGGCGGAGATCACGGTGGAAAGGGGGAGATATGTGGACGTCGTCAGGCCAATGCCCGAACCGCTGCGCGCGATCACCGTTCCGCGCCTTGACGTCGTCTCCCCGCACCTGCCTCCGCAGCGCCCGCTCGCTGAAATCACCATCGAGCCCGACCGCGCGGACGACGACGCCCTCGCCAAGCCCATCGGCGGCTCCACCCAGACCGTGCGGATCCGCCCCGGCGACAACAAGGAGGTGCAACGACCGTGACTAAACCGACACCCGAATTCACCGGCCCACGCTCCGGCGCCGAGCCCAAAGGCAACCCCGCCGTTCGCTGGCTGACCATTCTCCTCGGACTGGTGCTCCTCGCGCTGTCCGCCGTTATCGGGCGCGACCTGTGGTACCGCTACCAAGAAAACGACCCCGAAAACTCCTGGGTCCGCCCCGTGCTTGACTGGCTGGGCACCGCGACCGTAAATCCGGTCGGCGTCACCGTCGGCATCGTCGTCGCGCTCGTCGGCCTGTGGCTGATCATCACCGCGTTCAAGCCGCGCCCGCGCCGCTACGTCCGCGTCGACTCCGCTTCCTCGATTTGGATGCGCCCCGTCGACGTCGCGCGCAAAGCCACCGCGTCCGCGCGCAACGAACTCGGCCGCTCCAACATCGCCTCCCGCGCGACGCGGAAGAAGCTCACCGTCGACGTTGAAGACGACGGTTCCGCGGATCTCGACCACCGCCTCACCGACGTCCTCGGCGGCGAAATGCAGCGGCTCGCGCAGACCCCGCAGGTCCGCGTGAACATCCACCGCCCGTCCCAAGCGAAGGAGCTGGCATGACACGCAGACTGGCATTCTTCGACCGGCTGATCATCTTCCTGCTCGGCCTGGTCCTTCTCGCCGGCGGGCTCGTCCCGGCCGCCCTGCACTGGGACATCCCGTATGTCTCCGAGTTCGTGCGCGGCATAAACCGCTCCCTGATCACCGACGTACCGGGCATGAACTGGTACACCGCCGCGTTGATCGGCACAATGCTCGGCGCGTTCATTCTCGGTCTGTGGCTGATCATGCCGAATATACGCAACCGCGGGTTCAGCAACCGGTTCATCGGCACCGCGCAGCCGGACCTCGGCGACACCCGCATCAACGTGGCGCGCCTTGCGCAGGCGGCATGCAACCACGCGGAGGGATCCGAGATCGTGAAACAGGCGAAGCAGACCGTTGCCTACGTCGGCGACCGCCCGACCGCCACCTTCACCATCACGGCTAACCCGGACTTCGACTTGGAGACCGTTGTGGCATTCGTCGAGGCGATCGACGCCGACTTCCGCGATGCAGTGGACACAATGGACATGGACACCGTGTTCAAGCTGCACCTCGACAAGGTCACGGCTTAGCTCTCCACAAGCAGCAGCTTATCGACGACCCCCAACTCCACCCTCTCCCCTCCCCCTGCCACATAGGCGAAGTTCTCGCCCACACGACAACGCACGACCTGGCTCCAGGCGTGCGTTGTTTTGGTCACTTCACGCCTCTCGACCTGCCAACAGTGCAGACGTTGGGTGATCAGCAGCCGTGCTCCATCGGCGAGGGGAACCAGCCAGACTGAATTGCCGATCTCGCCGCGTTCCAATCCGTCGATATTTTTCGCACGTGATGGTGCGGTGCCGACGTGGTTAGCCGGGCCTTGGTCGGGTGCGGAGCGGTCAGATGCGGTGAGATCAGAAATAGCTGGTTCACGGAGGGATTCGTCAGCTACTGCCATAGACGCGCCGCGGGAGTCCACGATCCGGGAAATCAGAGCGACCATTCCCAGGCGGTGTTCTACGCCCTCGCTGTCAGCGACCGTGAGCATCCTGCCAGGTCCCGTCGGGCGTACCGAGGTGTACTGCCACAAGCTGGGCTGGCGGTCGCGGTCGCCAGCCGAGCGCACCACCACATCGCCGGCCGCTGTCAATGTGACGCGGTGCGCGGGCGAGTCTGTCTCGATGAGAAAGTCGCCGTCCACGCGGCGGTCCGCTGAAAGGGGAAGGTCGGAGGGGTGGGAGGAGGATTCGTCGATAAGCAACTGTTCGAGTTCCTCGTCCGTCGTGCCCCAGCCGGCGCCGCGGTTAGCCAGGATGCCGAAAAGCGTTGCCAGCGGTAGGTCCGGCTGGCCCTCCCACGTTCTGCGGAGCTGGTCGAGTACGCGCGGGATACGGGTGGGATCATGCACAAAGCCCAGCCTACGTCGGCCGCCGACGATGACACGAAAGCGCGCGGCGAGCTAAAACTGCCTGGGCTCCTTTTCGAAGAGCACCCGTGAGCTACATTTCGGAGAGCACCCACAGATTAGTTTTGGCGCGCACCTACGTGGCCGCAGGGCTGTTTCGCCCTCGGCCTGGTGGTGTGGTCAGGTTCCGAACTAGCTTCCGAACAACAGGTGCATGGCACCGTATTGGTGTGTGGTGTTCGGTACTGGTGCTCCGCGCGGGGAGACCCATGTCGGGGTGCCGTTGCGGATGTGTATTCGGCCCCGGTGGTTGCGGTGGGGGTCGTCGTCGTTGGTGCGGTTGTGGTACCTGCACAACACCGACAGGTTGTCCATGTTCGTCGGCCCGCCACGCGCCCACGGTGTGATGTGGTGGACCTCGCAATTATCCGCCGCGTGCCGGCAATCCGGCACCGGACACGTCGTCAACGTCGCCCGCGCCAGATCACGTTGCTTGGCGTTGGCGAACCGCTTCGCGTGGTACAGGTTCACCGCACCCGCCTGCGGGTGGAACAACGCCACCTCCAAATCCTTCGAGTAATAGTGAGTCAGATACTCCGCACCGGTCATGGTGGTGCCGTCCGACAACCCCAGGATCGTCTCATCCCCCTCGCCTGCGAGGATCCTGATGTGCTCGGAAAGCGGGACCTGGATCAGCGGGCGCGGCACAGACTCCGCAACCCCGGCACCGCCCCGCAGGAGCTCCGCGAACGCCTCATACATCTGCGGGCCCTCAGGCCGGTTGGGGTCGAGCCCCTTCCGCAGGGCGTGTTCCAGGTCGGCGATGACACGTTCTTCACCGGTGGCGATCAACGTCCGCTTGCCTTTCCGCGTCCGGCCGAACCGCACCGTGGACTCCGGGGCGGGTGTATCGGCGTCCGGGTCGGGGATGATGTGTGAGTGCTCTTCGAAATGTAGCCCACTGGCGCTCTTTGAAAAGTAGCCCAGTGTGGTCGTAGTTATTGTGCCTGATTTGTTTGTGGTGTTGTGAGTTCGCGGCCTTTGATGCGGTGGCTTACTCCTCGGTGTTGGAAGATTTTTGCGTGGTGGACGATGCGGTCGACCATGGCAGTTGCGACGGTGACGTCTCCGAAGCATTGGGCCCATTGGGAAAAAGCCAGGTTGGATGTGACGATGATGGATCCGTGTTCGTATCGGCGTGAGACGAGTTGGAAGAAGAGGTTTGCTGCGTCTGCCTCAACGGGGATGTATCCGAGTTCGTCGATGATGAGCAGGTGGTATCCGCTTAGGCGTTTGAGTACGGATTCGAGTCGTCCGGTGTTGTGTGCCTCGGTGAGTGTGTTGATCCACCCTGCGGCGGTGTCGAACAGTACTCGGTAGCCTTGCTGAGCAGCGGTTATGCCTAGGGCTGTAGCTAGGTGTGTTTTTCCGGTGCCTGGTGGGCCTAGAAGGACGACGTTTTCAGCGGTTGCGACCCAGGCACCGGTTTCTAGTCGAGCGATGTCGGCGCGGTCGATGCCGGGTTGGGCGCCGAAGTCGAAATCGGCGATGGTTTTGACTGCTGGAAAACCGGCTCGTTTAACGCGTTGGCGCGCTCCGGATTCAGCGCGTGCGGTGGCTTCTACTGAAAGTACCGCGGCGAGGTATTCCTCGTAGGTATACGATTCTGCGCGTGCTTGTTCAGCAATGGTGGCGTATACGGTGTTGATACGTGGGGCTTTCAGCGTCTGTGACAGGTGCGCAATCGTTGCTTGGGTGTCGTGGGCGTGCGTGTGGGGCATAGTCGAATCCAATCTTCTTTGGGGGGCTAGGCGATTGAGTCGTAGATGGCTAAGTCGGCTACCTCTACGTCGTTGTCTGGTGTGTGGTTGTGTCGTTGGGGTCCGGTGATTAGCTGTCGCATGCGTCGTGCGGCGTGTCGGTGGGCAGGGTCGGTGATGACGTGGTGTTTGCCCCAGTAACGCCGGTGGCAGGCAGCGATTTCGCCGGATGGTCCTGTGACAGTGATTTCTTCTAGACAGGTGCGCACGGTCACAAGCCTGTCGATGAAGGCGGGGTCGACGCTGTATTGGTTGGTGTCGACGGTGATGTAGTAGTTGCGTGGCAGGCGTACCGCAGGACGGATCCCGATCGTTGGGGTATACGGCGGAAGTGGACGCATGGACTGTTGGTCGATGCGAAACAGATCGATCGGGCGGGTTTTCAACGTGGCATGGGTGCGGGTGTTGGCCACGGTGCTAAACTATTCATCGAGCTGGTCTTGCACATCCTGCGGGTTGCTGAAGTGCCGGCCTGGGAAAAAGGAGCGCTTCATATAGCCGTTGGTGCGTTCAACGATGCCTTTCGATTCCGGATCTCTCGGCGGGGCCTGGACGATCTTGGTGCCGATTGCACCGGCGAACGCAGCGACTGGCTCACACAGGCGGGCCTTACCGATGCCAGCTTCCCGGTCCCATACCAGCCGGTCGGGCACGGCTTTGAAGTCGCGCTCGATGAGCTGCCACATCCCGGCTATCAGGTCGTCGGTGCGACGGGTTGGTAGCAGACAGGCGGCGGCGAATCGGGAATGCGATGCCGCCATCACCAGCACCGGGAATGGTCGGTGCACACCGTTTGCATCGGGCAGCCCGCCGGCGGCAAAAGTCAGGTCGCACTGGATTTCACGCCCGGGAAGATGGGTGAGCGTGTCCACGGGGTCTGCGGGAAGATACTCGGGTCGGATCCGGGCAATGTTTTTGCGCAGCCACGATTCTGACCCGGTCCACCCAACGCGCTGTCCGATGACTTTTGCGTTAAGACGTGGAGTTTCAGCCAGCAACGCGCGTACTTGTGGTTCGAAGGCATCGAAACTTGTGGTTTTAGCCCGACGCGGCGGGTATTTCGGAGGCGAATCCGAAGCCAGTGCCCGCTCGACAGTCTTCTTCGCGCAGCCAACCTCGTTGGCAATCTTGCGTATCGATAAACCCTGCCCACGCAGGTATCGGATCTGTGCCCATTGCTCCAAAGAAATCACCCATCCAATCTTTTTCGGATGGGCTACTTTTCGGGGAGCGTTTTGGGCTACTTTTCAAAGAGCGCTGACATGATGTCTTTGGCGCGGCGCTGCAGCGTCTTGTAGTCGCCGCGCACCGACAGCAGGGCCAGGCGGAGTTTCCACGTCTCCCGGTCGGAGGCGACGGCGCGCACTTGCTGCTCGATGAACAGGATCTGATCCAGAGACTTCCCCGTCTGCCTAGCAACACGAACGGCATTGGCTTGCTGGCGGCGAAACCGGGTTTTACCGAAGTAGACCTCGTGGGCCTTTTCCCACTCGACATACGTGGTGGGCTTGACGCCGGCAGCACGAGCAGCCTGACGGTCGAAACCAGCCAGGATATCCATCGGGCTACCAAGAGTTCCAAGAAACGCGTCAAAATCGCTCATGCCCCACACGCTAAACAGAACAACAACCCCGAAAAAGAAGCCACAGAAAATCTGTGGATAACCCGCCCACAAACGGACTTATCCACAGGGGAGCAGCGGGGAGGGTTGCGGGAGGCGTCGATAAGCAAGCGAAAAGCCGCACCCCGTAACGGGATGCGGCTTGATCTAGGAAGCTAGCTCGAGACTAGTCCAGGATCTTGGTGACGCGGCCAGCGCCGACGGTGCGGGAGCCCTCGCGGATAGCGAAGCGCAGGCCCTCGTCCATAGCGACCGGCTGAATCAGCTCGACGGACATGTCGACGTTGTCGCCCGGCATGACCATCTCGGTGCCCTCCGGCAGCTTCACAACACCGGTGACGTCGGTGGTGCGGAAGTAGAACTGCGGACGGTAGTTGTCGAAGAACGGGGTGTGGCGGCCGCCCTCGTCCTTGGACAGGACGTAGACAGAACCCTCGAACTTGGTGTGCGGGGTGTAAGCGCCCGGGGCGATGATGACCTGGCCACGCTCGACGTCCTCGCGCTTCAGACCACGGAGCAGCAGAGCGGCGTTGTCGCCAGCCTCAGCGGTGTCGAGAAGCTTGTTGAACATCTCGATGGAGGTGACGGTGGTCTTCTGGGACTTCTCGCGGATACCGATGATCTCGACCTCGTCGTTGAGGTTCAGGACACCACGCTCGACACGGCCGGTAACAACGGTACCGCGGCCGGAAATGGTGAAGATGTCCTCGATCGGCATCAGGAACGGCTTGTCGGTCTCGCGCTCCGGATCCGGGATGGAGTTGTCACAAGCCTCCATGAGGTCGAGCACGGACTGGACCCACTTCTCGTCGCCCTCGAGAGCCTTGAGAGCGGAGATGTGCGTGATCGGAGCTTCCTCGTCGTAGTCCTGCTCAGCGAGCAGCTCGCGGATCTCCATCTCGACGAGCTCGATGATCTCCTCGTCGTCGACCATGTCGCACTTGTTCAGTGCAACGAGGATGTACGGAACGCCGACCTGGCGGGCGAGCAGAACGTGCTCGCGGGTCTGCGGCATCGGGCCGTCGGTAGCAGCAACCACGAGGATTGCGCCGTCCATCTGGGCAGCACCGGTAATCATGTTCTTGATGTAGTCGGCGTGGCCCGGGGCGTCGACGTGAGCGTAGTGGCGCTTCGGGGTGTTGTACTCCACGTGGGAGATGTTGATGGTAATACCGCGCTCGCGCTCCTCCGGAGCCTTATCGATGGTGTCGAAGGCGAAAGCCTTGTTCTCCTCCGGGTAAGCGTCAGCCAGCACCTTGGTGATAGCGGCGGTGGTCGTCGTCTTGCCGTGGTCGACGTGACCGATGGTGCCGATGTTCACGTGCGGCTTAGTGCGCTCGAACTTTTCCTTTGCCACTGTTTGTCCTCCTGGACGTGCAGGTGACTACGACTCTCGCAGCCACGTGGATTTACTTCTGCCTTGCTTTCATTTCCTAGCACGCGGTCCACCGTGTTCCACCGTTTGGGGGCGGTATGCCGGTGCGTCGGGCATGGAAACAATGGCCATTTCACAATGTGCCAGTTACATGATCCTAGATTTGTTAACGCCGTTTTTCAAACCATGACGGGGAAGCTCTTCGAGGCTTCCTGCCTGGTTTTCGGGCGACCCACGTGGCGTGGACCCACCTAGTGGTAACGGCCGGCTCAAAGTCCCACCTGCTCGGTGAAACTCTCAGCCCGGCCGCTACCGCGGCGCGTGTGCTCCCCTAGTGGCACAGGGTTCCAGGGGAGCACCCTCAGGCTTCGCGTGTTAGGCGTTGCCGTTGCGCTCGTCGATGATCTCCTGAGCGATGCTGCTCGGGACCTCGGCGTAGGAGTCGAACACCATGGTGAAGTTCGCGCGGCCTGCGGTCGAGGAGCGGAGGTCACCGATGTAGCCGAACATCTCGGACAGCGGAACCTTCGCCTTGACGACCTTGGCGCCGGAGCGGTCTTCCATGGCGTAGACCTGGCCACGGCGGGAGCTGATGTCGCCGTTGACGGTGCCCATGTATTCCTCGGGAGTGACGACCTCGACGGCCATCATCGGCTCGAGCAGGACCGGCTTCGCCTTAGCGACTGCTTCCTTGAGGACCTGGGAGCCGGCCAGCTTGAACGCCATCTCGGAGGAGTCGACGTCGTGGTAAGCGCCGTCCTCGAGGGTGGCCTTGATGTTGACCAGCGGGTAGCCGGCGAGGAAGCCGTACTGCATCGCGTCCTGGATACCAGCGTCGACGGACGGGATGTACTCCTTCGGGACGCGGCCACCGGTGACGGCGTTCTCGAACTTGTAGGTCGGGGACTCGCCCTCTTCCAGGGTCTCCGGGTCCGGCTCGTACGGCTCGACGGTGACGATGACCTTCGCGAACTGGCCGGAACCACCGGTCTGCTTCTTGTGGGTGTAGTCCAGGGACTCGACCTTCTTGCGGATGGTCTCGCGGTAAGCGACCTGCGGGGAGCCGATGTTCGCCTCGACCTTGAACTCGCGCTTCATGCGGTCGACGAGGACGTCGAGGTGGAGCTCGCCCATGCCGCCGATGACGGTCTGGCCGGACTCCTCATCGAGCTTGACGGTGAAGGTCGGGTCCTCCTCGGCGAGCTTCTGGATAGCGGTGCCCAGCTTCTCCTGGTCGGCCTTCGTCTTCGGCTCGATGGCGACCTGGATCACCGGATCCGGGAAGTCCATGGACTCGAGAATGATCGGGTGCTCCGGGTTGCAGAGGGTGTCACCGGTGGTGGTGTCCTTCAGGCCGATGAACGCGTAGATGTTGCCGGCGTCAGCATGCTCGACCGGGTTCTCCTTATTCGCGTGCATCTGGAAGAGCTTGCCGACGCGCTCCTTCTTGTTCTTCGTGGAGTTGAGCATCTGCTCGCCCGGGATAGCCTGGCCGGAGTAGACGCGCACGTAGGTGAGCTTGCCGAAGAACGGGTGGACGGCGATTTTGAACGCCAGAGCGGAGAACGGCTCCTCGACGGACGGCTTACGGGTCATCGGCTCGTCGGTGCCCATTGCGACACCCTTGACCTCGCCCACGTCGAGCGGGTTCGGCAGGAAGTCGACGATCGCGTCAAGAAGCGGCTGGACACCCTTGTTGCGGTAAGCGGTGCCGCAGTAGACCGGGTAGATCTCGGAGTTGACCGTCATCTTGCGGATGGCGCCCTTGATCTCTTCCATGGTCAGCTCTTCGCCGCCGAAGTACTTCTCCATGAGCTCTTCGTCGGACTCCGCGACGGCTTCGAGGAGCTTCTCGCGGTACTCCTCAGCCTTGTCTTGGAGGTCGGCCGGGATCTCCTCGATGGTGGCCTCGGTACCGATCTCGGTCTTGCCGCGCCAGGTGAGGGCCTTCATCTCGAGCAGGTCGATGACGCCGTCGAAGTCGTCCTCAGCGCCGATCGGCAGCTGCATGACCAACGGCTTCGCGCCGAGGCGGTCGA
Source organism: Corynebacterium appendicis CIP 107643 (assembly GCF_030408415.1). Lineage (NCBI taxonomy): Bacteria > Bacillati > Actinomycetota > Actinomycetes > Mycobacteriales > Corynebacteriaceae > Corynebacterium > Corynebacterium appendicis. The sequence goes on along the minus strand of NZ_CP046976.1, from coordinate 282,440 downwards.
CGATGGTGCCAACGGTGTAGTAGAAGTCAGCGCCCAGCTTGTCCATCTTGTTGACGAAGCAGATACGCGGGACATCGTACTTAGCAGCCTGACGCCACACCTGCTCGGACTGCGGCTCCACGCCTTCCTTGCCGTCGAAGACAGCGACTGCGCCGTCGAGGACACGCAGGGAACGCTCGACCTCAACAGTGAAGTCGACGTGGCCCGGGGTGTCGATGATGTTGATCTGGTTGTTGTTCCAGAAGCACGTCACGGCAGCGGATGTAATGGTGATGCCGCGCTCTTTCTCCTGCTCCATCCAGTCGGTGGTCGCGCCACCGTCGTGGGTCTCGCCGACCTTGCGGTTCAGACCGGTGTAGAAGAGGATGCGCTCGGTCGTGGTCGTCTTACCGGCATCGATGTGGGCCATGATGCCGATGTTGCGGACCTTGTTCAGATCCTTAAGCACTTCTTGTGCCACGTTGTGTACCCCAACTCGTTTGTCGTCGACGCCCTGCAAGCCGTGTCCCCGTCAGTCACGGAGCGGCTGGAGACGCCTTGGCGGATATTTTCCTTGGTCGATTCTGCCACTTTATCGCTGATCTGGCATTACGAAGCCTCTGAAAGCTCGTGCCAGCTCCCGGCGGGGCAACCAAAGAACACCCCCGCCGGGTACTGCGCAGCGGGAAACTACCAGCGGTAGTGGGCGAAGGCGCGGTTGGCCTCTGCCATCTTGTGGGTGTCCTCGCGGCGTTTCACGGATGCGCCGAGACCGTTGGACGCGTCCAGGATCTCGTTGGCGAGACGCTCCGTCATGGAGTTCTCGCGGCGCTGGCGGGTGAAGGTGACCATCCAGCGAAGGGCCAGGGTGGTGGAGCGGCCGGGACGGACCTCGACCGGGACCTGGTAGGTCGCACCGCCGACGCGGCGGGAGCGGACCTCGAGGTCCGGGCGGATGTTGCCCAGTGCCTTCTCGAGGGTGCCCACCGGGTCAGTGCCGGTCTTCTCGCGGCAGATCTCGAGCGCGCCGTAGACGATGCGCTGAGCGGTGGACTTCTTGCCGTCCTGGAGGATCTTGTTGATCAGCTGGGTGACCAGCTCGGAGTCGTAAACCGGGTCCTTGACAACGGGACGCTTCGGAGCTTGCTGCTTACGCATTGTTCTTTACTGTCCCTTCTTCGCGCCGTAACGGGAGCGAGCCTGCTTGCGGTCCTTGACGCCCTGGGTGTCCAGTGCGCCGCGGATGATCTTGTAGCGAACACCCGGAAGGTCCTTCACACGGCCGCCGCGGACGAGCACCATGGAGTGCTCCTGCAGGTTGTGGCCCTCGCCCGGGATGTAGGCGGAGACCTCGATGCCGGAGGTCAGGCGGACACGCGCGACCTTACGGAGAGCGGAGTTCGGCTTCTTCGGGGTGGTGGTGTACACGCGGGTGCACACGCCGCGGCGCTGCGGGGATCCCTTCAGCGCAGCAGTCGCCACCTTCTTGCTCTTATCGTGGCGGCCCTTGCGGACCAGCTGCTGAATAGTTGGCATACCAACACTTTCTTGTTCGGGGGCCGCACTCCCCTGGGCAGAAAAGGTGGTCGAACATGCAAAAATGGGGGCTCTTCTTCGGGGCCCTGCCGTTTTCGCATGAACTCACCTCCGCTGCCCTGGAGGGTGCGGGGAGTTCAATGGTTTCCCAACCCCGGCACGCGGGGCGGAATCGGTAGAAAAATTACACGCCGGGCGCGGTAAAAGCAAATCGCCTTTTCACTTAACGACACCCGCTGCCCGCCTCCCCGCCTAAAGTAGGTTCCATGGCAAACGAATTCGAGACCACGTCCTCCCAACCGCCCCGTAAACGCGCGTCCGATTCGCTGCGCAAGCACACCGCCGACACTCTGGCCGCCGCCTTTGCCGACGGCCAACTTTCCACGACCGAATTCGACGAACGCACCGCCGAGGCTTGGAAGTCCACCTTCGCTGACGAACTGGAGCCGCTCACCGCGGACCTCTCCCCCGTCACCCGCCGAGTATCCGATCCTGCCCCGCTGACCCCGCCCCCGCATTCTGACGCACTTGCCTACCTCACTGACCAACCCGGCGGCTCCAGCTTCTCCCTCTCCGTCATGGGCGGCACCGACAAGACCGGCGATTGGCACGTCGCGCCGACTCACTCGTCATTTTCGGTCATGGGCGGCAACGGACTCGACCTCCGCGAGGCCCGGCTGTCCGCACCAGAAACCGTTATCAATGCCTTTGCGGTGATGGGCGGCATAGAGATCATCGTGCCGGAGGACGTCCGCGTCATCGACGACGGCATTGGCCTCATGGGCGGCTTCGGCATGTCCAACCACCACTCGTGCACGATGTCGCAGAGGGACTTGCCCGCGGACGCCCCTTTGATCCGCATCCGCGGCTTTGCTCTCATGGGCGGTGTGGACATCCTCCGCGCGGCCCGCGGCGCCCAGCTGTAAACATTCTTCACCAGCCCACGTCGCCCGGGCTCTTCAGCACACGCACAACAGCGAAAGGCCCAGACTTCCACGTGGGAAGGCCGGGCCTGAACGCTTGGGCTGCTTAACCGTTTAGAACTGGTCGAAGCCGTACTCGTCGAGCGGCACGGACGCGCCAGTGAACTCGCCGTAGCCTTCGTCGCCGTAGATCGAATCGCCGAAGGACGGGATCGAGTAGGCGGCGGAGCGTGCGGCCTCCGTCGGCTTGACGGAGATGTTGCGGTAGCGCGAGATGCCCGTACCGGCCGGGATGAGCTTACCGATGATCACGTTCTCCTTCAGGCCGATCAGCTTGTCGGAGCGCTTGTTGATCGCGGCGTCGGTGAGCACGCGGGTCGTCTCCTGGAAGGAGGCGGCGGACAGCCACGACTCGGTCGCGAGCGACGCCTTGGTAATACCCATGATCTCGCTGCGCAGCTCGGCCGGCTCGCCGCCCTCGGCGACGGCCTGGCTGTTGATCTGGCGTGCCTCGGACAGGTCGACCAGGGTACCCGGGAGGAACTCGGTCGCACCCGCGTCGATGACCGTGCCGCGGCGCAGCATCTGGCGGATGATGATCTCGATGTGCTTGTCGTGGATCGACACACCCTGAGTGCGGTAGACAGCCTGGACCTCGTCGATGAGGTGCTTCTCCACACCGCGGCGGCCGAGAACCTCGAGCACGTCGTGCGGATCAGCCGCACCGCGCAGCAGACGGTCGCCGACGTTGACCGTGTCGCCGTCCTTGAGGGAACGCTCGATCATGGCGTCCGGGTTGGACTCCATCGGGCGGCGCACCTGAGCCAGGCCCTGGCGTTTGGACAGCTTCTCGTAGACCACATCGTCGGAGCCATCCTCCGGGTGGATGGTCAGGGTCCAGAAGTTGCCCTCGTCCTCCAGCGAGATCTCGCCGGCGACAGACGCGATCGGGGCGCGGTTCTTCGGCACACGTGCCTCGAACAGCTCCTGGACACGCGGCAGACCACCGGTAATGTCGCCGCCGACACCACCCTGGTGGAAGGTACGCATGGTCAGCTGGGTACCCGGCTCACCAATCGACTGGGCCGCGACAATGCCGACAGCCTCGCCGATGTCCACCAGCTTGCCGGTGGCCATGGACTTGCCGTAGCACTTCGCGCACACGCCGGTCGGGGTCTGGCAGGTCAGCACGGAGCGGACCTTGATCTCCTTGACACCGGCCTCGACGAGGGCGTCGATGCGCTCCTCGGACAGGTCGTTGCCTGCCTCGAGGATGACCTTGCCGTCGGCATCGGTTGCATCAGCGGCCAGCACGCGGCCGGACACGGAGGTCTCCACCAAGTCGTGGCGGATGAACGTGCCGCCGGCAGCCTCGGCCACCGGGACCCTGACGCCCTGGTGGGTGCCGCAGTCCTCTTCGCGGACGATGACGTCCTGTGCGACGTCCACGAGACGGCGGGTGAGGTAACCGGAGTCGGCGGTACGCAGAGCGGTATCGGCCAGTCCCTTACGGGAACCGTGGGAGTTGTTGAAGTACTCCATCACGGACAGGCCCTCGCGGAAGGAGGTCTTGATCGGACGGGTGATGTACTCACCTCGGGAGTTCACGACCATGCCCTTCATGCCGGCCAGGGTCCAGATCTGGCGCATGTTACCGGCAGCACCGGACTTCACGATCATCGGAATCGGGTTGTCGTCCGGGTACAGGTCCTCGACTGCCTGACCCACCTTGTTGGTGGCGTCCTGCCACAGCTCCACAAGACGGTCGTAGCGGTTCTCTTCGGTGAGAGCACCCTTCTCCCAGAACTTGCGCTCGATCTCTGCGGCTTCCTTCTCGTACTCGTCCAAGATCTCGGTCTTGTTCGGGAGCACGAGCACGTCGGACATGGTGATAGTGATGCCCGAGCGGGTCGCCCAGTAGAAACCAGCGTCCTTGAGCTTGTCCATCGTCTGGGCGACGGTGATCATCGGGTACTTCTCCACCATGGCGGAAATGATGTCGCCGAGCAGCACCTTGCCGGCGCCGCCGCCCTTACGGACCATGGCGCCTTCCTGGTACGGGAAGTTGAACGGCAGCATCTCGTTGAACATGATGCGGCCGAGCGTGGTCTCCGCGGTCCAGGTCTGGCCCTTCTCCCAGCCGTCCGGGAACTGCTCCGCCTCGATCTCGCGCGTCGGGCGCAGGTGGCTGATGCGCACCTGGATCGGGGCCTGCAGGCCCAGCACACCACGGTCGTAGGCCATGATGGCCTCGCGGTGGTCGGAGTAGACGCCGCGTGCGGGGCCGTTCTCGTCGGCCGGCGCGTACGCGCCCTCGCCGCCGATCTCGGCCTCGCTCTTGAGCATCGTCAGGAAGTACAGGCCGGTGACCATGTCCAGGCGCGGCATAGCCAGCGGCTTGCCGGATGCCGGCGACAGGATGTTGTTGGAAGACAGCATGAGGACGCGTGCCTCAGCCTGAGCTTCAGCGGACAGCGGCAGGTGGACAGCCATCTGGTCGCCGTCGAAGTCGGCGTTGAAGGCCTCACATGCCAGCGGGTGCAGCTGGATGGCCTTGCCCTCGACCAAGACCGGCTCGAAGGCCTGGATGCCCAGGCGGTGCAGTGTCGGTGCGCGGTTGAGCAGCACCGGGTGCTCGGCAATCGCCTCTTCGAGCACGTCCCACACCTCGGGGCGCTGGCGCTCGACCATGCGCTTGGCGGACTTGATGTTCTGCGCATAGTCGTTGTCGACCAGGCGCTTCATCACGAACGGCTTGAACAGCTCGAGAGCCATCAGCTTCGGTAGACCGCACTCGTGCATCTTCAGCTGCGGGCCGACGATAATCACCGAACGGCCGGAGTAGTCCACACGCTTACCCAGCAGGTTCTGGCGGAAGCGGCCCTGCTTGCCCTTGAGCAGGTCAGACAGGGACTTCAGCGGACGGTTGCCCGGGCCGGTGACCGGACGGCCGCGGCGACCGTTGTCGAACAGGGCGTCAACGGACTCCTGCAGCATGCGCTTCTCGTTGTTCACGATGATCTCGGGCGCGCCGAGATCGATCATGCGCTTGAGGCGGTTGTTGCGGTTGATCACGCGGCGGTACAGGTCGTTCAGGTCGGAGGTGGCGAAACGGCCACCGTCAAGCTGGACCATCGGACGCAGCTCCGGCGGAATCACCGGGATGGCGTCGAGGATCATGCCGGCCGGGTCGTTGCCGGAACGCTGGAACGCGGCGACGACCTTCAGGCGCTTGAGTGCGCGGACCTTCTTCTGGCCCTTGCCCTCGGCGATGATGGTGCGCAGCTCCTCGGACTCGGCGTCCAGGTCGAAGTTGCGGATGAGGGTCTGGATCGCCTCAGCGCCCATGCCGCCGGTGAAATAATCCTCGTAGCGGTCGACGAGCTCCTCGTAGAGGTTCTCGTCGATGATCATCTGCTTGGGGGCGAGCTTGATGAAGGTGTTCCAGATCTCGTCGAGACGCTCGATTTCGCGCTCGCCTGCCTCGCGCATGTGCTGCATTTCCTTGTCGGCAGCATTCTGCACCTTCTTGCGCGCGGCGGCGGTCGCGCCCTCGGACTCGAGCTCAGCGAGGTCCTCCTCGAGCTTCTGGGCACGGTCCGCGATCTCGGACTCGGTGTCCTGCTCGACTTCCTTCTTCTCCAGGATCATCTCCGCCTCGAGGGTGGACATGTCGTTGTGACGTGCCTCCTCGTCGACGGAGGTGATGATGTTGGCGGCGAAGTAAATGATGCGCTCGAGGTCCTTGGGCGCCAGGTCCAGCAGGTAGCCCAGGCGGGACGGAACGCCCTTGAAGTACCAGATGTGCGTGACCGGAGCGGCCAGCTCGATGTGGCCCATGCGCTCACGGCGCACCTTGGACTTGGTCACCTCGACGCCGCAGCGCTCACAGATGATGCCCTTGTAGCGGACACGCTTGTACTTGCCGCAGGAGCACTCCCAGTCGCGGGTCGGACCGAAAATGCGCTCACAGAACAGGCCGTCCTTCTCCGGCTTGAGGGTGCGGTAGTTGATCGTCTCCGGCTTCTTCACCTCGCCGTGCGACCAGCGGCGGATGTCTTCGGCGGTGGCCAGGCCGATGCGGAGCTCATCGAAGAGGTTTACGTCAAACACGTAAATGCCCTTTCACCTCCCATGTCGGGAGGATTGAAGTTGAATTAGTTCTTCGTTTTAAGTCTTATTTGCTTGCCGACGCACGGCAAAAGCGCGCGGGACGCGCTTATGCCGTGTCGGCTGCGGAACCCTCGTCGCGGGACAGGTTGATTCCCAGCGAGGATCCTGCCTGGTCGTATTCGTCGTCGTCGCCGGACAGCTCCATCGGAGTACCGTCGGTGGACAGCACCTCGACGTTGAGGCACAGCGACTGCAGCTCCTTGAGCAACACCTTGAAGGACTCCGGGATGCCCGGATCCGGGATGTTGTCGCCCTTGACAATCGCCTCGTACACCTTCACGCGGCCCACAACGTCATCGGACTTGATGGTCAGCAGCTCCTGCAGGGTGTAGGCGGCGCCATACGCCTGCATTGCCCACACCTCCATCTCGCCGAAGCGCTGGCCACCGAACTGTGCCTTACCACCCAGCGGCTGCTGGGTAATCATGGAGTACGGGCCGGTGGAGCGGGCGTGAATCTTCTCGTCCACCAGGTGGTGCAGCTTGAGCATGTACATGTAGCCGACGGAGATCGGGTACTTGAACGGTTCGCCGGAGCGGCCGTCGAAAAGCACGGTCTTGCCGTCGCCGTCCACCATGACGTCGCCGTCGCGGTTCGGCTTGGTGTTGGCCAAAAGGCCGGCGATCTCCTCGTTGGTGGCGCCGTCGAACACCGGGGTGGCGGTCAGCGACTCCGGCGGAACGTCGTAAAGCTGCTCCGGAAGCGTCTCCAGCAACTTCGCGTTGGCCGGATCATCCGGGTTGACGGTCCAGCCAGCCTTAGCCAGCCAACCGAGGTGCACCTCGAGGACCTGACCGATGTTCATACGGCGCGGCACACCGTGGGTGTTCAGGATGATGTCCACCGGGGTGCCGTCAGCCATGAACGGCATATCCTCCTCGGGGAGGATCTTGCCCACGACACCCTTGTTACCGTGGCGGCCGGCCATCTTGTCGCCGTCCTGGATCTTGCGCTTCTGGGCGACGTAGACGCGGATCATCTCGTTGACGCCCGGCGACAGATCGTCGTCGTCCTCGCGGGAGAAGCGGCGGACAGCAATCACCTTGCCGGTCTCGCCGTGCGGCACCTTCAGGGAGGTGTCGCGGACCTCGCGGGCCTTCTCGCCGAAGATGGCGCGCAGCAGGCGCTCCTCCGGGGTCAGCTCGGTCTCGCCCTTCGGGGTGACCTTGCCGACGAGGATGTCGCCGTCGCGGACATCTGCACCGATGCGAATGATGCCGCGCTCATCGAGGTCCTTCAGCACGTCCTCGGAGACGTTCGGGATCTCGCGGGTGATTTCCTCGGCGCCCAGCTTGGTGTCGCGGGCGTCGATCTCGTGCTCCTCGATGTGCACGGAGGTCAGGATGTCCTGCTCCACCACGCGCTGGTTGAGGATGATGGCGTCCTCGTAGTTGTGGCCCTCCCACGGCATGAAGGCGACGAGCAGGTTGGTGCCCAGCGCCATCTCGCCATTCTTGGTGCCCGGGCCATCGGCGATGACCTGGCCAGCCTCAACGCGGTCGCCCGTGGACACGATCGGGGTCTGGTTGTAGCAGGTGCCCTGGTTGGTGCGCTCGAACGTGCGCAGCAAGTACGACTCGCGCTGACCCTCGTCGTCCATGATGGTGATGACATCGCCGGTGACGTCCTCGACGACACCGGCGGTCTTGGCGATGACGATGTCGCCCGCGTCGTACGCGGCGCGCAGCTCGGTGCCGGTGGCCACGTACGCGGCCTCGGAACGCAGCAGCGGCACTGCCTGCTTCTGCATGTTCGCACCCATGAGCGCGCGGTTAGCGTCGTCGTGCTCGAGGAACGGAATCATCGCCGTAGCGACGGAGACCATCTGGCGCGGGGAGATGTCGACGTAGTCGACGTCCTTGGCACCCACAACACCGATATCGCCGTCCTTGAGGCGCACCTCGATGCGCTCGGCCGTGATGTTCATGTCCTTGTCGTGCTCGGTGGCCGCCTCGGCAATCGCGTAGCGGTCCTCCTCGTCGGCGGTGAGGTAGTCGATCTCCTCAGTAATTTTGCCGTCGATGACCTTCTGGTACGGCGTCTCGATGAAACCGAACGGGTTCACACGTGCGTAAGAAGACAGTGCGCCAATCAGGCCGATGTTCGGGCCCTCAGGAGTCTCAATCGGGCACATGCGGCCGTAGTGGGACGGGTGAACGTCTCGGACCTCGATGCCGGCGCGCTCACGGGACAGGCCGCCCGGGCCGAGCGCGGACAGGCGGCGCTTGTGGGTCAGGCCGGACAGGGAGTTGTTCTGGTCCATGAACTGCGACAGCTGGGAGGTGCCGAAGAACTCGCGGATCGCCGCGGAGACCGGGCGAACGTTGATCAGGGAGGTCGGGGTGATCGCCTCAGCGTCCTGCGTGGTCATGCGCTCGCGCACGACACGCTCCATGCGGGACAGGCCGACGCGGACCTGGTTCTGCACCAGCTCGCCCACGGTGCGCAGGCGGCGGTTGCCGAAGTGGTCGATGTCGTCGGTGTTGATCGGGATGACGGTGCCCTCCGGAGAGGTCATCTCGCGCTCACCGGCGTGCAGGCGCACGAGGTACTCGAGCGTGGTGGCGATGTCCTCTTCGGTCAGGGTCATCAGACCCTCGTGGTCGCCGCCGAGGCCGAGCTTGCGGTTGACCTTGTAGCGGCCGACGCGTGCGAGGTCGTAGCGCTTCGCGCGGAAGAAGGCGTTCTCGAGCAGGGACTGCGCGAGGTCGCGGGTCGGCTGCTCGCCCGGGCGCTGCTTGCGGTAGATCTCCAGCAGTGCCTCGTCGGTGTTGGCCACGCCGTCGTTCTCCAGCGTGGACATCATGATCTCGGAGAAGCCGAAGCGGTCCTTGATCTGCTGCTCGGTCCAGCCGAGGGCCTTCAGCAGGACGGTCACCGGCTGGCGGCGCTTGCGGTCGATGCGGACACCGACGGTGTCGCGCTTATCGACGTCGAACTCCAGCCATGCACCACGCGACGGGATGACCTTCACGGAGTGGAGCGGACGCTCGGTGGACTTGTCGATCGTCTCGTCGAAGTAGACGCCCGGGGAACGCACCAGCTGGGAGACAATGACACGCTCGGTGCCGTTGACGATGAACGTGCCCTTGTCCGTCATCAGCGGGAAGTCGCCGATGAAGACGGTCTGAGACTTGATCTCCTGGGTGTCGTTGTTAATGAACTCCGCGGTCACGTACAGCGGTGCGGAGTAGTTGATGTCCTTGTCTTTGCACTCGTCGATGGTGTACTTGACATCCTCGAAGCGCGGCTCGGACAGAGACAAGCTCATGTTGCCCGAGTAGTCCTGGATCGGAGAGATCTCTTCCAGGATGTCCTCGAGACCGGACGTGATGCGGGCGTCGTCGCCGCGCTCTTCTGCCTGACGCTCACGCCATTCAGGCGTGCCGACGAGCCAAGCGAAGGATTCTAACTGAACATCAAGGAGCCCAGGAAGCGCAATCGGCTCGTCGATCTTCGCGAACGAGTAGCGCTCCGGAGCTCCGGGAATCGTGGCCACTGACTTGGTCTGGCGGGAGACTGCCAAGATGGGTCCTTCCAGCACCTCACGCGGGGCCCGTACACGGCGCATATGCACTGGTCACCCGCTGGATAATTAGCGTTTATTGTTAGCTGCGACAGCTGTGGAAGCCCCCGAGAGTCCAGAATGCACAAAATCACCTTGTCAAATCAATGTTTTCGCATTGATCCAAGGTTTTCCTCATACACACTGGCGACGGCTTCCAGCGCAAGGAGACAGCTTATACCCCCGCTGCCCGATTGTAAAGCGCTAGCCGATCCTATTTTCCGCGGACCGGTCCGCCACCGTCGCTCGCCGGAAACCATACCACCGGCGAGCCCGCCCGCTGTAACGCCGCGGCTTATGGCGCGTCTACGCGCGGTGCGACGTCGCACGTAGGCGCCCGCCCGGACGGAACGCCCCGATCAGCCCGGCCAGCACCAGCAGGCTGCCGACTCCGATTACGGCGTAGGTCACGGTGCGCGACAGCCCCTGGGTGACTGTCGGCAGCTGCCCCGTCAGCGCCTCCACCTGCTGCTCGTCCATCGCCGCGTCGTAAGAGTAAATCCCGCGCACGCGCTCGCCCGCACGGTCCGCGTAGTAGTCGTCGACCTTCTCGTTGATCCCGACGACCAGGCCCGTGATCTGGTCCACGGTGATTTCGCGCTCAGCGGCGTGGTGTTTGAACGCCTTCTTCGCGTCCCCGTCGGGCCCGGGCACCATTAGCGAGTTCTGCTCACCGGGGTAGAGCTCCGCGACATTGGTGTCGGGGACGGTCTGCGTGAAGGTGTAGACCGTCCGCCCCGCCACCTCGCTCTCGCCGGTGAACTCCGCGTCGACTGCGGCGCGTAGCGTCGGGTCGAAGACGGGGTAGCTCTCCTTTTGCACGTCGGACGGAAACTTCAGCCACACTCCGTCGATATCGACCGTTTCTTCCGGCAGCGCCATCACGGTGCTCACCCGCGCCGGCTCGTCGATAAGCCCTGTGTTCCGGTCCATTTGCATCGACCACGTCGCGGCGGTGACCAGATTCTCAAAATCCGATTCTTTGTCCCCGCGCAGCAGCGAGTCGCCCACGCGCAATGCCACGGCCTTGTCCGTCGCCGGGTTCTGCACCGTCATGTGCAGCTGACGCGTGAGCGGCACCGTCACGTCCTTGGCTGTGCCGTCGTCCTTGGCCTCCCCCAACGTCGCTTCCGGGTCATGGAGCGTCCACGTGGTGTTCTCCAGGTTCAGCGGGAACCGCGCATCACCGTTGAGGAACCGCGGCGCGATGAGCCCCGCAACGATCAACGCCAGACCGAGCCCGACGAGCAGGGCCGACGCGATGCGGGATTTAGGGAGCATGCGAGCGAGTCTACAAGCCAACCCGCCCCTGACACACAGTCACCACGCCGCGCTAGTTCATCAGCACCGCGATCGCGTTACCACGGTGGCCTCCGTCGAAGTGGTAGTACTGCCCGGCCATCTCGTGGTGTCCCATGACCTACAACAGGTGTCTGTGGACGAGCTCATCAAGGTCATCGACGACATCACCTCCACTGCGCACTCCTCAGGCAGCGAGTGGTGAGGGGGCGCGGCTGTCGGTCGTGTCGGAGGCTTTTGTTTCTCCGCTTCCGCGGTCATTGCTCTCCGGGCCCGATAGCATGGGGCTTATGGCCCGCAATCCCGTCCGTCACAACTGCGCTCAACCCCACCAGTGCTCCCTGGACGTGCGCATGCAGGTCATGGCCCGTTCCCCGCTGACCAAGAAGCTGAACCCACAACAGCACAGGGAACTCGACCAGCATCTGACCTCCTGGGCCTGGGCCGCGGGTGATCCCATCCTCCTAGCCGGCGAGCAGGCTCAGGGCAGCTATATGGTCGCCTCCGGTCGAGCCCGGATCACCCGGGACACCATCGATGGCCGCGAAATCACCGTCGACATCGCCGCCCCCGGGGATGTCATCGGCCCACTGCACCCCCATAGCTCCCCAGCCACCGACTCCGCCTGGGCGATTGAGACCACCTGCGCGCTCTACCTGCCCGCCGAGGCCCTGGCCGAGGTCGTGGACGCCTACCCGCAACTGGCGTTGGCGATCATGCGGATGCAGCAGGACCAATTGGTCCGTTCCCGGGAACGCGAGACCGCACTGACCACCTCGACTGTCGAGCAGCGCGTGGCCGCCGCCCTCCAACACCTGGACGCCAAGCTCGGGCAAATCCGACAAGACGGATCCAGCCTGCTGCAGGTCCGCCTGCGCCGCGACGACGTGGCCGGCATGGCCGGCACCACCGTCGAGTCCGCCTCCCGGGCAATGGCGCGGATGAAGAAAACCGGTGTCATCGACTCCGGCCGCGAATGGATCGCTATTACCAACCACCAGGCCCTGGCCGACCTGGTCGCCGGCCTCTAAACGCCCACATCCCTCTCTCTTTTCCAGGACAATTTTCTGGTCGGAGAGATTTGTCGTTGTTTGATCCAGGTCAAGGAATTAACCCGGAAAGGACCATATCTTTAAAGGTGCAAGCACAGGAACATGACGATAAAAGATGAAAGGACCTGGTTACAATGACCGCCCCGGCCATGCTGAAGAACACCACCTTACGCTCTGATGAGTTCACCTGTCCGAGCTGTGTCGCCAAGATCGAAAACAAGCTGAATGGTTTGGACGGCGTGGAGAATGCGGAGGTGAAGTTCTCCTCCGGACGCATCCTGGTCACCCACGACCCACAGAAGGTCTCCGTACGTGACCTGGTCACCGCGGTAGCCGAGGTCGGTTACACCGCCAAGCCGTCGGCGATCTGACGCACTCCCGACCCCACAAGCCCGCCCGCACCAGAAAGTGCCGGCGGGCCATCTGTGCCCCCGGGCTACGAGCACCACAGTCTTTTTGCGATCCAGATCTCACTTTGCGGGTACTTGATGCGGATCAAGGTACTTTCTCCGGAATGTTCATAGCTTAATGAGTATCACAGAAAACACCTGATCTTCGTCATGAAAGGACACCACCATGGCCGAAGTGACCTTTGTCAGTCTCCACGAGAAGATGAACTTCCTGCTCAAGAACCACGGGACCGAGAACTTCGACGAGTCGGATCTGGACCTCGAATCCGTCTCCTCGCTGCACGCCAAGGCGAACGCGTTATGCGCCGCCCACGGCGGTGACCCCTCCCACATGGCGAACGATACCCTCGCCCAGCTGCACCCGAAGCTGGACTTCCTGATGAAGGGGCACGGCGTGGACACCGACACTGCCCGCCTGGGCTTGAGCACACTGGAGGCTGTGGATGCCAAGGTCAACACCATTGTCAACGCCCACGATCATTAACGACAGGGACCGAATCTTCTCGCAAGAACTCGAGCCCTGAATACAGGCGACATCCAGAGTGCCATACGCAACGGCTACTCCCGCCTATCACAGTGTGGCGGCGTTGTACCGCGTGAGCCGTCCTGCGGGCCAGGACGACACTATCCACCTAGGACATCTCAAGGAGACCCGTGACGCCTACCAGCGACGCGTAGATGACGACCTCGCCCTGTTCTCCTCCCTTGCGGCGCCCGACCCGCACGGCCGCCACCCAATCCGGGAATGGCTGAGCACTCGCACCGGCCCTCTCATGGACGCCGGCTGTACCGCCAAACCCTCGGCCTACTAAACACCCCCTATCCGAGTACCCGGGAAAGGAGCATGATCGACGCCACGTCATCTCCACGCTAGGAACCCACCAGCACCGTGCGGTGCTGGTGGGTTCCTAGCGTTGACAGGCCACGTGGCATGCTCTTCTGCTCCACCTCGTCAGGTCGGAGGTGTGTGGGTAATTGATCCAGGTCAAGGAAGTTTCTCCGGAATCATCCTAACTTAATGAGTGTCACAAGAAAAAGACCCAAAAAGTAAAGGACACCCATCATGAAGACCTGGAAAACCTGGGGCGTGGTCGCTGTCTCAGGCCTGTTGATTATCCTGTCCTGGCTCACCCCCGCTGGGTGGCTGTCAGACGGATTCATGATCGCCGCCGCGGTGGTCGCCGGCTGGCAGATCGCCGTCTCCGCCGTCCAGGCCCTGCGCATTAGGATGATCTCGATTGACCTGCTGGTCATCGTCGCCGCCATCGGCGCGCTGTTCATCAACAACTACTGGGAATCCGCCGCTGTCACCTTCCTCTTCGCCCTGGGCAAGGCCCTGGAGAAGGCCACGATGAACCGCACCCGCAAGGCACTGTCGGACCTGGTGGACGCTGCCCCCGAGACCGCCACCGTGCTGCGCGACGGTGAGCCCGAAACCGTTGAGATCTGGGAACTGGCCCCCGGTGACGTCGTGCTCGTGAAAAACGGCGAGCAGATCCCCGTCGATGGACGCGTGCTCTCCGGTCACGGCGGGGTCGACGAGGCCACCATCACCGGGGAATCCGTACCCGCTGAGAAGGCCGAGGACTCGGAGGTCTTCGCCGGAACTTGGCTGCGCTCCGGGGTGCTGCGCATCGAGGCGATTGGCATCGGCTCGGACTCCACACTGGCCAAGATCATCCACCGTGTAGAAGACGCCCAGGACGATAAGGCCAAAACCCAGACGTTCCTGGAGAAATTCTCGAAGTACTACACCCCCGGTGTGATGGTCGCCGCCCTCGCCGTTGGCCTGATCACCCTCAATGTGGAACTGGCCTTGACCCTGCTGGTCATCGGCTGCCCCGGGGCGCTGGTCATCTCCATCCCGGTCTCGATTGTCGCCGGTATCGGGCGCTCCGCTAAGGACGGGGTGCTCATCAAGGGTGGCGAATACCTGGAGACCTCCGCGAAGGTCGACACCGTGGTCGTCGACAAGACCGGCACCCTGACCAACGGCCGCCCCGAGCTGACCAACGTCGACGTCCTCGACCCTGCCTACTCGGACGATGAGGTGCTCACCCTGGCCGCCCGTGCCGAAACCGCCTCCGAGCACCCCCTGGCCGAGGCGATCATCCGCGGCGCGGAGAACAAGGGGCTGACCATCGAAATGGTTGAGAAAGCCAAACCGGTCACCGGCAAGGGCATCATCGCGAAGGTCGACGAACATACCGTCGCCGTCGGTTCCGCCGGCCTGCTCGACCACGCCCCGGACACCACCCGCATCCTTGAACTCAATGACCAGGGCAAGACCGCCATGTACGTCGGTGTCGACGGACGCGCCATCGGCATAGTCGCCGTGGCCGACACCATCCGTGACGACGCACCGGCCGCTATCCGATCGCTGCATGACAAGGGTGTGCGCGTGATCATGGCCACCGGTGACGCGCAGCGGGTGGCCCGCAACGTCGCCGCCGAACTCGGGGTCGACGAGGTCCGGGCCGAACTCATGCCCGAGGACAAGCTCACTATCGTCAAGGACCTGCAGGCCCAGGGCCGCACCGTGGCCATGATCGGCGACGGTGTCAACGACACGCCGGCACTCGTTCAGGCCGACATCGGCGTGGCGATGGGGGCTGCTGGTTCACCTGCCGCCATCGAAACAGCCGATATCGCCCTGATGGCCGACAAGCTCCCCCGCTTGCCGTACGCCCTGGGTTTGGCCCAGCGCACGGTACGCACCATGCGGGTCAATATCGCCATCGCCCTGGCCACCGTGGCGATCCTGTTGGTCGGTGTGCTGCTCGGTGGGGTGACCATGTCGATTGGCATGCTCGTCCACGAAGCTAGCGTCCTGATCGTCATCGCGATCGCCATGCTGCTGCTGCGCCCCACCCTGAAGGAAGACAAGGACAAGGCAGACGTCAGTACTGCTGACGCCGCGAAGGAGACGCTGAGCGCCTAACGACACGATCGCCACAGCCAGCCCCGCCGGTTTTCCTCCAGGTCTTCCCGGTGGGGCTTTCCCCTGTGCACCAGATCCCCGATCTCATGGACCTGACCCCTGTTTGGTAGACACCTCTGATTCCGGCTGTGTTGAGTCGAGAAAGGTAATCTACCTCCATGCTTAGGAAGGTTTATTCGGATCAGTAGGATCCTCGTCGGCGGTATTACCTATCTGCCGATCACAGACGGGTCGAATATGTATCTGGCTTCTGTGATTGACTGCTACTCGCGGATGCTCGTCGGATACCGGAAGGGCGGAAGCGTTTCCACGGAATGGCACCGGCTCTTCACGCGGGGTGGTGGCACCCGGAAACGCGAAACACCCCCTTCGGTCGCGGATGCGACTGAAGGGGGTGTGCCGTCGATAAGCGAAAGGCGCTTACTTGAGGGTGACGGTTGCGCCAGCCTCTTCGAGCTTGGCCTTAGCAGCCTCAGCGTCGTCCTTGTTAGCGCCCTCGAGGATGGCCTTCGGTGCGCCCTCAACCATCTCCTTAGCGTCCTTCAGGCCCAGGCCGGAGACGATCTCGCGGACAGCCTTAATGACGCCGATCTTCTTGTCGCCAGCAGCCTCGAGAACGACGTCGAACTCGTCCTTCTCCTCCTCAGCCGGAGCATCGCCAGCAGCGCCCGGAGCAGCTGCAACAGCAGCAACCGGAGCGGCAGCGGTCACGTCGAAGACCTCCTCGAATTCCTTCAGGAACTCAGAAAGTTCAATAAGGGTCATTTCCTTGAACTGCTCAATGAGCTCATCCTTGGAGAGCTTAGCCATGGTGGCTTCCTTTCTGTAGTGGCCTTATGCGGCCAGATGTTTGGTGTGCGTACTAGTGGTGGAAGTCGCCTTACGCGGCTTCCTGCTTGTCCTGCAGTGCGGCAACGAGTCGTGCCGTCTTGGATGCCGGAGCCTCGAAGAGGCCAGCAGCCTTCGCCAGAGAACCCTGGAATGCGCCGGCGAGCTTGGAAAGAGTGGTCTCACGGTTGTCCATCTCTGCGACAGCATCCACCTGGGCTGCGTCGAGAGGGTTACCGTCCATGTAGCCGCCCTTGATAACGAAAGCCTCGTTACCCTTGGCGAACTTCTTCATGACCTTCGCAGCGTCGACCGTTGCATCGCCCTTAATGAAGGCGACGGCGGTCGGGCCGGTCAGAAGATCATCGAGACCCTCGATGCCGTGCTCGTTGGCAGCGATCTTCACGAGGGTGTTCTTGGCGACGTGCAGTTCAACGTCAAAACCGAGCTCACCGCGCAGCTCCTGCAGCTGACCCACGGTCAGGCCGCGGTACTCGGTGAGGAAGACAGAGCTAGCATCCTCGAATTTCTCCTTCAAGGCAGCAAGCTCAGCCGTGTTCTTCGGGTTTGCCATGACACACGCCTCCTTCCCATTACTTCATGTCTTGTCCGCCCGGAGCAATGAAAATTGCCCCGTGCAGAAGCACGAGGCACAAGCGCTTAAAGCGCGGAGGAATGCCACGTTTCTCCTGCGTGGGCCGATCCCTGGGGGATTCCTTCGACTCTTCCGGAGTAGCTCCGGTTAAGTGACCGACGGTCTTCGGTGAAACTTGAGCTCGGCCTTTTGTGTGGGCCGTTCAAACTTCGATGATGAACCTTAGTGCAGGGTGCCGTTCCGCACCAAATCGCGAAATCAATTCTTAGCTTTCGCGGGGTCCTCCAGTCCGAGAACTTCGAACGCGAACGATTCAATATCCTTATACGACTCAGCCACTACAAAAGACGCTCGCTGCTTCTCCGTGTCGAGCAGCAGCATGGACGAGGACCCGGGTGTTCCGCTGTTATTTCAGTACAGCCCGGTACCCGCGATGTTGTTCCAAGTGAAACGCAAGTTGTCTCGCTCGAGCACATGTGCGGCATATCTCGCCATGTCGGTGGTTGTGGATCGCAGCCCTCCGGACGCGTTTCAGCATGACAGTCAGTCATACCGCCGCCGCTCGTTCTTTACAACAGACGATCTTTCTCTGTCTCAGCCTTCCCCCCGGCCGTCGACTCTCTGCTGCCGGCCGTGCCTCGGTGCCTCTTACTCGTCGCGCTGTCACGCTTTTCCACTTAATCGGAAAATATCTCGTGCTACTGCAGGAGACATCGAGAAGTCACGAAACCTTGTTTCTTCTTACACGGTCTGCCGCTGGGACCGGCGGTGGTCGAGGATCTCCTGCAGGGCGGCCCCGTCCCTCGCCCAGCGGGCATATTCCTCCGAGGTGAAACCGAGAAATTCAGCCAGCGAAAGGTTCTCGCTTCCCGGAGCATCGTCGTGCCATGCATCGACCCAGTCGTCGACATCGTCCGGGCGCGCATCCCCGTCGAGACACGCGTCCACATACGTCTTAAACATCGATCCTCCTCCCTTTCACCGCCGGTCCAATGAGTTCCCCTGAAACCACGTCAAACACACCGACGTGCTTGCCTTGCAGGTTATAGCCCTCAATATGACCATGCAAGGGGTCATACTCAAAAATACGCTTGGCTTTCCGGTCCCTCCAACGAGGTGCACCACGCCCGCGGACTTTCTCCAAACTGTTGACAAAGGTCTTCCTCGGTCGAGGAATATAACTAGCGGCCAAAACGCCCCCCTTCCGTCTACATCATTAGACGGCGCGGAGCCGCAATCGGTTCCACTCTCAAACTGCCCCCGCGAGCTCCGGCCTTCCGGCCGGTATTGCGACGATCCCCGGATTTTACGAGGCAGGCACCAACGCAAAAGACCCCGCCGGAGCGGGGTCAGATGCACGAGACGGTGGGGAGGCTAGCGCCTCACGCCGTTTACGCCTCGGTGTAGTTCTTCTGCACGTTGGTGTCCACCGGAACGCCGGGGCCCTGGGTTGCAGAGACAGTGATCTTCTTCAGGTAGATGCCCTTGGCGGAGGACGGCTTGAGACGCAGCACCTCGTCCAGGAGCGCGCCGTAGTTCTCGGCGAGCTGCTCCGGGGTGAAGGATGCCTTGCCGATGATGGCGTGCAGGTTGGATGCCTTGTCCACGCGGAAGGCGATCTTGCCGCCCTTGGAGTCGGCGACAGCCTTGGCCACATCCGGGGTGACGGTGCCGGTCTTCGGGTTCGGCATGAGACCACGCGGGCCGAGGACGCGGGCAACGCGGCCGACCTTGGCCATCTGGTCCGGGGTGGCAATAGCGACGTCGAAGTCGATGTTGCCGGCGTTGATCTGCTCGATCAGCTCGTCGGAACCGACGATGTCGGCGCCAGCTTCCTGCGCCTTGGTGGCGTTTTCGCCCTCGGCGAAGACGGCGACGCGGACGGTCTTACCGGTGCCGTTCGGCAGGTTGACGGTGCCGCGGACCAGCTGGTCAGCCTTGCGCGGGTCGACGGACAGACGCATAGCGACGTCGATGGTCGCGTCGTACTTGTCGGATGCGGTTTCCTTGGCGAGCTTGACTGCCTCGAGCGGGGAGTAGGTGCTCTCGCGGTCAACCTTTGCCAGCTTCTCCGCGTAAGCCTTGGAGTGCTTCTTGGCCATGTTGATTTCCTTACTCGTCAGATCATGACGTGTCAGTAGTTGGAAGTGTGGTGCGGGTCTGACCAGACCCTCCCACTGGCTAGGTCCCGGGCGGGACGTAGCCGAGGAAGTGAAGGAGTTTTACTTCTTCACGTCGATGCCCATGGAACGGGCGGTGCCGGCGATAATGGCGGCGCCTGCCTCGATGTCGCGGGCGTTGAGGTCCTTCTTCTTGGTTTCAGCGATTTCCTTGCACTGCTCCCAGGTCACGGAACCGACCTTGTCAGTGTGGGGAACGCCGGAGCCCTTCTGCAGGCCAGCAGCCTTGAGCAGCAGCTTCGCGGCCGGCGGGGACTTCAGGATGAAGTCGAAGGAGCGGTCTTCGTAGACCGTGATCTCCACCGGGACGATGTTGCCACGCATGGACTCGGTCGCAGCGTTGTAGGCCTTGGTGAACTCGACGATGTTGACGCCGTGCGCACCGAGAGCCGGACCGACCGGCGGTGCCGGGTTAGCCATACCAGCCTCGATCTGCAGTTTGATCAGGCCGGTGACCTTCTTCTTAGCCATCGGATTACCTCTTTCCTAGGTACAGGCCCAAGCCACGATGAATAACTGGGCCTTCCGGATGCCGCATCGACGCTTTTCGCTTATCGACGCAGCCACCGGGGACGAACGTTTTCGCGCACCTGCATGGATGTGCAGGCACGAGGGACAAGTGTATGCCACCGGGGCATGCGCTCCCAAATCGCGAAAGACCCGGCCGGAGCCGGGTCTTGGTGCGCAAAGGGAGTCGAGCGCTACATGATGCGCTCGATCTGGTCGGCGGTGAGCTCGACCGGGGTCTCGCGGCCGAAGATGGACACGAGCGCCTGGATCTTGCCGGTTTCGGGGTCGATCTCGTTGATGGTGGCGGACACGCTGGCTAGCGCGCCAGAGAGAATGGTGACGGCCTCGCCGACCTCGAAGTCGTGCGCGACCTTCGGCTTCTCCTCCTGCTCCGGCATCGCGATGACGGTCTCGCCCTCGGCATTCGCGTCGGTCTTGGCGGCGTCTTCGTCGACCTTCGGCTCCTTCGGCATGAGGAATTTGGCCACGTCGCGGTGCTTGACCGGGGTGGCGTTGCCCTCGTTGCCCACGAAGGAAGTCACACCCGGGGTCTCGCGGACCACGGACCACGCGGCGTCGTTGATGTCCATGCGGACCAGCACGTAGCCCGGCAGAAGCTTGCGCTTGACAAGCTTCTTCTTGCCGTCCTTGAGCTCGATGGCCTGCTCGATGGGCACGACCACGTCGTAGATGGAGTCCTCCACCTCGAGGGTCTGGATACGCATGTCCAGGTTGGTCTTCACCTTGTTCTCGTAGCCCGAGTAGGACTGGATGATGTACCACTGGCCCGGCAGCTTCTTCAGCTCGCGGGTGTACTTGCGCAGGCGCGCCTTGTACTCGGCGTCGGCGGATTCCTCCGGCTCAGCGGCCAAGGCGGCCTCAGGGTCAGTCACGCCCTCAGCGTCGGCTTCCTGCACCGGCTGCTCCGGGACGTCGCCCTCGGCGACCATGTCTTCGCTCTGCTGCTCGGTGGTGTCCTCGGCGCTATCGACCGAGTCTGCGGACTCTGCGGCAGTCTCCTCCTCCGCGATTACTTCCGGGTCGGTGGATTCCTGCACGGCACCGCCCTCGCCGACCATCTTTTCGTTCTGCAGCTCGGTGGTGTCCCCGGAGGTTCCGTCCTCCGCGGGAGTGTCGTGGGAGACGGCGGAGGAGTCCGACTCCGTGTCAGTGTCCGATTCGGACTCGCCTTCCGCGTTCTCGTCGTCGTCCGTCGGTTCCGGGTCGGTGGACTCCTGCACTGCGCCGCCCTCGCCGACCATCTCGGCTTCGTTAGCTTCCTTGCTGTACTGGTTGTCGTCGGCCATGTCCGCTCCTTGAAGTCGGGCCCGCGCCGTGAAGCCTGGCGCGATGGGTTGTGGTGTCGCTATTGGTCCTTGAGTGCTGCCCAGCTTACTCAGCTAGGCGAAAAACTTATCCCGCCTTACCCAGTGTGCTGGGAGGCGGGATGTTTTCTCTATTGCGGAAGTATAGCTTAAGGGACGAGAACCTTTTCAACTACCCAGGCAGCGCCCTGATCGACACCCCAGACGAGGGCGGTCAGAACGATCAGGAAGCCGAAGACGATGAGGGTGTAGTTGAGCATCTGCCGTCCGGTCGGCCACACGACCTTACGCATTTCGCCGACGACTTCACCGGGGAAAGCCGCGACGCCGTTACCGGTGTTGTCCTGATCCTCGGAAGCCGACTTTTCGACGCGCTTCTCCTGGTAGGACTCGGAGGTGACAGAGCTTGCGCCGCTGCGCTGGCGCTTGCCGGCCGGCTTTGCGGTGTTCCGTCCAGGCTGATTATCAGTCACAGCTCTCCTCGAGTTGGTCTATATGGCAGGGGCGACAGGACTCGAACCTGCAACCTACGGTTTTGGAGACCGTTGCGCTACCAATTGCGCCACGCCCCTAGGTGCACTGTTTTCCGCTTCCGGCAGCTCGATCGATCGGGCTACCCTCGGCTGACAGTACGCCAACCCTACCACGGCACCTGCACGGTCCCGGAGTGGGTGAGCACATCTCCCCGACCGTTATCGAGGTGATGAGTAGCGATGGAGAGAATTGAACTCTCGACACAGCGATTATGAGTCGCTTGCTCTACCACTGAGCTACACCGCCATGTGTCCACTAACGAGTCACATGAGAAGAGTGAACCAATCATGCCCGTCGCTAGCAAACAACAGAGCCCCCTAGCAGAATCGAACTGCTGACCTTCTCCTTACCATGGAGACGCTCTGCCGACTGAGCTAAGGGGGCTTAAGCCTCTTAAGCGTTACCCGCTCGTTTGAAGCCTTTGAAAGATTAACCCGGCTCATATAAAACACACAAATCGCCAGGCTAACACGCGTTTTCAGCGCTCTTGAAACAGCTTATCGACGCCACCGTGACCCCTTCCCCGCCGTCCGTCAGGACTGACGGGAAAGGTGGCCAATGCTGCGCCGCGAAACCGTTCAGGACCAGCTGAGACTGGCCCTGGTTCGCGCTGTTTTAGAACGGCAGCTTGATCTCCACACCGAGGTTGTCCTTTGCCCACTGCGCGATCGGGCCGGCAGAGGCGATGCCGGCGAGGAAGGCCAGCAGCACGCCGAAGATGGTGCCGATCACGGCACCGGCGCTGGAGCCGCCGTTGGAACTGCCCTCAGTGCCGCAGTCGACGGTGCGCACGTCCTGCGCGCCTCGCATGGAAATGCCGTCGGCCACGCCGTCGTCGGCCCACAGGAAGCGGGTGGTCGCCTCAGCCTTGCCGCCGACACACTCGCTGGTGGTGGTGTAGGAACCGAAGCCCTCGTTGGCTAGGTTGGCGAAGTGTGCCGGGCGAGCCTGGATCTCAGAGTCTTCGACGAATTCGGTGCCGTTGTGGGAAAGCAGGATGGACTGGCCGTCGCAGGCTTCGTCGCAAAGCACGCGGAGCTGCTTGTCCTGCTGGCGGTAGTCGAGCGCCATGACGCCGGCGAACGGCGACTGGTATTCCTGCTTGAGCTCGTGCGTGCCGTCTTCTGCCAGGTCGAGGAAGTAGACCTTGCCGTCAGCCTCGACGCCGACAGCGAAGAGCTTCTGCTCCGGAATGTAGGAGATGGCCTCGAGGCCGGCGTTCGGCTCGATCTCGCCGACGATGTCCTTCAGGTTCCACTCGTGGGTCGCGGTGAGCGTCTCTGCGCCGTCCTCGACCTCGAAGCGGAGGACGGACGGGCGGGAGACCTTCTTGTCGTCGTTGTTGCGCTCGGTTGCGACATAAATCGCGCCGTCCGGGCCGACCGTGACGCCCTCGGCGTCGAGCGTGCCGGTGCCGTCGGCGTACTTCAGCGTCCAGGTGCCGGCGAGCGTGTACTTCTTAGCGGCCTCGTCGAAGTCGAGGGCGTACAGCTTGCCGGAGCCGTTGTTGACCACCCAGGCGCGGCCGTTGTCGTCGAAATCCACACCGGACATATCGTCGCCGGTGAAATCGCCGCCGAGGTCGACGTCGTAGACGTTGTCGTACGGCCACGGCTGACTCGCCTCCGGTGCGGCCGGCTCGTCATCGCCCGGCTGCTCTGCCGCGGCCTCGTTCTTCGCCCCGCGGGTAGATGCGCCGGTCGCGGCGAACTCGCCGGTCTTGTCCGGAACACGGCCCCAGGACGGCAGCACGTGGCCTTCCCAGGTGGTCTCGGCAACGAGATTGCCCTCGGCATCGTAGACGCGGACAGAGTCGCCCTTGCCCAGGCCGAAGCCCTCCGAACCGTTCGGAGTGTTGGCCGCGCCGTCCGTGTAGAAGGCGAAGTAGCCGCCGGACTCGACCTTGGTGCCCTCCGGGAACACGATCGGAGTGTGATCGTCCTTGTCGTCCAGGACCTTCCAGCCGGAAATGTCCAGGTCGAGGTTGTCATCGGTGTTAGCCAGCTCGACCCAGTCGCCGACCGGGTCATCGTTGGAGACAACCTCGTTGATGACCAGGGAGGACTTATCGGCCGTCTCGGCGGCGGAAGCCGGGACAGCGAGGGCAGACAGGGCGAGAGCAGCAGTCGCCGGCAGGGCGAGCGCGGCGCGGAAACGGGAGCGGGACACGGAATGATCCTTCACATATTGGGGACAGTCGTACCCGCCCGAAATTATCCCCGCACAGTGAACATCCACTGGCCTGAAAGTGACGTCCGCGTGACTGGAAAATGAAAAACGCACCGCGGTGAAATTTCGCGGTGCGTATTGTACGTGGTGCCAGGTAGAAGATTCGAACTTCTGAAGGCAATGCCGGCGGATTTACAGTCCGCTCCCTTTGGCCGCTCGGGCAACCTGGCGTGCTCGGACTACTCTACAGCAGCGGTACCCAGAAACAACAAACCGGCAGCTGAGAGCTATTGAATCAGCCGACGCGATCGACGGTGTACCGGGCGATCTGGCGCATGGCGTCATTGGCCGGAATGCCGGGAAGATCGTTGAGGCGGGCGTCGACGATGGAGAGGTAGCGGTGGACGTCGTCAAGCGCCCGCTTGCGGCCGTCCGTTTGCCCGATGAGGGTGAGGGCACGCTCCACGTCGGCGTCCTCGGTGAGCGGTCCCGTGAGGAGGCCGCGGAGCTCCTCGCCCGCTTCCCCTTCGTCCTGGAGGGCGTAGAGGACCGGGAGGGTGAACACGCCCTCGCGCAGGTCCGTGCCCGGGGTCTTCCCGGACTGGGCGGAATCGGAGAAGATGTCGATGATGTCGTCGACGATCTGGAAGACCATTCCGATCGCCTCGCCGAGCTCCTTGATGGTGCGCACCGTGGCCTCGTCCGCGCCCGAGTGCGTCGCGCCCAGGTAGGCGGCGGACGCGATGAGCGCACCGGTCTTTTCGCGGATGACCTCGAGGTAGTGCTCGACCGGGTCGCCGCCGCGCGCGCCGACGGTTTCGCGCATCTGGCCGGTGACCAGATCGCTGAATGTCTCGGCGAAGTGGCGGACGGTGGCGGTGTCGATCTCGCTCATCAGACGGGAGGCCTCGGCGAGCAGGTAGTCGCCGGAGAGAATCGCGACTGTGTTTGTCCAGCGCGAATTCGCAGACTCCACGCCGCGGCGCTTCGCCGCCTCATCCATCACGTCGTCGTGGTACAGCGTGGCCAGGTGGACCAGCTCCACGATCGCCGCGCCGCGGATCACGTTGTCCGCCTGCGGGTTCGGGCCGAATTCACTGGCCAGCACAGCCATCAGCGGACGGAAGCGCTTGCCGCCGGCTTTGACCAGGTGGGTGATCTGCTCGCTCAAGAAATCCGCGCCCTGGTTGAGGCGCTCAAACATGAGCCCTTCCACCCGGTTCAGCCCATCGGTGACGCGCTGCGCCAAAGCCTCATCGCCGAGGTCGGGCTGGTTGTCGACGGCTGGCGACGTGGGAGTGCCGTTGGTCATCTATCGTCCTTGCGGGGTCGTGCGGGTGAGCGTCCCCTTTACCGTAGTCCACCCATAAGTCATCTGGCACAATATGTGCAATGAAATCGTTTGAGTGCGTCGTCGTCGGCGCGGGACCCGCTGGTTCCGCCGCCGCAATCGCCGCCCGCCGCGCGGGGCTTTCGGTCGCTGTCGTCGATGCCGCGCCCCACGGCCGCGACAAGACCTGCGGCGACGGGCTGACCCCGCGTGCGGTGCACGCGCTGCAGGAACTCGGTCTCGACTCCGCGTTGCCCGCCTACCGCAACAAGGGCCTCAAACTGCACGGTTACGGCGGATCCCTCACCGCCCCGTGGCCCGGGGGTTTTTACGGCACGGAAGGTTCCGCCTCGCCGCGCTCGCTTTTCGACGCCTCCTTGGCCGATCTGGCCGCCTCCCTTGGCGCCGAGATGTTCTACGAATGCCCCGCCACCGGCGCTGAATTCGGCCAGGGCGGCGCAATCACCGGTGTGGTCACCCCGCGCGGAACGTTGGGCGCGAAGTGGGTGGTCGTCGCCGACGGGGTTCGCTCCCCCTTCGGCAAAAAGCTCGGTCGGAAATGGCACCGCGGGGAGGTCTACGGCATCGCGGCGCGCTCGTACTGCGCCAGCCCGTTCTCCGGTGAGCCGTGGATGCACTCCCATGTGGAGCTGCGCGACGGCGACGGCGTGGTCCAGCCAGGCTACGGGTGGATCTTCCCGCTCGGCGACGGCACGGTGAACCTCGGCTGCGGCGCCCTGTCCACCGATGCCCGACCGGCGAAAGTGAACACGAAGAAGCTGCTCGCCCTCTACGCCTCGCAGCAGCGCGCAGAATGGCAGCTGGGCGAGCCAGAAAACGTCACCTCCGCCCTGCTGCCGATGGGCGGCGCTGTGTCCAATGTCGCCGGCCCGAACTGGATGCTCATCGGCGACGCCGCCGCATGTGTGAATCCCTTGAATGGTGAAGGCATTGACTACGGCCTGGAAACCGCGATCATGGCGGTCGACCTGATTGTTTCGTCGGCTGGAAAGCGCCCCGATGTGACCTTGGCGTGGCCGCACGAGCTGCGTCGGAAATACGGCGAGGCCTTCGTGCTCGCCCGCACTCTCGCGCGCGTGCTCACCTACCCGCAATTCCTCCCCGCGGCAGGCCCGCTGGCTCTGCGGGGCGTGGGCGGGCGCTACCTCATGCCGGTTGCCGCGCGCCTGATGGGCAACCTGGTCACCGACGCCGACCGCGACCTGGTCGCCCGGCTGTGGCGCCTGGCCGGCGCGGGTGTCTCACGCCTACGGGCGGACAGCCCGCTGTGGGACCTGACATAAGGGTTCTGTCCAGGGATGTGGTTTAGGCCTTGACCGCGCCGTGCAGGGCGACAATTCCCAGTGCGAGGTTCTGCCAGCCGCAGTCGCTCCACCCGTTGGCGTTGATCGCGGCGGCCAGATCTTCCTGGTCCGGCCAGGCGCGAATGGATTCCGCCAGGTACTCGTAGGCCTCCGCGTTGGAGGAGAACACCTTGCCCAGCAGGGGGATCACCCGCGGCAGATACTCGCGGTAGATGGTGGAAAACACCGGCACGACGGGGGTGGAGAATTCGTTGACCACCAGACGCCCGCCCGGCTTGGTCACGCGCGCCATCTCGCGCAGGCCGGCCTCGAAATCGTGGACGTTGCGCAGGCCGTAGGAGATGGTCACGGCATCGAAGGTCTCGTCGGCGAACGGCAAGTGCATGGCATCGCCCACGACCTTCGGCACATCGCGGTGTGTGCCGGCCGCCAGCATGCCCTGCGAGAAATCGCATGCGACGCACCACGCGCCGGACTTGGTCAGTTCCACCGTGGACACTGCCGTGCCGGCGGCGAGGTCGAGAACCTTCTCCCCCGGCTTCAAGTCCAGGCGCTCACGGGTTCGTTTGCGCCAGTAGCGGTCCAGGCCACCTGTCATCACGGTGTTGGTGATGTCGTAGTTCTTGCCCACTTCATCGAACATTCCCGCCACGTCCAGCGGGTTCTTCTCCAGGTTCGCCTTGGCCATAGCCAAAGAGTCTAGGCGACTGCGCCGCCACTGCCCTACTGAGCCAGGCAGGGGTGGGGCGGGGCTTAGCGCTTCAGGGGACGGCGGCCCTTCTTCGGGTAGCCGTCGATGACTTCCTGGTAGTAGCCGAGCAGCTGGTCGCACAGGGCCGGCCAGGTCTTGTCGGCGACGGAGGCGCGGGCGTTGGCGCTCATCTCCTCCAGGGTGCCGGGGGCGAGGATCGCGGCGGCGGAGGCGGGCAGGTCGCGCTCGAAGGTGTCCACGTCGAGCAGGTCGCCGTTGTAACCCGGCTCGATCAGATCGATCGGTCCGCCGGCGCGCGGGCCGATCGTCGGGGTGCCGGAAGCCTGCGCTTCCTGGATGGTCTGGCCGAAGGTCTCGAATTCGCCGGTGTGCACGAACAGGTCCAAGCTGGCGTAGGCGGCGGCGAGCTTCTTGCCGCTGAGCTGGCCGGTGAACACGGCGGTGGGCATGCGCTTGCCCAGGGTGCGGCGCAGCGGGCCGTCGCCGACGATGACCAGCTGGATATTCGGGTCCCCGTGCAGGGCGACGAGGCGCTCCACGCCCTTCTCCGAGGCCAGGCGGCCGACGAAGCCGACGATCTTCTTCGTGCCCGTCGGGTCCCACTTCTTGCGCAGCTTCGCCGAGCGGCGGTCCGGCCGGAACAGCTCCGAATCCACGCCGCGGCCCCATCGGCGGATGTTCTTGATGCCGTGAGCTTCGAGCTCGCCGATGGTCACCGAGGACGGCGCGAGCGTCATCTGCGTCGAATTGTGCAGTTTGCGGGCCCACACCCACGCGGCGGACTCGAGGAAGCCGACATGGTAGCGGGCGGTGTAGCCGGCCACGTCGGTCTGGAACAACGCGATCGCGGGAAGGTTCAGGCGCTTGGCAGCCACAGCGCCTGCGCCGCCGAGCACGAACGGGCTGGCCAGGTGCACGACATCCGGTTTGAATTCGCGCAGCACGCGTGTGGTCGCCCCGTTCGGCACACCGATCGGGAGAGAATCCACCAGCGGCACCATCACGGTGGGCACGCGCACGACGCGAAATCCCGCGTATTCGGCGATCTCCTCTTGGTTCGCACGCGCACCCGGCGCGACGACGATTGCTTCGTGGCCGGTGCGCTCGAGATGTTCCAGCACACGGAGGATCGAATTCGTCACTCCGTTGACGTTGGGCAGGAAAGACTCGGCGACAATGGCAACACGCATGTGGGCATTATTCATGCCCCGCGCTAATTAGTCTTTGCTTTCACGGGAACGCGAGGTGAATTTTCGTCCCTGTGACGCGCGCTTTTTGCCTAAGGAGTTCACGCCCAGCCACGCGGCCGCGGCAATGAGGGTGGACACGGCGCCGACGGACAGCGCGGGCACGATCGCCAGCGTCCAACCGCGACCTTCCACTTTGACGATATCGGGGTTGCGCTTGGCGTAGGTCACCCACACCTGTTGCCCATCGCCGAGCCCGGACGGGTACAAAAGGCCGCGCTGCGGGGAGTGGAAATTGCCGGCCTCGTCCTGGTAGTCGACAGAGGTGCGGGTCCAGCTCACCCCGGTCACGGTGGCGATGCCGCGGCCGGGATCGCGGGAGATCGTGTAATCGTTGTACGCCGGCCCCGCGACCATTGCGATGCTGCCCAGTATCGCGCACGCGTACAGCACGATGATGAGCTGGTGGAGGCGCCGCCGCGCGACCTTGACCCGGGCCATCGCTATTTTTTCAGCCGCTCGGACAACGCCCGACGCGTCGCGCGCGTGGTCGCGGCCTCAATCACGACAACGGGCTCAGGCTTATCGACGCCGTCAAGCAGCGCCGCCGTCAATTCCCCGATGCTCTCCACCCTGCGGTAGGCGGCGCCGAATCCCGCGGCGATCGACTCGATGTCCGCGTCGTGCGGCGTGCCGAAGGCCTGCTCGAAATTGTCGCGGACGGACTCCGCCCCGACCTCGAGGGACTCGAAGATGCCGCCGCCGTTGTCATTGGCCACCACGATGGTGAGGTTGCCCGGGCGTGGCTGGTCCGGACCAATGAGCAAGCCGCCGGTGTCGTGCAGGAAGGTCAGGTCGCCCACCAGCGCAACGGTCCGCGGCGCACGGATCTCGTCCGGGTGCAGCGACTGCGTCGCCAGTGCCACGCCCACTGCCTGGGAGAGCGTGCCGTCGATGCCTGCGGCGCCGCGCGCGGAGTAGGTGGACACGCCGTCGAAAGGCATGCCCAGAAGGCTCGCGTCGCGCACCGGGTTCGAGGACCCGAGAACGAACGTGTCGCCCACCGCCAAGGTGTCGCACACAGCCGCCGCGGCGTGCAGGCCGGTGAAGCCGAACGCCTCGTCCTCCAGCGCCTTGCGGACAGTCTCGGCGCCCACGTCACCGGCGGCCTCGCAGATCTTCAGCCATGTGTCAGTCGGCTGGCCACTCGCCTTCACGCGGCTGCCCACGCGGTCCGGGTTGCCCGTGACCGTCCCGGTACGGGTGATGCCGATGACCTCGATGGTGTTGTCCGCCAGTAGCGCCATGACATCGCGGTGCAGCGTCGGGTGGCCCACCACGATGACCTGGTCCGGCTTGGTGGACGCGGCGAAATCGCCGCCGCCGTGGCTAATCGCCACCTCGTCCTGGGTGAAGAACCGTGCGGCCAGCGGATGCACCTGGTGGAACGGCGTCGGCGCGGTCGGCTCGGCGATCGTGGGAACGTGCTCGAGCCCGGGCACCTCCCACGCCTCGTCGCCGGCGATGACGAGCGTGTTCTTGGTCAGGTCGACCTCGACCTCGCCGTGGTCGACTGCCCCGGCAGGTCCAGTGTCGGCGGCGCCGCGGCCCTCGGACGGGCGCAGGCGGCCCGGCCCCACCCGGCGCGGGGTACCCGCAGGCTCCGGCAGAGCCTCCGGCACGAGCGGGGTGTCGAAGGCGACGTTGATGTGCACCTGGTCCGCGTCAAAGCTGACCGCGTCGCCGACCTGGATGACCTGCTGGGTGGCGGCGTACCGGCCGAAAATGCCCTGCTGCCAGATCGTCTGCGAGGCACCCGTGCCCACGAGGCGCTCCGGTCTGTCCGCGCTGACGATCGCCAGCGGGGTGTGCGACATGTGCGCCTCAATGACTGCGGGGTACGTGTTCGCCACCGCAGTTCCCGAGGTCATCACGACACCGACGTGGCGGTGTTGGACCCGGGCAAGTCCCAGGGCGGTGAAGGCGGCGGATCGTTCGTCGATACGCACGTGCACCCTGATGTCGCGGCGGGCGAGCAACGCGTACGCGAGCGGCGAGTTGCGCGAACCGGGGCTGAGCACGACATCCGTGACATGCTCGGCGAGCTTGTCGACGACATACGCCGCCAGCCGCGTGGAATCCGACTGTGCGCTGTTAGCCATTCAGATACCCGTCGAGCTGGTTGAGCAGGTCCTCCGCGCCGTCGCGGTACTCCTCCGGAATGTCGTCCGGGAGCTCGGAGGGCAGGCCTTCCGGCAGCTCGGGCGCATTATCGCCGCCCGGCTCGCCCGGCGCACCCTCGGCGTCCCCGTTCTCGTCGTTATTGCCGTCGCGCTTGAACAGGCCGTCGAGGATGCTCGACGGCGTCGTGGTCACCGTCTCCGTCTGTGTAATGGTCACCGGAGCCGGCTCGGGCTTATTCGCCCGCGATTCCGCGCCGCGCCACAGGAAGAACATGGCGATGGCCGCCAGGCCCAACAGGAGCGCGAGCACCGCCATGACGATCGAGCCCGCGCCGCCGCGCGACTTTCCTGAATCCGACGGCTCGGGGCGGTACGGCTCGTCGTATGGCTCGTACCCCCCAGAACTGTAGCTGCTGCCGTACTGGGTTTCCGGGTAATTCGACTGGGAGGAATAGCGCGAATCCCCCTCCCCCGGCATGTACTGCCGCGGAGCGGACTGGCCGGATTGAGAGCTTGCGCTCTGGGAGGAGGACTGTGACGGGGACAGGTAACGGGTGCTCGCGTCAGAGACGTCGTCACCGTGGCGCCCAAACTGGCGGGTCTCATTATCCATGGGGGACATTCTAGTCCCCGCAGGAGACCACGCCTATTAAGGAAGCGTCAGGCCGAAGACCGGGACAGCAATCGCGTAGGTGGCCAGAGTGGCCAGGACCAGGCCGATGACGTTGAGCCAGATGCCACCCTTGATCATCTCGCCCATGGTGACGTAGCCGGAGCTGTAGGCGATCGCATTCGGCGGGGTCGCCACCGGGAGCATGAACGCGCAGGTCGCGGACAGCGCCACCGGGATGGTGAGAAGCAGGACGTTGATGTCGCCTGCGGCCGTGAGGCCGATGCCCACTGCGACGCCGCCCATGATCGGCAGGAAGGTCGCGGCGGTGGCGGTGTTGGAGGTCAGCTCCGTCAGCAGCAGGATGAGCGCGCCGACAGCGGCGATGAGCAGAATCGTCGGCAGGCCGGCCAGGCCCTTCGACGCCTCACCGATCCACAGCGACAGACCAGACTGGGAGAACATCGCGGACAGCGACAGGCCGCCGCCGAAGAGCAGCAGGACGTCCCACGGAATGTCCTTCGCGGTCTCCCAGTCGAGGATGCGCTTGCCGTTAGACTCCGCCGGGATGGTGAACATGAGCAGGCCGGCGATGATGCCCACTGCGGCATCGTCGTAGCCGATCTCCCAGCCGAAGTAGTCGATTCCCAGCGGGACGAAGACCCAGCACAGTGCGGCGGCGACGAAGATGATGCCGGACAGGATCTGGCCGGTGGTCCACCCGCCGAGCTTCTCAAGCTCCTCGCGGATGAGCTCCTTGCCGCCCGGGATCTCGTCAACCTCCGGCTTGAACACGTTGATGAGCACCACCCAGGCGATCAGGGTGAAGATCACTGCGACCGGGACACCGACGAGCATCCACTTGCCGAAGCCGATCTCGATATCGTGCGATTCCCGCATGTAGCCAGCCAGCAAAGCGTTCGGCGGGGTACCGATCAGGGTGCCCAGCGAGCCGATCGACGCCGAGTACGCGATGGCCAGCATGAGCGCGGTGGCGAACTTCTTCTGGTTCTGCATGCCGCCGACGTGGTCGGCGGTCAGGGTCAGCACGGACACACCGATCGGGAGCATGACGACTGCAGTCGCGGTGTTGGAGACCCACATCGACAGGAAGCCGGTGGCCACCATGAAACCGAGAATGATGCGGCGCGGGCTGGTGCCGATCAGCATGACCACCCACAGCGCGAGGCGGCGGTGCAGGTTCCAGCGCTGGATGCCCAACGCCAACAGGAAGCCGCCCATGAACAGGAAGATGGTCGACGATGCGTAGGGCGCGCTGACCGCCTTGAACTCCGCCACATTCGCCAGCGGGAACACCGCCAGCGGAATCAGCGCCGTCGCGGCGAGCGGGATCGCCTCGGTCATCCACCAGACAGCCATCCACACCGCCACAGCGGCGACAACGCGCATCGTCTGCGCGGTGTACTCGACCTCGGGGTCAGCACCGGAGGATTCGCGGACGACGTCGGCCGCACCGGACGGGAAGATGAAGTACACGATCACAGCAGCGACGATGCCGAGCACGAGACCGATGAGCTGGCGGCGCCACACGCCCTTCTCGGGGGCATCGGCGAGGTCGCCGTCGGAGAGTTCCGTCGCATGTTCAGTCACGGCGGTTGAATACCCTGTGGTCATGGTGGGCCCTCTTCCTGGGTAGGAGCTACACGTTTTCTAGGCATAACTTAAGTCACACTTACACCAGGAACGAAAAATCACCCCCCGGAATACCCCAATCCGGGATTCGGGATGTCCGATTCAGTCCCCCAAATACGGCAGGCAACGTGTCACGCGCTCGAACCACCAGTCTTTGCGCTCCCCCGGCGCGGCCAGTTCGGTGAGCCGGTCCGGATCGGGGGTGGCATCCCTGATCCGCATGCGTCCGCCGGCGAAATCGAAGGGCTCGGCCACGTCCTCGATGAAGAGCCGCTGCGTGGCCAGGCCCGCGGCCTGCGACCCGGTCACCTTCGCCGCGACCAGCCCGGCATGGATCCCCACCGCGGTGTCGAGGGCCGACGCCACCGTGAGCTTTAGTCCGAGATCCCCGCTGATTGTCATGAGCCTGCGCACCCCGCCGAGCGGCGCCACCTTGGTCACTGCCACGTCTGCGGCATTCAGTTCAGCGACCCGGTACGGGTCGGCTGCCTTCCTAATCGACTCGTCCGCAGCGATCGGCGTGCTCACTCGCCGGCGCACCTCCGCGAGCTCCTCCACTGTGGCGCAGGGCTGCTCGATGTACTCCAACTCCCCCAGCACCTCGGCCGCGCGCACTGCCTCGTCGACGCTCCAGCCGCCGTTCGCGTCTACGCGCAGTACCGCGTCCGGCCGCGCGGCGCGGACGGCGGCGACCCTCGCCGCGTCGTCGTCAAGCGTCTGCCCCTTCTCCGCGACCTTGATCTTGAACGTTCTCGCCGACGGGTACCGCTCGAGCACCTCCGGCACCCGGTCCGGGCCGACCGCCGGCACCGTGCCGTTGACCTCCACCCAGCCGTCGCCGGTGTCGAGATCCCCGTACCCCTCGTACGCCGCCTCTAGACCAGCCGCGAGCCACGTCGCCGCCTCCGCGTCGCCGTACTCCACGAACGGGGCGAACTCGCCCCAGCCCGCAGGACCGTCGATGAGCAATGCCTCCCGCGTCGTGATCCCCCGAAACGGCACCGCCATCGGGAGGGCGACGACGTGGGCGCGGTCGAGAATATCGTCGATGGTTGGGCTCATGGGGCAAAGTGTAGGCATGAGTTACTCCACCGCCCAGCCCTTCGACGCCTCCCAGTGGGAAACCGTCGACGGCTTCGACTTCACCGACATCACCTACCACCGCCACGCGGGCGAGGGCCGCGCGAACGGGATCGTGCGCATCGCTTTCGACCGCCCGGAGGTGCGCAACGCGTTCCGCCCGCACACGGTCGACGAGCTGTACCGCGCCCTCGACCACGCGCGCCGCGACCCGTCCGTGGGTGTCGTGCTGCTCACCGGCAATGGCCCTTCCCCGAAGGACGGCGGCTGGGCCTTCTGCTCCGGCGGCGACCAGCGCATCCGCGGACGTTCCGGCTACCAGTACGCAACCAACCACGACGGCGACGTCGAAGCCGCCACCGCCGACCACGTCGACGAAGCCCGCGTCAAAGCTGAGGGCGGCCGCCTGCACATCCTCGAGGTCCAGCGCCTCATCCGCACCATGCCCAAGGTCGTCATCGCCGTGGTGGGCGGCTGGGCCGCCGGCGGCGGACACTCCCTCCACGTCGTGTGCGACATGACCATCGCCTCCCGCGAAGAGGCCCGCTTCAAGCAGACCGACGCCGACGTCGGCTCCTTCGACGGCGGCTACGGCTCCGCCTACCTGGCCAAGCAAGTAGGCCAGAAATTCGCCCGCGAGATCTTCTTCCTCGGCCGCACCTATTCCGCCGAGGAAATGCACCGCATGGGTGCAGTGAACATCGTCGCCGACCACGCCGAACTCGAAAACGAAGCCATCCAGGTCGCCCGCGAAATCAACGGCAAGTCCCCCACCGCCCAGCGCATGCTCAAGTTCGCATTCAATTTGCTTGACGACGGCCTCATGGGCCAGCAGGTCTTCGCCGGCGAAGCCACCCGCCTGGCGTACATGACCGACGAAGCCGTGGAAGGCCGCGACTCCTTCCTGGAGAAGCGCCCGCCGAACTGGGACGAATTCCCGTTCTATTACTAGACATCCCTTCCTCGCCTCCGTCTTGTAAAGCAGCGCCCACGCTAGGATGACGCGCGTGCCGAACCTGCTCGAATTACTCCCCGTAGACCCCGCCGACCCGCTGGCGATCATGCCGGATCTGGAGGCGGCGATCGCAGGGCAGTGCGCGGTGCTGCCGGTGCCGAAGAACGACCGGCACCGTGCGGAGACTCTGCGCACCACGATGCGGGCGGGCCAGTCAATCGACGATCCCGTCGCCGTCGTCGTAGCCACGTCCGGCTCGACGGGCACGCCGAAAGGCGCGGAGCTCACCCCGGTCAACCTCGTGTCCAGCGCCGATGCCACCCACCAGTTCCTCGGCGGGCCGGGCCAGTGGCTGCTGGCCATGCCCGCGCACCACATCGCGGGGCTTCAAGTGCTCGTCCGCAGCATGGTCGCGGGCGTCGAGCCGGCGTTTGTGGACCTTTCCAGAGGTTTCCACGTCAGCGACTTCGCCGCACGCGCCGACGAGCTCGCCGGCACCGGCGAACGCATGTACACCGCGCTCGCCCCGATGCAGCTCAATAAAGCGATGAGCACGCTCGCAGGCATCGAAGCACTCAGGCTTTTTAGCGCCGTCCTTGTCGGCGGCGGCCGCATCAACCCCAAGATGCTCTCCTCGGCGGCAAAGCTGCGGATCAACGTGGTGACCACGTACGGCTCATCCGAAACCGCAGGCGGCTGCGTCTACAACGGCACGCCCCTGGCCGGGGCGAAGGTGCGCGTGGCCGGCGGCCGGATCTACCTCAGCGGTCCGATGATCGCCCGCGGCTACCGGAACATCCCCGACCACGAGGCCTTCAGTGAACCCGGCTGGTACGCCACTTCCGATGCGGGTGAGCTGGACAACGGGGTTCTCCGCGTCACCGGCCGGTTGGACAACATCATCGAGACCGGTGGACTGAAGCTCCAGCCCGAAGTCCTCGAGGAGTTCATGCTCGGTCTCGACGGTGTTACCGGTGCCTGCGTCGTCGGTGTGCCCGACGACCGCTTCGGTCACCAGGTCTGCGCCGCCTACACCGGTTCCGCTGCCGTCAGCGACCTGATGGAGGCCTTCGACGACCTGCCCCGCTGGCAGGTGCCGAAGGACGTGCGCCACCTCCGGGAGATGCCCGTCACCGGGCCGGGCAAGGTCGACCGGATCGCGGTGCGCGAGCTTTTCTAATCGGGCCCCAGTACCTGACTACGCCCCGTTAGCCTCTTTCCAGACCGCGACCATGCCGTTGGTCCGCATCAACGAGTGAATTTGTTTACATCGGTCGCTCGGGTCGCTCGAAGTCAAAACCGTGTGACCAGGGCCTATAAACCTCAGCCATATGGGCGATGTAAACAAATTCACCGGCGGGTTCCGACCCACCAGTCTTCCGAGCTATCTCGGGATCTTTCAGGGGTGTGAGAGCGGGACGGGCTGAGATCGGGGTGGGGGCTGAGTGAGAAAGGCACTCAGTCGACGGGAACAGCCGCCTGGAGGGTGTCCACGTCCTCGTCGGTGTAGGTCGCCGCGATCTGGACGTCATTGCCGCCGCGCCAGTGGTTGTGGTGAACAAGCGCCTCGCGCTGGCTGGCCGGGATCACCGAGAATTCGCGTGGGTGCGGGTACACCTGGCGGACCAGGTGGCCGGAGCGGAGGGCGCAGTTGTTGAGCCAGACATCGTCGGCGCGCGGGGCTTTGTCCTCGAAGCTGGTGCCCTGTTCCGCGACGTAATCCACCATTGACGGCGGGTACGCGACACCGGAGACACCGGTGGCGAAGTGACGCGGAGACGCCGCGGTGGAGCGGGTCGCGCGCCACTCCTTGTACGGGCGCATGCCGCTCTCATCCAGGGTGATCGTGTGAGCGCGGTACGCCACCACGCAGTTCGGGTCGGCATCGGCGGCGTTGACGAGCTTTTCCGCGAACCACCGCGGGTACATCATGTCGTCGTCGACAGTGATCACGCGGGTGCCAGTACCTGCGAATTCCTGAAACGTGCCGTAGTACTTCGTGTGCGGACCGTACTTTCCGTCGGAACAGCGGATGATCAGGCCGCGGTCCTGCAGGCGGTGGAGACCCTTGGGCCAGGGACCGTAGTAGTCGTCCTCGTCGAGCCACAGGATGACCGGGAAACGCTGCGTGCCCACGAGGAGGGAGGCGATGCAGTAAACAGAAGTGGACACGCGCCTGCCGTGCGTGGTCAGCGAAATTACTGTGTCGTGGCCACCGGGTTCATCGAGTGTAGGGAACGACAGCCGGGCGCGGGTCGCCAGCAGCAAGCCCGGTTGGCGGGCGAGCGTTCCAGCGGTGTGCAGCACTTGGCGGACGGCGTAGTCGATCCACATGAAGCGTTACTTTAGTCGAGCTTCACTAATTCGAAGTTTTGCGTGCATGATGGGTGTCATGACCGCGAGCGACGACACGACCCCGAACCCCGGCGAATCCAGCGACAACGGCAGCACCGCCGTGAATGCGAGAAACACCCAAGGGGACACGGGAAACACACCGGGAGGCGCCACAGCGAAGGACTGGTGGGAGGCCGCGCGCCCGCACACGTGGTTCAACGCGGCCGCACCCGTGATCGTCGGCACCGGCGCCGCGGCATTCGAGTTCTGGTTCAACCTGCCACTGGCGTTGCTCGCGCTGATCGTGGCCATGGGCATGATCATCGGCGTCAACTACGCCAACGACTATTCCGACGGCATCCGCGGAACTGACGACGACCGCACCGGCCCCACCCGCCTGACCGCCTCCGGTCTGGCGCGGCCGGAACAAGTGAAACTGGCGGCGTTCATCTCCTTCGGTGTCGCCGCTGTGGCCGGGTTGATCCTCGCCGCGGTGAGCGCGCCGTGGCTGATCCTGGTGGGCGCGGTGTGCATTCTCGCGGCGTGGTTCTACACCGGCGGGAAGAACCCGTACGGCTACCGGGGTTTCGGCGAGATCTCCGTCTTCGTCTTCTTCGGCCTCGTTGCTGTTCTGGGCACGCAGTACACGCAATCGGGCACCATCACGTGGGTAGGTATCGGCGGCGCGGTCGGTGTCGGCGCGATCTCCGCGGCGATCAACCTCGCGAACAATATCCGCGACATCCCCACCGACACCGCAGCCGGCAAGCGCACCCTCGCGGTGATCCTCGGCGACACAAGCGCGCGTCGCCTGTTCACGGTGCTGACGCTGACGCCGTTCGTGATCACCGTCTTCATCGGCGCCGCCTACGCCCCGACCCTGCTGGCGCTCGCTGCCCTGCCCCTGGCCATCGGCTCGGTGTTGAGGGTCCAGCGCGGCAGACAAGGGAAGGAGCTCATTCCAGTTCTGGGCTCCAACGGCCGGGCGATGCTCATCTGGGCGGTCATCCTGGCCGGCGCCCTGATCGCGGGTTCGCCGATGTTCATGTTGGGCGGCGCGGTGCCCTACGGCGAGTTCGGCTGGACCATGGATATACCCTCTTAAACCGCAGAGCTAATTTGAACTGCGGGCAGGGCCCGCTAGAGGAATCTTCTAAGTGTTAGACGTCATCACCGGCTTCGCCATCATCTTCGTGGTCATCAGCGCGGGCTACATCCTGGCCCACCGTGGTGTCATCGGGGAGGGCGAGCAGCGGCTCATGTTCAACCGGGTCGCCTATTGGGTGGCGTCCCCGTCGCTGCTGTTCACCACGGTGGCGAAGTCCGACACGTCCACGTTCCTCTCCCCCGTCGTCGTGGTGGTCTTCTTGGCCACCGCGGTCACGATGGCGGTCTTCTGGATCGTCTCCGCCCTCTTCTTCAAGGCAGACGTGCCGACGCGGATGGCGGGAGCGGCATCGGCAAGCTATTTCAACTCGGTGAATATCGGTCTGCCCATCGCGATCTACGTGATCGGCGACGCGACCTACGTGGCACCGGTTCTGCTCATGCAGATGGTGATCGTCTCCCCCGTCGTCATCGCGGGCCTGGACGTGAACCCGGATTCGCAGAGCTCGCGCGGACAGAACGTGATCAAGGCCGTGAAAACGGGCCTCACCGCTCCCGTGGTGGTCGCGCCGCTGCTGGGCTTGGTGGTCTCCGCGGCGGGCTGGACGGTGCCCGCGCCGGTGATGGAGCCGCTGGAGATTCTCGGCGGCGCATCCATCCCGATGATCCTGATGAGCTTCGGCGCGAGCTTGCGCGGCGGGAGCGTTCTCGCCGAGGGGCCGGACCGCCCAGCCACGATCACTGCATCCGCACTCAAACTCGTCTTCATGCCGGCGGCGGCGTGGCTGCTGGGCCTGCTGGCCGGCCTCGACGGCACGGCACTCTACGCGGCTGTGATCCTGTCCGCGCTGCCGACGGCGCAGAACGTGTTCAACTACACCGCTAATTACCGCGTGGGCGAGACTGTCGCGCGCGACACTGTCTTCATCACCACATTCGCCTCCCTGCCCGCGATGATCGCCATCGCGCTGCTATTCGGCAAAGGAATCTAGCCCGCGGCTGCGCGCGGACTAGATGGGAAAAGATTCTTTAGCGGTCCGCCAGCTCGTCGTTGACCCACTGTTTGCGGGCGCGGCGCTGCTCGTTCCAGGTGGCCATGGCCTCGGTGGCCGCGACGCGCTGTTTGGAGAAGATCAGCATGGACAGCGGGAAAGCCACGATGAGGGCAAGCAGGGCGGACATGACGAGGGGGATGGGTGCGTCGATAAGCACGGCGATTGTTTGAATGACCACCGTGAGGACGATGAAAAGAAGAAGTCGCAGCGCGCCGTAGGTCAGCGCGGCACGGTTCGCGCGTTTGCGCACGTCGGCGTCGAGGGCGGGCGCGCCGGTGTCGCTGCTGGTTGTCGTTGTTGCTCGGTCCGTCACGGTTGTTCAGCGTACCCGGGCCAGGCGGGATTGAGCGAACCAGTATCGTGAAGGTATGGGACGCGTACTCCTCATTATTCTGGTCATCGTCGCCGCCTGGCTGCTGTGGCGGGCATTCGGGCCGGGAAGCAGCGAACGCTATGGCTCGCTCCGTCCGAATAAGCAGCAGCAGACCCCCGCTATCAAGGGGCCGGACGATGACGAAGAATTCCTCTGGAATATCGAGAAGAACCGCTTCAAAGAACGCCGCGCGAAGGAAGAGGCTGAGCGTAAGGCGCGCGAGGAGGAAGAGCGCCGCCAGCGCCGTGAACGCGGAAACCGCCCGGACGAACCAGGCGGAGCAACAGGCGGCGAGAGCGGTCCGGCGGACCCGGAGAGCTAGCTACTCGGCCCTTTGCGGGGTAGTCTCCACCCACTCGATGGAAAGGCCGAGCGCGGCGGCGACGGCCGCGACTTTCTCCCAGCGCACGCCGGCACCACCGTGCTCGATAGTGTGCAGGGTGGAGCGGGACACACCGGCGGCGGAGGCGACTTCCTGCTGGAGGCGGCCAGCTTCGCGGCGGCGCTGCGCGAGAGCCTCGCCGAGCCTGAGCAGCACGGGGATGTCGCTCGCCGGCTTGCCGAGCTTCTTGCGGGGTGAAGGCACCTACGATCTCCTTCTCACTGAGCGATGGTGTGAATATTTGTTACTACAACACACCGATGTAGTCCAGTGCCCTAAAGGCACCGTGGAATGCCCTGGGAATTAGTTCAGCCCCGCGTAAGAGTGCAGGCCGGATGCCACGAGGTTGATGAAGAACAGGTTGAACACGCCGCTGGCGAAGGCGGCGACGTTGATCCAGGCGGCCTTGGAGTTCTTCCAGCCCGCGGTCGCGCGCGCGTGCAGGTACGCGGCGTAGAGGATCCAGGTGATCAGCGCGACGGTCTCCTTGGGGTCCCAGCCCCAGAAGCGGCCCCAGGCCACTTCGCCCCAGATCGCGCCGAGCATGATGCCGATGCCGAAGACGGGCAGGGTGACAATCGCGGTCTTGTACGCGTAGGAGTCGAGTTTCTTCGCCGTCGGCAGAGGCTTCGCAATAGCGCCGAAGAAGCCTTTCTCCTCGCCGCGCGGCTGCCAGATGCGCAGCAGGTACAGCGTGGAGAACATGCCGGAGATCAGGCCCAGCGACGCGCCGATGGACACGGTGGACACGTGGAACGGGTACCAGAACGACTGCAGCGCGGGCACCAGCGGAGCGGCCTCCGCATACAGCACCGTCGCATCGAGGAAGATCAGCACGATCACCGGCGCGAGCAGCCACGGCCACGTCGTGTGCCAGCGCTTCTTCTGGATGATCACGGCCGCCACGACCATCGCGACCGCGGTGAAGGTGAGCACGTACTCGTACATGTTGCCGAACGGGAAACGGTGCACAGCCAGCCCGCGCGTCACAGTCGCCACCACGTGGAATGCGATGGCCACCCAGATCAGGCCCTGCGCGGCGCCCGCCATCTTCCGCGAACGTTCGCGCGCGGCTTCCAGGTCGCCGGCATTCGCAGCAGACTTATCGACGCCACCGAGCGCCTCCGCTCCCCCGCCGCCCACCGCGATGAGCTCGCGGTCCTTGGCCTCTGCCTTCGCCTCGGCCTTCTGCTCGCGGCGCAGGTCGATGACCGCCTGCGAGCGCATGTAGTGGATGCAGGCGAGAACCAGAGCCACGATGTAGACAGCGAACGCGGTCCGCAGCGACAGGTCCGACACTTGGGCCAGGGAGGTATTGACGTTCATGAAAATTACGCTACTCCACGTCGTGAAAACGGCCAAGGAACTCCGGCACGGCGAGCTCTAACGGGGGTGGAAAACTGCGCTGGTCACGCGGGCTGCAGCCACCGGGGATCCGGTCGTCGCTGAGTGGTCAGTGCCACTCCTCCCCGTCTTCGTCGTCGACGTATTCAGCGCCGTCGGAACCTTCAGCGACACCGTTGTCGGCGGGGCCGCGGAGGATCTCCTCGACGACATCGTCGAATTCGCCGCCCCAGCCGGCGCGGTCGGTGCGGGCGAGGCCGGCGATCTCGACGCGGACCTTTTCTGCGTGGTTTACTTCGCCGTTGGCTGCGCCGCTTGCCGCTTCAGTGACGGGCACGAAACGGACCCAGATGCGGCGGCGCTTGATCAGCAGCGAGCCGACAAGGGAGCCGAGCATGACCGTGGTGGCCACCAGGGCCCAGAACTGTGTCGGGTCGCGGGAGATCTGGTAGTTGGCGTATTCGGCGGCACCGTCGAAGCGGACGGTGACCACTTCGTCTTCGCCGTCCGGGGTCTTCTCGCCGGTGGGCACCTGCGCTTCCTCGCCGGCGGCGAGCTGGATGCGGTCGGCGCGTTCGAGCTGGCCGTTGGCGATGAGCGTCTGGTCGAGGGTGAACAAATTCTGCGGACGGCCGGTGTCCAGTCCGGCGTCGCCGGCGTAGATATCGAGGGAGACAGCCGGGTCGTCCATAGACGGGAACGCGGACTGCAGCATGTCGTTATTCGGGCCGGTCCACTCGGCAGTCGGGGCGAACACGCCCTCGATGGCCAGCTGGTGCTGGCGGCGCTCGCCCAGATCGGGGTACATGCCGGCTGGCGGGTCGAAACGCATCACACCGTTGGACAGGAAGAAGGTCAGGTCCGTCGGGCGGTACTGCACCATCTGGGTGCGGGTTTCCCCGTCGGGCCAGGTGACGGTGATCTGCGGGGCGAAGCCGTGGCCCTGCAGGTACACGCGGTCACCGCCGATGCGCAGCGGGTGGTTGACCTGCAGCGTGTAGTCCTCCCAGGTCTCCGGGT
Source organism: Corynebacterium appendicis CIP 107643 (assembly GCF_030408415.1). NCBI lineage: Bacteria > Bacillati > Actinomycetota > Actinomycetes > Mycobacteriales > Corynebacteriaceae > Corynebacterium > Corynebacterium appendicis. The sequence goes on along the minus strand of NZ_CP046976.1, from coordinate 239,771 downwards.
CGGTGGCCATGTCCTCGCCCACGGCATACGAGATGCGCGAACCGAAGGAATCGGCCTGCCCGTTTTGCAGGTATTCCGCGGTGAAGTCGTGGGAGATGAAGCAGAAAGGGGTAAGGCCGGTGCCGTCGAAAAGCGGTCCAGCGCGGAAGGTGTCAAAGTTGGCGGGCGACGTATTGCAGAATTCGCGCGACTGCTCCACGGGCACCGCGTACTCGGATTCAGAGTTGGTCACCACGATGATCTGGCCTTCGTAGAAGACCATGCGGCCGTAGGCGAAGATCGCGATGAGGGCCACGATGGCGATGTGGAAGATCAGGTTCGCCAGCTCACGGGCGTAACCGCGCTCGGCGGACAGGGAGAGTGCCCCGGCGCGGTCGTCGGCGGGCTCGTAGCGGGCGACGCGCCACTTGCGCAGGGTGCGCTCGGCGCGCGCGGTGGCCTCGTCGATAGACATGTCCACCTCGCCGGCGGCGTGGTGCGGCATGCGGTGCAGGTATTTCGGCGCGCGGGTCGGCTTCGCGTTATAGGCCTTGTAGTGGTCGATCGAGCGCGGAATGATGCAGCCGATCAGGGAGATGATCAGCAGAGTGAGCAGGGCGACGAAGATGGGGGACGAGAAGACGTCGAAAAGCATGAGCTTGTCGTAGATCTTGCCCATGACTGGATTGGCGTCTAAGTACTCGTTGACCTGGCTTTCGCTGATTTCACGCTGAGGGAGCAAAGCGCCAGGCACGGCGATCAGGGCGAGCAGGAACAGCAAAACCAGCGCTGTGCGCATGCTGGTCAGCCAGTGCCAGAGCTTCTTTGCCCAAGTCATCGCGGTGAATTGCATGTGTCGCTTCCGAATCGTTTCGTCCACGGCCTTAGATCACAGGCCGCTATAGCAAGGTGGCCCCGTAGCCGACCACCCATTGGCGGGTCCAGTTGATAAATACGTTCCATGCACCGGTGAGCAGCAGCACACCGACGATGATCATGGCTACTCCGCCGATGATCTGGATGGTACGCGAGTGCTTGCGTAAGAAACCGATTGCCTCCACCGCATGCGCTGAGCCCAGCGCCATGAGCAAGAATGGGATGCCCAGGCCAAGGCAGTACGCGATGACGAGGCTGACTCCGCGGACTGCGGTGAACCCATCGGTGCCCACCGAGACAGAGATCACCGCAGCGAGCGTGGGGCCAAGGCACGGTGTCCAGCCCAGCGCGAACACCCCGCCGAGCAGCGGCGCGCCGAGCCAGGTCGCCCACCGCTTCGGCTGCATGCGGGTATCACGCTGCAGCATGGGCACACTGCCCATGAACACCAGGCCCATGAGGATGGTGATCACACCGCCGATGCGCATGAGTGTTTCAGTATTGAGTGCGATCAGACTGATCGCGCCGAAAACTGTCACAGTGGCCAAAAGAAAGACCACGGTGAAGCCAAGAATGAACAGGCTGGCAGCGCCGACTACTGCCCATTTGCGCTTCCGCCCCACAGCCAGCTCGCCGCGGTCCAGTGTCACCTCCCCGCCGACGATACCGGTGAGATACGACATGTAGCCGGGCACCAGCGGGATCACGCACGGCGATGCAAAGGACACCAGCCCAGCGAGCGCCGCCGCGAGAATTCCCAGCAGCAGCGGGCCGGAGGCGGCGAGATCAGCGAATGTCTGTCCCATCTACGCCTCTTTCTCAGCCGCCAGGCGGTCGGTGACCGGGATGATGTCATCGGCGGAGATCTCGCGCAGGAACACCGCCGCCGGGCGGTGCTGCTTGTCCAGGATCACGGTCGTGGGGATCACCGAGGTGGGAATGCCGCCCAGCGCACCGGCGGTGCGGAACGGCGGGTCGTAGATCGACGGGTAGGTCACGCCGTTGTCGGTGACGAAGTCGCGGGCGATCTCCGGCTGGTAGTCGCGCACATTGATGCCCAGCACGGTCCCGGTCGGCTCGCCACCGTCAGCAGGCGCCGCGAGATGCTGATGCACCTCTTCCAAGTCGTCGACCTCCGCGCGGCACGGGGCGCACCACTGGCCCCAGGCGTTGAGCACGACGATCTGACCTTCGAAGTCCGACAGGGAGATTTCTTTGCCGGGCTCCATCAGCGATTCACCGGAGAAATCCTCCAGCGGGGCGCGCTCGTCCTCGTCGTAGAAGATCTCCACCTGCCCGCCGGGCGAGTGGAACGAGTAGGTCTCGCTCGAATTCGGGGTCGCGCAGGCAGCAAGCGTCGATAGCGCCAACGCTCCCGCCGCGAGTACAGAAAATGCCTTGTATCTTGTCGAACGCATCAGATATCCCTCGCTGGTTCGTCGTAGGTCCAGCCGGTCAACGTGTCGCCGTTGAAGGTCAGCGAGGTGACGCTGGCCAGATTGCATGTCCGCGACACGTGCGCCAGGGGCTTGCCGGCGGCCCAGCGCTGCACCATCACGATGGACAGCTGGTGGGACACCAAGACCGCCTCGTGGCCTTCGGCTTGCGTGCGGGCCGCGGCGACAGCCCGCTGCATCCGCTCGAGGATCGCCGAGTACGGCTCGCCCCAGCTCGGCTGCAACGGGTTGGTCATGTGGCGCCAGCGGATCGGGTTCAGCAACTGGTTTGGGAACCCCTTGGTGCGCAGTCCCTCGAAGGTGTTGCCGGCCTCGATCAGGTCGGGGTCGATCTGGATGTCCAGGCCAGTGACTTCGGCGATCGGGGCTGCGGTTTCCTGCACGCGTTCCATCGGGGACGCCGCCAGGTAGGTCACGTCGCGGCCCCTGAAGGTCGTCGCGGTGCGCGCCGCCATTGAGCGCCCGCGGGAGCTCAGATGGAAGCCCGGCAACCGGCCGTACAGAATCTTGCCCGGGTTGTGGACTTCCCCGTGGCGCACGAGGTGCACGACGGTTTCCGCCATGGATGAGCTCCTCTCGCCAGGGTTCTTACGCGTCCGGGGTGGCCTCGGCAGCCGCGGCTGCTGCGGGTTGCAGCGCCTTTTCAATCTTCTCAAAGTCTGCATCGGTCAAGGCCGTGGACGCAAACCAGGTCTCGAAGGCGCTGGGGGCGGGGTAGACACCTTCGTCGAGAAGCGCGTGGAAGAACGGCGCGTACCGGAACGTGTCCGCCGCCTTCATGTCGGAGAAATTATTGCCCTGACCTTCGGCGAAACGCACGGAGAGCATCGTGGCCGCGCGCTGGATGTTGTGCGCCACGCCCGCGCGGTCGAGCGCATCGTGCAGCAACGCGGCCAAGCGGTCGGCGTTAGCGCCAAGCTGCGGGTAGATCTCTTCAGAGGCAAGGCTTAGCGACGCCTCCCCCGCCGCCATCGCCACCGGGTTACCCGACAGCGTGCCGGCCTGATAGACGGGGCCGGCCGGGGCGAGCTTCTCCATGATCTCCTTGCGGCCGCCGAATGCCGCCGCCGGGAGGCCGCCGGAGACGACCTTGCCGAAGGTGGTCAGGTCACCCGCTACCCCATCGACGCCGAACCAGCCGCGGTAAGAGGTGCGGAAGCCGGTCATGACCTCGTCGATGATCAGCAGCGCGCCGTCGGCGTGCGCGATGTCCTTGAGCGCCTGGTTGAAGCCCTCAATCGGGGCGACAGTGCCCATATTGCCGGCCGCCGCCTCGGTGATGATGGCCGCGATCTCGCCCGGGTGCGCCGCGAATGCCTCGCGCACGGCGTCGAGGTCGTTGTAGGGCACGACGATCGTGTCGCCGGCCTGCGCGCCAGTCACACCTGGGGTATCGGGCAGCGCGAAGGTGGCCATGCCCGAACCGGCGGACGCCAGCAGGGAGTCGACGTGGCCGTGGTAGCAGCCCTCGAACTTCAGAATCTTCGGCCGGCCCGTGTAGCCGCGGGCCAGGCGCACCGCGCTCATCGTGGCCTCCGTGCCGGAGTTGACCATGCGCACCTGCTCCACGCTGGTGCGGTCCACGATCAGCTCCGCAAGGCGCACCTCCGCCTCTGTCGGGGTGCCGAACGACAGGCCGTCCTTCAGAGCCTTCTTCACCGCCTCCACGATCTGGGGGTGGGTGTTGCCGTGGATCATCGGGCCCCAGGAGCCGACGAGGTCGACATAGGAATTGCCGTCGACGTCGATAAGCGTCGAGCCATGCGCTTCCCTAATGAAGCGCGCCTGCCCGCCCACGGAACCGAAGCCGCGCACCGGCGAATTCACGCCGCCGGGCGTGACGGCCTTCGCGCGCTCGAACAGCTCGGCCGAGCGGGCGGTGTTCTGCGACGTTGCGGAGGATGGCTGGTTCGAATCGTAAGAAGTCATGTCCTCAATTCTAGGACAGAGCCGCATGCGTGCGGCGCACCCCGGATGTCGATGGACTACACCCACAAACGGGCGTGCGATTTCCGGTTCGGGGGTGACCGGGCTGATAATTCGAGGTATGGATGTCGGCCATTCGGTCCCCGAAGTCACGCTGCGCCGCGGCCCTGTGCGGGCAACTGTCTCTGCATCGGGCGCGGCTGTCCGCGAGCTCACGGTGAACTGTCGTCCGCTTCTCCGCAGCTTCCCGCAGGGCACGCACCCGCCGCAAGCGGCAAATGTCGTACTCGCGCCGTGGCCGAACCGCGTGGCCGATGCGTCATTCACCTTCAGCGGCGAACGGCACAATCTCGCGGTGACGGAACCAAAGCTGGGCCACGCCATCCACGGCTTCACACTGCGACGCGTCTTCGAGATTCTCGAACCGCGGGGCGACAGTGCCCTCGAAAGCGACCAGAACGAGGTGAGATTGCGCACAGCGCTCGGCCCCGAGCCCGGCTGGCCGTGGCCGATCGAGCTCACCGTGCACTACGCGCTCACCGATTCCGGTCTCGAAGCATCGATGACTGCGGTGAACCTCGCCGAGGAACCGGCTCCGTGCGCTCTCGGCGTACACACGTACCTGGAAGCCCAAGGGGCGCACTCCGACGAGTGCACCTTGCACCACATGATCGCCGAGCGCCAGCCGCTGGATGAGCGCAACATCCCCGCCGGGGCCCGCGAGCCTTGGCCAAATAGCCCCATCCGCATGTGCGGCACCTGGCTTGACGACGCCGGCTTCGACCCTGTCGCCAACAGACCCCGTGTCGCGCAGCTGGTGGACAAGTCCGGGATCGGCGTAGAACTGGCCGCCACGGCGAATATGCCGTGGACCCAGATCTTCACCTCCCCGGAACGCCACGTGGCCGTCGAACCGATGACCGCACCCCCGAATGCCCTCGCCACCGGCGAGGACCTGACCGTGCTCGACCCCGGCGGCCGCCTCACGGTGGGCTGGTCGGTTCGGGCCATCGCACACGAAAACTAGAAAGAGAGTCTTACCCCGCTTTACGGCCTGGTTCTGATCATTTGCTCCTTCGCCCTTGACCCGGGCGTCAACCTCGATACCGGCGCGCCGAAGGATTCCGCCGATAACCTGTGGGTGGGCATCGCCCTGGGCGTGTCCGCGGCGATCTTCTTCGCCTGGGCACGGCTGCGCCCGATCGTCTTCAACCCCGAGACTTTGGAAGCCGCTGACTAAATGACGAATCTCAAAATCACCCGCACGACCCTGTCCGACGGTCGCGAGCTCATTTATTTCGACCAGCCGGGCACCCCCGACCGCACAGCCCCGGATGAGCGCGGCCTGCCCAGGGTAGAGACCGACTCGTGGATGCGCCGCGACCCGCTGACCGGCGAGTGGGCGATCTACGCCGCCCACCGGCAGAACCGCACCTTCCTGCCGCCGGCGAACGAGGACCCGTTAGCGCCGACGCTCCCGGGTCAGAAGCCGAGCGAAATCCCGGAGGCGAACTACCAGGTGGTGGTGTTTGAGAACCGGTTCCCGTCGCTCAGCATGCACCAGTCGGTCGCGGTGGATTACGATCCGCGCGTCGACGGTGAAGACCTCTTCGAACGCGCCCCCGCGCTGGCCCGCTGCGAGGTCGTCTGCTTCACACCGGACGCGGACGGTTCCTTCAAGGACCTTCCGCTCGAGCGCAAACGCGCGCTTATCGACGTCTGGGCCCACCGCACCGCAGAATTCTCCGCCATCGACGAGGTGAAAGCAGTCTTCCCCTTTGAGAACCGCGGCGAAGAAATCGGCGTCACGCTGCACCACCCGCACGGGCAGATCTACTCGTACCCGTTCGTTCCCCCGCGCACCGCGGCGATTGCCCAGCGCGCGGGCGAGCACCGTGAAGCGCACGGCACCGAGCTTTTCGACGACATCATCGGCGCCGAGCAGCGCGCCGCAACCCGCGTCATTGAGGACTCCGAGCATTTCTGCGTGTTCACCCCCGCGGCCGCGAAATGGCCTCTGGAAGTCATGGTGATGGCCAAGCGCGCCGTGCCGGACTTCGCCGCGCTGACCGAGAAAGAGAAAGACGATCTGGCACGGATCTGCCACAAGCTCTTCGCCGCCGTCGACCACTTCTTCGAGGGTGTCGACCGCACGCCGTATATCGCGGCGTGGAACCAGGCCCCGGTCGACACGCCCGCCGACGGCCGCTTCCACCTCCAGTTGTTCTCCCTGATGCGGTCGCCGAACCGGATGAAATTCCTTGCCGGCAGTGAATCCGGCATGGGTGCCTGGATCAACGACACAACCCCGGAGACCATCGCAGCCACAATCAAGGAGCACTACGCATGATCGTCTCTACCACCCGCTCCCCCGAAGAACTCGCCGAAGCGGCCCGCGCATTCCTCGAGGAGAAGACAGGCTCCGACACCGACACCGCTGCACCCACCGGAACCTGGCTGGCACCGGGGCGCGTGAACCTGATCGGCGACCACGTCGACTACGCCTTCGGCGTCTGCCTTCCGTTCGCCACGACAATGGCCACCGCGGTCGCAGCCCGCAAGCGCGACGACGGAGTGCTGCGCATGCTGTCCCAGGCGCCGAACGGTGATCTGCTCGACGCATCAGTCACCCTCGCCGAGCTCGACGCTGCCGTCAAGTCCCCCACCGCTCAGCCTGGGATCCTGCCTGACTGGCGCGGGTACATCGCCGGAACAGTCCACGCGCTGGGTGCAGGCGGGATGGATGTCACCGTGGTCTCCGACGTGCCGCTCGGCTCGGGCCTGTCTAGTTCCGCCGCTCTCGAGTGCGCGGTAGGTGTGGCCGCACGGGACCTGTACGGGCTCAGCACCAGCGACGAGGACCTCATCGCCGCAACGATGCGCGCGGAGAATTTCTACGTCGGCGCGAACACCGGCGGGCTCGACCAGAACGCCGTTGTTCGTGGCCGCGAAGGCTACGCGCTCGCCCTCAACTTCCTCCACAACACCCACGAGCAGGTGCCGTGCGCCCTCGAGGGCTACGAGCTCCTCGTCGTGGACAGCCGCGTCGAGCACTCCCACGCCACCGGCGACTACAGCTCCCGGCGCGGGCTTATCGACGCCGCCGCTGCCGCCCTCTCCTGCACCTTCCGCGAGGACGACGTAGTGGACCGGGCTGTCGCCTGGGCCACGGAGAACCCCGGTGACGCGCTAGGCAACGACCCCGAGGTGGTGCGCCGCCGCGTACGCCACGTCCATTCGGAGACCGCCCGCACCATCGAGGCCGTCGAGGCGCTCAAGGCCAGCGATATCGTTCGGTTCGGCGAGTTGATGAACGCTAGCCACGCCTCCCTGCGCGACGACTACGAGATTGTTCCCGATGCACTCGAAGCGGCGGTCCGTGCGGCACGTGCCGCCGGCGCTCTCGGAGCCCGTATCACCGGCGGTGGCTTCGGCGGTTCGACCGTCGCCCTTTGCCCTACCGACCGTGCCGACTCCATCGCCGCTGCCGTCGAGGATGCCACGCGTTCCGGCGGTTTCCCTGTGCCCACGATCTACGCCACGAGTGCGCAGGACGGTGCCAGAAAGGTCCAGCTGCATCTGTAGCTAACTCCCCTGGTGTTCTTCTAGGATCGCCGGGGTGAACGACTTCGGCACTTTTTATTACATCCTCGAATACACCGGTGTCCTGCTGGCCGCGATGGTCGGCGGGACTGTTGCTAAACGCATGAACTTCGATGTGGTCGGTTTCGGCTTCATCGCCCTTATCTCTTCCCTCGCCGGCGGGCTCATCCGCGACTGCCTGCTCAGCATCGGCCCGGCGGCGGCTTTGCAGACCCCCTGGTACCTCATCATCGCGGTGACAGGCGCCGCGATCGCCTTCTTCATCGAGATCGAAGGCGCCCTGTGGGACCGCGTGCGCTTCTACCTCGACGTTGTCACCGTCGGTGTGTGGTCGGTGGTGGGCGCGACCCACGCGATCGTCAACGATCTGCCGTGGATCTCCGCGCTCCTTCTCGCGGTGATCACCTCCACCGGCGGCGCGCTCGTCCGCGACGTGGTGCTGGGCAAGGTCCCCGCTCTGTTCACGTCGCAAAAAATGCACGTCTTTCCGTCGCTGCTCGCCGGCGCGATGACACTGGTTTTCGCGCACTTCGAGGTGAAGGCGTGGGTCGGCATGCTCATCTCGTCTGTGGCTGCCTCGGTGTTGTCCATGACCGTCTACTGGGTGAGCACCTCACGCGCCCACCAGCCGACGCTCACCGAGCGTTCCCTCGACCGCCGCATCGCCGCCGAATTGAACATGTCCCCCGATGACTCGGTGACGAACATTGCGGACGCGATCGCCGGCGCCAAGGACAAAGACGTCCTGAACCTCATCCGCGTCTACCTCCACGACGAGGTGCTCGAGCGCGCCGGCACCTCCCCCACCGCCGCGAGCCGGTAGCGCGGCTGACGTGAACCGCCTACGCCGCCGGGAGGACGGTTCGGGCTCCCGGGCGGGCGGTTCAAGCCGTCGGGAGGACCTGCATGAATTGAACCGCATGGATATTCCTGCATGAACGAGGTGACGTGCGCCGTCATTTCGCGAAAACCCGCCGCGCACTCGATTCATGCGGTTGAGTCCATGCAGTTCGGTTCATCCTGTTCGGTTCATGCGGTAACCGGCACGGTGCAACTCCAGCCGGCAGCGCGGCTGACGCGGCGCCCGCCTACACCGTCGGCGCGTTCTTCGACTGGCGGCGGAAGATGCCGATGAACACCACGACGAGCAGGCCGATCGCGATCCAGTTGGCCACCTTCGCGTACTGCTCGAGTACGAAGACGACGGGCTCGCCGATCATCCAGCCGAGCCAGAAATACAGCAGCGTCCAAGCGGTCTTGGCCAGGAAATCGAGGACGAGCATCTTCTGCCACGACATGCCCGTCGCGCCGGTGAGGACGAGCACGACGAATTTGATCGGCAGCGGAATCGGCAGGTAGGCGAGAAAGATGGCCAGCCAGCCGAGTTTGTGGAACCAGCCTTCGACCCGGTCGATGTTCTTGCCCATGCGCGGGGAGTTCTCCGCCTGCACGTCGAGCATGCCGCGGCCCCAGAGCTTGCCGGCCCACCAGTAGACCCAGTCGAATTTGATGGCCACGAGCGAGCCGATGAGCACATACCAGATCCAGCCGGAGGCTTCCCCGACCGCCGCGAGAGCACCGGTGGAGGCTGCGCCGATGCGCGAGCCGGTCAACGCCAGCAGAATCGGCGGGTCGAGACCCAGCAGCCACGCACGCAGCGGGATCAGCGCCAGGCCGAAAATGCCGACGAAGCCGAACCACGCCAGGCACCAGTAGTCCTCTTTGGTGGGCTTGGAATTCCACGGCATGCCGGGTTCTTCCCACCATTCGCGCTCCGCTTCGGTGGCGGAGGGCTCGCTAGCGGTGGTCTCTTCGGCGATCTGGTCTGCCGGTGGTTCGTGCTCCGGCGTCGGCTGGGGTTCTTGGTGGGTGCTCGACGACATGGTTTCTTAACCTACCGCGTCGGCTGCCCGGATTGTCAGCGCGCCAGCTTCTGCGCGGTCGTACGCGCGTGCGCGATCACGGCAGGCAAGCCGACGCCACCGGCCCAAGCGCCGGTCGCGGAGATTCCGTCGACAGCTTCAAGCTGCTTATCGACGTCCGCCACCGTGGCCACATGCCCCTCGTCGTAGCGCGGGAGACCGCCGAACCAGCGCTGGACGTAGATCTCCTCGAGTCCTGCTTCGCGGCCATCGAAACCGGTGATGGTCTGCAGGTCGTCGAGCGCCCAGTCGACGAGGTCGTCCTCGTCGGCGCGGATGGCGATGTCGTCGCCGAAGCGGCCGAAGCTCGCGCGGACGAGCGCGCCGCCGCGCTGCGCCAGGTGCGGCCACTTGCGGGAGGAGAAGGTGAACGCCTTGGTTTTCACGTCGTCGGCACCGGTGGCGACGAGCACGCCGGAGTTCTCCGGCAGACCCTTGTCGGTGGCGAAGCGCATGCCCACCACGACGGAGTTGGCCAGCTTCACCGTCGACAGCGTCGCGGAGGCCTCCGGCGCGACCTGCTTGAGCAGCAGCGCCGCCGTCGGCGCGGGGACGGCGAGAATCACGTGGTCGTAGACCGTGTCCTGGCCACCTTTGAGGCGGAAGCCGGTGCTGTCCGGGGAATTCTGGGAGCCTTTCGCGTCGACGCGCTCGATGGCGGAAACGAAGGCGTCGATGTAGATATCCGCTCCGGATTTCTCCGCCAGGGTTTCGTAGACTTCCTGATAGCCGTCGCGGAAGGCGTTGAAGACAGCGCCGTGGCCGGTGGGCAGCTCCTTGCGCTTCTTAGCTTGCTGCTCCTCGAGGTTGCGCACGGCGGTGGACAGGTGAATGGTGCGGTCCGGGGACTCTGCGGCGAGGCGGTCGAATTCGGCGGCCAGCTGCGGGATCGTCGCGCGCACGCCGAGGTCGTCGGCGGTGCAGGAATACACCCCGCCCAACAGCGCGGACACGACATTGTCCACCACGTCGTCGGCATAGCGCTCGCGCACCAGCGCGCCGACATTCAGGTCGCCTTCCTTAGGCCAGGCGAAGCCGGGGCGGGAGGATTCTTCGTCGATAAGCTGCGCTGTTTTGTGGGAGACGAGGTGCGCGACGCTGTCTGAGCGACCCGGGATTCCCATGATGCCGCCGGTGGGCAGCTGGCGCGCCTCGCCGTCGACCCACACGAGTGAGCGCAGGCCGGACGGCTCAACGAGCGAGTCTTCCAGGCCGAGTTCGGTGAAGAAGTCCACCGCGTCCTTCCGGCGGGCCATGAATGCCTCGGCGCCCATGTCCGTCGGTCCGCCCTCGAAGGCGACGGTGTGGAGCTTGCCGCCGATGCGGTCGGTGGCCTCGTAGACGTCGATTTTCGGTTTGCTGTCCTCCGGGCTGAGCTTGTTCAGCTCGTACGCTGCGGTGAGCCCGGCAAGTCCTGCGCCGATAATGGCGATGTTCATTAGCTCTCCTCGTGAATGAGGCGCACAGCCTCGGTGATCGCCTCGGCGTCGGTGGTAGGCAGCACGCCGTGGCCGAGATTGAAGATGTGCCCCGTGGCAGTGCCTGCCTCGATGGCGCGGGCGGCTTCAGCCTTGATGCGCGCGACCTCCTCGCGCACGACGCCTTCGCCGGCGAAGAGCATCGCCGGATCGAGGTTGCCCTGCAGCACGCGCGGGGACGCGAAACGCTCCGCGGCGCGGTCGAGCGGAACGCGCCAGTCGACGCCCATGACCTCGCTGCCCGCCTCCGACATAGCGCCGAGCAGCTCGCCCGTGGCAACGCCGAAGTGGATGCGCGGGATCTCGCCCGCGACCGTTTCCAGGATCTCCGCGGAATACGGCAGCACGTGGCGGCGGTAGTCGGCCTCGGTGAGAAAGCCCGCCCAGGAATCGAACAGCTGCATCGCGTCGATGCCCGCGGTGACCTGCGTGCGCAGGAAAGCAGTGATGGTGGGCACCAGGCGGCGCATCAGCTCGTGCCACGTGTCCGGGTCGCCGTGCATCATGGCCTTGGTCTTCTCGTGGTTCTTGCTCGGCCCACCTTCGACGAGGTAGCTGGCCAGTGTGAACGGCGCGCCGACGAAGCCGATGAGCGCCTGGGTGTCGTTCAGCTCATCCAGGATGTGGCTGATGCCTTCGGCGACCTCATCAACCTCGTGGTCCAGGATCGGCAGGTTGGCCACGTCCTCCTTGGTGCGGATGGGTGTGTCCAGTACCGGGCCGCGGCCGGGCACGATCTCCACGTCCACGCCGGCGGCCTTGAGTGGCACGACGATATCGGAGAACAAGATCGCGGCGTCCACATCGTGGCGGCGCACCGGCTGCAGCGTGATCTCTGCCAGCAGCTCCGGCATGAAGCAGGAGTCGAGCATCGCGATGCCTTCGCGGACTTCGCGGTACTCCGGCAGGGAACGGCCGGCCTGGCGCATGAACCACACCGGGGTGCGGGACGGCGTGCGGCCGTAAGCGGCCTCCACAATGGGGGCTTGATTCAGCTCACGTCGGGTCATGCAGTCCATTGTGGCCCATGGGAGCCGTGGGTGTCACAACCGGTCGATCCGGGGGAAGCGGCGGGCGCGCATCGACAACACCTCGATGAGCAACGAGGCGCCGAGCATCAGCACCGTCGCCACGATCGGCGGGATCACGCCGGCCACCGCTGCGACGAGCACCGCGATGTTGTAACCCCACGCCAGGATCTGGTTGCGGTCGATGATCGCGCCGACGCGCTGCGCGTGCACGATCAGCTGCGGCACCGCCATGACGTCGTTGCGGAGCAGTACCGCCGACAGCCTGCGGCGGCGCTGCTGGCCCGTCTCGATGTCGTCGGCGGTGGCGTACATCATGCTGACGTTGGCCGCGCGCAGCGCGTCGGTGACGGTGTTGTCGCCGACTGCGGCGACGCGCGCGCCGACGGCGCGGAGGTTGCGGATCGCGCCCGGCTTGCGGTCGTGCATGATGCCCGCCAACACATTAGAAATACCCAGGTAGTCGGCGTAGCGGCGCGCGACGGGATAGGTGTCGCGGGTGAGCATCACGGTTTCCAGGCCACGCGACTCCAGGGCCATGACAGCCTCGTCGGCGTCGTCCTTGAAAGGGTCGAACAGGGTGACCACTCCACGGTTCTTGCCCTTCCAATTCACCACTACCGGGGTGCCGCCGGAGGTGGCGGCCACAGCCAGAGCGCCGCGGAGGTTGGACAGGTTCACCGGGCGCCACAGGCGGGCATCCACCTGGGTGACCGTCTCGTGGCCCTCCTCGTCGACGTACGTCAACGCGATCCTGCCGGTAATATCGCCGCTGGGCTCCTGGTCCATACTGACCAGCTCGTAGCGTGCTGGCACATGCGGGTCGTCGTCGGACTGGGAGCGCGCCTCACGCGCCCCGTGCACCAGCGCGCGGGAGGCCGGGTGAGCCGATTCCATGGACAGCGCACCGGCGATGCGCAGCACCATTTCCTCGCTCTCCCCTTCCAGGGCGGTGACGGACTCGATGAACATCTTCGGTTCCGCGAGCGTGCCCACGCGGTTGAACACGACCGTGTCGACGTCCTCCAGCTGCCGCAAGACCTCGCCTTCACGAACGAGAATCCCGTTGCGCACGGCGGACTCGACGCCCAAACGCAGAGCCAACGCCGGCGACAGAGCCAGCGCCGGCGGGGCCACGCCCGACAACACCGTCAATGCTGTGCGCAGGGCGGCGTTATAGTCTCTGGCGATCAGGCCCCACAAGATGAAGCTGAAGAACGCCACCGTCATCGCCACCGGCAGCAGCAGCGCCGCAGCGCGGGCGTACTGCACGGAGGCGTAGCGCTGGCGCCGCTCCACGTCGGTCAGCCAGTGGTGCACCGCCTGCCACCTTGTGGCGTGGCCGGTGCGCTGCGCGCGGACCTTGATCTCGCCTTCGCGGATCACGGAGCCGGCGTACACCACCGAGCCGACCTTCACGTCGACCGGTTCGTGCACGTCGATCAGCCCCGGCCGTAGCAGGGCGCGGCCGCCCATGATCTTGCCGTCCACCGGGATCGTCTCGCCGGCATGCACGACGATGTCGTCGCCGCGGTTGATCTCCGCGACAGGAATCTTCTCCTCGGCGCAGTCGGCGCCGCCGCGCTTCTTACTGATCCGGATGTACTCGGTGTGGGGGTCGACGGAGGCGTCGGCGAGCTCGTCGATAAGCAGTGTGCGCGCGCGGATCGAATACCGCCTGCCGATGAGCAGCAGCGTCGTGATCCCGCACGCGACGTCAAGGAAGAGTTCCGGGCCGTCCGCTGTGCCCTGCGTCGAGGCGAACCACGAGAAGGCCGAATGCCAGCCGCGGTGGCCCGTCGGCGCGAATGCGATGACCGCGGCGGACCACACATACGCGATGATCGCCGCGATCGAGCTCGCACCGTCGAGTGCCGCGATGCCGCGGCGCACGCCACCCAGCATCGCGCGGTGGAACGGGAACGCGCACCACGTGACCACCGGAGTGGCCAATGCCAGAGATACCCACTGCCAGCCATCGAATTGGGCGGGCTCGAAATACGCCATCACTAGAACCGGGATGGTGAGCACCAGCGCCAGCCACATGCGGGCCGGGGTGACGAGGTCGCGGGCAGTGTAGAGAACGTCCTCGTGCTTGTACTCCTGGCGGGGCTGGCCGTAACCGGCCCGGCGCGCCTTATCCATCGAGCGGGCCGCCATGCGGCGGCGCCGGCGCATGCGGCTCGGCATGTCTTTCACCGGCTTGCGGCGGGCGTGGTGCTCCGCGGTCTGCGCGCGGGCCGCGTAACGCAGCAGGGATGTCTCGGACATCGTCGCCGCGATTCCGTGCTTTGCGAAGGTCTCTAGGATCACTGCCGGGCTCATCGTGTCCGGCGCAGTCACCCACGCGGTGGAACTGGGGTAGACAATCCGGCACTGCACTCCGTCGAGCTGCTCCACGGCCGCTTCGACCTCGTTCACGTCCGGCACGGCGGGAAGGTTCTCCAGCAGGAAGGAGTAGGAGACGTGCGGGCGGCCCGGTAGGTCGCCGTCACCGACGGCTGCCCACCCGGAGTGGTCCGTGCTGTCCGGCTCACCGCCGACGGCGAAGCCCGCCTTCCGCGCAGCTTCGTGCGCGTCCTCGATGCACCGGCCCAACGCGCTGGTTTCAGAAGAGTCGTCGGATTCCAGCCCTTCAGCGACCTCGTAGTCGCCGGTCGCCTCCTCCGGGTCTGCCGGAGCTGACGCGTCGTCCGTGCCGCCGCTGTCCGCCGAGTCTTCGCCAGTCTCAGCGCCCTGCTGTTCGTCGTCGCCGGAGGTCTCGGCATTCTCCGAGCTTTCCGCGCTGCGCTCCTCATCGTCGCCGTCGGAACCCGGGCCGATCGCGCTGGTGTTCGCCGCGATCTCGGCATTCTCCGCGGTCTGGCGGATCGAGTCCTTGCCCAGGTACCCGCTGGTGTCCGGGTCGCGGACATCGTCTGCTTCGTTTGCCATTGTGTCTCACCCCTTTCCGTGCTCGGCCATGGTCAATCGTCAGTACATACTCTCCGCCTCGAAACCCCGCAAGCAGGAGGTGTCGTCTGCGGAATTAGAATCGCGGGCTCATCTTATCCACGTACGCGTTGGAGTCCGGCCGGAAAGTAGAGAAGAGGCCGAAGGCGAGCAGGATGACGATGAGCATCGTCGCCCACGGCGACAGGATCTTCGTGAGGAACGCCGCCAGGTTAAGGAAGAGCGACAGGCCGATGAATGCGCTGGCCCAGCGCCGCGCGGAGCGGCTGCCCTGCCGGAAGAACGCAGCGGCGGAGACGAGCAGCACGCCCAGGATGATGTTGCCGAAAGCGGTGATGCGCATATTGCTCATGAAGTACCCGCGCAGCGACTCGTCTGCACCGGCCGGGAAGCCTTGGCCGAGCAGCAGCATCGAGGTGAGCAGCATCAGTACCGCGGCGGCGCAGAGCAGGTAGAAGCCGATCTGCAGCGGCCGCGGCCAGTCGTCGCCGGCCTGCCCGGTGGAACGGCGGTTGGCGTCGTCCGGGTGGCTGATCATCGAGGGGAACATTCCGGCCATGGTCGTGAGTGACTTCCAATCAGGGTTTAAACAGGACTGGAATCATTATGGTGGCCGCGCCCGCCTTTGGCATCATCCTTGGCGGTCCACTTCTTCGCGTCGTCCTGCCGGGCGAAGATGAGGGCGCAGACTCCCGCGACGCCGGCAATGATCTGGATGATGCCGTCGAGCGCCACGACCGCGGTGGGAATGCCGTCGCTGTTCGCGCCGACGACGAGGAAGACGGTGATCATGCGCAGCAGGAAATAGCAGGAGAACACCGTCAGCAGCATGGCGGCGTTCGTCGACCATTTCTTCTGCCGCGCGACCGCTTTCAGCGCGAGCGCGAGCACCAGCACGACGCCCAGTGCGAACAACCCCATCAGCGCGATCGCGACGTAGACGATCAGCTTGACCTGGTCGTCGCCGACAGCTTCACCGCCGCCGACGGTCTTATTCGCCTCGCGCGCGGATTCCATCAGCGCCGACGGGTCGATCACCGCCATGGCCAGCCCGAACAGCTGGTGCACCAGTTCGGCGCCGATCATGACCGCCCACGCGAACAGCAGGTAGCGCACGGCCTCCGGGGGCGTGTGCGGGTCGTGCGCACCACGCTTTCCGCTTATCGACGATCCCTGCTCGCCCCTATCCCCCACATTCCCCGGGAACATTCCCGGATTAGGCACGGTCATCGCTGCCCGTCTTTCCCGGCCTCAGCCGCGAGAATGCGTGCGGCGTCGAGGGCGAAATAGGTGAAGATCTGATCGGCGCCGGCGCGTTTGATGGACATGAGCGACTCCATCATGGTGGCGTCGCGGTCGGTCCAGCCGTTGGCGCCGGATGCCTGGATCATCGCGTACTCGCCGGAGACCTGGTAGGCCGCGACGGGCACCGGGGACATTTCAGTGATCTTGGACAGCACGTCCAGGTACGGCAGAGCGGGCTTGACCATGACGAAGTCGGCACCTTCGGCGATGTCCAGCTCCGCCTCAAGGAGGGATTCGCGGATATTCGCCGGGTTCTGCTGGTAGGTGCGGCGGTCGCCGGTGAGCGACGAGCCGACAGCATCGCGGAACGGGCCGAAGAACGCCGAGGCGTATTTCGCGGAATAGGCCATGATGGCCACGTCCTGGAAGCCGGCGTTGTCGAGGGCTTCACGGATGACCTCGATCTGGCCGTCCATCATTCCCGACGGGCTGACAATGTGCGCGCCGGCCTCCGCCTGCGAGACCGCCATCTTGGCGTAGAGCGGCAGCGTCGCGTCGTTGTCCACCACGTCGTTGCCGTGGGCATCGGTGACCACCACGCCGCAGTGGCCGTGGTCGGTGAACTCGTCCAGGCAGGTGTCGGCCATGATCAGCAGGTCCTCGCCGAATTCTGAGCGAAGACGGGAAAGGGCACGGTTCAAGATGCCGTTCTCGGCCCACGCCTGGGAGCCTTCCGCGTCCTTGTCTTCGTCGCGCGGAACGCCGAAGAGGTCGACGCATGGGACGCCGAGTTCGACTGCTTCGCGGCAGATCTCCACCAGGGAGTCCATGCTGTGCTGGTACACGCCCGGCATCGAGGGGATCTCGCGGCGCTCGCCGCTCTCCCCCAAATCGTCTGCGATGAACAGGGGCAGGATGAAGTCGGTCGGGTGCAGCTGCGTCTCGGCGACCATCGCGCGCATCACGGGGTTGCGGCGCAGGCGGCGCGGGCGTCGCACCGGACCAGCATGTACAGGGTTCAAAGCTGAATCAGACACGCACCCCATCTTAGGAACTCCGCCCTGTAGGCGAAAATGGCTGCCACGGCGCTGAATCAGGAATGGCTTAGGAACGGCGCGAGCGGCGCTTCTTGCGCGGGGGCGGCAGCTGGCCGGCGGCGCGGAGTCCGGCGACGTGCTCAGCCAAAGCGTCGACAAGCGACGGCACGTCGGCGACCTCGGGCACGACGTCGACACGCAAACCCTGCTCCTTCGCTTCCGCGGCGGCCATCGGCCCGATGCAGGCGATGATGGTGCGCGCGTGCGGTTTGCCGGCGATACCGACGAGGTTCTTCACCGTGGAGGCCGAGGTGAAGCAGACGGCGTCGAAGCCGCCGGTCTTGATCATGTCGCGGACCTCCGGCGCGGGCGGCGCGGCGCGGACGGTGCGGTAGGCGACGACGTCGTCGACCTCCCAGCCCTTCTCCACCAGGCCGTCAACCAGCACATCGGTGCCGATATCGGCGCGCGGCAGCAGCACGCGGCCCACCGGGTCGATCTCCTCGACGTACTCCGGGAAGACGTCCACGAGACCCTGCGCGTTCTGCTTCGTGCGGTGCGGGAGCAGCTCCGGGAACATGCCGCGTGCGCGGATCGCTTCGGCGGTCTTGCCGCCCACGGCGGCGAGATGCACGCCCGCGAACGAGCGCGCGTCCAAGCCGAGCTCCTCGAATTTGTCCCACACGGCATTCACCCCGTTAACGGAGGTGAACACGATCCACTGGTAGCGGCCCTCGACGATCCCCTTGATCGCGCGATCCATCTGCGCCGGATTGCGCGGCGGCTCCATCGAAATCGTCGGCACGGACTGCGGGATCGCGCCATAGGACGTCAAGCGGGCGTTCATCGGGCCTGCCTGCTCTTTGGCGCGCGGGACGAGCACGCGCCAGCCGTAGAGCGGGCGGTTCTCCCACCAGGAGTACTTCGAGCGGTCGTCGACAGCCGTACCGATGGTGACCACGAGGGTGCCGTCCAGATCCGCGTCCAGCTTGCCGACCGTGCCCAGCGTCGCATCGAAGGTGCGCTGCAGGCGCGTGGTGCCGTTGACCGTGACGGTCAGCGGGGTCGACGGGCTGTAACCGCGGGCGGTGAGCTCCTCGGCGATGACCGGCAGGTGGCGGGATTCGCCCTGCAGCACCAGCGGCTGCGGCGCGGCGGCCAAGCCGTCCCAGTCCACCGGCTCATTGCCCAGGTCCGCCTCGGTGTAAGTGGAACCGAGTCCGATGCCGGCGAAAGACGGCACCGTCGACGGCAGGGACATGCCCGGCACGACCTGGAACTCCATACCGGCAGCGGCCACGGCGGAGATCTCCTCCATGATCGCGTTGCGCGTCAGCGGGTTGCCCGCCACAAGACGGATCACATCGCCGTCGCCTGCTTCCCCGCGGTCGATCGCGGCAGCCACCTCATCCAGCGCGGTCTCCAGCGGCGCGACGATGCCCTCACCCTGCGGTGCGGCCTCGGACAGCTCGGCGGCGGTCGGACCCGCCGGACGCGGCGGCTTGCGGCGTGCGCCGGCTTCCTTCGCCTTCGCACACATCTCCTCGTAGGCCTCGTCCGCGGCCTTCAGCTTCTCCTCCGGCACCGGCAGGCCGGCCCCGACGACGTCGCGGACACCGGCGGAAACATCCGGGTCGACAACAGCTACAGCATTCCGCTCGAGAACTTCACGGGCACGGATGGTGAGCAAGTCCGGGTTGCCCGGACCTGCACCGACGAAAATCACTTTCCCCTTCGCAGCTGTAAACTCCGGAGAGGTTGCAGACGTGTTTTCATCCGCGGGAAGCGGCATGGTGGCACTCGTCATTGACTCAAATCTTTTCTAGGCAGATTGCGACAACTCTTACTAAATGTGCGCATCGCGCCTGCTTGAGGCCCCGGAAACACTCAAGGGGGACCAGATGGGAAGCGGCGCTGACGGCGTATGGTAACTACACCTTAATTTAGTGGCGCGATTTCAAGAAATTGCCGCGAGAATAGCGCCGGCGGGGCGCTTAGAGGAAGCGGGCGGCGCCGCCGTCGAAAAGCTTTTGCGCCACCACGTGGCCGAGCTCGACTGGGTCGGTTCCCACCGCTTCTTCGACGAGCTGCGCGTAGCCGTCCAGCGCGAACACGCCGCCGCGCAGCGTGATCTGCCCCCCGTCGATCGTCGCGGTCGCCGCGACAGGCGCGGTGCAGCCCGCCTCGAGGACGGCGAGCACGGTCCGCTCGGCCGTCGCGCATGTCGTGTCGTCAACGCTGACCAGCTTATCGACGGCTTCCCTCGCGTACTCGTCCTCTGCCCTGCACTCGACAGCCAACGCGCCCTGGGCCGGCGCCGGCATGAACTCTGCCGGGTCGAAGACCTGCGTGGCATTGGCGCCCAGGCCCACGCGCGTGAGCCCCGCGAAGGCCAGCACGACCGCGTCGAGCTCGCCGCTGGTGACCCGGCCCATGCGCGAATCGATATTGCCGCGCAGCGGGCGGATGTCTAGATCGGGGCGCAGCGCCTTGAGCTGGGAGATGCGGCGCGGGGCGGACGTGCCCACCTTCGCGCCCTCCGGTAGCTCGGCCAGAGTCATTCCGTCGCGGGCGATGAGCGCCTCGCGGCGGTCTTCGCGCGCCGGGATGACTAGGTGCGTGCGTGGCTCAGCGGCCGTGGGCAGGTCCTTGAACGAGTGGACGGCCACATCCGCCTCACCGTCGAAGACCGACTGGCGGATCGCGGTGGTGAACACGCCGACGCCGATGCGCTCCACCGGCGCCTGGCTCAAGTCGCCTGCGGTGGTGACGATGGTGAGCTCGGCGGGGTACCCGGCGTCGATAAGCGCATCGCGCATGTGCCCCGCCTGCGTCTGGGCGAGCTTGGACCCGCGCGTGGCCACGCGCAAAGTCCGCTGGCCGTCGCTGCTGGCGTTCGTGGTGGTCTCGGTCGAGTTCGTCACTGCTCGTTTCCTTTCTCGCAGAACCCGGACAGCGAATTCTTCTCGAAGCTGCCCGCGGACTTGATGCCGGCCGCATCTCCCCCGGCCAAGCCTGTCGTCGTGTCTTTTCCGCCGGTGAGGCCGAATAATTCCTCGATGGCGATCTCGTAGCTGACCTCGTCGGGCGACGCCGCGAGCTCCTTGATCTTCACTGTCGGCTGATGGAGGAGCTTGTCCACTACGCGCTTGACGGTGCGAGAGACTTCCTCGAATTCGTCCTCGTCGAGCTGCGGCAGCCGGGAGCGCAGGCGCTCCAGCTCGGCCTTCGCCGTCGCGGACGCGTTGACGCGTAGCTGCTTGACCATCGGCGCGACATCGCGCACGCGCTGCTCGCTGCTGAAATTCTCGATCTCCTCGGCGACGATCTCCTCCGCGCGGCGGCGCGCGGCGCTGCCCTCCCTGGTCGAGCCCGGGTTGACGTCGTCTTCGTCGAGCTTCGCGTGCAGGGCCTCAATATTGATCAAGGTGACACCGCTGATCTCGCCCACCGCATCGTCGATATCGCGCGGCAGCGACAGGTCCACCAGCGTCGCGGGGCCCGAAATGTCCTCGGACGTGAGTGTGAAGCCGTCGCTCGCGGTGGCTGAAACCGCAATGTCCACGCGCGACAGTGCGCCTGCCCGCGCCGAGAAATCGACCACCTCCGCGGCAACTCCCGCCTCTCGCGCGTGCTCGGCGAGGTGCTCCGCCCGCGAACGGGTGCGGTTGGCCAGGATGAGCCGGTCCACGCCACGCTTGCCCAAGTTCGTCGCCGCCAGTGACGACATCGCGCCGGCGCCGAGCACCAGCGCAGTCTTCGCTTCGAGGGTGTCGGCCCCCATCTCCTTCATCGCCTCGTCGAGCGCGAAGGTCACCATGGACGCGCCAGCGTCGTCGATCGCGGTCTCGGTGTGGATCCGCTTGCTGGTGTGCAGCGCCGACTGCGCCAGCGCGTGCAGCGCTGGACCGATCGTGCCGCGCTCCGCCGCGTCCTGGTAAGCCGCGCGCACCTGGCCGATGATCTGCTGCTCCCCCACCACCATGGAATCCAGGCCGGAGGCCACGCGCATGAGGTGCTCGGCAGCCGCGTCGGCGTAGCGGACGTAGAGGTAGCCGCGCAGCTCCGCGACATCGACGCCGGAGAACAGCTCCAGCACGCGCAGTACGTCGTTGACACCGGTGTGGAACGCGTTCGTGACCGCGTAGACCTCGAGCCGGTTACACGTGGAAATGATCATCGCCTCGGACAGGCTCGGTTGCTGCGTGAAGGCTTCGGCGGCCTCGTTCTGCACGGCGTCGTCCATGCTGAGCCGCTCAAGAAGCGCGACAGGCGCCGAGCGGTGGGACATACCCACCACGAGAACACTCACGAAAATTTCCTCCAGACCAGCTCACTGGGCATCCGGCCCGAAGGCCGCGCCACAAGTCATCCCAAAGACTACCCCCGAGGTGATGGAGTGCCGCAAACACCCTGCCATGCCGGGGTCACCCGCCGTGTGCCCCCAGCTCCGCGGCGAGTTCGTCGTTATCCACTTCCCAGCAGGCGAATTCCTCGCCGTCAATGACGATCACGGGCACCCGGTCGCCGTACTCGGCCATAAGTTCCGGGTCGGTGTCCACGTCCACCGTTTGAAGCCGCGCACCGGCGGCAGCTACCACGGGAGTGATCTGCTCCGTCACCCTCGCGCACGAACCGCAGGTCCTTCGGACCATCACTTCCACCACCGTGGGGCTATGGACGTCCTGCGGCATGAATGGGGCTCCTTCTCGTCGATGCGCGCCAGCGAAGGCTTACGATGTTTACTTAGGCTACTCGCCCACCGCCCGCCCCCACCCACGAAGGAGACCTTCCAGCCGTGAGCCCCGAAAACGGATCCCTCCCCGGCCGCGATTACCTCGCACAATGGTCCATTTCACGGGGCAATCTGCGCCGCTTCATCGAGGAGACCGCGCTTCCGCCTATCGACGACGACCACCAGCGCACCGCCGGTGAAGCCGCCGCCGAGGCAGCGATCGAAGAGACCTTCGGCATCGGGATTGAGCAGTTCGCTACGGGTGTCGATTCGGTCTCCGGCGCCGCCGCCAACGCCGGGGGTATGCGGGTGACCCAACCGGACCCCGACATCCCCCAGCACGGCACCGCCGCCGCGTTCTTCGACGTGGACAACACCCTGATTCAGGGATCTTCGCTGATTCTGCTCGGTGTCGAGCTGTTCCGCCGCAAATTCCTGACCCTCGGCGAGATCTTCCCGTACATCGTCGCGCAGGTCCGGTACCGCCTCTTCGGTACCGAGCTGCCCGACGCCATGGGGTCCG
Source organism: Corynebacterium appendicis CIP 107643 (assembly GCF_030408415.1). Classification (NCBI taxonomy): domain Bacteria; kingdom Bacillati; phylum Actinomycetota; class Actinomycetes; order Mycobacteriales; family Corynebacteriaceae; genus Corynebacterium; species Corynebacterium appendicis. Next base: position 217,010 of record NZ_CP046976.1, on the reverse strand, counting down.
GCCGCGAGATGGCCCTCGACTTCGTCAGGGGACAAGAAGTCGACGCACTCAAGGAGATCTGCAGCGATATCGTCGACGACCGCTTGATCGACCGCACCTACGCCGGCACCCGGGAACTCGCCGGCATGCACGTCGCCGCCGGCGAACAGGTGTGGCTGGTCTCCGCCACGCCGGTGCAGATCGGTCAGTTCCTCGCCGCCCGCATGGGATTCACCGGCGCGCTGGGCACCGTCGCCGAAGAAGAAGACGGGAAGTTCACCGGCCGTCTCGTCGGCGATATCCTCCACGGCCCCGGCAAGGCCCACGCCGTCGCGGCGTTGGCAGCCATCCAGGGCCTCGACCTTTCCGAGTGCACCGCCTACTCCGATTCCGCCAACGACATCCCCATGCTTTCCATGGTGGGCACGCCCGTGGCCATCAACCCGGATAGCAAGCTACGCAAGCACGCCGAGGAGCATGGCTGGCTCATCCGCGACTACCGTCCCGTCCGCCGGCTGCTGCTTAGCTGGATGCTGCCCGCCGGCATCGCCGCCGGCACTACTGGCGCGCTGCTGTGGCGCCGTCGACGCAAGCGCCGCTCAACAAGCTAGACAGCACAACAGCGCCCCCGGCTCCCGAATTGAAAGGGAGGCCGGAGGCGCTGTTTGAAGCCCTGAAGGCCCGTTTTACTTACCGAGCTTACGACGCTGAACGCGGGTGCGGCGTAGCATCTTGCGGTGCTTCTTCTTGGACATACGCTTGCGGCGCTTCTTGATCACAGAACCCATCAGGTTTCCTCACTTTTCTTTCGTCGTACGTACGGTTCCTGCCGCTTCCGCCGCAGGGAACTTCCGTTCCAGCAGCGCGCCCCAGGGTGCACTCCCGGGCCAGAATCGAGGAAAGTCTCGATGCACGGCACGAATACTGCGAAAATTCTACCGCCGTGGCAGGACGAAACCAAAAACCGGACCCTACGGGCAGGCAAAAACGGCGGCTCGCGCCAGACGCCGTGAGAAAAGCGACCACTTTTCCCGGGCCTGAACCTGGAAAAACCTCGTGACCTGCACTTTCAAAAAGGGGCGTCACGAGGGCTGGTCGATTTTTCAGGATGTCGGCGCGGACCGCCGCAAATGAACCCTAAAAGAAGGGCTTATCCCACGTCGTAGACGGAGGACTCCAGGTATTCGCTGACAGCCGTCTCGTTCACGCGAAACGAACGGCCCACGCGCACTGCCGGCAGCTCACCGGAGTGGACGAGGCGGTAGACCGTCATCTTGGAAACACGCATGATTTCCGCAACTTCGGCCACGGTCAGGAACTTGCCTTTATCTTCATTTGCCATATGTTAATCAACCTCCAGCACTGTGGCGCGCTGTAGGCTTCCCCTCCCACAGGACGTACACGCACGTGCCGAGAACAGCCTAGCGTGAAACCCGTGCCACATGCGACTCACAGGCAGGAAAACTTTAACTTTTTTCACAGTTCTTTCTCGGCTCACTGGTGTCGCTAATTACACTGCCAGCCCAAACGGCCTCCCAGGCACCGCGCCGAAAATTTGCCGGGAAGGGGGCTACGTGCCCATCTCGGCCGCGCGGGACGCGGCCGCCTCGGTCGCGCGGTAGAACGCACCGCGGACACCAGACTCCTCCAGCTCTCGAATCGCCGCCACGGTGGTGCCCGCCGGGGAACTCACGCCCGCGCGCAGCTCCACGGGCGTCTTGCCGGAGTGCGCCAGCATCGCACCGGCGCCCTCAGCCGTGGCGGTGGCCAACGCCGTCGCAGTGTCGCGGGGCAGCCCCAAGCTCACGCCGGAATCGACGAGCGCCTCCGCGATCATGAAGAAGTAGGCCGGGCCGGAGCCGGAGATGGCAGAAGCGGCGTCGATAAGCTTCTCGGGCACGACGACCACCTGGCCGGTCGCCCCCAGCAGATCCGTGACGAGCTCCTGCTGGTCCTCCTCCACGAAACGGCCGAAGGACACCACGCACACGCCCTTGCCCACCTGCATCGGGGTATTCGGCATGACGCGCGCCAGCGGCGTGCCCGCGCTCGAGACAGCCTCCGACATCGCATCGAGGGTCACGCCCGCCGCCATGGACACGAGGACCGTCGACGTGTCGTTCGCCGCGACCGCGTCGGAGAGCTCCTCGATCATGTCCGCGATCGCATACGGCTTCACACACAGGAAGCACACGTCCGCATCGGTCACCGCCTCAATATTGTCGTCGGTGGTGATCACACCGTAACGCTGCGCGAGCTCCGCGCGGCGCGCTTCCGTGCGGTTCGTCGCCGTGATGGTCTCCGGGTTGACACCGGAATTGACAAGGCCGGAAATCAGGGCTTCCCCGATATTTCCGGCACCGATGACTGCGATAGTGGTGCTCATGCACCCAAGGGTGCCACAGCAGCCCCACAGCAGGCCACCGCGGCATGAAGCGCCGACCGGCTTAGAGCACCGTCACAGCAGCCGGGCCGAATGTCATCGCGGCACCGGCGATCGCGGCGAGCGTCATCGTCAGCGCGTCGCGGCCCGTCTTCATCGCGCGCACGAGCAGCACCACGCCGGCCGTGACCGCGGCGGCCAGCACACCCACGAGAATCGGGGTGAAGGACTCCCACAGGTACTGGAAGCCGAGGAACATCAGCACACCGACGACCAGCCCCGCGAACACGAGCAGCACCAGCAGGATCGGGTTGACGCTGTTGTCCTCCTCGACGAGCTCCTGGCCGTCCGGGACGCGCGTGGGCTCCTCCCGCAGATCCTCGTCGCGCACGACGGGGCTTTCCTGCGTGACTGCGGCGTCGGAGATCTCTTCGACAGAAGCACGCTTATCGACGTCCCCCTCGCCCTTCTCATCCAACGTCACCACCCGGGTGATCGGTCCGGTCTGCTCCGTCTTCGACGGCTGCGGCGCGACCGCCGCGAAGCTGCCGCGGGAGGTGGGTTCGTCTTTCGGCTGCGGCTTTTTCGGTTCAGGTTTGGGCGCCGACTTCGGCTGGTCATCTGCGGCGCGCTTCGTCGGTGCCGGCGTGGGCTTGGGCGCCGGCTTCGGCTCAACCTTGGCGCTGGTCGCCTGCGGCTTCGGCTGCGCGGGCTTTGCCGGCGAGGCAGGCTTCGCGGGCTCGACCTTGACCGAGGCCGAGGCCTTCTCTGCGGGTTTCTCCGCAGGCTTGGGCTGCTCGACCTTTTCAGTCTTCGGCGCCAGCTTCTCTGCCTTCGGCGCAGGCTTCGGCGCTTCGGTCTTCGGTGCTGGCTTCTCGGTCTTCGGCTTCTCGGCCTCGGCGTCGATCGGGACAGAGGAGTGCTTGACCTCAGCCGGGCGGGCCTCGACCTTCTTCAGGGAGCCCGTCAGCTCGGCAACGGAGACACCGCCCTCGTCGAGGCTGCGACGACGACGTCGCCGAGGCTGGGAATCCGGGTTCTCCTTCTGGGCCCGGGCCATCAACTCGGCAACGGTCAGTTGCTTATCAGCCATCTCGTTGTCTCCTTAACTCTGACCTTTGTCGATCTGCCGGAGAATCACACCTTCGCGCAAAGCCCACGGACAGATTTCTAACTTATCAAGATTAAGTGCACGCATCGTTGCTTCCGCAACGAGGGCCCCCGCCACGATCTGGTGGGAGCGGTCCGAACTCACGCCCTCCAGCTCCGCACGGTCCGAGGCGGTCATACGGGTGATGAAGGCGATCAGCTGGCGCAGGCCCGGCGCGGTGAGCGTGCGCTTGACGTAGGGGCCAGCCGACGACGGGGCGGAACCGGTCAGGCGGGCAAGCGTTCGGAAGGTCTTCGAGGTGCCCACAGCCAGGCCGGCTTCGCCCTGGGCGAGGAAATCGCCGGCGACGGTGGACAACTCCGCGTCGATGTAGTCGCGCAGGGTGTTGACCATCTTCTTTTCCGGCGGGTCGGTCTCGAACCACTCGTAGGTGAGGCGGCCGGCGCCTAGGTCGAGGGAGGCTGCCACATCGGGGACCTCGTCGGTGCCGGTGGAGATCTCCAGCGAGCCACCGCCGATGTCCAAGTTGGTGATGCGGCCGGCGGACCAGCCGTACCAGCGGCGCGCCGCCAGGAAGGTCAGATGCGCTTCGTCCTTGCCGGAGAGCACCTTGAGGCGCACGCCGGTCTTCTTCTCGACGTGGTCGAGCACGTCCTCGGAATTCGCCGCAGAACGGACCGCCGAGGTGGCGAAGGCGAGGAATTCCTCGCACTTGAGGTTGTCAGCCAGATCAGCCGCCTCCTGCACCGCCTCCGTCAACTTCTTGACGCCTTTATCGTCGATAGCGCCGTCGTCATCCAACATCTCCACGAGCCGGAGCGGCTGCTTCCAGTCGCTCATGGGGGTCGGACGTCCACCACTGCGGGCATCTACTGCCACGAGGTGGACAGTATTGCTGCCCACGTCCAATACACCTAGTCGCACAGGGTCAACACTAGACCGTCTACCGTGGTGCAGTGTGAATCAACCTGTGTTTCTTGGATTTCCGAAGAATTCCCCCGCCGGCAAATCGATCCGCGCCGGCCATGAATTGCCGCCGGATTTTCCGCGCGAATGGTTCGAATTCACCCACCCGGACGACCCGCACCATTACTTCAGCATCGATCTGACATGGCTTGAATCCACGTGGTCGTGCCGTTTCGGTACCCCCCAATGCCGGGGGATCTCCGAGGAGCTGCCCGTCGTCGGCTGCTGCATCCACGGCGCGTACCTGTCCGACGAGACAGACCGGGACGACCTCTACAACGCCGTCGCGGAAATGCCCGCGAAGTACTGGCAGCTGCGCCCCGACGACGTGGACAGCTACCTCGCCGCCGGAGACCCGGTCGAACTCGAGCCGTGGCTGGAGTGGGACGACGACGAAGAAGAACCGTCGCTGAAAACAACGCTTGTCGACGGCGCGTGCATCTTCGCCAACCGCCACGGCCACCCCACCGGCCCCGGTTGCGCGCTGCACCAGTGGGCGATGGCGGAAGGGCGCAATATCATCGGCTCGAAGCCGGAGGTGTGCTGGCAGGTGCCGTTCTCCCGCGAGGACGAATGGCAGGAGCGTTCCGACGGCCAGGAAATCCTGCGCACGACCATCGGTGAATACGACCGGCGCCAGTGGGGCGACGGCGGCGAGGACTTCGACTGGTGGTGCACCAACGACCCCGTCTGCCATTCCGGCAACAGCACACCGGTGTGGCAGTCGATGCGGGACGAGTTGGTGCAGTTGATCGGAGAGAAGCCGTACGCGGTCGTCGAAAAGCACTGCACAGCGCGCGCGGCGATGCCCGCGGACGCGAATTCCGTGCACCCGGCGACGCGTTCCGCTCATTCGTGATGCCGTTACGGCATCACGCCTCGAATTTGTAGCCCAAACCGCGGACGGTGATGAGCTGCTCCGGCCGCGACGGCTCCTTCTCGATCTTCGTTCGCAGGCGCTTGACGTGCACGTCGAGGGTCTTGGTGTCGCCGACGTAGTCGGAACCCCAAATTCGGTCGATGAGCTGGCCGCGAGTGAGGACGCGGCCGGCATTGCGCATGAGGTACTCGAGCAGGTCGAATTCCTTCAGCGGCATCGGCACTGCCGTCTCGTCGACAAAAACCGTGTGGCGCTCGACATCGAGGCGGACGCGGCCGCCTTCCAGCACGTTCTCGGACGGGGCCTCGGCCGCCGGCTCGGACACATCGGAACGGCGGCGCAACACCGCGCGGATCCGGGCGATCAGCTCGCGCGTCGAGTACGGCTTGGTCACGTAGTCGTCCGCGCCAAGCTCCAGACCGACGACCTTGTCGATCTCGGAATCGCGCGCCGTCACCATGATGATCGGCACGTCGGACGTCGCGCGCAGCTTTTTGCACACGTCGGTGCCCGACATGCCCGGCAGCATCAGGTCCAGCAGGACGAGGTCGATGTCGTTCGCGGCAAAGTCGGAAAGAGCGGTCTGCCCGTCAGCGGCGACGAGGGCTTCGAAGCCTTCTTTCTGCAGGAGGTAAGCAAGCGGATCTGCCAGCGATTCCTCATCCTCGACGATCAGGATGGTCGTTGTCATTGCGTGTCCTTAACCTTCTCTAGCCTTCTTTGTCCTGGTCCTTCTGGCCCTTGTCTTTCCGGCGCGCCACAACACGCGCGACCGGAGAGGTCTTGGCCGTCTTCGGCCCGGACCCGTCGCCGGCTTCGAGGGCGTTCAGTTTCGCGATCTCCTCCGGAACCACCGCGGAAGCGAGCTTCTCCGGGGCGAAGACCGGCAGTTCGATCGTGAACGTCGACCCAGTTCCGAGCCGGGACCATAATTTGATATTACCGCCATGGTTTGCCACCACGTGCTTAACAATGGCCAATCCCAGACCTGTGCCCCCTGTTTGCCGCGAACGCGCCTTGTCGACGCGGAAGAAGCGCTCGAAGACGCGCTTCTGGTCGTCCGGGGCGATGCCGATGCCGCGGTCGGTGACGCGGATGAGCACCACCGAGTCACGCACGACCTTCTGGGTGACGCTGACCGGCTTGCCCTTCGGCGAGTAGTTGATCGCGTTGGAGAGCAGATTAGACAAGGCAGTGACCAGCAGTAATTTGTCACCCATGACGTGGGTGTCGAGCCGCTCGCCGCGGGTCAGCTCGATCTCGTGGCTGTCGGCGGCGAGCTGGTTGCGCTCGACTGCCTCATCGATGACGTCGTCGACGCGCACCGGCGCCATCTCTGGCAGCGCTTCCGCACCCTGGAGCTTGGACAGGTTGATCAAGTCCGCGATCATCGTGCCCATTCGATGCGCCTCCCCCAGCAGCTTTTCGCCGAAGTAATTCACCAGCACTGGGTCGTCCGGGTCCTCTAGAAGAGCTTCGGCCAGCAAGGACATTCCGCCGACGGGGGTTTTCAGCTCGTGGGAGACATTCGCGACAAAATCGCGCCGCGCGGATTCCATCCGCACATTCTCCGACTCGTCCATGGAGTAGACGATGATGTGCTCCGTCTCCGTCAGCGTCAGCGGCTGCACCACAGCGCTCACGTTGTTGACGCGGCTTCCGGTGGAGCGGTTCTTCAGGTTCATCTCCAGCTCGCGGGCGTCGCCGTCGGAGAAGACCTTCTTGCCCACATTCCACACCTCGGGGTTCAAGGTGCGGTCGTGCACGATCGACATGTGGTGTGCCGCCGCATTCGACAGAATCACTTCACCCTTCTGACCGACGACGGTGATGCCCGTCGGCGACCCCTGGATGACCAAATGCAGGATTTGGCTGACCGTGCGGACCTTCGTCTCTTCAGATTTGGCCTGCGCACGGCTACGCCCCCGCCACTTCCGGTACCGAAGAGTTCCGGCGGCGACGAGGGCAGTTACAGCCACTCCCGCGAAAAAAGCGAAAGTAGTGCTCACGGGGTTGTAGCTACTTATTCCCCTGGTTGGCCACTGCGGCAGCCCCCGCAGCCGCAGCTTCGGGATCGAGGTAGGTGCCGCCCGGGTTGGTCACGTTGCCGTCGGCGTCGAACTCGTAGACCAGCGGCATGCCGGTCGGGATATTCAGGCCTGCGATGTCCTCGTCGGAGATATTGTCCAGGTACTTCACCAGGGCGCGCAGGGAGTTGCCGTGAGCGGCGATCATGACGTTCTTGCCGGCGAGCACCTCCGGCAGCACGGAGTCGATGTAGTACGGGGTGAAGCGCTCCACGACATCCTTCAGGCACTCAGTGCGCGGCACCTCCGGCAGGAAGGCGTAGCGGGCGTCATCCGTCTGCGCGTACTCGTTGTCCGGGTCGATCTCCGGCGGCGGAGTGTCGTAGGAGCGGCGCCACTCCATGAACTGCTCCTCGCCGAATTCTTCGCGGATCTCAGCCTTGTTCAGGCCTTGGAGTTTGCCATAGTGGCGCTCGTTCAGGCGCCAGTTGCGCTCCACCGGGATCCAGTGGCGGTCAGCGGCGTTGAGCGCGATATTCGCGGTACGGATCGCGCGGCGCAGCAAGGATGTGAAGACGATGTCGGGGAGGATCCCCTTGTCCTTCATCAACGTGCCGGCGTTCACTGCCTCAGCTTCGCCTTTTTCGGTCAGGTCGACATCGACCCAACCGGTGAATTGGTTGGATTCGTTCCACTGGCTCTGCCCGTGACGGACGAGGATTAGCTTTCCGTTGCTCATGATCTCCAGCATGCCACCTTCGCGCTTGTTCTGCTGCGGTTCGAACAGGGGGTTCCGGGGGTGAATGGCCGTGGGTGGCGCGCGAACAGGAGCAACACAATTCACAGGCCCTAGGCGCCACGGAAGGGGCTCAAGTGGTCTACATTCACTGATGTGATTGCGCGTCGAATTGTTTCTCAAGTTGCCCTTCTCGGCCTTGCGCTGAGTGTGTCCCCGATCGCCCAGGCGGCCCCGGATTCAAGTACTGAGCAGCAGGTTAACGCGGAAGCGGCACCGGGCGCCCCCATGCGCGTGCGCCCGTTCGACGTGGACTACCCGTACGGCCCTGAAGCCGGCGAGGTCTACGAGATGACGGGCATCCACCCCCACCCGGAGATGTTCACGAAGACATGCACGCAGGGCCCTGTCGGCGATGTCGCTCTGGAGAGCGGCGGCACCCAGCGCGTCATGCTCACAGCCGGCCACTGCGTGACGGGCATCTCCGACCAAGGCATCCTCATGGGCCAGGACGTTTACGCCCCAGTCCGCGGCGGCTACCAGCGCATCGGGGGCACCGGCCTCGTGCGCACGGTCAATGTCCCAGGAGGCTACGACAGCTTAGCGACGACCGCCCGCAAAGCCCGCAACTCCACCGACTGGGGAATCGTGGTGCTGGATCCGTCCACTCCTGCCGACGGCGCCGCCGCTTCGCGCGATAAATTCGGCGCCAACCCCAGCGCACCGGTTCCCCTGACGGGCGTGCGCGATTACCCGACGGTCGCGCCCGGCCAGATCCGCCTGGACAATTTCGGCCAGCCGCTGTGCAAGGACGGCTCGATGGGCGCCCGTAAGTGCGGCTACCAGCTGGCCTACAACTCGGACACGGTGTGGAGCTGGGCTCTCGACTATAAGCCGGGCGATTCCGGCGGCGTGAACTTCGACCCGTCGACCGGCCAGATCGTCGGCATGACCTCCATGGGCATCGGCCCGCTTGGGGCGGCGCAGCGCGCCGACCGCGCCATCGAGGAGGGGTATGGCATCCCCGACGGCCAGGTGAACGATAAATTCACTCCGGCACCGCCCGCCGAATCCCGCGCCGACTTCGTCACCGGTGAAGAAGAGAAAGCCGAGATCGAGCAGTACCTGGTGGACAACAACCCGGATGTCCCCGAGGAGGCGTTCACCCCGCCGACCGCGAAGGAGCAGTTCGACGGTGCAGTCCACGCAGCTGGGCGCGACGCAGGCATCATCGCCGGCGACGCGCAGACCCTCGCCGTCTCCGCGGGTGTTGCGCTCGCCGCCGGCAACGCCACCCCAGCCGAGGTCGGCGAGGCGGCGAACCGCTTCGGCACCATCGCCGGCGCGTACGCCTCCGCCCACGCGGACAATATCGCCGCGGCCGGCCTGAACTGGGCACTCGACGAGCTGGGCTACAACTAGCCTCCGCGGTCAATCGCCCACTGTTAATCGCCGGTGGCGTGGCGGCGCTCCGTCGTGGGCGTGAACCCCGACCGCGCTTCCTCGTACACCTGCTTGAGCGTCTCGGCCGAGGCCTTCCAGCTGAATTCCGCGGCGCGTCCGACGGCGGCTTCGGCCATGGAGATGCGGCGGGCATCGTCGTCAAGCAAGGCTTCGAGCGCATCCGCCCACGCGGCGGGATCGTGGCGGTCGACAAGAACTCCCGTCTCCCCGTCTGCGACGGCGAGCGGCAACCCTCCCACGCGTGCGGCGACCACCGGCGTGCCCGTGGCCTGAGCCTCCACCGCGACCAGGCCGAACGACTCGTTGTAGCTCGGCACCGCCACGATGTCGGCGGCCTGGTAGATCGCCACCAGCTCCTCTGGCGGGCGCGGCCCCAGAAAACGCACAGTGCGACTCAACCCCAGCTTGTGCGCGAGCGCGCGGTAATAATCCACCGACGCATCGCTTCCCGACGCCCCGCCGCACACAATCACCCTGATATTCCGCCCCGGATCCCGCTCCACGATCTCCGCGACCGCCCGCAGCAGCACCTGCGGGCCCTTGAACTCCTGCAGCCGGCCCACGAACGCCACCACCTGGCTGTCCACCGGGATGCCCAAATGGCGCCGCGCCCGTTCCGTGTTGCGGTTCGTGCCCGGCGTGAACAAGCGCGTGTCCGCCCCCGGAGTGACGACGCGGATGAGGGACGGGTCTACGTCGTAATGCCTGCTTAGCTGGTCGATCTCGTCCTCGGTGTTGACCACCAGCACGTCCGCGTTATCCACCAGCTGCTGCTCGCAGATCCGCCGCGCCTCCGTCTCCGAATGCTCCCCGCCCGTGGTCTTCTGCGCCGCATTCTTCACCGCCGCCCACGTGTGCCCGGTGTGGATGAGCGGCACCCGCGCCAGATCGCGCAGCAGCCACCCCACCTGGCCTGACAGCCAGTAGTGCGAGTGGATCAGGTCGTAATCGCAACCCTGCTCGCGTGCGAACTGAACGATGCCTCCAGCGAACGCCGCCAGCTGCGTCGGCAACTCCTCCTTGACCAGCCCCTCGTACGGGCCCGCCACGACGTTGATCACCCGCAAGCCGTCGGCGACATTGACGACCTGGCCCTGGCTCGGCCTGGTCGCGCGGGTGTACACGTCCACCTGCACGCCCGCCGCCGCGAGCTCGCGGGCAATGTTGAGGACATAGACATTCATTCCGCCCGCATCACCCGAGCCCGGCTGCTCGAGCGGGGAGGTGTGCATGGAGATCATCGCGGCGCGCATGCACACAAGTCTAGAAAGTCCCGCGCCTAGCGCGCGTGCTTGTGCCACTCCCCGAAGTCCACCGCGATCGTCGCCGCCAAATTCCGGTAGGCGCGCAGCGTGTTCGGCCGCAACCGATCGATATCCACCACCGCACCTTCCGCCAAGTGCGGGTCGTAGGGCACCACGTGGACTGCGCGGGTGCGCGCGGCGAAGTGCGCGAGCACCGCCTCCATGTCGATGGCCGCCTTTCCCGATGCCGGCGCCGAGACCACCACGACCGCATTCGCCGCCAACCTGCCGTAGCCGTGCAGCTCCAACCAGTCCAACGTGGCCGCCGCCGACTGCGCTCCGTCCAGGGCCGGCGAGCTGACCAGCACCAGTGTGTGCGCCAGATCGAGCACCCCCGCCATTGCCGAGTGCATCAACCCCGTCCCGCAATCGGTGAGGATGAGGTTGTAGTGGTGCTGGAGAATATCCACCGCACGGCGGTAGTCGTTCTCGCTGAACGCCTCCGAGACCGCCGGGTCGCGCTCGCTGCCGATCACCTCCAGCCGCGACGCCCCCTGCGTGGTGAATGCCTTAATCTGCGCGTACCGCGACGTGTCGTCGGCCTGCAGCAGGTCCCTGATCGTCGCCGGCCCCGGCGCCGCCACCCGCTGGGAAAGGGTGCCGAAGTCCGGGTTCGCGTCAATCGCGATCACCCGGTCCCCGCGTGTTTGCGCCAGCACCGATCCCAACGCCACCGTCGTCGTGGTCTTGCCCACTCCACCCTTCAGCGACATCACCGCGATGCGGTAGTCCCCGCGCAGCGGCGTCCTAATCGCGTCCGTCACCCGCGCCCGCTGCGCCTCCCGGCGCGACTGCCCCGGGTTCACCTTCCCGCCCGTCGCGCCGTGCACGAGCTTGCGCCACCCTTGCCGCGGCGGAGCCTTCACCGGGCGGACGATGTCGATGTGGTCGAGCGGCTGCGACCGGGCCTGCGCTGGGGCAGGCGGCTGCAGATGCCGAGGCTGCTGCGGTTCCTCGCGCGGCACCGGCGCTGCCGCGGCAACGTGCGCCGCCGGCTGGTGCAGCTCCGGCTGAGGTGGCGCCGATTCTGGCTGCCCCTCCGGCGCGCGGTGGAGCCCCACCCCCATTTCCGGCACCCACTCCCCTAGTCCGGTGTTGGCGTAGCGGCGGTGTTGAATCTCGGTCGTCATGTCAGTCACGTGCTCTACCCCCCAAAGGCAACTTGCTGCTGAAGTGACTTCTGACAGCGACATTACGTGGGTCCGCGCGACCTGTGGGGTCAGGAATGTCTACTTCAGTGCGCAACGGCGCACACTAGATGTGAGTAGCACCCCTCACATCCCCCCGTTTCGTGACCGAGATCATAAATTATCTGACAAGCCTTTAAAATCACTTATATACTTTGCTGGAGTAAATGAACCGGGAATTTACTAATCGCCGCACACCCAACTGACGAAACATACTTACGGAGGGCAGAACATTGTCGGCATTCGAAGAAAAAGCCTGGCTGTCGAGCTACGCAGAATGGACCCCCGCGGAGGTCGACCTCGGCGACGACACTCTTCTGGACCTGTATGAAGAGACCCTGTCCAAGCGGTCTTACAAGAACGCCATGTGGTTCTTCGGGCGCACGATCACCTACTCCGAGCTGGATAAGCAGGTCCGCAGCTGCGCCGCCGGCCTAAAGGCTTTCGGCGTGCGCCCGGGCGACCGCGTCGCGCTGGTCATGCCGAACTGCCCCCAGTTCGTCATCTCCTTCCTGGCGGTGCTGCGCCTCGGCGCATCCGTCGTCGCGCACAACCCGCTGTACACCGCGCACGAGCTGCGCGGCCAGTTCAACGACCACGGCGCCCGCGTCGCCATCATCTGGGACAAGGCCGTCGAGGGGCTCGCAGTCTTGCGCCGCGACACCCCGCTGGAGACCATTGTCTCCGTCGACATGACCAAGGCCATGCCGAAGTACATGGAGCTGGCCCTGAAGTACGTGCCGCTGAAGAAGCTGCGCGAATCCCGCAAGAAGCTCTCCGGCCCGGCCCCGGACACCATTCCGTTCGAGACGCTGTTGTCCGCCGCGATCGGCGGCGAGGGCCACAACCTGGAGACCCCGGAGATCACCCAGGACACCACCGCGGTGATCCTGTACACCTCCGGCACCACCGGCGAGCCGAAGGGCGCACAAATCACCCACGGCAACTTCAATCACCAGATGAAGGCCGGCAGCACCTGGATGAAGGACCTGGGCAAGGAAGACGAGAAAGTCCTGGCGGTCCTGCCATTGTTCCACGTCTACGGCCTGGCGCTGAACCTGGGCCTTGGCCTCCTGGTCGGTGCGGAGATCACCCTGCTGCCGGCGCCGGAGCCGGACCTGATCCAGGACGCGCTGAAGCGCAACCCGCCGACATTCGTGCCGGGCGTGCCCACCCTGTACCAGCGCATCGCGGCCGGCGCGGAGGAGAAGGGGCAGAAGCTGTCGTCGATCCGCAATTCCTTCTCCGGCGCTTCCACCCTGCCGGTCTCCACGATCGAGAGCTGGGAGAAGATCACCGGCGGCAAGCTCGTGGAGGGCTACGGCCTGACGGAGACCGCGCCGATCGTCACCGCGAACCCGATGGACGGCAGCCGCCGCCCGGGCTACATCGGCGTGCCGTTCCCGAACACCTTGGTGCGCATCGTCGACCCGGACAACCCGACGGAGCTGATGCCGGACGGCGAGCCGGGCGAGCTCATCGTCAAAGGTCCGCAGGTGATGAAGGGCTACCTGAACAAGCCGGAGGCCAACGAGAAGGCCTTCGTCGACGGGTACTTCCGCACCGGCGACATGGGTGTCATGGAAGAAGACGGCTGGCTCCGCCTGGTCTCCCGCATCAAGGAGATGATCATCACGGGCGGCTTCAACGTCTACCCGGACGAGGTCGAAAACGTGATGCGCGCGCACCGCGATATCGCGGACATCGCCGTCGTCGGCCGTCCGCGCGAGGACGGTTCCGAGGATGTCGTCGCGTGTGTCACGCTCGAGGAGGGCGCCGCGCTCGACCCGCAGGGCCTGCAGGATTACGCCCGTGAGCGCCTCACCCCGTACAAGGTGCCGCGTACCTTCTACCACTTCGAGGAGCTCAACCGCGACATGACGGGCAAGATCCGCCGCCGCGAGGTGCAGCAGTCGCTCATTGACCGCCTCAACGCCGGCACGGCCGCCGACGGCGAGAATGCCGAGGGCACGCCGGAGGAGCCGTCGCAGGAGGACGTCGAGAAGGGCGCGAAGGAGAGCGGCTGGTCGCTGGATAAGGCCCCGGAGGGCGCCGCCCAGGATGCGCCGGAAGCTGACGCGGACGGCGACGAAGCCGGCCGCCACCGCCTCGAAGAGGACAACTAGTCCATCGACAGCCCGATCCACACAGGTTCGGGCACCAGCTCGACGCCGAAGCGCTCGCGCACACCGTCGCGCACGGTGCGCGCCAGCTTGACGACGTCGTCTGCCACCGCCCCTCCCCTATTCGTCAACGCCAACGTGTGTTTGGTGGACAACCGGGCAGGGGCGTTCTCATTGGGGAAACCGCGGTGGAACCCGGCGCGCTCAATGAGCCAGGCCGCGGACAGCTTCACCCGGCCGCCGTCCTGCGGGTACCGGGGCATGCTCTCTCCCTCGCCGGGGCGCTCCGCCTCGACGGCGCGCGCGATCTCGTCGGCGAGCTCCGGCGCGACGACCGGGTTGGTGAAGAACGACCCCGCCGACCAGGTGTCGTGGTCGTCCGGGTCGAGCACCATGCCCTTGGCGGCGCGGACGCGCAAGATCTCCTCGCGCGCTTCCGCCAGCGGCAGCTGTTTTCCACCCACATGGCGCAGCGGAATCGACAGCTCCGACGGTGCCAACTGCAGCTCGATGTCCAGCACGACGGCGCGGCCGGTGAATTTCAGGTTGGAGTAGCGGTACGCCAATTCCAGGTCGCTGGCCGGCACCCACTCGGTCGCGCCCGTTTCGCGGTTGTAGAGGTGGACGCGGGTGAGCACGTCTCCGACCTCCGCGCCGTACGCGCCGACATTCTGCACCGGCGTCGCACCGGCGGAGCCCGGAATACCGGACAGGGTCTCAATCCCCGACAGCCCCGCATCCACAGCGGCCGCGACGACGTCGTCCCACACAGCGCCCGCACCGGCGCGCACGACACCGTCAGGGCGCACCTCGATATCGTCGTTGCCCGCGACCACCACAGTCAGGTCCAGGTCACCGTCGGCCACCACGAGATTCGACCCGCCGCCGAGGATGAGGAGGGGCTCACGGGAGGCGTCGAGAAGCGAAACTGCGTGCGCGAGCTCCGACGCGGTACGTGCGAGCCACACCGCGCGGGGTGCTCCGCCTACGCGCAACGTCGTCAAATCCTTCAGGCGCACGCCGTCCAAAGGCTCCAAATCAAGATGAGTCGCAGATGTTTCAGCCACGACAACAACGGTAGTCTGTGGGGCATGGCTACTCATAGCGACAACACCGTTACCATCAACCAGCCCGCGGACAAGGTGCACAAGGCGTACTCCACCCGCGAATACTGGGAGTACATCGCCGCGAACCTCTCCCCCGAGCCGGGCGAGGTCAACGAATTCACCGACAACTCCGTCACCCTTTTCGAAGTTCTGCCGCAGACCCTCCTCCCGGAAGCCGTGCAGGCGATGGTCTCGCAGGCGCTGAAGGTCAAGCGCGTGGTCAACATCGGTGCGCTCGAGGGCGATGCCGCCGATATCTCGTTCACCGCCGACGTCAAGGGAACCCCGGTCGACTTCGGCGGCTCCATCAAGCTTGCCGGCGAGGGCGAGACCACCAAGCTCAACTACGAGACGGAGACCTCCGTGAACATCCCGTTCATGGGCCCCGCCATCGAGCCAAAGGTCGCCGAGGCGCTCGAGGATCTCTTCACCCAGGAAGGCGAGCTCACCGACAAGTGGATCACTGAAAACCTGTAATTTTCAGGTAGCTCTTTTCCATGGCCGACCATGCCCACAACCTGCGCGCGCAGGGCGGAAATGGCCGGCCTTTTGGCGTCATTACCCGAGGTACGACCGGCTACAACCGGCTGCGCCGCTCCGACCGGTGGACGCGCTACAACCCTGACGTGCAGTCGCTGCTGCGCGGGGCCGCTGAACCGCTGGCCGTCGATGTCGGGTACGGCGCATCCCACACCACCACCGTCGAATGGGCTGGCTGGCTGCGCCAGATCAATCCGGCCACCCGCGTCGTCGGACTTGAAATCCACCCGGACCGCGTCCTGCCGCCTCGCGACGGCGTCACCTTTGAACTCGGTGGCTTCGAACTCGCCGGCTACCGGCCCCACCTCGTGCGCGCCTTCAACGTCCTGCGCCAATACGATGTCGACGACGTCGTCAGCGCCTGGGAGACCGTCGCCTCACACCTCGCTCCCGGCGGCCTCTTCATCGAAGGCACCTGCGACGAGCTCGGCCGACGCGCCGCATGGCTGCTTATCGACGCCACCGCCCGCCCCCGCACCCTCACCCTCGCCTGGGCCCCCGACGACGTCGACCAACCCAGTGACGTCGCCGAGCGTCTCCCCAAGGCATTGATCCACCGCAACATCCCCGGCGAACCAGTGCACGAACTTCTCGCCGCCGCCGACGACGCCTGGGAACGCTCCTCCGGCTGGGCGCCCCACGGCCCGCGCGTCCGCTGGCGCCACGCCCACCAGCTGCTCGTCGACGCTGGATGGCCCCTTGAACCTGTGCGCCGCCGCATACGCGACAACACGTTGACTGTGGATTGGTCCGCGGTGGCGCCGAACAGCTAATTTACTGCGCCTGTAAACGATGACAAGCTTGTCAAATATAAGAACTGTCACGCACAATGGGCATTTATGACCCGCACTTCCACTGGCCGGGGCTGGAAAATCGTCCTGGGCATCATCGCCGGCCTCCTCATCTTGCTGTTCATCGGGGAGATCGCTGTCCGCGCGCTCATCGCTCAGCAGATCCGGGCCGGCATAAGCGACTCCGCACCGGAGAGCTCCGACATGCGTGAGGACGCATCCGTTGGTTTTGGCGCTTCCCCGGTCCTTCTCGGCCTCGCCCGCGGGAAACTCCAGCACATCAACATCGAGGTGCCGTCGACGCTGGTACCGGACAGCGACGAGATCATCGGCAACCCGCCCGCCACCATCGACGCCACCGGTTTCGTCCTCGACCAAGACAACCCCACCGCCGACGAGCTGATCCTCCACACGGAGATTCCGCAGGCGCTGCTCCGCGACATGTTGCAACAGGAGCTCCGCCACTCCCTCAACGAGGCTCAGGACGGCCGCTTCGCCGAGTACGACGAGATCCTCACCGTCTCCGACGTGGGCACCGACCCCGCCGCGGGCACGTTCACCGTGACGTTCTCCAACGGTGCCTTCGGCGTGGAGCTGCGCCCCGATGTCAGCGAGAACGGCCAGATCGCCTTCACCGCTGAATCCACCCAGATCCTCGGGCGCAACCTGCCCGACTTCTTCTCTGAGGCAGTCAGCAACGCCTTGCAGAAGGGCCTGAACGAGGATGTCGTGGGGCCGATGAAGATTCAGCAGTTCCAGGTCATCGACAACGGCTTCCGCATCACGGTCGCAGGCGAGAACGTGCAGCTCAGCGAGCTGCCCGTCTAGCGCACGGGAAACACCCGGTCCGCGCCCGCCAGCAGCAGGTCCGCGGCAGCGTCCAGGGAGTCGATTACGCCGTGCACCGCCAGCTCGCACGCCACACTCGGCAGCTCGCGCTCACCCGGCTTATCGACGTCCACCGCCACCACATCGACCCCCACCTTTCCCACGGCATCAGCCAGCGCCTGGAGCGCTTCTTTCCCCGCTGACGCCGAGCAGGTGATCCCGAACCGCGTGGGCTCCTCGATCACTTGGCGCACCGCGATGATGTCGGCCTGCACCGCGTTCACACCGGCTGCCCCGTCCCGCAGCGCCGCGGCGTCCACGGCCACCCACACTTCGTCTGCGCCGTCGTCGACCGCGAGACGCGCCTCAGCGGCTTTGATGAGACTGTGATGCCGCCCCGTCGGCCATCCGATCAGCGCGATCAGGGGGCCGCCGCGAGCGCGCTTCACGTGGGTCACCTGGGTGGGTTCGCACACGATGCCCGCGCCGGCGGTGCCGACGAGATCCGCAAACGCCGCCTGCTCCTCGTGTTCCCCCCTCGTTTCCGGGGCCGCAGCCAAGGCGAACTGCGCGTATTCGGCGCGGCCGATGCGGTCGGCGAGCCAAGCAAAATCCGTGTTCTCAGACATGGCTACTCCACAACATCGCGTGAATGGCAAGGCCCTGGGGAGTTCTACCAACCGTAGTTGCCGCGCAGAATGTTGTTCAGCTGAGGTCGGACATCGAAGAAGTACAGGCCGATGAAGACGCAGCCGATGAGGCCCAAGAACATGAAGCTGCTGATGCAGGCGAAGCCGCTGAGCAGCAGAATGGCCACCCACGCGACCTTCGGCATACGGTCGCCGGCGTCGAAGGCGTCCGCGCGCGTCAGGCCCGCCATGACAGCCCCGACGAACCCGGCGATGCCGACGAGAGTCATCAGCATCATCCGTAGCAGCGACGGGGCGATGATGATCCAGTTCTCCAGGGTGAGCTCGGGAAGCTGAAACAGCGTCATCGGGAAATCGTGCCTACCTTCTAGGAAAGATTAGTTGTTCTTCGGGTCGGGGCCGTCGGTGTTGAAGCCGCGGTCCTCGACAACCTCGCCGTCGATGATATCGGAGCCGGCATCTGTGCCCGGAGTCGCGTCTGTGGCGCCGGTGGCACCCGCAGCATCGCCGGAATCAGATCGGTCGAAGACCGAGCCGAGGCGGTTGATCATGTCGTCGAGGCGCGTGCGCATATCGGCGATGGTGTCCTCGGTGGCGTTGTCGGTGGCAGTGCCAGTGGTTGCGCCTTCCGCTGCGGCACCGTCTGCGCCGTCCTTCTCTGCGCCGCGGTTGCGGACCTGATTGACGGCGACGTTGAAGGTCTCGCGGACCTCGTCGACGGCATCGCGGAAAGCGGTCTTCATCTCGCCGGCCTGGTCGGACTCGCGGGCAGTGTCGGCGGCGCGGGTGACGGAACCGGCGAAATCACGGAAGATCGACTCGGCGTCGCCGGCCAGCGAGGCGGTGGCGGCGCGGAAATCGCGGTCGTTCTCCGCGCCCTCGTACGCCTGGCGGGCGTTGGCGATGGCGGCTTTGAACTGGTCGCCGAAGCCCGAGTGGTCGTCGGTGAGGTCCTCGCTGTCGGCCGCGTGGGCGCCACCGGAAGCAGCGGCGTCACGGTCGGCACGGAAATTGCGGCCGAACTCGCCAGCGAGGTCACCCAGGCGGGACCACGCGTTGAGGGAGGCTTCGCCGGCGCCCTTCAAGGTGTTCATGATGCCGTCGTCGTTGCACGCACCGGAATCGCCGGTGTTGCCGGAGCTGTACGGGTTGTTGGAAGCGGAATTGTCGGTCATGACGGTCTCCTTGTGCGCAGGCGGGAAAGCCTAGTTTCGGTCGAACGGTCTAGAACAGTATCTGCGTCACAGTGTAAATAACCAGGCCTGCCAGTGCACCGACAATCGTTCCGTTGACGCGGATGTACTGCAGGTCCTTGCCCACCATGAGCTCGATCTTGTCGGCGGCTTCGCGTCCGTCCCAACGCTCGATGGTGTCGGAGATGATCGCGGTGACGTCGGCGGCGTAGTTGTCGGCGATGAACCGGGATGCTCCCTGGATCCGCTCGTCCAGGGAGGCCCGGAGTTCAGGATCTGTGCTGATGCGCCCGCCCCATTCTTGCGCGAGTGCGGCGACGCGGCGGCGGAGGGGGGATGAGGGGTCGAAGGAGGCGTCGATAAGCGATTGCGAGACGGTGCCCCACATCTCCCCCGCGACGGACTTCGCTGCCGTGGACCCCATGATGTCAGCTTTGATGCCTTCGACGCGGGTGATCATGTCCGCGTCGAACTGCAGGTCAGACGCGAACTGCGCGATGGTGCGGCGGATCGCGTTGCGCGCGTCGTGGTCGGGATCGGTGTCGATCTCGCGCATGAAATCCGCGAGCTCGCGGTAGACGCGCTCCCCGACGAGGTCCTTCGCGAATCGCGGGGCCCAGCTCGGCATGCGCTCGTCGATCATCGTGACCACGGCTTCCTCCATCGTGCCCACCTTCGCGCGCCCCCACGAGATGATGTCCTGCACGACGGGCTCGACCTTGCCGTCCGCGATGAGCCCGTCGAGCATACGGCCCAGCGGCGGCCCCCACGCGGGCTCCGCTACACGGTCGAGCACCTGGTGGTTGATCAGCGCTTCCGCGTCCTTCGGGTCGATCGCCGCGATCGCGTTGCCCGTGAAGCGGCCGACCTGCTCCGAGACCTTCTCCGCGTTCTCACGCCGCGACAGCCACTCCCCCGCGCGCTCCGGTAGGTTCGCTTCCGCGACCTTTTCCGTGATCAGCTCCGCGTTGAGGAAATTCTCGCCGACAAATTCGCTGAGCGCGCCGCCGATCTGGTCCTTCTTTTTCGGCACGAGCGCCGTGTGCGGGATCGGGATGCCCATCGGGTAGCGGAACAGCGCGGTGACCGCGAACCAGTCCGCGAGACCGCCGACCATGCCCGCCTCCGACGCCGCGCGCACGTACGGCACCCACGCGGGCGCCGCGCCGCGCGTGATCCACCACTCGCACGCGATGTACACCACCGCTGCGAGCACGAGCAGCCCCGTCACCCACGCCTTATGGATCCGCAGCGAGCGCCGACGCTCCGCCTCCACCTCCGGCGAAGGGCTGGGCACAGCGAGCTTTCCGCTTATCGACGACTCCATCTCATGCTTTCCCATGCACCGTATTAAAGCGCAAAAGAACCTCCCCCTCACACTCCGTGCGCGAGAAGGAGGTTCTATGCGTCGGCGCGCCCCTTATGAGCTAGTTGATGCGGCCCGTATCCTTGCGGTACTTGCGGTACCCGGAGCGGCCCGCGCGGATGGCGACGATGCCGCCGATGAGCGTCACAGCGGTGATGATGCCGCCGGCGATCAGCACGGTCTCCGAAATGTCGCTGCTTGCGCCGTGGCCCCAGATCGTGGTGGCTGCACCGTAGATCAGCGTGCCGAAGCCAGCCAGCGACGCCAGGAGCAGCGCCATGCCGACCCACGTGATGTGCTTGATCAGCGAGGAATGCGGAGCGCCCAGCGACACCGGGTCGTAGCCGTCAATGTAGCCGTCATGGATGGCGGTGCCGTACTCCGGGAAGCTCTCGACCGAAATATCCGCAACAGGTGCGGGTCCTGCGTGTCCACTCATGGAACTGTCTCTCTTTCCTGAAACCTAAGGGGGGTGTGCCGTGCGCGCCGTGCGCGACCACTACTCGATTATAGATCGTCGCGGCCACTCCAACCCCTCCCCGATTCACGGCTGGGGGCGGGGGCGCTGTGGTGACCTAATCGTCCTTACCGCGGAAGGCTGCGCGTGCGCGCTCCTTGTTGATCGCGCCGACCGCCTCCAGCGGGATGCCCGCCGGGCAGACGTCGGCACACTCGCCGTAGAGGGTGCAGTGGCCGAAGTTGGTCTCCAGCTCGTCGACCATCTGGCGCGCGCGCTTGCCGCGCTCCTCCTGGCCCAGCGGCAGGAGCTTCAGGTGGTTGAGCTTCGCGCCGGTGAACAGGTGCGCTGCACCGTTCGGGCAGGCAGCGACGCAAGCGCCGCAGCCGATGCAGGCGGCGAAGTCGAGAGCCTTCTCCGCGGTCTGGTGGTTGACGTGCAGGGTGTCCGCATCCGGGGCAGTGCCGGCTTGGATGGAGACGTAGCCGCCCTGCTGCATCACTCGGTCCAGCGCCGAGCGGTCCACGGTGAGGTCCTTGATCACCGGGAAGGCTGCGGAGCGGAACGGCTCGATGCGCAGCGTGTCGCCGTCCTTGTAGTTGAACAGGCGCTGCAGGCAGGCAGTCGTGTTCTGGCCGGCGCCGTGCGGGCGGCCGTTGACGGACAGGCCGCATGTGCCGCAGATACCTTCGCGGCAGTCTGAGGCGAAGGTGAACGGCTCCTCGCCTGCCTCGACGCGGGCGTTGTTCACATGGTCCAGCAACTCCAGGATCGACATCTGCTCGACAGCGTCGTCGACCTGAACGGTCTCGAAGTTGCCCTCGGTGTCGGGTCCGGCCTGACGCCAGATCTCAAGTGTCAGTTTCATTACTTGTAGTTCCTTGTCATCAGCGGGATCGAATCGAAGTACAGGGGTTCGGCGTGGCGGATGAACTTCTCATCGCCGCCCGGCTCCCATGCGGAGACGAAGCACCAGTTCTCGTCGTCGCGCTCTGCCTCGCCGTCCTCGGAGAGGTGGTCCTCGCGGTAGTGGGCGCCGCAGGACTCGTCGCGGTCGAGAGCGTCGATGATCATGAGCTCGCCCAGGTTGATGTAGTCCGCGACGCGAATCGCGTTCTCCAAGGTCTGGTTCATGTCCATCGCTTCGCCCGGGATGTTCACGTTCGCCCAGAAGTCGCGGCGCAGCTCGCGCACGGCCTTCAGGCCCTTCTCCATCAGCTCGACGTTGCGGGAGACACCGCAGGATTCGTAGAGAATCGCGCCGAGCTTCTCGTGGTAGTAGTCCGGGCCGTGCGGCTCGGCGCCGTGGATGTTCATCAGTCGGTCGATGAGCTCCTGGGAGCGGGCCACAGCTGCGGAGACCTCCTCGGCCTCCAGACTTAGCACCTCTTCGTTGAGGTGGCCAGCCAGGAAGTTCGGGACGGTGAACGGCAGGGTGAACCAGCCGTCGACGGACGCCGACAGCAGGGAGTTCGCGCCGAGGCGGTTGGCGCCGTGGTAGGTCCACGAGCACTCGCCGGCGGCGAACAGGCCGTCGATGGAGGTCATCTCGTTGAAGTCGGTCCACAGGCCGCCCATGGTGAAGTGGACGGTCGGGGCGATGCGCATCGGCACCTCGTACGGGTCCTCACCGATGGAGTCCTCGTACATCTCGAACAGGTTCGAGTAGCGCTCGCGGATGGTGTCCTTGCCCAGGCGCTCGATGGCGTCGGAGAAGTCCAGGTATGCGGCGTTGTTCAGCGGGCCGATGCCGCGGCCGGCGTTGATCTCCTTGGAGATCGCGCGGGATGCCACGTCACGCGGCACCAGGTTGCCGAAAGCGGGGTAACGGCGTTCCAGGAAGTAGTCGCGCTCCTCCTCCGGAATGTCGGCCGGGTTGCGGTCGTCGCCCTGTTCTTTAGGGACCCAGATACGGCCGTCGTTACGCAGGGACTCCGACATCAGCGTCGTCTTCGCCTGCCACTTGGCGTTGACCGGCAGACCCGTCGGGTGGAACTGCACGAACGCCGGGGACGCCAGGTATGCGCCGTGCTCGTACGCGCGCATGATGGCGGAAGCGTTGGAGTTCTTCGCCAGCGTGGTCTTGTGGTACACGTTGCCGTAACCGCCGGTGGCCAGCACGACTGCGTGGCCTGTGAACGGCACCAGCTCGCCGGTGATGAGGTTACGGGTGACAATGCCCTCGCAACGCTTCTTGCCGTCTTCTTCAGTGATGATGAAGTCGACCAAGTCGTTGTGCGTGAAGATCTCCACGTTGCCCAGGTGGATCTGGCGTTGCAACGCAGAAGCCGTGGACAGCTGGAGCTGCTGACCTGTTTGGCCGCGGGTGTAGTAGGTGCGCGAGACCTGGACGCCGCCGAAGGAGCGGGTCGCCAGGGTACCGCCGTACTCGCGGGCAAACGGAGCGCCGATGGCGTTCATGTGGTCGATCACGCGGACCGACTCGACAGCGAGGCGCCAGCAGTCCGACTCGCGGCAGCGGTAGTCGCCACCCTTGACGGTGTCCTTGGTGTGGCGGTACGCGCCGTCGTTGTCCATCTTCTTGCCGCGGGCAGAGTTCACGCCACCCTGTGCAGCAATGGAGTGCGCGCGGCGCGGAGCGTCGTGGTAGGTGAAGTTCTTCACGTTGTAGCCGAGCTCGCCGAGCGCGGCGGCGGCAGCGCCGCCGGACAGGCCGGTGCCGACGACGATGACGGTGAACTTGCGGCGGTTCAACGGGGAAACGAGCTCCATGTGGTCTTTCTGGTAGGTCCACATGTCGCGCATCGGGATGCCCTTGGGCTCGTTGCTCTCAAGGATGCTGCCCGGGGTGACGCCGGCGGCCTTGGACTTCGGGTTGGTGAAGTCCTTGTTCTCCTCAGCCTTGGCGTCGACTCCGTTAGACGGAGCTTTCGCGGCGCCGTTCTTCGGCTTAGTGTTGCCCGAGTTGTGTGCAGTAGTCATTTGGGTTCCTCCAGCCGTTCCTAAGACACCATTCCGAATGCGATGGCCAAAGGCATCACAATGTTGCCGATCACCACGATGGCGGGGATCCAGTACGCGAGCACGACCATGATCGCGCTGCCACGCTTGCCCAGCCAGCCCAGGTCGGAGACCGCCAGGTACACACCATGGGTCAGGTGCAGGAACAGGGCGATCATGGCGATGACATAGAACAGCGTCACCGGCCAACGAGCAGGCGCGAAGGTGGCCAGCAGATTGTTCTTCACGGCACCGTGAACGAAAGCGTCGGAGGCGACGACTTCGCCGATGGTCATGTCGAGCAGATGGAAGATGATGAACAGCAGCAGGATGATGCCGGTGACGATCATCCAGCGTGCGGCGGTGGACTGCAGGCCGCCCATCAGGTTGGTGCGGCGGAACTTGCCGCGCGACTTGCTCGAGCGCGCCTTCAGGGCGAGTGCCCCCCAGACGTGCAGCACGAGGCAGGCGAGCAGGACGATGCGGATGATCCACAGCAGCGAGCTGCCCGGGAACAGCGGCTGGCCCATCTCGCGCAGGAATGTGCCGTACTCGTCGATAGCCGCGGTTGCGCCGTGGTCCGGCATGAAGATCTTGAGGTTACCGACCATGTGGCCGATGACGAACAAGAAGAAAATCAGGCCGGTGACGGCCATTGTGAGTTTGAGCGCCCAGGTCGGCACTCCGGGCCGCTCGCGCAGCGGCTCCTCAGTGATTTTGCCGTGACGAATTGCGTCACGATCTGCATGTTGAACAGTCATGGCACCTCCAGTGTCGATTCAACTTTACGATTAACCGAAGGTTCCCCACTAGTTGGCATGCGGCGCCACCCCCCCGCCCAACGCAGCGCGTTCTCGACGACGGCCACGACGCGCGTCTAACACCCCAGTTCACATCAGCACCAGCTTTTCGACGCCCGCCCTTTCCCCCGAATTGTGAATTAGCCCACCTGCACCCACCCCGGGCATTCTTGCGCACATTCACAACCCCGAAGGGTGTCGAACTTTGGTTTGTTAGATCACCCTTAATCCACTTAATCCCCTCCCCCACAGCCCTAGCACCCCGAGGCGGACCGCCAGATTCCGTTACAGTGGGGCTCATGACTGAATCGACGAACAACACGAATTCCGCAACCCGAGTAATCGACGCGCCGGCAGCCGATATCTTTGCGCTGTTGGCCGACCCGTCCCGCCACGCCGAGACTGATAACTCCGGCATGGTTGTCTCTGCCGACACCGACGCGAAGCTGGAGAAAGTCGGCGACATCTTCGTCATGAACATGACCAAGGAGGACGGCGACTACCAAACCCGCAACGAGGTCTTCGCCTTCCAGGAGAACAAGGTCATCGGCTGGCAAAACCTGGCGAACCTCACCGCCGACGTCGAGGTCGGCGCAAAGTGGCTGTACGAGCTCGCCTCCGAGGGTTCCAACAGCACCTCTGTCACCCTGACCTACGACCGCGGTGAGATCGAGTCGGACGAGGTGCGGAAGATGTCCGAGAGTTTCGACGACTCGGCCATGGAAGAGTCCCTCGCCGCATTGGCTTCCGCCCTCGACGGCACCGACAACCCCACCCAGAAGGGCTAAGCACTTCCCCCCCGATCTAGCGCCCAGGATGTAGCGCAGAGCAGGAAGCGCTCCGCCACAGCTCGTCGATAAGCTGCGGCGGAGCGCTTTTCGCGTTGGAAGCTACTTCAGCTTGAAGAACTTCTTCTCGTCCTTGAAGTCCCGCTGGATGGACAACGTGCCCTCGTCGCCGTCGCTCTCCGGGATCGGGAAGACGATGTTGCCGTTGCCACCCTGCGGCGCGTTGTGGCCGTACGGTGCGGCACCCATCTGCTGGTCGTAGCCCTGCTGGCCATAACCCTGGTCATAGCCCTGCTGGCCGTATCCGTCGTAGCCGTACTGGCCCTGCTGCCCCGGCTCCGACCCAGAGAACGGGTCCTGATCGGGGTTGATGCTGCTAGACATGACGTTTCCTTGCTATTGGCCCCACCTCGATCAACAGAGCGGCGGATCAGTTCTAAGCGCCTTTTAAGACTGGCTGCGCCTTGCTCTATCGGCGAAATACCGTTTCGTCGTGCTAACCGGCTAAATCTCTTCCTAAAACACTGTCCACGAGGCCATAGAAAAACGCCCCGAGCTGGGCTCGGAGCGTTTACCGACGTCGATAAGCGAAAAGCCTAAAGGTTGATCATGTGGCCCTCGACGCCGTGCGCGATCTCCTTGAGCACCTCCGACAGAGTCGGGTGAATGTGCACGTTGCGCGCGATCTCGCCGGCGGTCAGGTCGAAGCGCTGCGCCAGGTTGATCTCCGGCAGCAGCTCGGAGACATTCGCTCCGACCAGGTGGGCGCCGAGGATCTCGCCGTACTCGCCGTCCACGACGAGCTTGCCGAAGCCTTGCGACTCCGCCAGACCCAGCGCCTTGCCGTTCGCGGAGAACGGGAAGGTAGCGACCTTGATGTCCTTGTCCGCGAACTTCTCGCGCGCTTGCTCCTCGGTGTAACCCATCGAAGCGACCTGAGGGTTGCAGAACGTCGCGCGCGGCATCATCTGGTAGTCGCCGAGCTCCATCGTCTCAGCGTCCGCGATGGTCTCGGCCGCGACGATGCCCTGTGCCTCAGCCACGTGCGCCAGCTGGAGCTTCGCCGTCACGTCGCCGATTGCGTAGATGCCGTCAACGTTGGTGCGCATGCGCTCGTCGACGTCGATCGCGCCGCGGTCGGTGAGCTCCACGCCGGTGTTCTCGAGGCCGAAGCCCTCCGTGCGCGGCTGGAAGCCGACAGCGACCATCACGTGGTCCACCGTCAGGGTCTCGGTGTCGTCGGAACCCTTCTTCTGGATGTCCACCTCGACAGAAGAGCCATTGTCGCGCACCGCCGTCGTCGCGTGGCCCGTCAGGAGCTTCACGCCCAACTTCTTGTACGCCTTGGTAATCTCCTTCGAGACGTCCTTATCCTCGTTCGGCAGAACGCGGTCCATGAACTCTACGACCGTGACATCCACACCGTAGTTGGACAGCACGTACGCGAACTCCATGCCGATCGCGCCCGCACCGACGATGACCATCTTCTCCGGCGCCTCCGGGTTGAGGATCTGCTCCTCGTAAGACACCACGTTCTCCGACAGCTCAATGCCCGGCAGAGTCTTCACCACGGAACCCGTAGCGATGATGCAGTCATTGAACGTGACCGTCTTGCCCTTGTCATCGCCCTCGGTGATCTCCAGCGTCTTCGCGTCCTTGAAAGAACCGAGACCGTTGATCTCCGTGATCTTGTTCTTCTTCATCAGGTAGTGAACGCCGCCGACGATCTTCTCCGAGACCTTGCGGGAACGCTTGTGCGCATCCCCGTACTCGAAGGAGACATCGCCCTTGATGCCGAACGTCTTCGCCTCGTGGTTGAAAATGTGCGCCACTTCAGCGTTCTTGATCAACGACTTCGACGGAATGCAGCCCACGTTCAGGCACACACCGCCCCAATACTGCTTCTCTACAACCGCGACCTTCTTGCCCAACTGGGCTGCGCGAATTGCGGCGACGTAGCCACCGGGGCCGGCGCCGAGTACAACAACGTCATAATGTTCATTAGCCACGGTGCCAAGGATACGTCCGTTTTCACGATCGTGCTTAGACGGGGATTCGATTGCCATTTCAAAGTTCTCGGCGGGTTTGGCATGGTAATCACTCTTGAAGGTTTCCCGTCCAGCTCTCGATTCCCTTGCCTCGATCGCTATCGCCACTGGCTCCGTCACCATGGGCATCCCGCCCCTCCGGGTTCAAGCACGCTGGAACGCACTCTTGGCCGGTCTGGAAGGATGACATGCAGCGTTCCTGGAACACCGTCATCGGCCCGGCCCTGCTCGGCGACGATTTTGCCGGGGACGAGGACCTGACGCCAATGAACTCGTGGAATGCGAACGGCTCGAACCAGAACGCGCCTGTCACACCCCAGGCTCTTTAACTCGTTCGTCGTGCTCCTAGAACAAAGCGACAAACACCAAAAAAGGGAGGTACCTGCAGGTACCTCCCCCCTCGTCGAGGTCGCCCCACTGAACGTGCAACGAGGCGTTCGCGTTTTAGAACATTCCCAAGGTGAGGGCAATCTGCGAAGAGGTCGAGGAGCCTGCGTGGATCAGGCCACCCAGAAACTCGTTAATAGCTAGCTGGGCTTGCTCGATGGGATTGAGGTTCATGGTAATGCGTCCTTTCGGGCTGAGCGTGCGATTCTGAGAATTTTGTCGGGGATTTAGCTGGTGTTGTTACGTCGAAACGTACTTTAACATGATTATCTTTTGCCACAACGGTAACGTTTTCCGCTTGTGGACCGAGTGTCGCACAGTTAAAGTCAAAGCGTTCTAAGTGTAATCCCCCAGTAACACCCATAACGCTTCAAGCGAATAACAAGGTTGAAGCTAACGGACCATTAGTAAGGAAACGCCCATGAAGCTCCTCCGCTCAGCCCTCGCAGTTGCGGCCGCGACGTCGCTCGCGCTCGGCGCCACCCCGTCCATCGCTCAAGCCGCTCAGGTTTCGGCAGCTGAAGCGGACGGCCAAGCTCCGGTGGTCGAGGTCAAGAACTGGGACGCCAACCAGGCCCCGAAGGCGATCAGCACCGGCGAAACCGCAAAGTGGGTTCACGAGGTAGACCACGACAAGGTCTGGGCTTTCTGGGTTCACTCCCCGTCCATGGGCCGCGACATCCCGGTCGCCGTCATCCCGGCGCGCGACGCGCAGGGCCAGCCGGTCAAAGACGCCCCGACGATCTACCTGCTGAACGGTGCCGGCGGTGCGGAGCAGAACAATGACTGGCTGACCTACGCCGAGACCCAGAAGTTCTACGCCGACAAGGGCGTGAACGTGGTCATCCCGATGGAGGGCGCGTTTTCCTACTACACAGACTGGCTGGACACCCCGGATGCCGCGTACTTCCGCGGCCCGCAGAAGTGGGAGACCTTCCTGACGAAGGAGCTGCCGGGGCCGATCGAGAAGCGTCTGGAGGCGGACAGCCGCCGTGCCGTCGTCGGGTTCTCCATGTCCGGCACCTCCGCGCTGGTCCTGCCGACCAAGGTGCCCGGCTTCTACGATGCCGCCGCATCCTTCTCCGGCTGCGCTGCCACTTCTAGCCCGGCTGGGTACAACTTCGCCCGCCTGACCGTGAACCGCGGCGCCGGCGCCCAGGCAAACTACCAGACGGTCACCCCGGAGCAGATGTGGGGCCCGATGGGCGGCCAGTACAACCGCGCGAACGACGCACTGGTGAACGCCGAGAAGCTGCGCGGCACCGAACTGTACGTCTCCACCGCCACGGGCCTGGCGTCGGAGAATGACATGGTTTCCACCTTGGTCGGTAAAGGCGCCTCGGTCCCGGAAGCTTATGCCGGCGCGATGGTACTCCAGGTCGAGGGCGGTGTGATTGAGGCCGCCATCAACACCTGCAACCACGACCTGAGGGCGAAGCTGAACAGCCTGAACATCCCGGCCCACTACGAGTTCCGCAACGTGGGTACCCACTCCTGGCCGGACTGGCGCAAGGATTTGGAGAACTCCTGGTTCAAGACCATCAAGCCGGCATTCGACAAGTAGCCTGCCATTCGGCTCGTACCCCCGGGGTCGTTAGTGTTGTCTGTATGACCTCTAACGCCCCCGATCTGTCTATCGACCCAACAGAACTGGACCACATCACAGGCGAGAAAGCGTTGGCGTGGGCGGGTGCGTGGTCGGATCGGACGGAGGCAAACTTTCAGGACAAGCAGCTCGCAGCGAGGATCCGGGATGCTTTGGACACTGATGACAAGATCCCGTACGTCACCCGGCGCGGCGGTTTCCTCTACAACGTTTGGCGCGACCGCGAGCACCCGCGGGGAATATGGCGCCGCACCACCCCCGAGAGTTATGAGGAGGGCCATGATGAGTGGGAGGTACTGGTAGACGTCGATAAGCTCGCCCGCGACGAAGACGAGGACTGGGTGTGGAAAGGCGCTGTGGTCAGGCCCATTGCGAACGACCGGGCGCTGATCCGGCTCTCCCGCGGCGGCGCGGACGCAGTAGTGGTGCGTGAATTCGACATCGACTCACGAACATTCCTCAACGAAGCCCGCAACGAAAGTTTCACGCTCCCAGAAGCGAAATCCGACGTGAGCTGGCTGGACCGCGACACACTGCTGGTAGGCACCGATCTTGGCGCCGGGTCAGTGACGCAGTCCGGCTACCCCGTTGAAGTACGCGAATGGTCCCGCGGAACCGCCATCGAGGATGCCCCGGTGGTGTTCCGCGGCAAGCGCAGCGATGTCGCCGTCGGCGCCCGCGTGGACCACACCCCGGGCTACGAGCGCGTGATATTCGAGCGCGCCCTGGACTTCTACACCGCGAAGACGTTCATCGGCGACACCCCTGTGGACGTCCCCGAGGATTGCATCGTCGTCCCCCACAAGCAATGGCTGTTCCTGCTCCCCCGCACCGAGTTCGCAGGAGTGCCCGCGGGTGCGCTCGCAGTGATCGAGCTGGAGCGCTTCCTCGCGGGTGAGCGCAACATGCGCACGCTTATCGACGACCTCCCCATTGAAGACCTCTCCATCACTGCGACAACCCTCTTGTTGACTGTGCTGGACGACGTGGTCACGCGCATAGTCCGCTTCGAGTTGGGTACCTGGGATCGTTCCGAAGTTGAACTCCCAGACGCCGCGACGGCGTCAGTCGTGGCCACAAGCCCACTCGACGGCGACGAGACTTGGATTAACGTGTCGTCGTTCACCACCCCTTCGACCCTGCTTCGTGACGGTGAGGTGGTGCGCCAAGCACCCGCGCTTTTCGATGCTCCCGGCCTTCAAACCCGCCAACACTGGGCCGTCTCCTCCGACGGAACAAAGATCCCCTACTTCATCACGGGCGATTTCTCCCGTGGCCCGCAACCGACGTTGGTCGGCGGATACGGCGGCTTCGAGGTGTCGCTCACCCCAGGATACTCCGCCGTTCGCGGAATCTCCTGGTTGGAGAATGGCTACTACTTTGTCCAGCCCAACCTGCGCGGTGGCGGAGAGTTCGGCCCGGAGTGGCACTCGCAGGTGGTCAAGACCAACCGGCACAAGGTGTGGGAGGACCACCGGGCGGTGCTCGAAGACGTTGTCGCCCGCGGTTATTCCACGCCGGAGCGGCTAGCGATCCGAGGCGGCTCCAATGGCGGCCTTCTGACCTCGGGAGCGCTGGTGCAGTATCCGCACCTGTTCGGCGCGGCCGTGATTCAGGTGCCGTTGACCGACATGCTGCGCTATCACACGCTATTGGCTGGAGCGTCCTGGATAGCAGAGTACGGGGACCCAGACACGCCGGGGGAACGTGCGGCGATTGAGACGTGGTCGCCACTCCACAATGTCACTTCCTCGCCTGCGTATCCGCCGGCGTTGGTGACCACATCCACCCGCGACGACCGCGTCCACCCAGCCCATGCCCGCGCGTTCGCTCTCGCCATTGCGAAGGCCGGGCAACCGGTCGATTACTTCGAGAACACCGCCGGTGGTCACGCTGGAGCAGCCGACAACCAGCAGGTGGCGCGGGTGGAATCGCTCATCTACACATGGCTTGAAAAACAAATCGGGAACTCTCCGCATCAAGCTTCCGACTGATGTCTCAAGTCTCCAGTTACTCCACGGGAAAGACTCCACCATGAGGAAGACGATTGCTCGCGCGGCAGTGCTCTGCGCTGGCTCTCTTGCCTTGGCAGCGTGCGGCGACAGCACCGAGACAGAAACTGCGGCGGACAACACCACAGCGGCAGACTCGGCTGACCCCGCCGACTCCACTGCGTCTGAAGCCGCCGCTGCCTCCGCGAACTCCGCCCTTGAGCTCGTCGACGGCTACTGCCGCGCCAAGCCCGCCGCCGACGGCGAAGCAGCTTTGGAGCACGCCACCGAGCTGGACGAGAAACACTCTGACATGACGGCGTGCTTCGGCACCCTGAAGAACACCTCCGACAAGGAGATCGCCGTCAGATCCTTCGCAGTTCCGTCTCTCGAGGGTGCAAGCACTGAGCTGCACGAAGTCGTCGACGGCATTATGCGGGAAAACCGGACGGCTTCACCATTGCTGCGGGCGACACGTACGAGCTCGTCCCCGGCGACGACCACCTGATGATCATGAACTACGCCGACGCCATCCCCGCCGGTGAAATCTTCGAGGTTGAGATCACCACCGACGACGGTTCCGTCCTGAGCCTCCAGATCCCCGTGCGCGAGCAACCCTCCGGCGAGGAGAATTACGGTGGAGACCGCGGAGGCCACAACCACTAGCAGCCACTAACCACGAAGGAACCATGACGGACAACCCCCGCCCCCGCACCTCCCAACCGACCCGCCGCCAGTTTTTGCACGGCGCAGGAATTGCCGGCGCTGCTGGAGTGGTGGCTGCGGGGGCGTCGGCATGCGCGAATGAGGGGGTTGAGAAGGACCGTGGTGCGAACGTCGACAAACAAAAGGATGCGTGGCCCGGGCAAGGCATGAACGAAGAGGCCGACGCGTACCTGGCTGACTCGCGGGTTGACTTTGACGGCGCACACCAAGCCGGCATTGCCGCGCCTGAGCAGGCATTCAACAAGCTCATCGCGTTCAACCTGAGGGATGGCAGAGAGACTGTCGAAGACGCGCGTCGTCTCCTGCGCCTGTGGACCGATGACGCACGGCGGATGTGCTCAGGCCTGGCGGGCCTCGCCGACCTCGAGCCGGAAAACATGGTCGCCACGGCAAACCTGACCATCACGGTCGGGTTCGGCCACAGCTTTCTGGATAAACTCGGCCTCGAGGCGCCGGACTGGCTGGAGGACCTCCCCAAGTACTCCCTCGATGAGCTCCGCGACGAATGGTCTGGCGGCGACCTCTGCCTGCAAATCTGCGCCGACGATCGGTTCACGGTCTCGCACGCATCCCGCTTCATGACCAAGACTGCGCGCAGCTACCTCGATGTCGCATGGATCCAAGACGGCTTCCTGCACGCCCGTGGCTCCATCGAACAGGGTGAGACTCCGCGCAACCTTTTCGGCCAACTCGACGGTTCAGGTAACCCCGCCCGTTGAGGATTTCGGCGACGTGGTCTGGATTACCGACGGCCCCTCGTGGATTCAAGGCGGCACCGCGATGGTGGTGCGGCGCATCGCAATGCTTCTCGACGAATGGGACATCCTCGACCGCCCTTCCCGAGAAGTCTCGGTCGGCCGGACATTGGACACCGGTGCGCCCCTAACCGGTGAGGATGAATTCGACGAGCCCGACTTCGAGGCCCGTGATGAATACGGGCTGCCCGTCATTGACCCGAGCTCCCACATGGCTAGGGCTTTTTCACATGACCCTGCGGAGCGTATTTTCCGCCGCCCCTACAATTACGACATGCCACCCGGGCCAGATACGCGTGGGACGTCAAACGCGGGGCAGATGTTCATTTGCTTCCAGAAGAACCCGCTGAAGCAGTTCGACCCGATCCAGAAGCGTCTCGACGAGTCCGACCGCCTGAACGAGTGGATCTCCCACATTGGATCCGCAGTGTTCGCTATCCCGCGCGGGACCCGTGACGGGGAGTACTGGGGCCAGGAGCTGCTTGAGGGCTAAGATCAGCCCACGATGAAGGCTCTGTCATTCGCGACGGTGTTCGCGGCGCTCTCCGGGTTCGTGGTCCTCTGGGTCGCGTCCTGGACTCTTGATGCCGGGACCCAGATGCTCTACTTCCAGGCTTATTGGAGCCTCTTCTTCGCGTCCGCAGGCTTTATCGACGGCATCACCCAGGAGACTACCCGGGCAGTCTCCTCCGCCCGCACGAGTGGGGTCGCAGGTACTGCGAACCCGTGGCGGTTAGGTGGTGTCATCGCGGCCGTCGTTACAGTGTTGGCCTTGGTGTTGGGTGTGCTTTTCATGGGCCAGCTCGTGCCATTGTCGCCGGGGGTGGCCACCGGGCTGTTGATCTTCGGCCTGTGCAGTTATGTCTTTCAAGCTGTCTTGTCGGGCATATTGAGCGGCGTTCAATTGTGGAACCAGTACGCGGCACTCGTTGCTTTCGATTCCGGAATCCGTCTTGTACTCGCTGGTATCGCATGGGCGGCGGGTTTCGGGCTGCACGCGTTCCTGCTCATCACCGTGATCGGCGCCCTCACGTGGACACTCATTCTGGCGGCATCCCCGCGGGCCCGGGGTCAGATCCGAGTTGCCCTAGACGCGGACCGCTCAAAGTTCACCCATCGCGTTCTCGCAGCTGTTGTGGCTACAGGGGCCTCGGCAACTCTCATCACCGGTTTCCCTATGGTGGTCAAGCTCGCTTTCCCCGCCGTGGATCCCGGTGCCGGTGCAGTGGTCGCAGCTATCAACCAAGCGGTCTTGCTCACGCGCGCACCCGTCCTCGTTCCCCTCCAACGCTTCCAGTCGGCCTTGGTCGTGCGGTTTGTGACCAACCGGGAACGTATCTACTCTTCGCTTATCCGGCCAATTGTCGCCATGCTGGCTGTCGGTGCGCTCGGATTCGTTGCGGCATGGTTGATGGGACCGGCGATTTTGCGGGCATTCTTCCCGTCCGAACTCTTCGTTCCCGGCATTCCTCTCGGTCTGCTTACGTTCGCCTCAGCGGTGATGGGGGCGCTCATCATCACCGGCACCGCGGTCCTAGCACTCGAATTGCACGGCTGGTACGTCGCGGGCTGGCTCATCGGCTCTGCTTCAACGTTCGCACTCCTCTTTGTGTTGCCCACGCTCGCCGGCACCGATGTGGCCGCAACAGTGATCGTGGCATTGATGGCCGGACCTCTCACAGGAGCATTGGTGCACGTCATCGGCTTATCCGCGAGCCACGATAAGATGGCCGCATGACAACTCCCTCTGCGGACAGGATGCTAGTCACCGGCGGCGCCGGTTTCATCGGCGCGAATTTCGTGCGCATGGTGGCGCACCGCCAGCCGGAAACAAAGATCGTGGTGTTGGAGGCCTTGACGTACGCGGGCAACGCGGAGAATCTGGCGGGTCTCGACGAGGACAGGGTCGAGCTGGTCGAAGGCAGGGTGGAGGATCAATCACTCGTCGATAAGCTGTGCGCGGATGCGGGCACGGTGGTGCATTTCGCGGCGGAGTCGCACAACGACAACTCGCTGCGCGACCCGTCGCCTTTTGTGCAGACGAATCTGGTGGGCACCTTCACGCTGTTGGAGTCGGTGCGCAAGTACGGCAACCGGTTCCATCACATCTCGACGGACGAGGTCTTCGGCGACCTCGCCATCGACGAGGCGAAGCGGTTCACGGAGGAGACCCCGTACCGCCCGTCGTCGCCGTATTCCGCGACGAAGGCCGGCTCGGACCACCTGGTTCGCGCGTGGGTGCGGTCGTTCGGGATCGACGCGACGATATCGAATTGCTCGAATAATTACGGCCCGTACCAACATGTGGAGAAATTCATTCCGCGGCAGATCACGAATCTGCTGACGGGCCGCCCGGCGAAGCTCTACGGCACGGGCGAGCAGGTGCGCGACTGGATTCACGTGGACGACCACAACGACGCGGTGCTCGCGATCCTGGAGCGCGGCCGAAAAGGCGAGACATACAACATCGGCGCCGACGGCGAGCATTCGAATAAGGAGATCATCGAGCTGATCTGCGAGTTGATGGGCGGCGAGTATGAGCATGTCGCGGACCGTCCGGGGCACGATCAGCGGTACGCGATGGACGCGTCGAAACTCGCACGTGAGCTCGGCTGGAGGCCGCAGAAGCGCTCGATGCGCGAGGGCCTGGAACAGACGATCGCGTGGTACCGCGACAACGCGGCGTGGTGGCGCGGCGCGAAGGACGCAGTTGAGCAGGGCTACACGGCGCGCGGCCAGTAAGGTGGCGGGCATGACGGCAACGCGCATCGAGGGGCTGACGGTCCATAAGCTCACGGTTCACGGGGATAACCGCGGGTGGTTCAAGGAGAATTGGGCGGGTACGCCGCCGCTGCGCGTGGAGCAGAACAACGTCAGCTTCAACACCGCAAAAGGCGCGACGCGCGGGATGCACGCGGAGCCGTGGGACAAGTACGTCTCGGTGGCCACGGGGCGCGTGTACGGCGCGTGGGTGGACATGCGCGAAGGGTCCGCGACGTACGGCGAGACATTCGGCTGCGAGATCGGCCCCGATACGGCGGTGTTCGTGCCACGCGGGGTGGCGAATGGTTTCCAGGCGCTCGAGGACGCCACGACGTACATCTACTTGTGCAATGCGCGCTGGTCGCCGCACGCGCAATACGCATTCTGCTCGTACAAGGAGATCGACTGGCCGCTCGAGCCCACAGAAGTTTCCGCGAAAGACAACGCCCATCCACCGTTTATCGACGCTTCCCCCGTCCCTCCCCGCCGCCCCCTCATCCTCGGGGCAAATGGTCAGTTGGGCCGTGCTCTGCGGGGCATCTTGCCGGACGCGGATTTCTGCGGACACGAAGAGTTCGATCTGACTTGGCCAGTGGAGACAATGCTGGAGAGCCGGGACTGGTCGCAGTATTCGGCGATTATCAATGCGGCGGCATTCAACGATGTCAATGGAGCGCAAACGCCGGGAGGTAGGACTGCTGCGTGGGAAGTCAACGCCCTCGGCCCCGCAAAGTTGGCGCAGATTGCCAACCGGTTCGACCTGACACTCGTGAATGTCTCCACCGACTACGTCTTCGACGGGACGGTGGCGGAGCACACCGAAGGGGAGGTGCCGAGTCCGTTGGGGGTGTACGGGGCGTCGAAAAGCGCGGGTGAAGCTGCGGCTGCCGCGGCGGCGAGGCACTATGTTGTGCGCACGAGCTGGGTCTTCGGCGACGGCGGCAACTTCATGGCCACGATGGGGCGCCTCGCGCACAAGGGTGTGTCGCCGAAGGTGGTCAACGATCAGCGCGGGCGTCCGACGTGGGCGGAGGACCTCGCGAAAGGCATCGTGCATCTGCTGGATACGGGCGCGGACTACGGGATTTACAACATCACCTCCAGCGGCGATGCGGCGACGCGCGACGAGATCGCCATGGCTGTCTTCGTCGCCGCCGGCGCCGACCCCGCCGATGTACACCCGGTGAGCTCCGCGGACTACCAGGCCGAATTCGGCCCCGAGGCGCCACGGCCCGCCGAATCGACGCTCACGCTGGACAAAATCGAAGCCACCGGATTCACCCCGACGAACTGGCGCGTGGCACTCGCCCTGTACATCGGCTAGCTAGAATCCCAACCATGAAAGGCATCATTCTCGCCGGTGGATCGGGCACGCGGCTGTACCCGATCACAAAAGGCATCTCCAAGCAGCTGATGCCGATTTACGACAAGCCGATGATCTACTACCCGCTGTCCACGCTGATCAGCGCGGGGATCCGCGAGATCTTGATCATCACCACGCCCGAGGACCAGGACGCATTCAAGCGCCTGCTTGGCGACGGCTCCGCCCTCGGCCTCATGATCGAATACGCCGTCCAGCCCTCCCCCGACGGGCTCGCCCAGGCATTCATCATCGGGGAAGACTTCATCGGCGACGACTCCGTAGCGCTCGTCCTGGGTGACAACATCTTCGACGGCGCAGAACTCTCCCGACTGATGAGCGAGGCGTACGACCCAACGGGCGGCGCCATCTTCGCCTACGAAGTCTCCGACCCGGAACGCTACGGCGTGGTCAGCTTCGACGAGCACGGCACCGCCACCGCCATCGAGGAAAAGCCGGCTGACCCGCAGTCCAATTTCGCGGTGGTGGGACTGTACTTCTACGACAACGACG
This sequence comes from Corynebacterium appendicis CIP 107643, assembly GCF_030408415.1. Classification (NCBI taxonomy): domain Bacteria; kingdom Bacillati; phylum Actinomycetota; class Actinomycetes; order Mycobacteriales; family Corynebacteriaceae; genus Corynebacterium; species Corynebacterium appendicis. The sequence goes on along the minus strand of NZ_CP046976.1, from coordinate 179,221 downwards.
TGGTGGAGATCGCGAAGACGATCACCCCGAGCGCACGCGGCGAACTCGAGATCACTAGTGTCAACGAGGCCTACCTGCAGCGCGGCGACCTCAAAGTTCACCGTCTGCACCACGGCGACGTGTGGTTGGACACCGGCACCATCGACTCGATGAGCGAGGCCAGCGCGTATGTCGAGGTGATCCAGAAGCGCACCGGCACCGTCATCGGCTCCCCCGAGGTCGCAGCGTTCCGCGAGGGCTTCATCGGCGCTGCTGCTCTGGAAAAACTCGCCGAGCCGATGCTGAAATCCGGCTACGGCCGGTACCTTCTCGACGCCGCCCGGGAGCGCCCATGACCAGCACACCCGACTTTCGCCCCGCCCAGGGCCCCGGCCAGAGACCCGAGCCGCAACCCGATCTGCGTCCCGGCGCGGTCACCGTCCTCATGTCGGTCTACCGCAACACCACGGCAGAACAACTCAAGCACGCCTTGGACAGCATCGAGGCCCAAACACGTCCGCCGGAGCGGGTGCTGGTGGTAAGGGACGGGCCGGTGGGAGGGGACGTCGATAAGCTTCTTGCTTCTGTGGACACCGTGACGTTGCCTGAAAACCGGGGGCTCGGCACCGCGTTGCGCGAAGGCTTGGCGGAAGTGGACACCGAATTCGTGGCGCGCCTCGACTCCGACGACGCCGCGTATCCCGAGCGCCTGGAAAAACAGCTCGCGTTCATGGCCGCGCACCCCGAGATCGCGGTGGTGGGCACCGCCATGCAGGAATTCGACGGCGACACCCTCGGTAGCGTCCGGCGGCTGCCCGAAACCCACGACGCGATCGCGCGGTACGCGACAATCAACTCACCGCTGAACCACCCGTCCGTGCTCATGCGCACAGCCGACGTGCGCAAGGTCGGCGGCTACCGCCCCATGCACAACATGGAGGACTACGACCTGTGGGCGCGCCTCATCGCCGGCGGGAAGAAGCTGCACAACCTGCCGGAACCACTGACCTACTTCCGTGTGGGCGACGCCCAGATGAAACGCCGCACAACGCCCGAAACCCGGCGTGCGGAGCGCGCCATGCAGCGCGCGCTCGTAAGCTACGGGCTGGTCTCGCGCCCGCGTGCTGCGGCGAATTATGTGGCGCGCAATCTGTACCGCGCGCTTCCCTTGGGTGTGATGCGGCGCGTGTACTCGCGGCTGTTCCACCGCGGGGACTAGAGTCGCGTTCATGACTTCGCAGCGCGCCTTCGACGACACGTGGCTCGTCGTTCCCTGCTACAACGAAGGCCCCGTCATCGGTGATGTGCTGCGCAACGCCCTGCAAACATTTCCGAATATCGTCGCGGTCAACGATGGCTCCGCCGACAACTCCGCCGCCGAGATCCATGCGGCCGGCGCACACCTGGTCAACCACCCTGTCAACCTGGGCCAGGGCGCGGCGATCCAGACGGGCGTGGAGTATGCGCGGGCGCAGCCGGGGGCGCGCTATTTCGTCACCTTCGACGCTGACGGGCAGCACCAGGTGGCTGATGTCGTGCGCATGGTGGAGAGGCTGAGGACGGAGCCGGTGGATATTGTCGTCGGCACGCGCTTTGCCGACGGCGCCGGAACCGACAACGTCCCGTGGATCAAGCGCGTCGTGCTCAAGACCGTCGTGTTTTTGTCCCCGCGCAACCGCAAGCTCGGCCTCACCGATGCCCACAACGGCCTGCGCGCTTTCAACGCCAAAGTCGCCGCAGAGATGAATATCCGTATGAACGGGATGTCACACGCCTCCGAGATCGTCGCGATGATGGACAAGCTGAACTGGCGCGTCGCGGAGGAGCCTGTCGACATTCTGTACACCGACTACTCCATGTCGAAGGGCCAGTCGCTGGTCAACGGCGTGAATATTCTCGCCGACGGACTCGTCGCCAGGAGGCTCCCATGATCCAGATCCTGCTGCTGCTCGCCGCGTTCGCGCTCGTGCTGTACTTTTTCACCAACCGCAAGAAAGCCAACGCGAAGGCGTGGGTGAAGATCGGCTTCGTCGTGCTGGTCATCGCGGCGGTGTGGGCGATCCTGCGCCCCGACGACGTCACCGTCGTGGCGAACTGGCTCGGCGTCGACCGCGGCACCGACTTGATGCTGTACACGCTCATCATCGCCTTCTTCTTTACCACCATGTCCACGTGGGTGCGGTTCCGCGAGCAGGAGCTGCGGTACGCACGTCTCGCGCGGGCGGTGGCGCTTCAGAATGCGGTTCCGCCGGCACCGCGGACAGGCACCACGCACGAGGGTCCGAGCACGCAGGCCCGAGACGAGCGCTAAGGCTACGGCGGACTAAACTCGGTGCCCGTGAGCGCGAAGTCTGCCGATTCCACCAACGACACCGACACGAATCGCGGCGGGGCGAAGGTCCCGCCTTTGATGTGGGCGTTTGCCGCAGTGCTGGCGCTGGGCACGGGCGTCGGCGGCTTCATCGTGGGCGAGAACTACGGTTACGACCGCGCGGTGGATGCGCTGGCCGCAGGCGAGCTGCCGGAGAAGGAGAATTCGGTTCCCGTGACGGAGATCCCTAAGGATGCGAAGCCGGGCACGGATTTCGCGGAGCCGGAAGCGAGCGAGGAAGCGGCGCTGATTCACGGGCCGGGCTCGGAGATCACATCGCGGCAGGACATTTCGAATTCGGCGCGCCGCGATCCGAACGACCCGTTCGCAGTGGGTGCCGTGGATGCGCCAGTGGTGATCGCGGAGTTCACGGACTGGGAATGCCCGTTCTGCATCCGCCACGCGAATGAGACTGAGCCGGAGTTGATCAAGGAGTACGTGGACACCGGCTACGTGCGCATTGAGTGGAACGACATGCCGATCAACGGCGACGCGGCGCAGGCTGCGGCGCGTGCGGGCCGCGCGGCGGCGGAGCAAGGCAAGTTCGCGGATTACAAGAAGGCGTATTTCGAGGAGGCCGTCCAGGTGGAGGGCCACCCGGGGTACGGCATCGAGGATTTCGTGCGTTTCGCGGAGGCCGCGGGGGTGCCGGACATCGATAAGTTTCGCGAGGACGCGGAAAGCGACAAGTACGACGACGCGATCGCGGAGGCCCTCGATTACGCGCAGGGCCTGGGCATTACGGGCACGCCGGGTTTCATCGTCAACGACGAGTTCATCGGCGGGGCGCTGCCCGTCGAGGATTTCCGCAAGGTCATCAACGCAGAGTTGCAGAAAACGACGAGCTAGCCCGCTTATCGACGATCCCCCTGCCGCCCCCCTCTCCTCTCGCTGGAGGAGAGGGGGGGCGGCGAACTGGTAGCCGCGGCGGCACCGGCTGGCGGTTTCGGGGCTAGTAGCCGCGGCGGATCCATTCCTCGAGGTGCGGGGCCTCGTCGCCGACGGTGGTGTTGTCGCCGTGGCCGGTGCGCACAACGGTCTCAGCCGGAAGGTCCAGCACCGACTTCTGCAGGGACTCGATGATGGTGTCGAAGGACGAGAAGCTGCGTCCTGTCGCCCCCGGCCCGCCCTGGAAGAGGGTGTCGCCGGAGAAGAGCTCGCCGGCTTCCTCGGCGTAGAGGACGACGGAGCCGGGCGAGTGTCCGGGAGTGGACAGCACCTTGAGCTCGGTGCCGGCGATGTGGAAGACCTGGCCGTCGGAAAGCGGCTCGAAGGGCTCGGAAGGGTTGGCTTCGCCCCAGAGCATGTCGTCGCCGGGGTGGAGGTAGACGGGGGCGTCGACAAGCTTGCTTAAAAGTGGCGCGGCGTCGACGTGGTCGTTGTGGCCGTGGGTCGCTATGATGCCCGAGACCTTTCGGTCCCCCACCACCTTTGCGATGGCTTCGGCGTCGTGCGCAGCGTCGATGATGAGCACCTCAGAGTCGTCGCCGACGATCCAGACGTTGTTGTCCACCTCCCATTCGCCGCCGTCGAGCTTGAACAGGCCGGATGTGACCACGTTTTCAATCTTCATGGGTGCTCCTTAAAATTCCACGACAGAGCGCAGCACGTCGCCCTGCTTCATCTTGGTGAATGCGCCTTCGATATCGCCGAGGCCGATGCGCTCAGAGACGAATTCGCCGAGCGGGAACCGCCCGTCCAGGTGAAGGTCGACGTAGGTGGGGAAATCGCGTTCCGGCAGGCAGTCGCCGTACCAGGCGGGTTTGATGGAGCCGCCGCGGGCGTAGAGGTCGATGGCGGGGATGTCCACGTGGTCGGTCTGGTTGGGCACGCCGACCATGACCATGCGTCCGGCGAGGTCGCGGGAGTAGAACGCCTGGCGCCAGGTGGGCTGGATGCCGACGGCATCGATGGTCACGTCGGGGCCGAAGCCGCCGGTGAGCTCGCGGACGCGGTCGATGACCTCACCTTCGCTCATGTCTTTGCTGCAGATAGCGTCGGTCGCGCCGAATTTCGCGGCGGCATCGCACTTTCGCTTATCGACGTCCACCGCGATCACCTTCACCGCCCCCGCCAACGCCGCTCCTGCGACGGCTGCCAGGCCGACTCCGCCCAAGCCGAAGACAGCGACGGTTTCTCCGCGCTGCACCTCACCGGTGTTCACCGCGGCACCGAGGCCGGCCATGATCCCACAGCCGAGAAGACCTGCGGCAGCCGGGTCCTCATCCGGGTTCACTTTGGTGCACTGCATTTCGTGCACGAGGGTCTTCTCGGCGAATGATCCGATGCCGAGGGCGGGGGTGAGCTCGGTGCCGTCGGTAAGCGTCATGCCCTTCGATGCGTTGTGGGTGTTGAAGCAATTCTTCGTGTCGCCCTTGCGGCACGCGCGGCATTCGCCGCACACTGCGCGCCAGTTGAGCACGACGAAGTCGCCCGGCTCGACGTGGGTGACGTCTGCGCCGACGGTCTCGACGACACCGGCCGTCTCGTGGCCGAGGAGGAACGGGTATGCGTCCTCGATATCACCGTCGCGGTACGCGAGGTCCGTGTGGCACACGCCGGTGGCCTGTACCTTGACCACGACATCGTTCGGGCCCGGAGCGGGGATCACGATGTCCGCGATCTCCACGTCCGCGCCCTTCTCTCGCGCGATGACGCCCTTGACTGTTTGCTCGGTCTGCTGCTCGTTATTCGTCATGCCCCCGAGCGTAGGGAAATATTCTCTAGGACGCTGCGAGGATGCCCGCCAGGCGGGCGTGGCCGCGCTGCGTCACGTGGATCGGCATGTTGCCGGGGCCGGCGTAGAAGTCGATGAGACCGGCGAATTCGCGGTCCTCGTCGCGCGCGCACATGCCGTGCTTGGCGGTGCCCGGCTTCATATCCACGAACTGGGTGCCCGTCGCGCGCGCCAGGTCCTGGTTCATCCACTGCGCGAGGTCCTCCCAGTAGGCGACCTCCGGAATTGGGGTGGCGTCGTACATATTCGGGCCGATGTGGAAGAGACAGACACGGTCGCCGCCGGTGATCGTCGGGTAGCCGACGATCTGGATGCGCGCGTTCGGCGCGGCGCGGCGGATCTTGTCGATCTGCGGGCGCATGAAGTTCACGTAGTCGCGGCGCACCGTGTTCGGGTGCACGCCGCGGTGGTTGTAGGTGTCGTTGAAACCGGTCTGCAGGACGACCCGCTTGGTGCCGTTGTCCAGCCCTCCGCGCTCGCGCACCGCGCGGTCGATCTGCGCGGAAATATTCGGGCCGGGGGAGATGCTCACAGCACCCGGGCAGGAGTAGTCGCGTGGCTGCAGCCCCAGGCGGCGGGCGGCCTGCTTGCCGAAGTTGTTGCCGCTCGTCGGGCACCAGCGCGCTGGATCGGACTTACCGTTCGGATGCAGGCCGACGCGGGCGCTGAGGTATTCGGGGGCCGGGGAGTCCGCGATGACGGAGTCGCCGAAGATAACCATGTTGCCGTTGTCGGCGTGAGCATTCGGGGTGGCCGGCCCGGCGACGATGCCGGCGCCCATCAAGGCGGCGACAACGAAGGCGGTGACGCGGCGGCGGGTGCGGGTGAGCATCATCCATCTACTTTCTGTTGGTCGGAATGGCTGGGGGAACGTATTTTTCACAGGCGGCGCAAATGGCCTCACAGTTAAGTGGTCGGATTTTCCGAAGCGGATGTTACACAACCAACTACCACATAGGCCACAATAATCTCATTGTTAACTCTGTTCACTAGTTTGCCGATTTGATCTAACAAAATATCCCCGTCAAAACGATAACCATGTGATACCCATATCAACTGGAATTCAACGGATGCCAGCTGGGGCCGCCGCAGCGAACAGAAACGGCAAACGCAGCCGCGACCACCACTCGAACACTCCCCCCGACAGCGAAGGACACACGCAACCATGGTGAACCAAAGCAGCTACTCCCCCATCCAGCGCGTCGGCGCTTTCGCAGAGCTAATGTCGCTAATCGTGCGGCGCCGCATCGTCAGCTCTGAGGGCGGCCCGGGTGTCTTCTTCCGCGGCTTCGGCGACCTGCCGCGCTGGGGCATCACCGCCGCCCGCGAGGTTGAGCAAGGCGCACGTTCCTGCCCGGAACGCACCGCGCTCATCGACGACTCCGGCCTCCTCACCTACCAGCAGCTTCGCGACGCCTCCCGCAAAATGGCGCAGTGGCTGCTCAAGCACAAGCGCGACGCCGGCCTGCAGGAGCTGCGCATCGGCATCATGGCGCGCAACGGCCGCCACTTCGTCATCCCGTTCGCGGCGAAGAGCTACGCCGGCGGCGCGGCATTCCTGCTCAATATTGGGTCCTCCCCGGAGCAGCTCGCGGGCTGCATCGAGGAAAACGGCATCAACGTCCTGTTCGTCGACGCCAAATTCGCCGACCGCATCCCGGCCGAGCACCCGGCCATGGACGGTGTGGCTGTGGTGTGGGGGTATGGAGGGGAAGGTGAGGGTAGCGTCGATAAGCTGCTTGCTTCTGATGCCGCCCTCCCGAAACTTCCGCTCCTGCCGACCCAAGGCGACATCGTGCTGATGTCGTCGGGCACGACCGGCGTGCCGAAGGGCATTCTGCGCACCGAGCCGAAGATGCCGTTCGTGCTGACCGGGCTGCTATCCGCCGTGCCGTGGTACGCGAACCAGACGGTGCTGCAATCTGCGTCGATGTTCCACACGTGGGGCTGGGCGACGCTGCTCGTGGGGCTGGGCTCGCGCTCCACGATCGTCACGCAACGCGAATTCGACCCCGCGACCGCGATGAAGCAGATCCAGGATTTCCGCGTCGACGGGCTGATTTCCTCCCCGATCTTCTACAAGCAGATGCTCGATCTGCCCGACAACGAGCAGTGGGACACCTCGACGCTCAAGTGGATCGCCTCGTCCGGCAACGCACTGACCCCCGATGTCGTCGCGCGCGTCCACGAACGCTTCGGCCCCATCCTGGCGAATATTTACGGCTCCACCGAACTCTCGCTCGCCACCGTGGCCACTGCCGACGATATCGTCGCGCACCCCACCGCCGCGGGCCGTGTCGTGCCCGGCAGCACAATCAAGCTTTATGACGACTCCGGCAACGAAGTCCCCCAAGGCCAACCCGGCCGCATCTTCCTCAACAACGAGACCGCCCTGAAAGGCTACTCCAACCCGGATACTCCCCTGGTCATGATCGACGGCCTGATCGAAATGGGCGACCGCGGCTACTTCGACGAACTCGGGCGCCTCCACGTTCTCGGCCGCAACGACGACATGATCATCATCGGCGGCGAGAACGTCCACCCCCAGTCCGTCACCGAGACCCTCGAACCGATGCCCGGTGTCGCCGACGTCTATTCCGGCGGCGTGGACGACGACGAGACCTTCAAGCGCATCGCCGTCTGGGTCGTCCGCTCCGACGACGAGGCCGGCCGCAGCCTCACCGCCGACGCCATCCGCGACTGGGTCCGCGACAAACTCGCACACCACTCCATCCCCCGCGACGTCAACTTCGTCGACTTCCTGCCCCGCAACCCCACCGGCAAGGTGATGCCGCGGTTCCTGCCCGAGTCCCGCCGCGACGACTAGATTTCATGCAAACTCGTGCCACGGTCAGCGTATAGTCTGGGAAGTTCGTGAACTAGACCACACTTCCCCGATACGCATAGGAGCACCCAACCGTGGCCCACTTCTCCGCACGACAGCTGAAGAATTTCATGCAGTTCTGGCCCCCACTTCTCGGAGCCGGCGTGAAAATCAAGGAATTCACCGACGACGGCACCCGCGTCGTGGTCACCCACAAGCCGAACATGCTGACCAAGAACGCCATGGGCGTCGCCTTCGGCGGCACCATGTCCGCCATGACCGACCCGTTCTTCATGCTCGCCTCCATGCACCGGTTGGGCAAGGACTACAAGATCTGGGACACCGCCGGCGAAATCCAGTTTGTGAAGCCCGGCCGCGGCACACTCACCGCCGACATGCGCATCCCGGATGAGACCTACGAGCTGATCAAAGAAAAGACAGCCAACGGCGACAAGTACCTCCACTGGTTCGACGTGGACATTGTCGACGAGGAAGGCGACGCCGTTGCGCACGTGCGCCGCCAAGTGTACTATCGCCGGAACCAAAAGAAATGATCCCCAGCTAAAACACTGTTCTAGCTGGGGATTTGATGGAGCCGCCTGCGAGAATCGAACTCGCGACCTTCTCATTACGAGTGAGATGCTCTACCGACTGAGCTAAGGCGGCGCGGATCAGGGCGCGCGCATCCGCGACTTGTTCCGAGGGGATAGCTTAATCGACGAGCGCGCCGCCACAAAAACCGCTGCTAGGAGTACGGTTACGGTCAGCTCGCGCGGCAGGCCTTGCGGATGCGGCCGAGCATGCCGTTGAACGCGATGACGGGCAGCACGGACTGGTCGAGGCGCTCGCGGCACTGCGCGATGGCGTCGAGGCATTCGGTGAGCCCCGCCAGGTCGACGCGGCCGGCGATCTCGCTGGACAGCCCTTCGTAGTCAGGGTGAACGAGTTCAAGTCCGCTCTCGGCGCCGAGGACCATGGCGTCGCGGTAGATGCCGGCGAGGTCAACAAGAGTGAGGTCGAGGACGTCGCGGAGCCTGCGCGTGCCGCGGGCTTTCTGTTTGGCTTCGAGCTCCTTCAGCGACCCGGACGCACCCTTCAGAGCACGCGCCGCGCCTTTGCCTTTCGCGCCCATGCCGAGAGCGTTCTCGAGTTTCTCTCGCTCCGCTTCGTCGGCTTCGGCGTGGGCGTCTTTCGCTTCGGCGTCGGCGGATTTCACCAGCGCGGCGACAGCCTGAAATGCCTGATCGCCGTGGAAGACGAGCTCGGCGAGGTTGATCGCGCTCGCGCGCCTGCGCTGCGCTGCCTCGCTGCGCACCAGCCGCCGCGCACGCCCGACATGGTGCAGCGACGTCGCGGCCGCTAGACGCGCATCAGCTTCGGAGGCACCTTCCTCGCTCATCAAAAGGCGCACAATTTCGCTTGTCGACGGCGCCGGCACATACACATGCCTGCACCTCGACCTCAGCGTGGTCGAGAAATCCTCCGGATCCGTGGACGGGGCGCACATGATGATCACGGTAGACTCGGGGGGCTCTTCGACGGTCTTGAGGAAGGCGTCGGCGGCAGCCGTCGAGAAGCGGTCTGCGTCGTCGATGACCACGACCCGCCACTTGCCCACCGACGGCAACCGCGCAGCTTGCTGAATGATCCCGCGCACCGTGTCTACCTTGATGCCCAGCTCCTGCGGAACGATGTGGACGACGTCGGTGTGGGAACCCGACAGCGCATCGCGGCATGCCTCGCAGCGCCCGCATCCGATCTCGTCAGGGTCGGTGCACATGAGCGCCGCGGCGAAGGCAAGCGCCGACGTCGAGCGTCCTGCACCCGGCGGCCCAGTGAACAGCCACGAGTGCGTCATCGCGTGCGCATCCGACCCGTCCACACCGCGTGCGGCAGCGGCCGCGGACATGATGGTGTCGCGGACCGTCGGGATATCGGCGAGCCGCTCGGACACGCTGCGCGGCGCCGGCAGAGAAGTCGAAGTCGTCGAGGCAGTCACGCACACTAGCCTACTTCGGCGGCTTCTGCGGCGATGCTTGGCGGTATTAGGACTACGGCGACACAGTGCCACGTAAAGTGTGTGGACGTGAACAAGTTTTGGCGTGGTTTCCGCTGGCTCATGGGCACCCCATGGCCGCTGTACGCGTCTGTCCTGCTCTTCACAAACGTCGCCGCCGCGATAGCGATCATGGCCTTCGTTCGCTACCTCATCCCGATGCCGGAGGCCCGGCAGCTCGGCGAGGTGGCCGCGGGGTTCGCGCCCGTGGGCATCCTGTACCTCATCTTCGCGGTGATCGTCGGCGGGCTCGTGTCCTACTGGCTCTTCCGGCCGGTGCTGTTGTACCAGCGGCGCCCCGACGACTTCGACCCGTACGTCGTCCGCAATCTCGTGCTGCGCATCCCAGTGCTGCAGACGCTTGTGGTGGGCATCATCTGGTTCATCGGCATCATCATCGCCACCGCCGCGGCGTCACAGACGACCGGGAGCCTCGCGCTCGTGGTGGCCGTGTCTACGCTGATGGCGGGCCTTGTCACCTGCGTTCTCACCTACGTGCAGGCCGAGCGCCTCGTGCGTCCCATCGCCGCGAACACCCTGGCGCGGCGCTTCGCGGACACCACTCTCGAGCCGCCCATCAAGCAGCGTTTGTACATGACGTGGTTCATGACCTCGGGCGTGCCGCTCATCGGCATTCTGTTTCTGCTGGCCGCGCAGAGCAACGGCTTCTTCGGCGACACCCCCGGCGAGCTCATGCCGTCGGTGTCCGCTCTCGCCGTCACAGCGGTCGTCACCGGAATGGCCGGTACCGCCTTTGCCACGATGAGCGTCGTCGACCCCATCAAGGAACTTCAAGAGGCCATCAACCGGGTCCGCCGCGGCGAGACCGACACCCAGGTGGATATTTACGACGCTTCTGAAATCGGTGTCCTCCAAGCCGGTTTCAACGAAATGATTCGCGGCCTCAATGAGCGCCAGCGCGTCCGAGACATCTTCGGCCAGTACGTCGGCAGCGAAGTCGCCCAGAAAGCGCTCGAGGAGAAACCCGAACTCGGCGGCGAGGACCGCAAGGTGGCTGTCGTGTTCGTCGACGTCATCGGGTCGACCAATTTCGCGGTGAACCACACGCCGGAGGAGGTCGTCGACGCACTCAACGAGTTCTTCGAGATCGTCGTGGATGTCGTGCACCGCAACAAGGGCGTGATCAATAAATTCGAGGGCGACGCCGCGCTCGCCGTGTTCGGCGCGCCGCTGGCCGTCAACGACTCCTCCTCGCACGCGCTCGCGGCCGCGCGCGAGTTGCGCCAGGAGCTTGATGGCTTGGAGCTCGAAGCCGGCATCGGTGTCGCCTCCGGCCACGTCGTCGCCGGGCACATCGGCGGCCAAGACCGGTTCGAATACACCGTCATCGGCGACGCCGTGAACACCGCCGCGCGCCTGACTGAGCTGGCAAAGGACTCCCCCGGCCGCGTCCTCACCAATCTGTCGACGCTCAAGGGTGCCAACGAGATCGAGCAGGCCCGCTGGACCGTGATGAAGTCGATCGAGCTGCGCGGCCGCAACAAGATGACGCAACTGGCCCGCCCCGTCCGGCCGACGATGGCGGACAAATACTGAATCCGCGCCCTGCGCCCGCCAGCCGCCACTAGATGCGTTTGCAGCCCCATTACAAAACCCCAGGTGAAATGTTACGAGTGTTGCGCCTGGGATCCGAAATTCATACGCATCTAGTGGCCCTGTAAAAGGGTGGCGCGAACGACCCCGCCGGCCAACCCGAGGGAGCGGGCCTACTTGCGGCGGGAGCCGGCCTTGACCACGCGCTTGGTGGTCTGCGGCGGCTTCTTGGCCGTCTTCTTGGCTGACTTTTTGGCAGTTTTCTTCGCCGTCTCCTTAGCCGACTTCTTCGCAGATTTCTTGGTCGTCCGCTTCTTGGTGGTCTTCTTCGCGGCGCCGGTGCCTTCCTCGGCTTCACGGGCGCGGCGGGCTGAGAGCAGCTCGTTTGCGCGCTGGTCGGTCATCGTCTCCGGGGTGTCACCGCGCTGGAGGGACGCGTTGGTCTCGCCGTCGGTGACGTACGGGCCGAAGCGGCCGTCCTTGACGGTCATGGGCTTGCCGGAGACATCGTTATCGCCGAGCATCTTCAGCGGCGGCTTCGCGGCGGCGCGGCCGCGGCGCTTCGGTTCGGCGTAAATGCGGCGGGCCTCGTCGAGCGTGATGGAGAAGATCTGCTCCTCATTCGCCAGGGAACGGGAGTCGGAACCCTTCTTCAAGTACGGGCCGTAGCGGCCGTTCTGGGCGGTGATCATCTCGCCGTCGGCGGGGTCTTCACCGACCTCGCGCGGCAGGGAAAGAAGCTGCAGGGCCTCGTCCAGGGTCACCGAGGAGGGCTCCATTGAGGAGAAGAGAGAGGCGGTGGCGGGCTTGAGTTGCTCGTCGACAAGCTGCTCGATCCGCTTCGTCTTCTGGTTGGCCGCGGTCTTAGTCTCCCAGTTCTTGGCGCGCTTGCCCTCAGCCTTGCGCTGGGCGTCCTCTTCGGCGCGCTCGGTGGCGATGATCTCCTCGGCGCGGGCCTCGGCGGTGGCGCGCTCGTCGTCGCGCACGAGCTCGGTGACGTACGGGCCGTAGCGGCCCTCCTTGGCCACGACGGTGCGGCCGGTCTTCGGGTTAGCGCCGAGCTCTCGACCGGTCGGCGGAGTGGCAAAGAGCTTCTCCGCCATCTCCTTGGTCACCTCGTCCGGGGTGGTGGACTCGGGCAGGTTGGCGCGCTGGTACTCGGGCTCGCCCTCATCGGTCACGCCGACCTGGCGCTCCAGGTACGGGCCGTAGCGGCCGACGCGGACGTAGACCGGGCGGTCCTCGTCGTCGCGGAAGAGCTCGAGGGAGTTCACGCGGCGGGCGTCGATGGCCTCAAGGTTGTTCTCGATGATCGACTTCAACCCGCCGCGGCGCGCGATGGCCTCGGCGGTGGACTCGTCGGCGTCGGCGTCGCCGAAGTAGAAGCCTGTGAGCCACTGGGTGCGGTTCTCTGTGCCGCGGGCGATCTCGTCGAGCTCGTCCTCCATCGACGACGTGAATTCGTAGTCGACGAGGGCGTCGAAGTTCTGCTCCATGAGCCCGACGACGGAGAATGCGACCCAGGTGGGCACGAGCGCGTTGCCGCGCGGGGCGACGTAGCCGCGGTCCTGGATGGTCTTGATGATCGACGCGTACGTCGACGGGCGTCCGATGCCCAGTTCTTCCATCTTCTTCACCAAGCTGGCCTCGGTGTAGCGGGCTGGCGGGTTGGTGGAGTGGCCGTCGGCGGTGACGTCGCGGGCGGCAAGGGCATCGCCCTCGGACAGCTGCGGCAGGTATTTCTCGTTCTTGTCCTGGGTGTCCGAGTAGGCGCGCAGCCAGCCCGGGAACGTGATGGTGCGGCCGGAGGCCGACAGCTCGACGTTCTCGCCAGTCGTCGCGGTGCCAGAGATGGTCGCGGTGACGGACGTGCCGCGGGCGTCCTCCATCTGGGAGGCCACGGTGCGCTGCCAGATGAGTTCGTAGAGCTTGAATTCCTCGGCGTCGAGGGAACGGGCGAGCTCGCCGGGGGTGGCGAAGCGCTCGCCGGCGGGGCGAATAGCCTCGTGCGCCTCCTGGGAGTTCTTCACCTTGCGGTCGTAGCGGCGCGGCTGGTCGGCGACGTAGTTGGCACCATATAGTTCCGTTGCTGCAGCTCGTGCTGCAGCAACGCCCTGCTTGGACAACGAGGTCGAGTCCGTACGCATGTAGGTGATGTGGCCGTTTTCGTACAGGCGCTGCGCAATACGCATGGTGCGGGCGGACGTGAAGTGCAGCTTCGCGCCGGCTGCCTGCTGCAGCGTCGAGGTCATAAAGGGCGGGTACGGCCGGCGGGTGTACGGCTTGGACACCACATTAGTCACCGTCATGTCTTGGCCGGTCAGAGCGTCGGCAAGGGCGCGGGCGTCCTGCTCGTCGACCACCACGAGCTCGTCGTTTTTGAGTTTTCCGCGGTCGTCGAAGTCTTTGCCTTGGGCGATGCGGGAGCCGTCGATAAGCGTGAGCTTGGCGTCGAAGGTCTCGGAATCGCGGGCGAGCTTTGCGGTGAGGTCCCAGTATTCCGCGGGGATGAACGCCATGCGCTCGCGCTCGCGCTCGACGATGACGCGCGTGGCCACGGACTGGACGCGGCCGGCGGACAGGCGCGGCATGACCTTCTTCCACAGCACGGGCGACACCTCGTAGCCGTAGAGGCGGTCGAGGATGCGACGCGTTTCCTGCGCATCGACGAGGTCCATGTCCAGCTCGCGGGTATTCTCCGCGGCTTCCTTGATCGCGGATTCGGTGATCTCGTTGAACACCATGCGCTCAACCGGCACCTTCGGCTTGAGCACCTCGAGCAGGTGCCACGCGATCGCCTCGCCCTCGCGGTCGGGGTCTGTCGCGAGCAGCAGCTTGTCGGACTGCTTCAGCTTCGCGCGCAGGTCTGTAACCTTCTTCTTTTTGTCCTGGCTGACCACGTAAATCGGTTCGAACTCAGCCTCGGGGTTGACGCCGAGCTTCGCCCACGGTTCCTTCTTGTACTTCGCGGGAATGTCCGCCGCGCGGCCGGGAAGATCGCGGATGTGGCCCACAGACGCCTCGACGAAATAGGCGTCGCCCAGATACTTCTGGATCTTCTTCGCCTTCGTCTGCGACTCCACAATGACCAGGGTCTTGCCCTGTCCGTTCTGCTCAGCCACGCCGCGTGACTCCTTAAATAATTCGCGTCAACGATTCTCTAAAAGACAACTACCACTAATTTCGCGGCTGCGTGTAAACGCAGGGGTAGCTCTTTTCGCTTATCGACGTTAACACCGCCCACCCCCAACCCCTCCCGCCCCACTACACTTTCGCAAGAGGCCGCATCTCCGGCACACCGGATGCGCCGAGGCGGAAAAGGAAGGACGGAAAGCTGTGACTGACGTAGTCGACTCGCTGGTCGGGTTCTTGGAGCAGCTCATGACTACCCCGTTGTTTTATCCGCTTCTGAGCCTGGTCATCACCTTGGATGCGCTGTGCCCGCTGCTGCCGTCCGAGACTGTCTTGAATTTGGCGGGCGCATTCTCCGGTTCACAGGGTGTGCCGGATGTGCGGTGGATTTTCGCGGCCGCGACGATTGGCGCGATCATCGGCGACAACCTGTGCTTCATGCTGGGCAGCCGCCTGATACGGGTGGTCAACCAGCTCGACCCCGAGTCCCGGGCCGGCAAGGCCATCGAGTGGGTGCGCGAGAACCAGAACAAGCGCGCGGGGGTGACCATCATCGTCGCCCGCTTTTTGCCGTGGGCGCGCTGGGTGGCCACGATCGTGCTGGGCTCGGTGCGCTACAACTGGTTCCTGTTCTTCATTTACGACACCATCGGCGTCCTGCTGTGGGTCACCGTCGGCGTCGGCGTCGGATACCTCGGCGGCGCCATCATGTCCGACTACCCGATTCTGGCCATGCTCGTCGGCGTGACCTTGGGCTCATTGGTGGGCCTGGGCATCCAAAAGCTGCAGTCCAATGTGGCGGAGTGGAACGACGTGCGCCGCGGCATGTCCGCTATTTAGCGCGGCCACCTCGACACAACGGGGGGCGGGCCGCGGCATAACGAAACCCCGGCGCGGGGCCGGGGTGAGCTTCGTCGTCGATAAGCTTAAAGCGCGCGGACCTGCTGTGCCTGCGGGCCCTTGCTGCCCTCGCCGATCTCAAATTCGACCTGCTGGTTCTCCTCGAGGGTGCGGAAGCCACTGCCCTGAATCTCTGAGTAGTGGACGAACACGTCTGCAGACCCGTCGTCCGGGGCGATGAAGCCGAAGCCCTTTTCGGCGTTGAACCACTTCACTGTTCCAGTAGCCATTGTGATAAAACCTTTCGTGTTTTCCGGCGTGCCGCCGGTTGTTCGCGGTCGTGCTTGCAAAACTCGCGAGCACCCCGTGAAAGGCGCACACAAAATCTGCGACCACTGCTATTTTGCCATGCTTTAGTCTTTTACGTCGGACGTGTTTTCGGCTTCAAGGAGATCGCATGGCGTACAGCGGATTCGGGGGCTTCGCCGACGAGCTTATCGACGGCCTCACGCGTGCGCTTCCCGCCGCGAACCTCACCCACGTGCGGGCCGTTCCGGCGCAGCCTTCGCGCACCGCGCCGTGGCCGGAGTGGGTCGATCCCGACCTTAAAAGCACGCTTATCGGCACCGGCATCTCCGATCTCTACTCCCACCAGCGCCAATGTGCGGACCTGGCATGGGAGGGCCGCGATGTGGTGGTGGCGACAGGGACGTCATCGGGTAAGTCGCTCGGCTACCAGCTGCCCGTGCTGAGCAGGCTCGCCGCGGACCCAACGGCGTGCGCGCTGTACATCACCCCGACGAAGGCGCTGGGCTCCGACCAGCTGCTGACTGTGAGCTCCCTGACCAAGGGCCACCCCCGTTTGAGCGGGCCGAAAGGTGTGAACGCCGCCCCCTATGACGGCGACACCCCCACTGAGGCCCGGTCGACGATCCGGGAGACCACCCGCTTCGCATTCACCAACCCCGACATGCTGCACGCGGGCATCTTGTCCTCGCACGTGCGGTGGGCCCGCTTTTTCCGTCACCTGAAATTCGTGGTGGTGGACGAATGCCACACCTACCGCGGGGTGTTCGGCGCGAATGTGGCGCTGGTGCTGCGCCGCCTCGACCGCCTTGCCCGCGCCTACGGAGCGCACCCCACCTTCATCTTCGCATCGGCGACCGCCTCCGATCCGGGTGCGCACGCGTCGCGGCTGTGCGGGCGGGATGTCGACGCAGTCACCGACGACGGGGCGCCGACGGGCGAGCGCACCTACGCGCTCTGGGAGCCCGGCTTCATCGAGGGCGCCGAGGGCGAGAACGGCGCCCCCGTCCGCCGCGCCGCCACCACTGAGGCGGGTGCGATGATGGCGTCCCTCGTCGCCGCTGGTGCGCGGACCTTGACATTCGTGCGGTCGCGGCGCGCCAGCGAGACCGTGGCCATGCGCGCGGCAGAAGACCTCGTCGCGGCGGGCCGCGCCGATTTCGCCCGCCGCATCGCTTCCTACCGCGCCGGCTACCTCGCCGAAGACCGCCGGGCGCTCGAACGCGCCCTGGACAACGGCGACCTGCTCGGCATGGCCACCACGAATGCTCTGGAGCTCGGCATCGACGTCGGCGGGCTCGACGCCGTGGTCATGGCGGGCTTTCCGGGAACCGTCGCCTCTTTCAAGCAGCAGGCCGGACGAGCGGGACGCCGCGGCCAGTCGTCGCTGGTCGTAATGGTTGCCCGCGACGAACCCATGGACACCTACCTCGTCCACCACCCCGAGGCCCTGCTGGACAAGCCGGTGGAAAACAGCGTGTTCAACCCGTCCAACCCGTACATTCTGCGCGGCCACGTCTACTGCGCTGCCGTGGAGAAACCGCTCACGCACGCAGACGTGGAGGCATTCGGCGCGCAGAACGTCGTCGCTGAGCTGGAAGACCGCGGCCTGCTGCGCAAGCGTGCCCGCGGCTGGTTCGCTGTCCCTCAGCTTGAAGGCGAACTGTCTCCGGAGACCGCCCACGGTGCGGTGTCGCTGCGTGGCGGTGCCGGCGAGCAGGTCATGATCGTCGACGCCACCGACGGCCGCCTTTTGGGCACCGTCGACTCCGCGCGCGCCGCTTCCCAGGTCCACGACGGCGCCGTGTACATCCACCAGGGCGAATACTTCATCATCGACGAGCTCGACCTGGACAACTACGTCGCGCTCGCCCACCCCGAAGTCCCCGATTACAGCACTATGGCGCGCTCGACGACCGACATCCGCGTCATCGGCGAGGCACACGCGCGCCACAATCCCTCGCCCGGTTTGTGGGTGGCCAGCGTCGACGTCGAGGTCACGGACCGCGTCACAGGCTACGTCGTCAAGCTTGCCGATGGCACCACCTCCGAACACATCCCCCTCGACCTCCCCGAGCAGAAACTGCTCACCCGCGCTGTCGCGTACACCATTGATCCGCTAGTCCTGGACAAGATCGGGGTGGCTGCCGGTGATATCCCCGGCACGCTGCACGCCGCCGAGCACGCCGCCATCGGCCTACTTCCCCTGCTGGCCACCTGCGACCGGTGGGATATCGGCGGCGTGTCCACCGCCCTGCACCCCGACACAATGCAGCCGACCGTCTTCGTCTACGACGGCCACCCCGGCGGCGCTGGCTTCGCCGACGAAGGCTTCGCCCGCTTCCACCAGTGGATTTTCGCCACCTACGAGGCCGTGAAATCCTGCGGGTGCGCAACTGGCTGCCCGTCGTGCGTGCAGTCCCCGAAGTGCGGCAACGGCAACCAGCCCCTGGACAAGGCGGGAGCGCTGAAGCTTCTCGGCGCGCTGGTGACAATGACAGCAAGCGAAGACCAGTAAAGCTCGCCCGCAGTGAAGGGGAGGCCAGCGCGTCACCCGGCTAAGCCCCGGGGTTCTCCGCGTGAGCATCAACTAGTCCGCATGAACAAGGTGGAATCTGACGGGACCGCAAAACGAGGAGGCACCCTCTCGATTCATGACCAACAATCGATGACCACTCGTTCATAGCCAATGATTCGTGGCTGCCGAGTTCCTTCCCCGGTAGGTTTCTTAGGCTGGCCCCGGTTTTGTCTAGATCGGTCCCGCCTTCGCCGCCGCCTCTGCCCCGCCGACTTCCGCCGTGACCGTGACGTCTGTGCCGGTGATCGAGCAATCGGCGAGCTCCGCTCCGTTGAGTCGGGCGGTCTCCCGCGCGACGGCGCACGCATCGCCGCCCCCGCCGCCGCTGCCAGATCCTTGGCCAGCGTGCAGCGCAGTCGCCCCGGCGACCGCGGCGAGATCAGCGGCGACCTGCGCGCGGTGCGTGTCCGCAGTTCTGCTCACCGCAGTCGCGACGACCAGGGCCAACGCCACCACCGCCGCGATAATGCCTGCGGAAGCGATAGTGGCGTAGCCGCGGTCGGACCCGCAGCCGGCTAGCTGGGCGAGCCGGGCTGGCCGACCCAGCCGGACACGCCGGACGGGCCAGAAACGCGGTGCGGCTGTCACGGCGCCTCCACCGGGAACGCGGCGGTGGCACTCATCGCGCGCACGGGCGCGGGAACCTGCGCGGTCACCCGCACGACCCCCGCTTCCTCGGTGACGGTCACGGTCACACCGTCGCGGGGTGGGTCGTACGGCACCCCGATCGCGTGCGACCGGGCGGCGGCACCGGCGATGTCCACCGCCGAGATATATGCCCCCAGTGTCGCCATTCCCGCCACGATCGCCGCCGCCACCGTGACCAGGACGGCCAGGGCGAGGGAGGCTTCGATGGTGACGGAGCCGCGGTCGTCGATAAGCGCAATGCGTCGTGACATGCTGTTCCTTACGACGGCGTGTTGGACAGCGCGTCGGTGATGATCCCCTCGATCGCGTCCACGACACCGTTGCCGTTGATCACCATGTAGAGCACCGCGGCGAGCGCGGCGGCGGCAAGGCTCCCCATGGCGTACTCGATGGTGCTCATCCCGTCGTCCCTGCGCAGCGCGGCGGCGCGAGCGGCGGTTTTGACGTACAGGCGGGTCAGGAATGCGTTGACGGAATCGGTGGTGTTGGTGATTGCTGCAGTCATTGTTGTTCTCCTTATGTGTGTGTTTTGGGTTGGTTGGTTAGTCGGACGGATGGTCGGGTGTGTTGTGGTTGCGCCCTCCTTTCACTGCGCGCCGAACATCTGCGATCCCAGGCCAATGACCACGGGTGCGAGCCCGAGGACGAAGAAGGCCGGGAGGAAGAAGGCGGCGAGCGGAATGCTGATGAGGACCCCTGCGCGTTCGGCGGCTGCGGTCGCGTCGGTGGCGGCCTCCTCGCGGAGGGCGGCCACGACGCGGTCGCACCCGTCGGCGACAGCTGAGCCGGACGCGTGGGACAGGGCGACCAGGGATGCGAGTTCTTCGCACCCGGGCACCCCGTCCAGCGGGGACCACGCGCGCTCGGGTTCGACCCCGAGGTCGTGGTAGGCCACGACCCGCCGCCACTTACGGGCGAGCGGAGGCAGCGGCTCCCCGCCTGCGTGCTCCGTGCCGTAGCTGTCGGCGACCGCCTGCGCTGCGGCGGAGACGGGCAACCCGGCGCGGAAGCACGCGGCGAACAGCTCGATGTCGCTGGCGATCCGGTGCTTGTCGGGAGGGCCGTCGCGCGGGGTCTTCGGGGTCGAATCGGACTCGGCGGCGTGCGTCGCGATGCGGCTGTGCGGTCGCGCGGCGGGCGGCAGCACGAGGGCCGCGCCGAGCAACAGGACGCTGGCGAAGCTGATCATGCGGCAGCCCTCCCGATGATGAATTGGGAGGTGTAGAACCCGGCGCAGACCAGTGCGGTCCCGCCGAGCAGGAGGAGGCTGCCGAGCCCGCCGCCGGTGAGCAGCGCGAGAGGCCGCGCCCCCATCGCCTGCCCCATAAAGATTCCGGCTAGGGGCAGCACGGAGAGCACGATGGCGGTGGCGCGCGGCCCGGCGAGCGCGGCGGATGTCGCTTGGCGGTGGCGCAGGTCATTGTCGATGCGGGAGCGGGCGCTGTCCAGCAGCTCCGCCATGGGGATGCCGAGGCGGGACGACAGCATCCAGAGGGAGGCGACGTCGCGGAGCTCGTCGAGGTGAGAGTCCGCGAGAACCGTGGCGCCGTTGCCGCCGCGGCGCGCGTGGGCGGCGGCGCGCGTGAGATCGCGAGAAAGCTCGGCGGGGGCGGTGTCGGGAAGCTGGTCTACGGCACGCGCGCACGCGTCGGCGACCGTGGAACCGGCGCGGAGTGCGGCGACGAGATGGCCGAGGTACGCCGCGGTCGCTTCGAGGCGGGCGGTGTCGGATTTCGCGCGGCGGGCTCGCACGACGGTGTGCGCGGCGGTCGCGCCGGCGACGCATACCGCGAGGACGACGAGCATCCGGTCGGTGGCGAGCACGACGGGCACGACCACGGCGGACAGCATCGGCAGCAGCGCCACGAGGTTCAGCGCGCGGGTGGCGGCGCCGTGCCCGATGCGTCGCGCAGGGTGCGCGGGGGCGAGGGCGAACGCGGCGGCGAGCAGCAGCGGAGTCATCAGGCCACCCCCAGGTCGCGCAGCAGTTCGTCGTAACCGTCGCCAGGACCGTGGTCGGCGTCCCACACCACCTGCGGGGTCACGGGGTTGCCGTCGAGCACGCCGATCTGGTGGACGCGGCGGCGGCCGTCGGGTCCGCGGCGCATGACCACGACGACGTCGACGGCCGCAGCGAGCTGCGAATGCAGCGCCTCGCGTCCTAGCCCGCCGAGCACCGCGAGCGCCTCCAGACGGGCGGGCACTTCTTCGATCGAATTCGCGTGCACGGTGCCCGCGCCGCCGTCGTGCCCGGTGTTCAGAGCGGCGAGCAGGTCGACGACTTCGGCACCGCGGATCTCCCCCACCACGATCCGGTCGGGGCGCATGCGCAGCGACTGCCGCAGCAGGTCGGCAATGGTGATCTCGCCCGCGCCCTCCGCATTCGCCCCACGCGACGTCAGATTCACCACGTGCGGGTGCGCGGGGGTGAGCTCGACGGTGTCCTCGATCGCGACGATCCGCTCGTGCGCCGCGACCTCCGCCAGCATCGCAGCGAGCAGCGTCGTCTTGCCCGTCCCCGTTCCGCCAACAACGAGAAAAGCCTTCCGCTTATCGACGATCCCCTTCAGCACCCCCGCCCTTTCCCCGTCCACTCCCCCAGAGGCCTGAATCTGGTCCAACGTGGCCGTCTTGTTCCGGAGCACGCGCAAGGACATGCAGGTCCCGCAGTTGGCGGTGGGGGAAAGGATAGCGTGGAAGCGGAGAACGGTGCCGTCGTCACGCGAAATGTGGCCGTCGGCGAAGGGACGCGCGTCGTCGAGGCGGCACCCACAACTGCTGGCCAGCCGTGTGGCCAGGCGCCGCACGTCGGCTTCCCCACCGAGCGTGAGGCTGGCACGTTCAAGTCCGCGGCCGCGGTCGAAGAAGACCCCGTCGGGGCCGTTGACGCAGATATCAGTGATGCCGTCGATGGCCAGGACCTGCTCGAGCGGGCCGATGCCGACCGTCTCGTCGCGCAGCGCGCGCATGATCTCGAGCACGTCGAGGTCGCTGATCACTACTGCTTCCTCGCGGACGAGTGCGGCGAGCTCGGCCGGGGAGTTCTGTTTCGGGTCCTCCGCGAGACGGCGCTGAACCTTCGCCATGATCGACGTTTTATCCATTAGCCGCCTCCAGGATGGTCTCTGCCGCCGTAGACAGCGGGCGCGGTAGACGCGCCGGCAACCCGTCGACCTCGCAGGCGCGCACGAGCCGCGGCAGATGCTTGACTTCCGCGATCACGTCCGCGCCGGCGACCCGCTCGACCTCTTCGGCACTCAAACCCGACCAACCGCGGTGCCTGAGCACAAGCGAGACCGGGGTATTCGCCGCCCGGCACTCCGAGCTGATCAAGGCGGCGGCAGCCGCGGCCCTCACTTCCGCCGGCACCACCACGAAGGCGTGGTCGCACCTGTTCGGCAACGCATCCGGCGGGGCGTCCACCACCGTGAACCCGCCTGCGCCGAGCACAGTGGTCACGCGGTCCACCTCTGCTCGCAATCCCCCGTGCGCGCCCGCTGCCGCCGGCACCGTTGTCCGCGCGGCGGTGAGCACCGCGATCCCGTCCTTCGTCTGTGGCAGCGCCTGCCGCAGTTGCGCTCGGTCCACGGTGCCCTCCCCGATCTCGATCTCGCCCCACCGTGCCCCGACCTCCTCCTCCACACCGAGCAGCAGGTCCAGCCCCCCGGAATACCGGTGCGCGTCCACCACCACCGGGTGCGTGTCCGCGGCCGCCGCCCGCGCGACCGCCGCCGCGATTGTCGACGTCCCCGCGCCCCCGGCAGCCCCCACGAAGGCCACGACAGTCCCGACTGCTCCGGCAGCACCGACACTGCCCGTGCTCGGCCGGGACCGCGATACCCGCGATGCCGCGCCCTCCCGCGCACCGCCCGACGACTCGAGTGCGAGTTTCCCCAGCGCTTTGAGCAGGTCAGCGGCCTGAGCGGGAAGAATGAAGGCGTCGGCGGGAGGGGTTCCGGTGTCACCGCTCAGGAGGAACACGCCGCCGCGCGGGGGCAGGGACTCGAGGTCGGGGGTGCGGGCGGCATCGATAAGCACGGCGAATGCGCGCGAATAATGGCGGACGAAGTCGCCAGGCCCGCTCGAATCGATGATCGGGCGACCTGTCGCGGCCGCAAGGTGGGTGGCTTCGGGGTGCAGGAGTGCGTCGTCGACGGCGATGAGGATGGGTGCTGTTTCGCTGGTCATGGCTTCACCATCGCCCAGCTGAAAGGCCCCCTCAAGAAGATCGCCGCGCTTCTGTGGATAACCCGCCATATGCGGGACACGTCACCAAAAGAGTGTGGAAAATTAAGGGGCGGCCCGCGCTATCGGGGGGGTGCGCGGGCCGCCATCACCCGGCCACAAGGGGGGGTTAGGGCCGGGGCCGGCCACACTGTATATCGGGGCCGTGCGCGGATAATTATGGCATACGGGCACAACCAAACACAATGACGACGCGGCAATCGTCGAATATTTCTTCGGCAGCCCAGCTGACGTGGGAAAAACGGACTCTTGACCGTGCGCGTAAACTATCCCCATGACAGATTCAGGCACCGGAGACGACGTGGCGGGCAGGTCAGTATCTGGCCGCGTGGCGGCGTTTTTCGACCTGGACAAGACCATCATCGCCACCTCATCCGCCTTCGCATTCGGCCGCGGGTTCTTGGACAACGGCATGATTTCGCGGAGCGAGGCGCTCGAGCTGTTCCTCACCAAGACGTCGTACATGTTCAACGGCCAGTCGAGCAACAGGATGGACGCCACGCGCGACCGCCTCGCGGACATGGTCGCCGGGTGGCCGGTCGCAGATGTGCGCCGCGTCGTCGCCGACACCATGAACACCGTGGTCACCCCCGCCATCTATAGCGAGGCGCGCGAACTGATCGACTGGCACCGCGAACAGGGCCACGACATCGTCCTCCTGTCGGCCTCGGCATCGCTTCTGGTGGAGCCGATTGCCGACGAGCTGGGCATCGACCGCGTCGTCGCCACCGAGGTCGAGGTCGTCGAGGGCAAGCTCACCGGGGCGATCACGCGCTACCTCAAGGGGGAACAAAAGGCGGAGGCGATACGGGAGCTCGTCGAAAAGCGGAATTACGATCTTGCGGCGAGCTACGCGTACTCGGATTCGCTTACCGACGTCCCCATGCTCTCCCTCGTGGGCCACCCCGTCGCCGTCAACCCTGAACGCGGCTTGAAAAAGCACGCAGCGGAACACGGCTGGGACACGCGCACGTTCAAAAACCCCGAGCCGCTCTTCGACCCGCCCGGCGCGAAAGAGATCGGCATCGGCGCTGGTGTCGTGGTCACGGTGACCGCTCTGACCGCCTTCGGCGTCTGGTTGGCGCAGCGCGGCCGCGGGGACTCCTCCGCATAATGTGCTGTGCGTTACTATAAGATCCAGTACAACTGACGATGAAGCTGCGCAACCTGCGCACCGAGGAAGGTTTCAGATATGAGCGACAAGGGTCTGTACACCAGCGGGTCGACGAGCTACAAGGCGAAGGTCGATTCCATCCCGCTCCGCGACACGGACGTGACCCAGCCGGGGAGCGACTCCCTGGGAACCCTGGTGTCCAACGCGACCGAGCAGGTCTCCAGCCTGGTCCGTAGCGAGATCGAGCTGGCTAAGACCGAAGTTGTCGGAGAGGCGAAGAAGGCCGCGGTCGGCTCCGGCCTCCTCGGCGTCGCAGGCGTTGTGGCCGCATTCTCCTCCTTCTTCTTTTTCTTCTTCCTGGCCAAGCTGATCGCCCTGTGGACCAACGATGCGTGGGGCTTCGGCATCGTCTTCCTGATCATGATCATCACCGCGGGCATCCTCGCCCTGATCGGCGTGAAGCGCTTCAAGGCCATGGGCAAGCCGGAGAAGACCATCAACTCCGTCAACGAGCTGAAGAACCTCGTCCCGGGCCAGGCCCAGAAGAACCTGGAGAAGGACACTTCGGAGCTCTACACCTCCTACGGCACCGGCTCCACCGTTCCGCGCACCGCGGGCGGCTCCACCAAGGTCAACTAGTAACCACGCACGGCAACGTGCATGACAGGCGCCCAGGGCGAGATGTCCCCGGGCGCTTTTTCACGACCTATGAGCTCTAAGCCACGCACCCAGCAGCCGGTCTCGCCGAAGACCATCGCCCTCGACGGGCCATTCGAGCATGTCTGGCTGCACACACGCGGCATCCGTCTGCACGCGGCGGTGGCGGGCGACCCCAGTAATCCGCTAGTGGTGCTCGTCCACGGCACATTCGGCGCGTGGGTCGACTTCCAGCACGTCATCGCGCCGCTCGCAGCGCACGGTTTCCACGTGGCGGCGGTGGATATGCGCGGATACGGGATGTCGGACAAGCCGCCGGCACGGGCGGGCGACCCGACGCGCATCGCGGTCGGCGATATTGCGGGGTCGGTCACGGCGCTCGGCCACGACCGCGCGCACATCGTCGGTCACGACACGGGCGGCGCGCTGGCGTGGGTATTCGCGGGCGCCTACCCGGAGCGCACCGCCAGCCTGGTCTCGGTCTCGGCGGCGCACCCGGGCGATATGCGCGCGCACATGCGCGCCCGCCCGTGGGAATTGATGTTCATGCTGGTCCGCGTGGCTGTGGGGCGTCTTCCGATCTGGCTGCACCAGGCATGCGCGCCACTCGTCCCGCGGGTGTGGCGCCGCGAACTCGTCCTCAACACAGCCCCGGGCTTTGCGGGCACCCCGGAATTCGACGAAGCGCTCCGCCTGCGCATCCGCGCCGCACGCATCGACAACGCCCTGCGCGGCATCGTCCGCAACACGCGCATGCTCACCGCCTCACGCCAAACGCGCACGCTTATCGACGCCCCCACTCTCCTCCTCCACCCCCGCCAGTCCGTCTGGGACCGGATCGACGCCCGGGCGGTAAAACGCCTGGCTATCCCGCCCACAGTCGACACCGTGCCGGAGGCGAAAAATGTGCCGCAGGTGGAGAATCCGCAGGGATTCGTCGATAAGCTCGCCGCGTTTTTCGCCTAGGCCACGCACGCCTGCGTATCGACGGGCTCCGTCAGCCCCTCGTACTCCCCGACGACCTGTTGCATCTGACGGATCGTGAGCGCGTAGCCCGTCTCGTTGCCGTCGACCGCGGTGCCGAACACGACCCCCAGGACCTCCCCCGTCGGAGAGAGCAGCGGACCGCCCGAATTTCCCTGGCGGATGCTGCCGCGCAACGTGAGCGCCTCGCGCTCGGTGCGGCCCGCGGCATAGATATCCGGCCCGGAGATATTCAGGCGCTCTCGCACCCGCACCGGTGAGACCGCGAACGGCCCGCCTGCGGGGAATCCCAACACCATGGCATCGTCGCCGCTTTTCGCCGCGCCTGGCGCGGTCGGCAGCGGCTCAAGCCCCAGGTTGGGGACGTGCAGCACTGCGATGTCGACTTCTGGGTCGTACAGCACCACCGTCGCCCGCTTGAGCCCCAGCACCGTGTCCAGCTCCACCGACTCGGTGCCGGCGACGACGTGCGCGTTGGTGACCACGTAATCCGGCGCCGACACGAACCCCGAGCCCGACAGATGCCGGCTGCAGCTCTCCGCGTCGCCGAGCACGTGCACGACGCTGGGGCGCACATCTTCCACGAGCCCCGGGTCGATGCTGTCAGGGTCCGGAGCCTCCACCTCCGCGCCGCCTCCCTGGAAGGGGGAGACCAAAGGGGGAAGGCCGGTGACGTCGATAAGCCGTGCGATGTATTCCGGCCCCTTGTTGCCCCACTCCGGCACAGCGCTGTCGACCGCGCCGAGAATGCGCGAGCCCCGGACCGCGCTGCCTAGCGGCTCCCCGGCGTTCGCCGCGACGGGCACCGCCACGACCCACGCCACCACGACCGCCATGAACAGCTGCAACAGCGAACCCACGGCCGAATCCCACGCCTGCGTCGACTTCGAGCGCAACCTGTCGCGAACTGCCGCGCCCACCGTCGCACCGACGATATTGCCCACGCCGACGAACGTCACGACGGTGGCCAGAAGGAGCAGCACGCGCATGCTCGTCACGTCTGGCACGCGCACCAGAAGGCCCGCCGCGCCGAGCCCGACGACGAGGCCCGCCACGACGCCGAGCGCCGCGAACGCCGACGAAAACGCCCCCTGCCGCCAACCGCCCGCGAGCGCCGCGCCAAAGAGCACGACGAGCGCGAAGTCGACGATGAGAGCAGTCATGGGGAGTCACCCTACGCGCCGGGCACGCTAAAACCCGTGTCCCTCGCCGTTACGCGAGGCACGCAGCGCCTTCCGCAGCTCGACGGCGTCCTTGTGCTCCCACGGCTCCTCCCAGCCCGCCTCGCGGATCATCACCGCGAGCAGCGACGCCGTGAACCCCCACACGACGTAACCGCCCACGTCGAAAGCGGGCCCCGACCAGCCCAGCCGCGCGACGCGGAAACGGTTCGCCGGGTCGATCAGGTGGGCGAGGTCGACGAAGAAGACGTCGTCGTTCTCCTCTGGGCTGGCGCACCACACCTCGCCGGGATCTTCCGCGTAGGCGAGCACCGGGTTCACCGGGTGTCCCGACGGCCCGACGGCGATGGATTCGAGCACCGCCAAGGTCTCCACGCGCGACGGCTCCAGGCCCGTCTCCTCGTGCGCTTCACGCAACGCGGCGTCGACGGGGCCGCGGTCATCCGGCTCCACGCGCCCGCCCGGAAAAGCCATCTGCCCCGAGTGGTTCCGCAACGTCGGGGTGCGGTGGGTGAGCAGAATCCGCGCGTCACTGGGCAGTTCCGCCGCCTCCGCATCGCCCGTGAAGCACATGAGCACCGCCGACCGCGGCGATTTCCGCGACGCCAGCCGGATGTGCCCCTGCATCGTGTTCACCAGCTTCGCGTTGCCCGGCGCCGACAACACGCCCGCCAGCCCGTCCAGCCACCGCGCCATCTACAGCACCTCCTCAACAGCCTGCGCAATTTCGCTTGACGACGAAAAAGCCTTCCCCACAACCCCCACCTTCTCTTCCCCGCGGAAGACCACTGTGACCGGAACGACCCCCGGCAGACCGAGCTGGCCCGCGAAAGCGTTGTCGCTGTCCTGGTAGCTCGGCAGGTTCACACCCAGGTCGTTGAGTAGCGCCGCCCCGTTCGCCGCGTTCGTGTCCGCGTGGACGCCCACCACCGAATACTCGGGGTGGTCGTTCGCGAATTCCTCCAGCGCCGGCAATTCATCCCGGCACGGTTCGCACCACCATGCCCACACATTGACGACAGTGACCTCCTGCGTCGGCGCCCCACTGCTATTTCCGCCCAGGCACGGCAGGTCCACCCCTCCGATGATGCCACCCGGGCAGTCCGGGCGCGCCTGGACTTGCTGCGCAGAAGTAGCTTCAGTCGCTTCCTCTGCCTGATTCACTGAATCCCCGGAGTCCGCCGGCCGCAGCAACGACACCGCCGCCGCGACGACGAGCGCCGTCACCGCCGCCAGCACCGCAACGCTCAGCCAGACCTGTTTTTTCACCGGCTGCCCTCCCCGACCATGGACAGGATGTGTTCGCGTTCCGGACCGGTCACCAGCTTCTCGGCGTCAGCCCACTCGATAGGGCCGGCCAGGCCGAACGATGGGCAGTCGTACGCCAACGGGCACGCCCCGCACGCCGCCTTGCGCGCATGGCACACCCGGCGACCGCAGAAGATGATCCGGTGGGAGAACAGCGTCCACTCCCGCTTCTCGATCATCTCCCCCACCGCCCGCTCAATCGCCACCGGATCCTTCTCGTCCGTCAGCCCCAGCCGGTGCACCAGTCTCTGGAAGTGCGTGTCCACCGTCAACCCCGGCAAACCGAATGCATTCCCCCGCACCACATGCGCCGTCTTCCGGCCCACGCCCGGCAACGTCACCAGGTCCTCGATCGCCACCGGCACCTCGCCGCCGAACTCGGCCACCAGCATCTCCCCGATCCCTTTCAGGTGCCCCGCCTTAGCACGGTAGAACCCGACCGGCTTAATGATGCTCTCCAGCTCGGCGGGGTCAGCCGCGGCGTAGGCCGCGGCCGTCGTGAAGCGCTCAAACAGCTCGGGCGTGACGCTGTTGACCCGCACGTCCGTCGTTTGCGCACTGAGCATCGTCGCCATCAGCAACTCGAGCGGCGTTGAAAAGTCGAGCTCAGCGTGCGCGTCCGGGAACATCGCCGCTAACGTCCGGTTGATCCTCCGCGCGCGGCGCGTGCGCCCCAACTCCGTCTCCGTGCCCTTTGCCGCCGGATGCGAACCCGGCCGGCGGAAACGCTGCGGTGTCCTCGAGGCTGAAGCAGACATGGCGTTCACTATACTGGGCGGATATGTTGAGCATTCTCCTCGCGCTACTCGCGCCCGCGTTCCTCGCCATCTTCCTCGTCGGCATGGAACGCCTCGAGGTCGCCGTCGTGCACACCGACGCATAAACAACTACTTCTAGGATTCGTGCGCCGAACAGTCCCGGCGAGATGATAGTGTGGTCAAATGTGACATGGCCCGCGAGATGAGGCTGCGGTGACCAACTCCACACGGACCACGAACAACAAGGAGCTCCGATGCAAAGCGTGCAGGAAACACTGTCCCGCGCCGGGATTTTCCAAGGTGTGGACCCCGATGCAGTGATCAACCTGATCTCACAAATGCAGACGGAGTCGTTCCCGCGCGGCACCACTATCTTCGACGAAGGTGAACCCGGCGACACCCTCTACATCATCATCGAAGGCAAAGTGAAGCTCGCCCGCCACGCCCCCGACGGCCGCGAGAACCTCCTGTCCGTGATGGGGCCGTCCGACATGTTCGGCGAACTGTCCATCTTCGACCCGGGCCCCCGCACCTCCTCCGCAGTGTGCGTCACCGAAGTCGAAGCCGCCACCATGGACTCCGAGATGCTCCGCACCTGGATCAACGACCACCCGGAGATCTCCCAGCAGCTCCTGCGCGTTCTCGCCCGCCGCCTGCGCCGCACCAACGCGTCGCTCGCCGACCTCATCTTCACCGACGTCCCCGGCCGCGTCGCCAAGACCCTGCTGCAGCTCGCCAACCGCTTCGGCATCCAGGAAGGCACCGGCCTCCGCGTCAACCACGACCTCACGCAGGAAGAGATCGCCCAGCTCGTCGGCGCTTCCCGCGAGACCGTGAACAAGGCCCTCGCCACCTTCGCCCAGCGCGGTTGGATCCGCCTCGAGGGCAAGTCCGTGGTCATCGTCAACACCGAGCACCTCGCCCGCCGCGCACGCTAGCGCTTATCGACGTCCCGCCCTCCCCTCTCACCGGCGAGCGGCGGGATTTTCGCTGTCTTGACCGGATCAGCCCTGTTTCGGCCTGATTTTCCGTTGTTCGCGCCCCGTGTGGCCTGCGTGTTTTGGTGTTGTCGACGGTAGTGGACATTGTTCGATGGACCTGGTGTTGCGCGCGGTTTAACGTTTGTGGCATGAACCAATTCGCGGCGCTCGTGGGCGCAGGCAACGCCATCGACATGCTGGGCAGCTTCAACGCCCAGCAGCTTATCGACGCCGGCGCCAACCCCACCCGCGTTGCCGAATGGAAAGGCGTCTTCGACACCTACTACGGAAAAACCCGGTTTTCCCGCCAGCAAGCCAACGCTGTCACCGTTGCCCGGCAAACAGCGAAATCGTTGGACCAACTGGTATTCATCGAACAACACCTCAAAGCTGTCTCTTCCGACCGGGAGACGTGGAAGCTCCGCCTGGCGTTGTTGTCGGTGCGCGGCGACTACAAGACGCTGCAGCGCCACGCCAAAGACATCATCCCCGACCCGGACGCCGATAAACCCGCCCCGGAGTCCACGGTCCGGTTTGGCCGGACGCGGAAAGGCAAACGCACGGTCATCGCCACCGGCGCCGAACGCGACATCGCCGACCTGGAACACGCCCTGCGGGTAAAGCTCGACCCCAACCGGCCTGAGGGCCCGCAGATGTATGAGGCGTTCGCGGAGTTGCTGCGCGGCGGTGCCGGGGTCGCGCAGGCTGTGCCGCGCCCGTTGATCCAGGTCCCGCTTTCCGAGCACATCAGGATCCTCGCAGGCGAGGGGGATGAGACGATCCTGGGGTTGTCGGACGGCACCACCATGACTGGTGCGGAGTATCTGACTCACTATTACTCGAAGGATTTGGAGGTGGCGTTGTTCCACCCGCAGGCAGGTGCAGTGAACCTGTACCACGCGAAGCGGTTCGCCAACGCCAAGCAACGCGACCTGGCCCGTGCGACGTTGACGACGTGTCCGGTGCCGGATTGCCGGCATGCGGCGGATAATTGCGAGGTCCACCACATCACACCGTGGGCGCGTGGCGGGCCGACGAACATGGACAACCTGTCGGTGTTGTGCAGGTACCACAACCGCACCAACGACGACGACCCCCACAGACACCACCGGGGCCGAATACACATCCGCAACGGCACCCCGACATGGGTCTCCCCGCGCGGAACACCAGTACCGAACACCACCCACCAATACGGTGCAATGCACCTATTGTTCGGGAAATAGTGAAACGGCCGAAGGGCGCACGGTGATCACGCACGCCCAATGGCCCTATCGGTGCGCGCGATTCTGCTTAACCAACAGTGCGGGCCCAGGGAACCCCTCGAAGACCGGCGCCCGTCATGTCGATGGCAGTAGCGGTGGCGAGGAGAAATACCGCGGCGATCTCAATCGCTGGCAGCTTCAGCATTCCGCAGTCGCGCAAGCGCGGCAGGGCGAAGCGCACAGAAAAAGACGGCCGCTGGGCACCGATCGGGTCCATGCATGAAGTACAAATCGATACGACAACGGGCCCTGGAGAAAGGGGCCCGTTGGGGTGACGGCGACCGTCGATAAGCGGGAAAAGCTTAATTCTTGCCGTCGAGGTACCGCAGAGCGACGCGGGTGGACTGCTCGGCGGCGCCGCGGAGAACGGGGTCGACGTCGTCATACATCGCGTCGACGAGCTCGTTGATGCTCAAATCCGTGCCGCGCTCCTTGCGCACCTCGCGGATCTGGTCGAGGCGGTAATTGCGGCGGTCGATGTACTTACGCGCGAACTCCGCGAGGTTCTCGCCCTCCGGGCCGTGACCCGGCAGCAGCTTGATGCCGGCACCCTCCTCTTCTAGCTTCGCCAGCGACTCCAGGTACGCGCCGAGGTCGCCGTCCGTCTCCGAAATCATCGTCGTGTGGCGACCTGCGATCGTGTCGCCCGTGACAATGCCCTCCAGCTCCGTTGATTCCGGGTCCCCCGAGTAGATGTAGAACGACACCGAATCACCCGTGTGCCCCGGCGTGTGCACCACCTTGATGCGCGGCGTGACACCGTCGACGCTGATGATCTCGCCGTCCTCGAGCGGCTCGCCGCCGATGCAGTAACGCTCGTCGAACGCGCGCACCGGCACCCCGGTGAGCTGGCGGAAGCGCTGCGCACCGTCGGCGTGGTCGTGGTGGCGGTGCGTCAACAGCACGAGCGCCACCTTGTCCGCGGCGGACTGCAGAACGTTGAGGTGGCCTTCATCCTCCGGGCCCGGATCAATGACGATGCTGAATTCGTCCTCCGGGTCGCGGATGACCCAGGAGTTCGTGCCTTCCAGCGCCGCGTAGCTGGGGTTCGGAGCCAGCACGACAGCGGCGGAGGGAGTGACAGGACGCAGTTGGCTGTAGGCAGGATGCTGCATGCCCCCAACCCTACCGTCAATAACCAGGAATTGTTACTTGACGGCTGGGTGGTTACGCGTCCGCGACCTCGACAATGAGCTCGACTTCCACCGGGGCATCGAGCGGCAGGACCGCTACGCCGACTGCGCTGCGGACGTGCGCGCCCGCCTCGCCGAAGATTTCGCCGACGATGTCAGAAGCGCCATTGACGACGCCCGGTTGTCCCGTGAACCCCGCTTCCGACGCCACATAACCCACGACCTTGACTACCCGAGTGACCCTGTCGATCCCGACGAGATCATCTACCGCGGCCAGCGCGTTCAGCAGCGCTGTGCGGGCTAGGTTATATGCGTCTTCCGGGTCGACGTCGGCCCCGACTTTGCCGGTCGCAGGCAGAGAGCCGTTAACGAACGGAAGCTGGCCGGATGTCCAGACCTGGTTGCCGACTTGCGCCGCCGGAACATACGCGGCGACGGGCGCTGCAACGGCGGGCAACTCGATGCCCAGCTCGTCGAGACGCTCGCTCGGCTTGGTCGAGACCGCGGCCACTACAGCTCCCGCTTCATGTAGGCGACAACGTTCTCGGGGTTCGGTCCGGGGGTGACGGCGACGAGCTCCCAACCGTCCTCGCCCCAGGTGTCGAGGATCTGCTTCGTCGCGTGAGTGAGCAGCGGAACGGTTGCGTATTCCCATTTCTTCATGTGCACCACCCTACAGGCCGCGCGGGGCGGGCCGCCGAAGCCAGAAGGACTCGCTACAGCCCGATGATTTCGCGGCCCTCGGCAAGGTGCTCCGCCCAGTCGGTGACGTGGGGGTTCTTGCGCAGGACGGCGCGACGCTGGCGCTCCGTCAGGCCGCCCCACACACCGAATTCGACCCTGTTATCCAGGGCGTCGGCGCGGCATTCCATTTGGACAGGGCAGCGGCGGCAGATCGCTGCGGCTTTGCGCTGCTCGGCGCCGCGGACGAAAAGGGCGTCGGGGTCGCCGGACCGGCAGACTGCCATGGTCACCCACTCGCCACGTTCAAAAGACCTCTCGGAATCGGCTGTGGAGCGCTGGCGTACTTGCTGCCCGAGACGTAGGGATGCGTTCGCTTTTTCCAGTGCGCGGTTGCTGATCGTAGTGGTCACCACAGTCTCCTTCCGGCCGTTATACCTATGCGTTATCAGCAAGGCTGCTATCACCATGCTGTCCTTATGTAAGTGTATTCACGCGCAACGTTTTTTGTCGAATAGATCACACACGCGGGGGTAGGTGGTGATTCCGCTGACGGAATTTAGGCCGTAGTGTATGAGAGGTGTCTGCGCTAAATTCCCTGGGAAAACTGCTCGTCGGCCTGTTGGCAGCGGGCCTCGGCATCGCGCTGTGCCTCGCCCCCGCGGCGGGTATCGGCGGGGCTGCGGTAACGCGTGTCGACGACACCATGCAGTCCAATCTCGCCGACCTCACCGACGGCACCGCGCCAGGAGTCACGACGATCACCGACACCAACGGCGACCCGATGGCGTGGGTGTACGCGCAACGCCGCTACGAGGTGGAGCCCGACGAGATCGCCCAGTCCGCGAAGGACGCTCTGGTCGCAATTGAGGACCGCAGGTTCTACGAGCACGACGGCGTCGACATGCAAGGCTTCGCCCGCGCAATGGTGACGAATCTTCTCGCCGGCGGCGTGGAGGAAGGCGCGTCCACGATCGACCAGCAGTACGTGAAAAACTACCTGCTGCTGGTCAACGCCGACACGACCGAAGAGCAGTCGGCTGCTGTGGAGCAATCCATCCCGCGCAAACTGCGCGAAATGCGCATGGCCTCAGACCTGGACAAGCAGCTCTCAAAAGAAGAGATTCTGGCGCGGTATTTGAATCTGGTGTCTTTCGGCAACCACGCCTACGGCATCGAGGCGGCGGCGCGCACGTATTTCGACACGTCGGCGGCGGAGCTGACGGTGCCGCAATCGGCGCTGCTGGTCGGCATGCTGCAGTCGTCGGAGATGCTGAATCCGTACACGAACCCGGACGGCGCGAAGGAGCGACGCAACACGGTGCTGCAGGCGATGGTGGGATCGGGCTACCTGAGCCAGGCCGACGCCGACAACTACGCCGGCGAGCCGCTGGGCATTCTCGACGAGCCGTCGCTTTTGCCCCGCGGCTGCATCACCGCAGGCGGCTCCGGCTTCTTGTGCGATTACGCTCTCCGCTACCTCTCGGAAAAGGGTCTGAGTATGGAGGAGGTCGAGCGCGGCGGCTACACCATCACGACGACACTCGACCCCGAGGTGCAGCAGATCGCCCACGAAGCGGCGACGAGCGCGGTGAGCAAGGGCCAGCCGGGAGTCGCGGAAGTCATCAACGTCATCCAGCCGGGCCAGGAGAGCCACGACATCCTCGCGATGACGTCCTCGCGAGACTACGGCTTGGACCAGGACGAGAGCCAGACGGTGCTGCCGCAGACATCCTCGATGGTGGGCAACGGCGCGGGCTCGGTGTTCAAGATCTTCACGGCGGCCGCGGCACTGGAAAACGGCTACAACTTGGAGTCGAAACTCGAGGTGCCGGACCGCGCGGTGGTCTACGGCATGGGCGAGGGCGGCGCGCGCAATTGCCCGGCGGGGGCGTACTGCGTGGAAAACGCCGGCAAGTACCCGGGCGAGATGACGATGCGCGAGGCGTTGGCGAAGTCGCCGAACACGCCGTTCGTAAAGCTGATCGAGAGCGTGGGCGTGGAGCCGACTGTCGATATGGCGGTGCGCCTCGGCCTGCGCTCCTACGAGGACCAGGGCACATTCGACGGAGACAATTCGGTCGCGGACTACTTCCGCCAGAACAACTTGGGCTCGTTCACGCTGGGCCCGACGGCGGTGAATCCGCTGGAGCTGTCCAACGTGGCGGCCACGCTCGCGTCCGACGGCATGTGGTGCGAGCCGAACCCGATCAAGAGCGTCGTGGACCGTTACGGCGACGAGGTGGCCATCGACCGCCCGGATTGCGAGCAGGCAGTGGAGCCGGAGCTCGCGGCC
Source organism: Corynebacterium appendicis CIP 107643 (assembly GCF_030408415.1). NCBI lineage: Bacteria > Bacillati > Actinomycetota > Actinomycetes > Mycobacteriales > Corynebacteriaceae > Corynebacterium > Corynebacterium appendicis. The sequence continues at coordinate 143,597 of NZ_CP046976.1, read as the reverse complement.
GGGCTCGCGGGGGGCATGGCGGAGGACGCAGTGTCGGGCACCGCGAAGAAGGCCGCGGATGCGACGAGATGGCGCGGCGCGGTCGCGGCAAAGACAGGCACGACGGAGTCGCACCAGTCCTCGGCGTTCCTCGGGTTCAACAAGAAGGTCGCGGCAGCCACGTACATCTACAACGACGGCACGCAGACGACTCCGCTGTGCACGGGCCCTGTTCGTCAGTGTTCGAACGGGTCGCTGTTCGGCGGCCAGGAGGCGGCGCATTCGTGGTTCCGGATGGCGAACCGGATTCCGGGTGCGCAGGACGCGGGACTTCCGGATCCGAGTCCGTTGTTCGATCCGAAGGCGCGCAATGAGCTGCTCAAGCGCGCTGTGGGGATGAATAAGGACGAGGCTCGCGCGATGCTCGAAAACGCCGGGTTCCGTGTCCGCGAGACGACGACGTCGAAAAAGAATGCGCCGCGCGACGAGGTCGTCGACACGCGCGCGTCGGAGGACGGGGGCCCGGGTTCGACAGTCACGCTCGTCGTGTCGGACGGCTCAAGAGCACGCTTATCGACGCGTCCCCCCACCCCTTCCTCCTCCCCCACCACCTCGGCATCCGCAGCGGACGAAGAGCCCGCCTCCGACGAAGTCGATCTGGGAGAGCTCGCCGACGAGTTAGCGAACCTCTTCAGCTAAAGGTGGCGCTTGGCCAGGGCCCCGTTTAGCCGAGGCGCTCCTTCACTGCGGCGGACAATCGCTTGCCGTCGGCGCGGCCAGCAGCCTTCTCGGTGGCGAGCTTCATGACCTGTCCCATTTCCTTCATGGAGGTGGCACCGGTTTCGGAGATGGCGGCGTCGATAAGCTCGGCAAGTTCGGCGTCGTCAAGCTGCTCTGGCTGGTACCCCTCGAGGACCGCGACCTCCGCTAGCTCGGCGTCCGCGAGTTCCTGGCGGCCGTTTTCCGCGTACACCTCAGCGGACTCGCGGCGCTTCTTGATCTCGCGCGCGACGACCTTCAGCACCTCCTCGTCCGTCAGCTCATGCTTCGTCCCCTCCGTCTCCTCCGTCTGGATCGCGGCGAGAAGCATACGGATCGTGCCGGTGCGCTCCTTCTCCTTCGCCTTCATTGCTTCCTTCAGGTCAGCGCGGATCTGATTCTTCAAGTCACTCATGCCCACGAGCGTAGCGCGGCAAGCGGTACCCTCGGAGCAATGACGACAAACACGGACCTCGGCCGGCGCGTGCTGCGGCGCGTCGGCCTCGCTGCGGCCGCTGGTCTCGCCCTCGGCGCCGCGACTTTCGCGTACGGCGTCAGCGAGCTCACCAAGTTCCGGCTCAAGCGCTACGAACTGCCCATCCTGCCCGCCGGTTCTGAGCCTTTCACCATCCTGCACATCGCCGACCTCCACATGATCCCCGGGCAGAAAACCAAGGTTGCGTGGGTGTCCGCCCTCGACGCGCTGCAGCCCGACCTCGTGGTCAACACCGGTGATAACCTTTCCGACGCCCGTGCCGTCCCCGATGTCCTCGCGGCCCTGGGGCCCCTGCTGGGGCGGCCCGGCGTCTTCGTGTTCGGCACCAACGACTACTGGGCACCTCGGATGGTGAATCCGCTCAAGTACCTGCTCGATCAGAAACGCGAACCCAGCTATGTCGACCTGCCGTGGAAAGACATGCGCGCTGCCTTCATCGAGCGCGGCTGGCGCGACGCCACCCACCAGCGGCTCGAGTTCAAAGCGAACGGGCTGAAGCTCGCCGTCACCGGCACCGACGACGCCCACCACGACCTCGACGATTACGACTCCGTCGCCGGCGCCCCCAACCCCGACGCCGACCTCGCTTTGGGCGTCACCCACGCCCCCTACCGGCGCGTCCTCGACCGCTTCAACGTGGACGGCTACAGCCTGGTTCTAGCCGGCCACACCCACGGCGGGCAGATCTGCCTGCCCGGCGAACGAGCCCTCGTGACCAACGCCGACATTGACCGTGAACGCGCCTCCGGCCTCCACCGCTACCGCGCCATGTGGCTCGAAGTGTCCAACGGCCTGGGCACCTCCAAATTCGCGCCCGTGCGTATTTTCTGCCGGCCGTCCGCGGCGCTGCTGACGCTCACCGCTCGGGAGGATGCTCGGGACGACTAGCGCCCCGTCCGCCGCTCGAATCAGGCGCAGATCAGGGCCGCAACAGCCGTGATCAACAGGCGTTTTGGAGCTTGCCGGGTGGTGGACTAAAGTATCCCGGGTACTCATTAAGTGCACCGGGATATGGCGCAGCTTGGTAGCGCGCTTCGTTCGGGACGAAGAGGTCGCAGGTTCAAATCCTGTTATCCCGACCAAATTGAGGAAGAAGCCGCTGGATTTCAGCGGCTTCTTTTGTCGTTCTGCCCAGGCACCGCAATACAGAAGCTCCCCGCTAGTCGGGATCTGTGTTCACAGTCCGACCAGCGGGGAGCAGGTCTGCGGCTCGGGGCCGCATATCAGCGGAAGTGCTACCCGCGCAGCGTTAGAACGGCAGGGTCTTACGGAAGTTCTCAAACATCTCGCGTGCCTGCGGGAACAGCGGACTCAGAAGAGCAGCCACACCCAGCAGAGCGGCAAGAACGCCGAAGAACACACCAATGGAAGAACCAGCCGAGTTAGCCGAAGAGCTCGAGGAGCTAGACGAGCCGGAGGAGCCCGAAGAGCTGCCGTCGATAGGCTGATCAGTGTTGACGCCCACGGCGTTCATCGCGCCGAAGAAGATGTCGGTCTCGTCGATCTGGCCGGTGAAGTTCGCCGCCCCCGGGCCGGAGGCCGCGACGCGGACCTGGGCACCGGTGTGCTGCTGGCCGCCGAGGGCGTCCTTCGGGTCGTTGGACTTCGCGGTGGAGTACAGCAGGGACATGTGCTAAAACCTTGGAGGCCTTGCGGTCTCAGAGCTGGTTTTGTGCACGGTTACAATCATCCGCGCACAAGGCCGTTTCTCGCCCCAGATCTTTGCGCCGCCGCTAGCGGGCGCAGGTGGCCGTGTTCTCGGCGTCGAGGCAGTCGTGCTCGAGCGATTCGGCGTGGAGCCAGCCGAACCGGCCGTGAAGAATGATCTCGTCGTAGCACTTCGAGCATCGGCGCACAGAGTTGGGCGAATGGCGGTAACCGCTGACGGGTCCGAGCACGTCGGCGGTGAGCGGTCGACCTTCCCGCTCAAGGATCTGGCGGGCGGTGATGGTGGTCATGCGCGACTCCTTTGTTCAGTTATGCGGGGTGTCCTCCCGGTTGTGGGGAACAGCGCAGGAGCCTACATGACGGCAGCGACAGCGAGGTGCGCGGTTTAGCGCTTGTGTTCGATAACGTCCTCGGCCTCGAGGACGGCAGTGTCGCCGCGGTCGTCGAAAACGGTTTCGCCGTCGGCGACGTAGAGATCGTCGCCGTAGTCGCCGTCATCGGAGCCGTAGTCAGAGTCGGCCTCGTCAAGCGCGGAGACGGCGGAGGGGCGGCTCGCCCGCATCGCCACGATCCCAAGCACAGCGAGCAGCACAGACAGCCCGATGCCGGTCCACATGGCAGTGGTTGAGCCGTTGTTGCCGGCGGCGGAGATGGCGGACGTGCTCCAATGCATGGGCATGGCGGACGACAAGGCTCGGACGATGCCGTCGACGTCGCCGGTGGCGGCGTGGGACCAGACCCAGCCGACGACACCGGTCTGCGCGAGGGCGAAGATGCCCGCGGCGGCGGTGCCGCCGAGCTCGCCGAAGGCGTCGCGGAGGATCCACGTGATCCCGGCAGACGCGAGAGAACCCAGTGCGAGCGCGAGCCCAGTGAGGGCGATGGCAAGAGGAGTAAGGCCAGTGCCGAGGATCGTGACCAGGATGGTGCCGGCACCGGCGGCGAGCAGCGTGCCCAGGCCGAGAATGCTCCACCGCGAGCGGGTCACGCCGTATGCGGCGAGGGCCGCGGCGAGGCCGCCGAGCACGGCGAGGGCGCTCACGAGCATCGCGGCGAGAGGAGGAAGCGACGAGCTTATCGACGCTTCGCCGGTGGCACCCGCTCCCCCAGCCCCTCCTGCTGAGCCGCTCGCAGCACCTGCGACCGGCGCGGCAGCGGGGAGCGCGCGCTGCACATCGCCGATGCGGTCCTTGGTGTTGGTGGCCATGTCGTCGACCTTGGCGGCGCCGTCGGCAAGCTTGTTGACGCCGTCCTTTGCTTCCCCGACGCGGTCGTTCATGTCGCCGAGCCCTTCGGCGAGGTCGGCGGCGCCGTTGGTAGCGGAGTAGATGCCGTCGTGGTAGGCGTAGCCGGGCGTGGAGAGTTGGTTGGCGAGCTCGCGGGAGCCGTCTTTGAGCTCGGTGAGCTGGCTGGTCCAGTCTTCGGGCAGCTCGGCGGTGTCGACCTGTGTGCGGAGGTCCTCGAGCTGGCTGCGCAGATCCTTGACCTCGGGGTCGTTGCTACCGCGTGTGCCTTCGAGCGTGTCGTCGATGGCGGCGAGAACTTGGCCGCGAATGGCGTCGAACCCGACGACTTGGTCGACGGCGCCACCGACGTTGTCTGCGAGGCGGGTGGCGCCGTCGGCAAGCTGGCCCGTGCCCGCCTGGATTTCGGTCATGCCTTGGGAGAGCTCGTCGGCGCCGTCTTTGGCGGCGGAGACGCCGTCGGCGAGTTCGGTGGAGCCGTCGCGAAGCTCTTCGGTGCCGTCTTTCAGCTTCGACGTGCCCTGGGTGAGGAAGCCGGCTTGGGCGCTGGCGTCGCCGGCAGCGCGGCGGGCGTCGACGAAGTTGTCTGCGCCGGAGTAGGCGGCGGGCGCGCCGGAGGCGCTCTCGGCGCCGCGCGGCACCCACGTGGAGGCGGGGTTCATGGGCGCGAAGGCTGCGGCGACCAGAACGAGAAGGGCGGCGACAGGCGTGATGGCGTTCCACTTCATACCGAGCAATGTAATGATTGTGGCGAATGTTGTGTATGTGACACACCGCGGTGAGCTATACGCTGTTTTACTGTTACCCTTGAAATGTTTGCCAACCGCTACACAGGCTGGAGCACACATGGCTCTTCTTTTGGTCTTCGGGCTAGTCGCCGCGACCGTGGTGCTATCCCCCGTGTTGGTGCGCGCAATTGACCGCCGGGCGGGGTGGGTGATCGGGCCGGTGTTCTTCGTCGCGGCCGGTATTCTCGCGAACGCCGCGCGGGACGGCGCGACACCAGCTTTCTCTACTACCTGGGCGAATGATCTGCTCGGGCCGGGCACCGTCGTGGAGCTCGGGATGCGCGCGGACGGGCTGAGCCTGTTCTTCGCGCTCCTCGCGCTCGGCATCGGTGGCATGGTGATGCTGTACTCCGCGGCGTACCTTCCGGAAAACGACGGCAACACGAGCTTCTACACGATCATGACGGCGTTCTCGCTGTCCGTGCTGTTGCTCGTGACGGCGGGCGACGTCGTCGTGCTATTCATCGGCTGGGAGCTCGTGTCCATCGCATCATTCCTGCTCATCGCGCGCTCAGGCTCCTCGGGCGAGGCGGGCTCTTTCCGCACGCTCGCGCTGACGTTCTTCGGCGGACTGACCCTGCTGGCGGGCCTCGCGGTCGCGGCGGTGAGCGCCGGTACGACGCAGCTCGACGGCATTCTCACCTCCGACGTGTGGGCCGACAACCCGCGGCTGACCACGACGGTGGCCGTGCTGATCGCGTTCTCCGGCTTCACCAAAGCCGCGCAGTTCCCGTTCCACTTCTGGCTGCCGGAGGCAATGGCGGCGGCGACGCCGGTCTCCGCGTTCCTGCACGCGGCCGCGGTGGTCAAGGCGGGCGTCTACCTGCTTCTGCGTTTCTCCGCCATCTTCGGCTTAAACCCGACGTGGAATGTCATTCTGGTCGCGTTCGGCCTGGGCACGGCGCTGATGTCGGCGGTGTTCGCCATCACTAAGACGGACCTGAAGCACCTCACGGCGTACTCGACGGTGTCGCACTTGGGCTGGATCGTGGCGGCGGTGGGCGTCGGCACGCCAGCGGCGTTTGCGGCGGCTCTCGTGCACACGTTGGCGCACGCGCTATTCAAGTCGTCTTTGTTCATGCTCATCGGCGTGATCGACCACGAGACGGGCACCCGCGACATCCGCCGCCTGGGCAAGATTTACGACAAGATGCCGTTCACTTTCGCGTCGGTCGTCGTCGCGGCGGCATCGATGGCCGCCGTCCCGCCACTGTTCGGCTTCGTGTCTAAGGAGTCGATCCTGGAGGCGTTCCACTCGACGCAGTACGGCGCCCCCCTGCTCGTCCTCGCCGGCCTCGCGGCATTTTTGACCTTCGTCTACTCCGCGAAGATCGTCTTCGGCGCGTTCATCGACGGCACGCGCGACATGAGCGGCGTCCACGAAGCACCCGTCGCGCTCTGGCTGCCGGCAGCAATTCCGGGCCTTCTGTCCGTCCCGGTCGTCTTCGGGCTTCCGCTTATCGACGCCCCCGTCACCCGCGCCGTCCACTCCATCACCGGGGACTCCTCGTTTGAGTCGCACCTGGCTCTCTGGCATGGCGTGACATGGCCGTTCATCGTGTCTGCGCTGGTCTTGGTCGCGGGCATCGCGTTCATCTTTGTGCGCAAGCCGGTGTACAAGGCACTGGAGAACAAGATGCTTCTCCCCTACACCGGCAACGAGATCCTACGCATGATCGTCAACGGCTCGACGGATATCGGGCGCGCTGCCGGTGCCATGGCTAATTCCTACGACCCGTCGCGCCACCTGAAGTGGCCGGTCGGCGTCATTGTGGCGCTGGGCTTGGCCACGATGCTTTTCACCACCGGTGTGGACGGTGTCGTCCCGGCGCCGCGCACCGAGGGCCTCACCAATTACTGGGATCTCCTGCCACTTCTCATCATCGTCGTGTCGGTGGTGGGCATGATGGCAACCACCAAGCGCATGACGGCGGCGTTGCTGCTGGGCACCACCGGTGTCGGTGTGAGCCTGCAGATGCTGCTGCTCGGCGCTCCGGACGTGGCTCTGACGCAGTTCACGGTGGAAGCGCTCACTGTCGTGGTGATCATGATGGTGCTGCGCTACCAGCCGCGTCTGTTCCCGGATGTGTCGAAGCGCCGCAAGACCTTGTCGGCTATCTTCGCGGTGGTGGCGGGTGTCGTGGCCTTTGCCGGTGTCTATGCCCTGACCGGCCGGCAGGACCGTTCCGAGCTAGCCATGTGGTACTTGAACGAGACGGGCCCGCTCACCGGCGGCGACAATATCGTCGCGGTGATTCTTGTGGAGTTCCGTAGCTTCGATACCTTGGGCGAGCTCTCCGTTTTGGGCATGGCCGCCGTGGTCATCGCCGCCGTGACGACCTCCGTGCCGCGCCACGACTTCCAGGAGGGCACTCGCCCCGCACCGTTCGGCCAGTCCCGCCTGAACACCCTGCCGCTGCGCAAGGTGACGAAGTTGATCGTCCCGATCCTCGTGGTGCTGTCCGTGCTGATCTTCTTCCGCGGCCACACAGTCCCGGGCGGCGGCTTCATCGCTGCGCTGGTCATGGCCACCGCATTCGTTCTCAGCTACCTGTCGCAGGGCTCGGACGACAACGCCGTCGGCGAGAAGACCCCGGTCTACCTCGCGGGCGTCGGCGTGATCGTCGCGCTGACAGCCGGCTTCATCGGCTTCATCGAGGGCGGGTTCCTCTACGCCATCCACGGCGAGATCGCCGGGGAACACATGACCACCTCGCTTATTTTCGACGCGGGAATCTACCTCGCGGTGCTCGGCATGCTCACCATGGCTATTAACGGCATGGGAGGCTACCTGCGCCCCGGCGCGGACCACGAGCAGCTCGACTACCACCGCAGCGACGAGAACCCTCTTCCAGATGTCCCCACCACGGCCGCTTCCGAGCAGACCGTCGACCCCCGCCCACAGCCCATCAACCCGGCATCCGAGCCGGTGGACCTCGCCCGCGCCATCATCTCCGGTGCGCGCGGCAATCCCTCCAACGACAAGGAAAACGGAGGCGCACGATGATCTACGCAGCTACCGTCGGAATCCTCATTGCGGGGGCGGTGTACCTGATCATGCAGCGCGGCATGGTTCGCATCGTCTTCGGCATGTCGCTGCTCGGCCACGCAGGCAACTTGATGCTGCTGGCCGCCGGCAACGGGGCATGGCGCGGGGAAGCATTCCCCTCCACGACCCCGATGGACCAGATGGCGGACCCGCTCCCCCAGGCATTCGTCCTCACAGCCATCGTGATCGCGATGGCCACCACGACGATCCTGCTTCTCATGGCAGCACTCGGGCGCGACGACGACACCATCGACAACATTCTCGACGCCGAACAGGAGGCCAAGCTCGGCCCCGACGCCCTCACCACCGCCGGACGCAAGGCCCATAAGGGGGTGCGCAACTAGTGGCCCCTGAAGCACTTCTCCCCGTTTTCATCGCCCTGCCGCTCATCGTCGCGGCGATCACGGCGATCTCCCCGTGGCGCGCCCTCAACAGCGCGCTGGGGCTGATCATCCCGGCTATCAACTTAGCCGGCGGCATCTGGCTGTACAGCCACACCGCCCAGCACGGAACGATCGGCCACGTCATCGGCCTCTACCCCGGCGGCGCCGGCATCGCGCTCGGCGGCGACCAGTTCTCCGCGATCATGCTCATCACCACGATGCTGGTGGCCCTGATCTCCAACTGGTTCGCCATCATCTCCGGTGAGACCCACGCGCGGTACTTCACCCCGCTGTCCCTGGTGCTGCTCACCGGTGTCTCCGGCGCGCTGCTCACGGCGGATTTGTTCAACTTCTTCGTCATGATCGAGGTCATGCTGCTGCCGTCCTACGGCCTGATCGCCATGACCGGCACGCGCCACCGTCTCCAGTCGGCGCGCCTATTCGTCCTGGTGAATCTCTCTGCATCGACCTTCCTACTCATCGGCGTCGGCTTCGTCTACGCGGCCACCGGCGCAGTCAATATCGGTGCGCTGAAGGGAGCAGCGGCCGGCAATGGCCCCGTCACAGTCGCCATGGGCATCGTGGTCATCGCCGTGTGCGCGAAGGCCGCTGTGTTCCCGCTGCATACGTGGCTGCCGCGGACGTACACGTCGACAAGCGCTGCTGTCATGGGCCTGTTCTCCGGCCTGCACACGAAGGTCGCGGTGTACATGCTGTTCCGCATATGGGTCGTCATTTTCGACATGGACCCGCGCTGGAACTGGCTGATCATCGCCGTGATGGTGGTCTCCATGCTCGTCGGCGCGTACGCCGGGCTCGCGGAATCCACGATCCGCCAGGTGCTCGGCTACCAGATGGTCAACGGTATGCCGTTCATCCTGGTCATGCTCGCGTTCACGCAGGAAGACCCGCGGTACGCGCTCGCCGCCGGCCTGATGTACACGCTGCACCACATGATCACGATCGGCGCGCTTACCCTCAACTCCGGCGCGATCGAGGAGACCTACGGCACCGGCACGATCTCGAAGCTCTCCGGCCTCGCGCGGCGCGACCCGCTCACCGCCACTGTCTTCGCGGCCGGCGCGTTCTCCGTCATCGGCTTCCCGCCATTCTCCGGCCTGTGGGGCAAGCTCACCCTCGTCTTCGCGGCGGCGCGCGGCGGCGACGAGCGAGCCTGGGTCGTCATCGCCGCTATCATCATTGCGTCCTTCGGCGCGATGCTGGCCATGTTCCGCGTCTGGCGGGAAGTCTTCTGGGGCAAGCCGATGCAGCGGTTCCCGAGGAATCTGAACGTGCGTGGGGCGCTGCTGGCGCCGTCGGCAAGCTTGATGCTCATCTCGCTTGCGATGTTCCTCGCCGCCGGCCCGCTGTGGGGCGCGACGACGGCGTCCATCGACGCGCTTCTCGACGTCGACGCCTACTCCTCCGCCGTCCTCGGCCCCGACCCCATCGGGGTGCCCGACACCGCTAACCTGCAAGGGGGCCAGTAATGAGAACCATCCTGCACGGCATCCGATACTTCTTCTGGATCGTCAAAGAGATCATCGTCGTCGGTTTCAGCACCGCGTTCGCCGCGCTGCGCCCGAATTCCGGCATCGACCCAATCATCGTCTACTACCCGCTGCGTATCGACGGCGACTGGGAACTTTTCTGGTTCTCCACCTCCGTCACCGCGACCCCGTCCACCTTGTCCTTCGGCTTCCGCGACAATATTCCCGGCAAGCCGCAGGTAATGCTCGTCCAAGCCGCTTTCGGCTCGAACCCCGAAGACATCGTCGCCGGGCTCGCCGACATGGAGGAGCACGTCGCCCCCCGAGTCAAGGACCAGCCCATCGACCCCGCGCAGGTGCTGTGGGAGCCCTACCGTGACTTCCGCAGCCGCCTCAACCCCGATGCCGCCGACCCCATCGACGCCGCCGACCGTGCCCGCCGCGAACGCCGTGCCCGCGCTCGTGCCCGCAAGCGCCGTGCAGAGCGCGCCACGAAAGAGAGGAACTAACCATGTTTGAAATGATCCTCACCGTATGCATCGGCATCATGGCCGTGTGCATGGTCGCCGGGCTGCTAGCGATCCTGCGTTCGAAAGACGAGCTCGACAGAGCTGTCATGGCGGATTACATCTTTTACACGATGGTCTGCCTCTACTTCATCTGGACCCTGTTCAACGACACGTTCATCGGCTACGAGATCGCGATTCTCGCGGCAATCGTCTGCGGCGCGATCCCAACGCTGTCGATGTCACGCATCATCTCGAGGGGGCGCCGCTAATGGCTATCTGGCAGATCATCGTTCTGGTTTTCGTGTTCCTCGCCGTTTTCATGTCGGTGGCGACGCTGATCCTGCAGCTGCGCGCCCCCAACGCCCTCACCCGCGTCAACTTGCTCGGCCCGCTGGTGTGCATCGCCTTCCCTGCCCTCATCCTGGCCAAGCTCATCACGGACTGGTCCACCGACGGTGTCAACGCGGGCGATTTCATCCGCGCCGTCGTCGCCATCCTCGGCGTGTGGATTGTCGGTTCCGTCGGCTCGTTCATCATGGGCCGCGCGATCCACGGAGTCACCGTCGTCGATCCGCGCGCCGCATTGCTGCGCGAGGAGCGCGCGAAAAAGCAATAACGCTTATCGACGCCCAACGCGTCCACCCCACCAAAAACCAGATCCAGCTATTTGGATCCAGCTATTCACCGTTATCAAGCCGGTTAGCTGGGTCCAGATAGCTGGATTTAGCGTTTCAGGGGGAGTGTTCGAGCGCGGGTCGGACTCGATCCGGGGGCCTCGTCGCGTGGAAGGCTGGGTCCGGGGCAATCACCGGGGCGCATTCTTCGGAGCCTCGGCGGCAGAAACAACGAACCCCTGTTCACTGCTACACATCCGGCAGCAGTGAACAGGGGTTCGGCGGAGGGAAGCCGCGCCTAGCAGCGTGAGCCTCTAGCCGTTGAAGGAGACCTCTTCCTCGAAGTCCCTGGAAGCGTCCTCGCGCTTCTTGGCCAGCACCTCGCGGAGCTTCGGCTCAAGGTCGGCGTCGACCTTGCCCCAGTAGGCGAAGGTGCGCTCCTCGACGTCCTTGTCCTCGATCGGCAGCATTTTGTTGGTGACGTTGTCGATGAAACGCTCACGTTCTGCGTCGTCGAAGACCTCGCGGTACAGCGTGCCTGCCTGGCCGAAGTCATCGTCCTCGGCATGCTTGACGTAGGCGGCGCGGACCAGGTCGGTGCCGTGCGGGTCCGGGTTGACGTACAGGTCGTGGGCCTGACCGTAAGAGGTGTGGTTGGAGGAGGAATCCTCACCGTTGTCAAGGTAGCCCGCGCCCTTGTCCGTGCGGTTCGGGCTGTAGTTCGGCTCGCCTTCGTTGTTGAAGAAGAAGGCCATCGGGCCACGCTCTGCGTAGGTGTTCACCGGCACGATCGGCTGGTTAACCGGCAGGTCCTTGTAGTTCGGTCCGATGCGGTAGCGGTGCTGGTCAGCGTATGCGAAGACACGGCCCTGCAGCATGCGGTCCGGGGACAGACCGACGCCCGGCACGATGTTGGACGGGTCAAGAGCCAGCTGCTCGATCTGAGCGTGGAAGTTCTTCGGGTTGCGGTTGAGGACGAAGTAGCCGACGTCGACAAGCGGGTAGTCCTTCTGGGACCAAATCTTGGTGAGGTCGAAGGGGTTGAAGCGGTAGTTCTCCGCATCCTCGAACGGCATGATCTGGACCTTGACGTCCCAGATCGGGTAGTCGCCGCGCTCGATGGCCTCGAACAGGTCCTCGCGGTGGTGATCGGCGTTGTCGCCGGCCATCTTGCCTGCTTCTTCGTCGGTGAAGCACTCCCAGCCCTGACGGGTCTTGAAGTGGTACTTGATCCAGACTGCGTCGCCCTCTTCGTTGACCCACTGGAAGGTGTGGGAACCGAAGCCGTCCTGGTGGCGGGAGGTCTTCGGGGTACCGCGGTCGCCGAGGAGGTAGGTCACCTGGTGGGCGGACTCAGGGGTGCGGGTCCAGAAGTCCCACTGCATCTCGTCGTTGCGCAGGCCGGAATCCGGCTGGCGCTTCTGGGAGTGGATGAAGTCCGGGAACTTAACGGGGTCGCGCAGGAAGAAGGTCGGGGTGTTGTTGCCGACGATGTCGTAGTTGCCGTCCTCGGTCCAGAAACGCAGGGCGAAGCCGTGGACGTCGCGCCAGGTGTCCGGGGAGCCGGCCTCACCTGCGACTGTGGAGAAACGCACGGCCATCGGGGTGACGGTGCCCGGCTGGAACAGTTTGGCCTTGGTGTACTTGGAAACGTCCTCGGTGATGTGCAGCTCACCGAATGCACCGTGGCCCTTAGCGTGCGGGATGCGCTCCGGGACATTTTCGCGGTTGAAGTGAGCGAGCTTCTCCACGAGGTGGATATCGTCCAGCAAGTTCGGGCCCTGCGGGCCGGCGGTGACGGAGATGTTCTCCGACACGACCGGCTGGCCGCCCAGGCGGGTGGTCTTGCCGTTACCGGCGGCGCGCTCGCCCTTCTTCACAATCTCTTCAGCAGGTTTATTGTCAGCCATGTAGGTGGCCCTCCTCGTTAAATCAGGTTTGATTCACTGGTGAACCCGACACTACGCACGCCTGATAGGCCCTTCAAGCAAGTACGCCCTAACTCATTACTTTGTTTGAATCATCCGGCAGCCCCCTGCCAGTTTCGAGTAGCTGTCCGCCCATCGTTCGCAGGTCACCGGCCTTTAGGCTGGTAACGTCTGCACTCGTGAATAAAAGGGACGACGCTTATGTCACGGATCTGGCTTTGCGCGCCGGCCGCGGCGACAAACAAGCGTTGTCTGAATTCATCCGCTTAACGCACGACGACGTGTGGCGCCTGCTGGCGCACTTGGCTGGCCGGGAGCAGGCGGACGACCTGACGCAGGAGACGTACCTGCGGGTGCTGGGCGCACTCCCCCGGTTCGCGGCGCGGTCGAGCGCGCGGACGTGGTTGCTGTCGTTGGCGCGGCGGGCGTGGGTGGATTCGGTGCGGCACGACATGGCGCGGCCGCGGAAGGCGGCGGCGGAATACGACGACGTGGCGGCGCAGCAGCCGAGCCAAGACAATCCGAACACGTGGTCAGAGGTGATGGACGCGCGGCAGCTTCTCGACGAACTCGCGCCCGAGCGCCGCGAGGCCCTCATCCTCACCCAGGTGCTGGGGTACACGTACGAGGAGGCGGCGAAGATCGCGAACGTGCGCGTCGGCACCATCCGCTCCCGGGTGGCCCGTGCGAGACGCGACCTGATGGCAGCGTCCGGGACTGGCGAACCGGAAGGTTAGACGAGCAGCTCCGCGATCTGGATGGTGTTCAGCGCGGCGCCCTTGCGCAGGTTGTCGCCGGACACCACAAAGATAAGGCCGCGGTTATCGTCGACTGTCTGGTCCTGGCGGATGCGGCCGACGAAGGAATCGTCCTGGCCGGCAGCCATGAGCGGGGTGGGGACGTCGACGACGGTGACGCCGGGGGCGGCGTGAAGCGCACTCTGTGCTTCCTCGGGCGTGATCGGACGCTCGAATTCGGCGTGGACGACCATCGTGTGGCCCGTGAAAACGGGCACGCGGACGCAGGTGCCGGAGACTTTGAGGCCGGGCAGGCCGAGGATCTTGCGGGATTCGTTGCGCAGCTTCTGCTCTTCGTCGGTCTCGAAGGTGCCGTCGTCCACGAAGTTGCCGGCCATCGGCAACGCGTTGAACGCGATCGGGGCGACGTACGGGCCGAGCTCGTCCGGTTTGAGCAGTGAGCCGTCGTGAGTCAGCTCGACATTCCGGTCGCCGATCTCAGCGACTTGCGCGGCAAGCGTATCGACGCCCGCCAGACCCGACCCCGACACCGCCTGGTAAGAGGCGACGCGCATGGTGTGCAGCGACGCTGCGTCGTCAAGCGCCTTGGCGACGGGCATGACCGCCATCGTCGTGCAATTCGGGTTCGCGATGATCCCCTTCGGCGGATTCTTCGCCTCGCCGGGGTTGACCTCGGAGACGATGAGCGGCACGTCCGGATCCTTGCGCCACGCGGAAGAATTGTCGACGACCGTCGCGCCCGCCTCCGCGAAGACCGGCGCCCATTCCTTCGAGGTCGAACCGCCCGCGGAGAACAGCGCAATGTCGACGTCCTTCACGGAATCCGCCGTGACCTGTGTGAGGTCCTCAACGATGATCTTCTCGCCGCGGAACTCGAGCTCCTTGCCCGCCGAGCGGGGCGACGCGAAAAAGCGCACCGTGTCTGCCGGGAAATTGCGCTCCTGCAGGATCTCGCGCATCACGCGCCCGACTTGGCCGGTGGCTCCGACGACGGCGACGGTGGTCATGAAAACTCTCTCCTTTACTTCTGGTGCACTTCGGCTCGCCCGTGATTTTCCGGGCGTGTTTTAGCGGCCGGTGCCGGCGTAGACGACGGCGGGCTCGTCGCCGCCGAGGTCGAATTTGTCGTGGATGACGCGGGCGGCTTCCTCCATATCGCCGCGCTTCACCACAGCGGTAATGCGGATCTCGGAGGTGTTCATCATGCCGATGTTGATGCCCTTGTCGCGCAACGCCTCCGTGAACTCGGCGGTGACTCCCGGGTGAGACTTCATTCCGGCTCCGACGAGCGAGACCTTGGCGATCTCGTCGTTGTAGGTGACGTCCTCCCAGCCCTCATTCTTGACCAGGTCGGTGAGCAGCTCCATGCCGCGCGGGCCGTCCGCGATCGGGAGGGTGAACGTGATGTCGGTGACGTTATTGCCCTGCGTGGAGGTGTTCTGCAGCACCATGTCGATGTTGATCTCGGCGTCGGCGAGCGCGCGGAAGACCTTCGCGGCCTCGCCGGGGACGTCGGGGATGCCGAACACGGTGATCTTTGCTTCGGAATCGTCGGTGGCGACACCGACCAGGACTGCTTCTTCCACGGGGATATCCTCCATCGCTCCGGACACCAGCGTGCCCGTGTCGTTGCTGTAAGACGAGCGTACTCGCATGGGAACATTGAATGCGCGGGCGTATTCGACGCTGCGCAGCACCAGAATCTTCGAGCCGGACGCGGCGAGCTCGAGCATCTCCTCGAAGCAGAGGTTGTCAAGCTTCTTCGCGTCGGGGACGATGCGCGGGTCGGCGCTGTAGATGCCGTCGACGTCCGAGTAGATCTCGCATTCGTCGGCACCGAGGGCGGCGGCGAGCGCCACCGCGGTAGTGTCGGATCCGCCGCGGCCCAGGGTGGTCACGTCGCGGGTGTCGCGGTTCACACCCTGGAAACCGGCGACGATGGCGATCTTGCCAGCATCGATGGCGTCCTGGACGCGGCCCGGGGTGACCTCGAGAATGCGAGCGTTGCCGTAGCGCTCGGTAGTGATCACTCCGGCCTGCGAACCGGTGAAGGACTGCACCGGCGCACCGAGCCCTGCGACCGCCATGGCCACCAGGGAGTTGGAGATGCGCTCGCCGGCGGTGAGCAGCATATCCATCTCGCGCGGCGGCGGAGTCGGGTTGACCTGCGCGGCCAGGTCCAGCAACTCGTCAGTGGTGTCGCCCATCGCGGAGCAGACCACCACGACATCGTTGCCTGCCTTGTGTGTGGCCACCACGCGTTCGGCGACGGCACGAATGCGCTCGGCGCTCTCCAGCGAGGATCCCCCGTATTTCTGGACGATCAGTGCCACCCTGGTCCGCCTTTCCATGAATCTAAAACTTAAGGTACGTGCAAAATTCTATGAGGTTGTCAGCACGGCGTGCCCCAGGCTGCGCCAGAAGCATCCAGAATCGCCGAATCAGCCGCCTGAGCGGACCGCCTAACAGCGTAAGTCAGCGGACTCGCTTCTGTATAGAACTATATTCGGCGCGGAACTCAGGATTCCGGGGCACGCGCTGCTGCGGCGGGAGGGCTCTACGGCAGCTCGACGCCACACTGCTCCAGGACGCTCAGCGGTAGACGGAACCGGGCAGTCAGGCGCGGGTCGACGACCTGGCTGATCTGTGTGTCGCCGGCCAAGGAGAGAAGCATGAGCGCATCAGTCGGGTCGAGGCTACTCTCGGCAGCCACCCAATCGCGCATCATGCGGGTGGATTCGGTGACGGCGTCGATGAGCTCGACCTCCGACGAGATGGCGTAGACGGAATCGCCAGAGACCAGAAACGGCAACGGCAGCGGACGCCCGGAAAGCACAGTGACCTTGACCCTCACTTCCGCCGCAATTTCTGCGCCGCAGACAGCGACTTCGCCGTCGCCCATCACCGCGTGGACGTCACCCATACTCAGGTTCGCTCCGTCGACCTCGACGGGTAGGTAGAGCGTGGAGCCGGCCACGATCTCTTTGGTGTCCATGTTGCCGCCGTGCTGACGGGGCTCGCCGGTGGGCACGTCTTCGCCGGCGGGGGCGGTGCCGATCACGCCGATCATCGGACGGATAGGCAGCACGATCTCGTCGCTGAAGAAGGCCTTTCCGTCGCGCACCGGGATCTTGCGGGTGCGCTCTTCAACCGTGCCGGGCAGGGCGCCGAAGTCCGGGTGCGTGGTCATGGTGGCGTGGTCGCCCACCTCGATGCTGAGCACCTCGACCTTGAGGGTGTCTCCGGGGCGCGCGCCGGACACGGCGATCGGGCCGGTCGCCGGGTTCACTTTGTCCCAGCCAACCGAGCTGAACAACTGCGATTCATCCGCGATCGTGCCCGAAAAGCAATCCATGGTCTGCACCGTCACTTCGTCGCCGCTGCCGATCTCCAGCTTGGGCTCGTGTTCGGCAGACATCGACAAAACAAAATGCTCAGCATTGATGGAGTGCATGGTTTCCTCTCTTGATCACGTTCTCACCACTACCTTCACCGTAGATGTACTCGCTTTAACACGCCGGTGCGGGTGCGGCCGGGGCACCGAACGGGGTGCACCCCAGCTACTACGATGAACCGGGTGCACAACAATGCCCTCGCCGTTTTCTTCGCGTTCGCCTCTGCGCTGACGATCGCGATCGGAACCGTGTGGCGCCACCAGATTGTGCTGCGCTACAACGCTGAACAGCAGGAAAAGCTGGAAAAGCGGGAGAAGCGGGACGAAGCGGGCGGGCAGCGCTCGGCGGGGGCGATCGGGGCCATCAGGCGGCCGACGTGGTGGTTGTCGTTGTCGCTGGCGTGGCTGGCGTACGGCTTCCAGGCAGTGGCGCTGGCCTTCGGAACGCTGTTGGTGGTGCAGCCGGTCCTGGTGCTTTCACTGCTTCTGACGTTGGTGCTGTCGGCGCGCGTGGAACAGCGCAAAATGGAAATCGACGAGACGTTCTGGGCCACCATTCTCACCGTCGCGGTGGGAGTGCTGGTGGTGCTGGGCAGGCCGGAGCCGGGGGCGCGGGAGGCGTCGATAAGCGAATGGCTTGTCGCGCTGGGCGCGGGCGTGGTCGTGATGGGCGTGACTGTGCTAGCGGCGAGGCGGCAAAGATCCGTCATGCGCGCGTTTTTGCTGGGGGCGGTCTGCGGCGCGATCTTCGGCTACCTGGCGGTGTTCTCGAAGACGACGGTTGACGCGTTCGTGCGCGGCGGCGTACCCGAACTGGTGACCACGTGGCCGCTGTACGCCCTGCTCGGCGCGGCTATAGTCGGCACAATCGTGCAGCAGTACGCGTTCAGTGCCGGAAATTTGTCGCAGTCGCTGCCCGCGATGAAGATTTTCGAGCCGCTGCTCGCGTACTCGCTCGGCATGACGCTGCTGGGCGAAACATTCACGGTGAGCACCGTGTGGGGCTGGGTGCTGATGGCGCTGGCTGTCCTGGCGATGTTCGTGGCCACCTTCTTCTTGTCGCGCAAATCCCTCTGACCGGATGGTTGCGCGCCGCCACACTATGGCTAGGATGTGAAACATGTCATTGGCAACCGCGGCGATCAGGGCTCTTCCGGGAGCTGCCCTACTTCTGCGCCGCGGCGGGTTCTAGGCCTCACATCACGGCTGGCGCCCCGTCGCGGAGTTCAGCATGCCGGCCGTGCACCCCCTTTTGAAGACCCCGCAGAAAAGGACTTGAAGCCATGACCCCCTCCGACGCACACATCGCCGCACCCGCGGAAACCCGCACGCCGAACGGCCCCCGCAACCCGAACCAGCCCGCGTGGAACATGCAGCGCGGCTCGTCGATGCCGTTCGAGCGCTACCTGCCGTTCGCTAAAGAGGTAGAGGACATCTCGCTGCCGGACCGCACGTGGCCGGACAAGAAGATCACCGTCGCCCCGCAGTGGTGCGCGGTGGACCTGCGTGACGGCAACCAGGCACTCGTCGACCCGATGAGCCCGGAGCGCAAGCGCCGCATGTTCAAGCTGCTCGTGGAAATGGGCTACAAGGAGATCGAGGTCGGCTTTCCGTCGGCGTCCCAGACGGATTTCGATTTCGTGCGCGAGATCATCGAAGAGGACATGATCCCGGAGGACGTGACCATCCAAGTGCTGGTGCAGGCGCGGGAGCACCTGATCCGCCGCACTTTCGAGGCGTGCGCCGGAGCACCGCGGGTGATCGTGCACTTCTACAACTCGACATCGAAGCTGCAGCGCGAGGTGGTCTTCCGCAAGGACCGAGCGGCGATCAAGAAGCTGGCCACCGACGCTGCCGAGCTGATCAAGACGGTGGCGAAGGACTACCCGGACACGCACTGGCGCTGGGAGTACTCGCCCGAATCCTTCACCGGAACGGAGCTGGACTTCGCGGTCGACGTGTGCGACGCGGTCGTGGACATCATGGAAGCCACTCCGGAGGACCCGATGATCATCAACCTGCCGGCCACGGTGGAGATGATCACCCCGAATGTCTACGCCGATTCGATCGAGTGGATGCACCGCAACTTCAAAAAACGCGATTCCATCATCATGTCGCTGCACCCGCACAACGACCGCGGCGAGGGCATTGCGGCTGCGGAGCTCGGCTATTTGGCTGGCGCGGACCGCATCGAGGGCTGCCTGTTCGGCAACGGCGAGCGCACCGGCAACGTGGACCTGGTCACGCTCGGGTTGAATATGCTCACCCAGGGCGTGGACCCGCAGATCGATTTCTCGGATATTGCGGGCATCCGCGAGACCGTCGAGTACTGCAACCAGCTGCGCGTGCCGGAGCGCCACCCGTACGGCGGCGAGCTCGTCTTCACCGCGTTTTCCGGTTCGCACCAGGACGCGATCAACAAGGGCCTCGACGCCCTGGCGCAGAAGGTGCGCCCCGACGCGAATTCCACCGACGTCGCGTGGGAGGAGCTGCGCGAAACGGTGTGGGAGGTCCCCTACCTGCCGATCGACCCGAAGGACGTGGGCCGCGACTACGAGGCAGTCATCCGCGTCAACTCCCAGTCGGGCAAGGGCGGCGTCGCCTACATCATGAAGACGGACCACGGCATCAACCTGCCGAAGGAGATGCAGGCGGAGTTCTCCTCCACCGTCCAGGCGATAACGGATTCGGAGGGCGGCGAGGTCAATTCGAAGAATATGTGGGATGTCTTCTCCGGCGAGTACCTCGACCTGGATACCCACCTCGAGCTGACGAACCTGCACGTCGACGCCGCGGAGACAGACGACGACGAGGCGCAGGTCGCGGCGACGGTCGTCTTCGAGGGAACCGAGCGCGAGATCACGGGCGCGGGCAACGGCCCGATCGCGGCTTTCGCGGACGCTCTGCGTTCGCTGGGCTTGAACTACGAGGTGAAGGACTACCGCCAGCAGGCCCGCACGTCGGGGCGCGACGCGGACGCGGCCTGCTTCATTTACAGCGAGGTCAACGGCACCACCGCCTGGGGCGTGGGCGTCGCGAGCTCGACGACGCGCGCGTCGATCAAGGCGATGGTGTCCGCGGCGAACCGCGCACTGGATTGATTTCAGCGGCGAGTACTAATCTTCTCTGGGGATAGTGCGTTGAACCAGAGGAGATCAGCATGAGCGAGCACGACGCTGCGGGCAGCCGCGCTGGTCTTTCGCCGCATGCAAGCAGCGTGTGGCTTCCGGTGGGCACGCAACGCACAGTGCTTATCGACGCCTCCCCCACCCCCTTCCCCTCCTCCGATGGGACCCCTGCGGTGGTGGAGGTCTGCTTCGACCCGGCCGGCGATGTCGTCGCGCGCATGGACGGCGAGATCCTCGGCGCTTTCGACGCTGAGGCATCGGCGGCGCTCAGAAAGAGCCCACGACGTCCACCTCCCAGGACGAATCCCGTAGCGAGGAAGCCAACCAGCCCGTTCCCGCTCCCAAACCCGGTGGAGGCGACAACGCACCCCAACCACGACCGATTTTTGAGCTCCAATGGTAAATAACGACACCCCGACCCCGAACGCGCCTGCATCGACGCAGGGCAGTAACACCCAGCAGCACGAACTGTCCCTGCCGGAGAAATTCCCGTTCGCCGCGTTCACGGCGCAGACGACGAATATTCACCCGTCAAGCGGCCGCCTTGTCACGCTCGACGGCGTCGCTTTCGACTCCGCCGGCGTAGTCGGCGAGGAGTTCCACGCGGTGTTCAACGTCGGCGGCGACCCGGGCCCGATGCACACGCACGGCGTGAAGCGCAACGATTTCGAGCGCGCCGCGAAATTCTCCCGGCACTTGAAGAAGCTGGACAAATTCATCGACAACCGCACGCTTATCGTCCACGACGCGCCGCTGGTGTGGGGATTCATCGTCTCGGAGGCGCGCCGCGCGATGAACGCGGCCGCGCGTGCGAACCGTTCGCGCAACCGCCGGGGCGGCCGCCGTCGGCAGAGGGTGGGGCATGTGCCGAGGCCAGAGGGGATCGTCGATACGCTCGCGTCCGCGCGCAAACAAGGAGCAGTGCTTATCGACGAACGCCTCGAAGCCGTCGCCTCCCTGTCCGGCGTCGCTGTTCCCCCTGCCCAGGCGTCGCTCGAACGCGCCGCCCAGCCGGAGGAGGAGACCTCCCGCGGGCGCACCCTGGCCCTGGTCAGCCTGTACATGGCGCTCGCCGAAGCAGGCCCCCTGGTCACCCGCGCCACTGACGAACTGGCCCCCGACCGTTTCGGGCTGCAGCGCACGCAGCTGCGCGTGGACGCCGAAAAGGCATCCGCCCAGCACGGCAACCCCGGCCAGTTCACGCATAAATCCGGCCTGCGTCCCGGCATGGAAGTGGTGGTTTCCGACGATATCCGCGCCGAGCACGACGAGCTGATCCAGGCCATCATGGACCTGGAGATGACCTACGCCGAAAAGCTCACCCGCGAAACCTCGTTGGTGGTCACCAACGCCACCGGCGACCCCGACGACCTGCGCGGCAAGGCGATGCATGCCCACCGCAAGGGCATCCCGCTGGTCAGCGACGAGGACTTCCTCGCAGCGGTAGAGACGGAGCGCGAGGTCCGGCAGGCGCGCGCGGAGGAAGCTGGGCAATCCTAAAGCGCGCTGACTCACCTGAAGCTCGCAATCAACTAGGGTTTAGCCCATGAATTCGAGCACAACCGGTTCACAAGGCCGAGCGGGCAAGGCGGGCGCGTTCAAGCGTCTGCGCAGCACAGCGGCCATTACCGCGGCGAAACTGGCCACGAGGGCTTCGCGCGCGACCGGCCGCGGCGCCGGCGGCATGATCGGCGGCCTCATCGCGGGCGCGATCGACCCCGGCATCCTAGAGGAGCTCGGCGGCGGCCGCCCGGCAGTGCTGGTCACCGGCACGAACGGCAAGTCGACCACGACGCGCATGCTCGCCGGCGCGGTGGCCTCGCGCTACACCGTGGCCACCAACGAAGGCGGCGACAACATGGACGCCGGCATCATCTCCGCCCTGCTCGCCGGGGAAAAGGCCTCGCACGTAGTGCTGGAGGTCGACGAGCTCCACGTCCCCGCTGTCGCAGACAAGCTCGACCCAGCGGCGCTGGTGCTGCTCAACCTCACCCGCGACCAGCTGGACCGCGTCGGCGAGATCAACTCCATCGAGCGCAAGCTCCGCTCCGCGGTGGAGGCGCACCCGGAGATGACGGTGATTGCGAACTGCGACGACGTGCTGGTCACCTCGGTCGCCTTCGACGCGCCCAATGTCGTGTGGGTGGCTGCCGGCCCGGGCTGGACCGGCGATTCGGTGTCCAATCCGCGCGGTGCCGGCTACATCGTCCGCACCGACGACGACTGGTACGCCACAAAGCCGCTCGACGACGGCCGCGAATTCCGCCGCCCCACCCCGGACTGGACCGTCACCGACGAGGGACTGACCGACCCCGACGGCACCCTGCACCCGCTCGATCTCGCACTGCCGGGCAGGGCGAACCGGGGCAACGCCGCGCAGGCGATCGCGGGGGCGGTGGAGGCGTTCGGCGTCGATAAGCATGCTGCGATCAAGGCTGCTGAAAGCGTTGATGATGTCGCCGGCCGCTACACGACGAACTCCTGGAACGGCCGCGACGTACACCTGCTGCTGGCGAAGAATCCCGCCGGTTGGCAGGAGGCCCTCTCGATGGTCGACCGCAGCGCCAACGGCCTGGTCATCGCGGTCAACGGGCAGGAGGGCGACGGCGCCGACCTGTCCTGGCTGTGGGACGTCCGCTTCGAAGAATTCGAGGATATCGCGGTGAAAGCGTCCGGCGAGCGCGGCACCGACCTCGCCGTTCGCCTTCTGTACGCGGAGATCGAGCACGAGCTCATCCACGACCCCCTCGACGCGATCGCCGCGTGCCCGCCCGGACGCGTGGAGGTGCTCGCGAACTACACGGCCCTGCTCAACCTGAAGAAGGCGCTGGCCAAGGAGGCTTCCCATGACTGATTCGTTGACGATCGGCCTCGTGCTCCCCGATGTGCTGGGCACCTACGGCGACGACGGCAACGCCCTCGTCCTGCGCGGGCGCGCCCGCATGCGCGGCATCGACGCCGAGATTCTGCCCATCAAGCTGGGCGAAGCTGTGCCCGACGACTTCGCCGCGTACACGCTCGGCGGAGGCGAAGACAGCGCACAGGTTCTCGCCGCGGAGCACCTCATCACCGATGGGGGCCTGTCGCGCGCCGCCGCGAACGGACGGCCCATTTTCGCCGTCTGTGCCGGCCTGCAGGTCCTCGGCGAGAGCTTCCGCGCCCACGGCAAGCAGGTCGCGGGCTTAGAGCTTATCGACGCCACCACTACCCCCCTCCCCACCCGCGCCATCGGCGAGGTCGTCTCGACACCGACTCAGTCCGGCATCACGTCCGCGCTCACCCAGCCGCTGACCGGGTTTGAGAACCACTTGGGCGGCACGATCCTCGGCGCCGACGCCTCCCCGCTCGGCTCCGTGACGAACGGCCAGGGCAACGGCGGCGAGGAAGGCGAGGGCAGCGGGGGCAGCCGTAGCGAAGGGGCCGTGCAAGGCAGCGTCATCGCCACCTACATGCACGGCCCCGCACTCGCCCGGAATCCCGAGCTCGCCGACCTGATCCTCGCCGAGGCGATGGGCATCGCGCTCGAAGAACTCGAGCCACTCGAGCTTCCCGAGGTCGACCGCCTGCGTCTCGAGCGCATGGGCCGCTAGCGGGTGTGCTTGCCTCTGCCGCAGGTCGGGCGGGCTGCGGTGTGGTGAACTGGCGCTGAAGCTAGAGCTGCAGGCGTCCCGTCAGAGCGCGGGACAGCGTGAGCTCGTCCACGAATTCGAGGTCGCCGCCAAGCGGCATGCCCGACGCAAGGCGCGACGTGGTCAGATCCGGGAAGTCTTTCAGCAGACGCGCCAGATACGACGCTGTCGCCTCACCCTCGGTATCCGGGTCGGTCGCGAGAATGACCTCGTGAATAACCGGGGCGTCCTCACCGTCGCGGTCCGGCAGCACACCGCCAATGCGCTGCAGAAGCGAGGAAATAGCCAGGTCTTTCGGCCCCACGTTCGCCAGCGGGTCCAGTGCCCCGCCGAGAACGTGGTAACGCCCCGAGTACTCCCCTGTGCGCTCGATGACCTGGATGTCTTTGGCATCCTCCACGACGCAAATCAATCCCGCATCGCGGCCGCTGTCTGCGCAGACGCGGCACACTTCTTCACGGGAGACGTTGTTGCAGATCCGGCAGAATGTCACGCCGTCGCGCACAGCACCGAGGGCGCTGCGGAGACGGTCGATATCGTCCGGGTCTGTTTTCAACAGGTGGAACGCGATGCGCTGCGCACTTTTCGGTCCCACTCCGGGAAGGCGGGAGAACTCGTCGATGAGGTCCTGAAGAGGGCCTTCAAACATACAGCGGCTTAGTTTCCGCCGAACATCTGGGTGAAGTCATTGCCCTCGCCCGGGGCCTGCTGCGTCAGCGGACCGATTTTCTCCTGCGCCAGCTGGCCGGCCTTGGTGTGGGCATCGCGGTAGGCGGCGAGGATGAGGTCCTGGAGGGTCTCAACATCGTTCGGGTCCACAGCCTCCGGCTTGATGGACAGGTCCTTGATCTCTGCGCCACCGGTCATGGTGATGTTCACCAGACCGCCTCCAGCGGAGCCCTCGACAGTCGCGGCGAGGATCTCTTCCTGCGCCTGCTGGATCTGTGCCTGGACCTCAGACGCCTGGCGGATGAGTTCCTGCATGTCGGGCATACCGTTCTGATCAGGCTGAGTCATGGTCGTTGACCTTTCTTGGACGCTTATAACTATGTCTTTTCACGCAGCCGGCGCGTTGCGGCTCCGTCTTTGAACTAGTGTACCGAGTCCCCTACAGGGGCCGTGCGCCTAGTTCATCAGCGAGAAGCTCTATGGCCACCTCTGTCGGGCTCCTCCTGTCGAATGTGCCCGCTTCCTGTGACTGGTCGACCATGTCGCGCTCTTCATCCTCGCGAGTGTACGGCGCCGGCTCTTCCTCCATCGGCGGTTCGTCTTCCGGCTCCGGCGGCAACGGCACTCCGCTGCTGAAACTCGTCGACTCCCCGAAACCGGTGTCCGGCCCCGCCGTCGGATCGGGCGTAGCTCGGGGAGCCGCCCCTTTCACGACACCGGCGGCACCTGCCGCGGCGGCCGCCGCTGCCGCAGCCGCCGCTGGGCCGGAAGGTGATCTTTCAGGCGCCGGCGCAGGCGTTTCCGGCTGCGGTGCTGGTTCCTTGGACGGAGCAGATGTCTCAGCACCGCTGTCCTCCGAGTTGACGGTCTTCGCTGGTGTGGACCCCCACGGGTCGTACGGCACTGGCGCTGCCTCCGGTTCTGGAGTCACAGCCTCGTTCTCGCCGCCCACCGAGCCGTCGCTCGTCGGCGTGGGCTCGTCGGGGGCATCTCCTTCGGCGGCGTGAGGTTCCTCGGTGGTGTCACTGGACTTAGGGCCCTGGCTGCTGTGCTCGGGCTCCGATGCCGTCGCTTGTTCCTGTGCGCGCGGCGGGCTCCACGCCTGCGGCGCACGAGCAGGGGCATCAAAGCCCGCGGCTTTTGGGTCCGTACCCACCACACAGCGCACCGCGACCTCGGTGCCAAGCTTCTCCGTCAACACCGCAGCGATGTCGTCGTTGTTGTGCTTCGAGTTGATGCTGTTCGCCAGCGCACCCGTGTTGTGGCCGACAACCAGCGTGTTTCCCTCCATGCCGAGCGGCTTTGCCTCGGTAAGCATGATTTCGGCGACCTTGTTGCGCTCACCCACCGACTGCCGCAACGTGATCCACTCCTTGCGGATCCGCTCCATGAGCTCCTCGGAGTCAACGGCAGCCTCGGCGGGCTGGCCGGTCTCTTCCTTGGCAGGTTCCGGAGTCTCCGTTTCCGCCGCCGGGGTTGCCTCTACTGCGGGCTTTTCTTGTTCAGCCGTGGCCTGAACCGGCGGTTCCGGTTGCGGTGTTGGCTCCTGCGCGAGTTCCGCGGGCTGCTCAGCGGGTGGCTGCTGGGCTGTCTGTTGTTGCGCCGGCTGGGGTTGCGCCCGCTCTGCGGGCTCCTGCTCACGCTGCGGCGCAGGCTTCTGACGCTGCGGTTCAGGCTGCGGCGCGCGCTGCTCACGCTGCTCGCGGGCGGGCTTGGGTGCCTCGCGCGGAGCGGGCGTGGACTGGGATGTGACGTTGGCGGTGGCCTGCACGGCGGCAGCGGCAGCCAACGCCGCGGCGGCACCGCGGGGCTGGTCGCCCATGCCGGAGGCCTCGGCGGAGGCGTCCTGAATTTTCGTCAAGCCGGCGACGGCGGCAGGCGCCTGTGTCCCGGTGAGAACACCGAGGAGGTGCGCCATCATGATCTCGAGCAGCAGGCGGGGGGATGTCGCGCCGCGCAGGGAGGTGATGCGCTCGTTGACCTCGGCGGCAAGCGCCGCGAGCTGGTTGCCGGGGAATTTGTCGGCCTCGGAGGTAAGAATCTCAGCGCGGTCGGCGGGGGCATCCACAAGTCCCTGGCCGAAGGCGTTCGGGACGGCGTGAATGATCATCAAATCGCGCAGGCGGTCGAGCAGATCTATCGCGAAGCGGCGGGGCTCGTGGCCGGCCTCAATCACATCGTCGACGGCCTGGAACAGGGCGGAGGCGTCGCGGGAGGAAAGGGCGTCCACGGTGGCGTCGATAAGCGAAAGATCGGTGACCCCGAGAAGCGGCAACGCGAGCTCGTACGTCAACCCTTCGGGGCCGGCTCCTGCGAGCAGCTGGTCGAGGATGGACAGCGTGTCGCGCGGGGAACCGCCACCGGCGCGGATGACTAGCGGGTAGACGTTCTCGTCGACCGTGACGCCTTCCGCCGCGACCGTGCGCTCGACGAGCTGGCGCATCGCCTGCGGCGTGAGCAGGCGGAACGGGTAGTGGTGGGTGCGCGAGCGGATCGTGCCGATGATTTTCTCCGGCTCCGTCGTCGCGAAAATGAACACGAGGTGCTCCGGCGGCTCCTCGACGATCTTCAGCAGGGCGTTCGCGCCCGCGCCCGTGATCATGTGGGCCTCGTCGATGATGAACACGCGGTACCGCGATTCCGCCGGCGCGAAATACGCGCGTTCGCGCAGCTCACGCATCTCGTCGACGCCACCGTTCGACGCGGCGTCCATCTCAGTGACGTCCAGGTTGCCCGGCCCGCCCGGCGCGAGCGCGACGCACGACGGGCACACCCCGCACGGCGTCGACGTCGGCCCCTGAACACAGTTCAGCGAGCGCGCCAGAATGCGTGCCGACGACGTCTTGCCCGTCCCCCTCGGCCCCGAGAACAAATAAGCGTGGTTGACCCGCCCGTTGTCCAGCGCTGTGGACAGCGGACGCGTCACCTGCTCCTGCCCAATCATCTCGGCGAACGAGGCTGGGCGATACTTCCGGTACAAAGCCACGGTTTCACCCTACTAGGCGCCCGTGACCCCCACCGTGGGTCAGCCCACAAGTGGGCATTGCCAGCGCAGATATTTTCGTTATACAGTATTGTCATGCCTGTGAACGCCAGCCAAGAGCAGATCGACGCTTGGGTCGCCGAAGCCGAGATCGGCTACGACCCAGAGCTCCTGAAGAAGCGTGGCCGCGGGCGCCCGGGGCGCGGATCGACTCCAGCGCAGGTCGTCGCTGTCCGCCTCACCGACGACGAACTGAAAGCACTCGACGATCTCGCCACTGAGAAGAACGTGACCCGGTCCGAACTCATCCGCCAAGCGATAGACGCTTTCACCGCGGCATGAGATGTGCGAAGTCCGCCACCAAACACGGCATCACGACATCTGATGGCATACAGGCGGCTTCCAATCCCGTATGGATCGAGCCACTCGACGATGAAACGACTCAGTGGAGAGAGTTGAGACTTGGCTTCGACACCCATGCCCGGCTCCTAGAATCTGTCGTCGTAGTCGCAGCAGACGGTGACGAGCTACTCATCCACTCCATGAAAGCCCGCCCCCAATATTCGCGGCTCCTCGAATAAAGCTCGGCACCCGCCCCTTGGTCCAGGCTTAAAGCAGTTCCGTCAATAGTCAGTGGACTGAGTCGTTCGCCGCGTAATTGAATTAGGATCAACATGCGCTAATCAGAATGCAAAGGACGCAGAGCTGGGAAAGGGATGGTGGCGATGAACACGTTCACAGTGACCGCCGAGCGCGGCACCAGCGGCGTGTGGGTTCTGGAATGCACAGAGCTCGGGGTGGTCTCGCAGACGAGCCGATTGGACCGCGCCGAAGATGAAGTGGTCGAGGCGCTGGCGTACCAGTTTGGACTCGCGCCGTCCGAGTTCGACGTCGAGGTAGTTCCGATGCTTCCCGGCTAGATCGAGACGCTTAGGGACCACACGGAACGGACGAATGAGAAGGCTGCAGCCTCTACCCGCGAAGTCACGGCGCTGGATCATACGGTGATCGCGCCATGACTCCCCATGAACTCCCCCGCATGGACTAACCTGCATCAACCGTGTGGCCGAGCAGTCTCTTTTGATTCAGCCGAAAATTCACACAGTCCATGCGGTTTAGTCCATGAAGATCAGTCCATGCGCAGTAGCGAAGCACTAGTCATTGAGCCGGCCGGTCTCGGAAAGCACCCGCTCGCGAAGCTTGCCGGTGGCGGAGACGGCGGCGACGCAGCCGGCGAGCGCCAGCACGATCAGCGCGGCGAAGAGGGCGTGCTGCAGCAGGAGTGCGTCGACAGATGCGATGACCATCGCTAGTCCCATCATGCTGCCCATGCCGAAGCCCATTAGGGTCACCAGAGCCATCGGGATTCCAACCTCGCGGATGGCCACGGACGTGTGGAACTTCGCGGGCGCGCCGATGAAGTAGAGGGACTTGGTCAGCTGCTTTTGCTCCACCACAGCCAACGCCTGGGTAAGCAGCGTGGATGCGATAAGCAGAACGGCACCGAAGACAGCGGTGATGGCCACGCCGGAGGGAATGTCGGCGGTGACCATCTTCAGGGCCGGATCATCCTCGATCTGCGGGACAGCGGAGAACCCGCTGCCAGCACCCGCGATGAACGCGACGAAGTACAGCGCGGCGACGCGCTTCCAAGTGGTCCTCACCCCGCGGCCGACGCGGCGGGTGGCCACGTAGTTGGCAGAACCGGGGAGCAGGTAACTGACGCGGGCGATCAACTGGATCACGCCGACGGCGATGAGAGCATTGACCATCAGCACGCCGGCGACAACGACGAGCATCACGAAGAACTCGGTGGCATCGGCTTCCGGTGCGATGGACAGCGTGTTCAGGTAGCGGTACAGGAAAATAGCGGCCACAAGCGAAATGACCAATGTGATCACGCTTTGTCCCTTCGGCGGCACCTTCTTGGTCACGCCCAGCGGGGTGACGGCGACCCGTCGCAGAGCCAGCCACACGGATGCGGCGGCAAGGGCGAGGACAACAACCCAAGCGACGGGCACGACCCACCATGTGAGCATTTCCCAGGTGCCGATGCGCTTCTCCTGGAACGACAGCAGCGACCATGCCGGCACGCTGACCAGGTACAAAACGGTGCCGATGCCAAGGCCGACGAGGGCCTGGCGAAGGGCGTCGAGAATCATCATGCCGCGCACCTGTCCGGGGGTGGCGCCGATCAGGCGCAGGATGGCCAGCTGCTCTTCGCGGCCACCGAGATTCGCACGCGCGGCTTGGGTGAGCAGGCCGAGCAGGGTGGGAATCACAAGCAATGACGCGAAGAGGGCGAGGAAGATATAGGGCATGGACAAAGGTCCGCCTGCGTTCTCCTGCACTTCAATGAGGCGGTCGTGCGGGTGCCAGTGGCGCTGCGCGAACATCCACGTGCCGGCGGCCAGCGTGCACAGGATCCAGGTGGACACGGCGAACGCCACGAGCGACAGGGCGCGGACCCAGCGTTCGCCAGTCTGGCGTTGCGCGCGGCCCTCGCTGGAGGAGGACTGGGCGGCGTTCAGTAAGGTCACTGCGCTCATGCCGGGACTCCCTTCGCGGTGCCCTCGGTGTGGATGAGGCCGTCGCGGATCTCGATCCGGCGGTCGCACCACTGCGCGATCTTCGGGTCGTGGGTGACCAGGACGAGCGTCACACCGAATTTCTTGGCCACGGCGGTGATCTGCTGCATCACCTCGTGCCCGGTGGCCTGGTCGAGTGCGGCGGTGGGCTCGTCGGCGAAGACCACGGACGGCGGGCCCGCCAGTGCGCGGGCGATGGCGACGCGTTGGCCCTGCCCGCCGGAGAGCTGGCCCGGGAAGCGGTCCACAAAGGCGCCGAGGCCGAGCCGGGTGAGCATGTCCGTCGCCTCCGCGTGGGCCTTCGAGCGGGACTCACCCCGCATGATCTGCGGCAGCGCCACATTCTCCTTCGCGGTCAACTCGGGCATGAGCTGGCCGTCCTGGAAGATGAAGCCGAAGTGGTCGAGGCGGAGTTGGGAGCGGGCGGCGTCGTGAAGCGATGCGATGTCGCGCCCGTTGAAGCGGACCTCGCCGTGGTCGGGGACGAGCACTCCCGACATGCAGTGGAGCAGCGTCGACTTGCCGGAGCCGGACGGGCCCATGATGGCGACGGACTCGCCGGGGCCGATATTCAGGCTGATTCCTTCGAGGACCCGCTGCTGGGTGAATGATTTGGTGATGTCGTTGAGTTCAAGCATGGTTCCATTTCACCGCGTGCCGCGCGCGGGCACCATGGCGCGGGCTCCCGAATACGGGTAGTGCCAGCACTACCCCGCTACCCTCTCAATCATGTGGCGGAAGAAGAACCACGAAGCCGAGGCCGCGCGGGCGATCCACGAGCTGACAGCCTCGCGGCGCAAGATCGCGGAGGCGTACGAAGTCGAGCGGCTGCGCATCGAACGCGACCTCCACGACGGCGCGCAGCAATATTTCGTGGCGGCGGCGATGAAGCTCGGCGAAGCACAGCTTGAAACAGACTCGCCGCTTCTCGACGCCGCCGCCCGCGACCTCAAGAACGGCCTCGACGCCCTGCGCCGCACCGTGCGCGGCATCCACCCGCGCGAGCTGACCGACCGCGGGCTGGTCGAGGCAGTCGAAACAGCAGCCGCGCAGTACGGTCCGCATGTGACGGTCCGCGCGCCGCACCCGCTTCCGCTTATCGACGACTCCGTCCTCGCCGCCGCCTATTTCTTCACCTCCGAAGCCCTGACCAATGCCGCGAAGCACGCGCCGGGCGCTCCCGTCAGCGTGCTGATAACCAGCGACCACACGCTGAATGTCGCGGTGACCGACTCCGGCGACGGCGGCGCGCGCTTCATGCCCGGTGGCGGACTCGACGGCATGCGGGAGCGGATCGCCGCTTTCGGGGGCGGAATCGAAGTGAATTCACCCAACGGCGGCCCAACGACCATCGCTGCGCGGATACCGTTGCTGCTGTACCGAGGAGAAAGCGGGTTAGCTCAATGAAGATCGTGATAGCCGACGATTCCGCCCTGCTGCGCGAAGGCGTCGCAGGTCTGCTCATCCGGCGCGGCCACGAGGTGGTCGGGCAGGTGGGGGATGCGGAGGTGCTCCCGGGGGCCGTCGATAAGCATGCACCCGACCTCGTGATCACTGATGTGCGCATGCCTCCCGCCATGCGCGACGACGGCCTGCAAGCTGCCTTGAAGTTGCGTGAGAACGGCCCCGTGAATGTGCTCGTGCTGTCGCAGTATGTCGCGCCCGCGTACGCCCGAGAGCTGTTCTCCGGCGGCGACGGCGGCACCGGCTACCTGCTCAAAGACCGCGTTGCGGAGGTGAAAGACTTCGTCCAGGCATGCGAGACCGTGGCCAGCGGCGGCGTGGTCATCGACCCGGATGTGGCGGGCGAGCTCATGGCCGCCAGTTCCCAGTGGCTGACCGCGCTCACCCCGCGCGAACGCGAGGTCCTCGAGCTCATGGCGGAGGGTCTGTCCAATGCCGAGATCGCGGAAAAGCTTTACTTCTCCGGCGCCGCGGTGGCCAAGCATGTGTCCAGCATCTTCTCCAAGCTGGGGCTGACCCCCGACGAGGAGAACCGCCGCGTCCGCGCGATCCTGATGTACCTCTCCGAGCGGGGGATCACCTAACGGCCTGTGGTGGCCTTAGTCGCGGCTCCAGTTTCCGAGGCTAGTCTGACGACGGTGCATGCGGCGCTCCAACACATCGATGCCCTGCTCTGACGCGATCTCGTACTCGTCGTCGGTGAGCAGCACCAGCTCCAGCAGCAGCGTCATGCGTGCCGGGGCGTCGTCGGTGGCGGGCTCATTGACCAGCGGCGTGCCGCGGTCGAAGATCTGCGGCTCGCGCAGCAGACCGTGGTGGACGGTGAGCGCCGGGTCGTTCACCAACCCCGGAAGCGCAGTGCCCGGCTGCCCCGGAATGCCCGCAGTGACCAGCGTGTTCCATGCACCCGCAACGGCCATGACAGGCTGCTGCGGGGTCGCACCGTCAGCGGCGCAGATGATCTCGCAGCGCACCTCCGTTACGGGAGCAGCGCCGGTGCCATCCGTTTCGGGATCGTCGACGACGAGGCCGCTGTCGATCCCGCTGAACCCAACGCTGACCGTCGCCGGAATCACCGGTGCGACCCCGATGGCCATCCCGTTAACGTCGAGAAGGTCCATGGGACCCAGAACGTCGGTGAGCCAGGCGTGTGTCTCCTGCGGTGTCACTAGCCCTCGAGCTTCTCCAGTGCCGCGAGGAGCACGCAGGTGGCCACGCCGTCCATGGCGGTGCGCACTTCGTCGATAGGCGGAAGCGACGGCGCGAGACGGATGTTGCGGTCGTTCGGGTCCTCCCCCTTCGGGAAAGCGGAACCGGCCTTGGTCAGGGTGATGCCGGCCTCTCGGGCGAGCTCCCACACGCGGTGGGCGGTGCCGTCGATGACGTCGAGGGAAATGAAGTAGCCGCCGGCCGGGGTGGTCCAGCGCGCGACCTCGTACTCGCCGAGACGGTTCTCGAGGATCTCCAGGACCGCGTCGAATTTCGGCTTGAGGATCTGCGCGTGCTTCTGCATCAGCGCGCGCACGCCGTCGGCGTCGCCGAAGAACTTCGCGTGCGCCAGCTGGTTGACCTTATTCGGGCCGATGCCGCGGATACCTGCGATGGAGGCGTACCAGTCCAGGTTCTCCGTCGAGGACGCGAAGAAGGCCACGCCCGCGCCCGCGTGCGTGATCTTGGAGGTGGAGCTCATCACCCAGAAACGGTTCGCGTTGCCCGCCTCCTCCGCGATGCCGAGCACGTCGACGATGGCCGGGAAGTCCTCGGTGAAGGTGTGCACGGCGTAGGCGTTATCCCACACAATGCGGAAGTCGGGCGCCGCGGTCTCCATCGTGGCGAGCGCACGCGCGACTTCCTCCGTCGCTGTCACGCCGGACGGGTTGGCGAACATCGGCACGACCCACATGCCTTTCACCGCCGGGTCCTTGACCAGCTCGGCGACGGCGTCCGCATCCGGGCCGTCTTCCAGCATGGGCACAGAGACCATCTCGAAGCCGAGCTTCTCAGCGATAGCGAAGTGACGGTCGTAGCCCGGCACCGGACAGATCCACTTGACGGTCTCCTCTTCGCGCCACGGGCGCTCCGAATCGTTGTTGCCGAAGATGAACGACCAGCTGATCAGGTCGAACATGATGTTCAGCGAGGAGGAATCCTCCGCGTACAGATTGTCTACCGACACGCCGATGAGCTCGGCCCAGATCTCCCGGATGTCCTTAATGCCCTTGAGGTTGCCGTAATTGCGCACATCCGCGCCCGCAGCATCCACGTAGTTGTCCCTGCCCGGCAGCTCTAGCAGCTCGTTGCTGAGGTCCAGCTGCTCCGACGACGGTTTCCCGCGCGTTAGGTCCAAGTCCAGGTTGCGGGCCTTGAGGGTTTCATATTCCTCGCGCACCTTCGCCGCGAGTTCCTCACGGGCAGCGGGGTCCAGATTGAGCAGGGACATTGTGGGATCACTTCCTTCGAAGGAGTGGACTTTCTACGTCGCCCAGACTACATGCGCCCTGCACCCATAGCCCCCAGCGGATCCGGGCAAAATAAAGGGACCCCACGCACCTGCCAGAGCTCGCTGACCCTTGCTGCGTTCCCGCCCTGGGGGAGTTCACAAGATATGCACCACGTGGGATCCTGCGGGCAAGTTTAGTAGCTTGCGGCAAGCAGTTCAAAAACCGCGCTTTTCGCGTATCGACGCCCCCTCCCACCACCAATTTTGTCCCTCCCCCTCTATCCGCTAAAGTAGTGCCTCGACGCGTTGCGCCGGGGCTTGCCCTTGCACAACGGTGACGTCGCTGGAGGATTCGACTAGCGGCCTATGTCACACGCCTGGAACGCGTGCGGGTTTCACGACCCTCGTGGGTTCAAATCCCACATCCTCCGCAATGTCTCCCAGCCCACACTCAAGGGCTGGGAGATTTTTCGTCATGCCCACAAAAATTGCTCGCCAGAAAGCATGTCTGGCTCGAACTTCCGCATCAACTCATCCGCGCTAGTCGCGCCCTCCACGCCGACCGAGGAGGCGAGTTGCCCAATGATTTCTGTGATTGTTCGGCGAGCCAACATGTCCCGCAACGTGACAGCACCGTCACGCTTGGCTAACCGATTTCCTTGGGCATTAACGACAAGCGGAACATGAATGTACTTCGGCTGGGGCAGCCCGAGTTGGTCGGCGAGGTACGCCTGCGCGGGTGCGGAACCGAGAAGGTCGTCGCCGCGGACGATCTGGTCGATATTCTGGGCGCCGTCGTCGACAACCACAGCGAGGTTGTACGCCCAATCCCCCGCTTGTGCTTGGTTCATGTTCCCGCCGCGTTTGAGAATCACGTCGTCGACTGGGCCGGTGAACTCGCCTTTGTAGTAGTCGGACACGGTCCACTTAAGGTCAAGCGCACGCAGACGGATGGCGGGGAGGCGGCCTTCGGTGGCGAGCTGGGAACGTCGATAAGCGCGCTCCTCTTCCGTGAGGTCGCGGCACGTGCCTGGATACATGCCTGGCTGGGCGTGAGGTGCGGACGCCGCCTCCCGGATATCGCGGCGTGAGCAATAACATTCATACGTGTCGAGCTGCTCCAACGCCGCCGCGTACGCATCACCGCGTTCATGCTGGTAGATGACCGGCTCATCCCACTCAATGCCCAGCGTCGCGAGATCCTCCAGCTGGCGCCGGGCCGATTCCATGCTGGAACGCTCCGAATCAATGTCCTCCACGCGTATGTAGAACTTGCGGCCCGACTGGCGCGCAAACAACCACGCAAGCACCGCCGTGCGCAAATTGCCGAAGTGGAGATCCCCACTCGGACTCGGTGCATATCGGCCAGCTGCGGATTGTGAATGAGACATATGTGCAATGATATTGCGCATGTCGAACCCCATCTCCCACCCGCACCCCATCGCGCGCTCGCCGTACCCGTACCTGCTTGCGGTGTTCTGCGCAGTCTTCCTCATCTCAAATATCACCGCGCAGAAGGGCGTCGAGCTCGGGCCACTCGTCACCGACGGCGCGTTCTTCCTCTTCCCCATCTCGTACGTCATCGGCGACGTGATCGCCGAAGTCTACGGCTTCAAAGCCGCCCGCCGTGCTGTGTTCACCGGTTTCGGTATCGCCGTGCTCGCGGTGCTGTCCTTCTACATCGCGATCTGGCTGCCCGCCGCCAGCTTCTACGACATGCAAGACACCTTCGCCGCCGTGCTGGGGCTGCTGCCGCGCATCATCTTGGCGTCACTGACCGGTTACGTCGTGGGCCAACTGCTCAACGCGTGGGTGCTGCAGAAAATGAAGGACCGCTTCGGCACCGACCGTCTGTGGGCGCGCCTGATCGGTTCGACGGTTGTGGGCGAATTCGCCGATACCCTGCTGTTCTGCTCCATCGCCGCCGGCGTGATCGGTATCGACTCCGTCGGCGCATTCGTGAACTACGTCATCGTCGGGTTCCTGTGGAAGACCCTCATGGAGGTCGTCCTGCTGCCGGTCACCTACCCGACGATTGCCGCCGTGCGCCGCGCCGAGGAGCGCGCGAGCGCGGTGACGGCTTAATCCGACCAGGGGTTGATGCACGGTACCCGGAATGGGATGAAGTCACGCTCATTCCGGGTCACAACAGCGAGACCATGCAACTGCGCTGTTGCCGCGATGAAAGAATCCGCCAGAGGGCGGGGATCATCCACGTGCAGGCGAGCCGCATGCGCAGCAACCGCAGCATCAAGCGGTAGTACCCGCCCTTCGAAGGACGGTTTCACCTGATCTTCGATCCACGCCCGCAGCTTCGCGCCTTGCACTGGATCGCGGCGTTCCTTCAGCGACACCCCCAGCTCAAGCTCGAAGATGGTGACGGCCGAGAGAAATTGCTCGACAAGCGGGTGTTTTGTCGACCAGGCCAACACTCCGGGATTGACTTTCGAGGCGGGCTTTCGAAGCTCGCTGACCACGTTGGTGTCCAGCAGGAAACTCATAGCTCCGGATTCCTCAGACCGAATTCCATGCGGGCCGGTTCAAATTCGATGTCCTCGTCCATGTGGAGGCGACTCGCCCAATTAGATGTGTTCGCCACGAGCTCCTCGTAACGCTCCGCCGACAACAGCACATGCGATGCGCGGCCGCGGTCAGTGATCACCACTGGCCCATCAAGAGCAGCGCGCTTAGCGGCGCTGACATCGCGGTTGAATTCCCGGGCGCTCAGCGTTGTCATCCCACACCTCCTGTAGGTACATACCTACATCCTAGGACGTTTCAGTGCCCCGCGTAATAGCGCCCGAGGAACTCGTCGCGGTAAGCCTCGTAGTCACCGGCGTCGATCGCGGCGCGGATATTGTCCACCAGGCGCACCATGAACTCGAGGTTGTGCAGGGTGCACAGGGTGCCGGCGAGGAATTCCTTCGCGCGCAGCAGGTGGTGGATATAGGCGCGGGAGTAGTTCTCGGAGACATAGCCGCCGAATTCCTCGTCCACGCCGGAGAAATCGCGGCGGAAGCGGGCGGCCATGAGGTTCATGCGGCCGTCCAAGGTGTACACCCCGCCGCGGCGGCCGAGGCGGGTCGGGGCGACGCAGTCGAAGGTGTCGGCACCGGCCTCGATGGCGGTGAACAGGTCGTCGGGCTCGGAAATGCCCAGCAGGTGGCGGGGCTTGTCCTCCGGCAGCTCGTCGGTGACCCAGCCGACGATGGTGCCCAGGTTCTCCTTCTCCAGGGCTCCGCCGATGCCGAAACCTCCGAAACCGCGGCGGCCTTCGGCGCGGGCTTCCTCGTCCAGGGCGATCAGTCCACGGGTGGCCTGGCGGCGCAGGTCCTCGTACTGGGCGCCCTGCACCACGCCCCAGAGGGATTGGAGGGGTTTGTGGGGGCGGGCCGTCGATAAGCGATCGTGCTCGATGAGGCATCGACGTGCCCACTGGCGGGTTCGCTCGACGGAATGCTCCTGGTAGGCGCGGGTATCCACGAGCGTGGTCAGCTCGTCGAAGGCGAACATGATGTCGGCGCCGAGCTGGTGCTGTATCTGCATGGACACCTCCGGTGTGAAGCGGTGGGAGGAGCCGTCGATGAAGGACTTGAAGTCGACACCGTCGTCGTCGACACGCGCCATGCGGTCCTTGTTGGCGGCGCGGATGTCCTCGTCGGTGAGTCCGGCGACGTCCATGGCCAGGACCTTCTTGAAGCCGACGCCCAGGCTCATGACCTGGAACCCGCCGGAGTCGGTGTAGGTGGGGCCGTGCCAGTTCTCGAAGGCGGCCACTCCCCCGGCCTCGTCCACGATGTCGGGGCCGGGCTGGAGATAGAGGTGGTACGCGTTGGACAGGATGGCCTGCGCGCCCGTCTGACGGATCTGCTCCGGGGTGAGCGTTTTCACCGTCGCCTTGGTGGCTACCGGGATGAACGCGGGCGTCTGGATGTCGCCGTGCGGGGTGTGGATCACGCCGGTGCGGCCGTGGCGGCCCGGGGCCTCCTCGAGGCGGGTGCCCACCTCGAAGCTGAGGTCGACGCGGGAACCGGTACCAGATGTGTCGGTCATGAGGGGACGTGCTCCTTGTCAGACTCGGGCTCGAATTCGCGCTCCAGCTCCTCGCCCTCGATGTCCAGGTTGGGCAGGATGCGGTCGAGCCATTTCGGCATCCACCAGGTGGTGGTGCCCAGGATGAACATGGTGGCGGGGACGAGGGCCATGCGGACGAAGAAGGCATCGAAAAGCACGGCGGCGCCGAGCGCGAAGCCGAAGATCTTGATGAACGGCAGGGGTTGGTCGATGAACGCGACGAAGACCGCGATCATGATGATGGCGGCGGCGGTGACCACGCGCGCGCCTTGGACGAAGCCTTCGACGGTGGATTCTTCGACGGCGTCGAGGACCGCCTCCGGATCGTCGTCCCGGCGGCGCAGCCGCGTGTACTGCTCGCGCATGCGGGTGACCAGGAAGACTTGGTAGTCCATCGCCAGGCCGAAGGTGACGCCGATCAGCAGGATCGGCAGGAAGGACAGGATCGGCCCAGGCGTGTTCACCAGGCCGGTCAGGCCGTTTTGGAAAACTTCGACGGTCGCGCCGAAAGCAGCACCGACGGACAGCAGGAAGCCGAGGCCCGCGACGAGCGGCACGAGGATGGAGCGGAAAACGATGATGAGCAGCAGGACCGCCAAGCCCACCACGATTCCAAGGTACAGCGGCATCGCGTCGGCGAGCTCTTCCGTGATGTCCATCTGCACGGCGGTGAAGCCGGTCAAGCCGACGTCGGTGCCGGTGGCGTCCTCAATCTCGGCGTCCATTTCGCGCAGCGCGTGCGCGGTATCCACCGTCAATTGGTCGTCGGGCCCGCCCTTCGGGGTCGCCAGGATCTGCGCGGCGGTGAAATCGTCGTTGACGCCGACCAGCTGCGCGTGACGCACGCCGGTCACGGTGCCCGCGCGCTCCATCGCGTACATGAAGGAGGACAACGCCGCCTTTTGCTTATCGGCGTCCCCTGCTCCCTCCACCGCCTCATCCGGGATGGAGTTCATGTACGGGGCGAGCGCCTGCGTATCCGGGTTGACGTCGTGTGCGTCGACCACGAGCAAGAATGGCGCGTTGACGCCTGCGCCGAAGCCCTCCGCCATGAGGTCGGCGGACTTGCGCTGGGTGGTGTCGGTATCGCCGTTGGAATCCGACGGCAGGGACATTTCCATCTGCAGCACCGGCAGCGAGCACACTCCAAGCAGGACCACGACGACGGCCATGACCAGTGCGGGAGTTCGGCGCACGGTGTTCACCCAGGCGCGGCCGAGAGAGCGGGTGTTCAGGTCCTTGCCCGGGCGGTCGCCGGGGCCGGGATTGCCTGCCACACCGGGGATTGTGCCCCCGAAGATTTTGTCGCCGAGCAGACCCATCAGTGCCGGTAGCAGCGTGATGGCCACGGCCACGGCGATAGCCACGGTCGCCGCGGCGGACAGGCCCATCCAGGAGAGGAATTCGATGCGGGCGAGCACCAGCGCGACAAGCGCAGTGAACACGGTGGTGCCGGCGAACACGACCGACGAGCCAGCAGTACCGACAGCGAGGCCGGCGGCCTCCGCGCCCGGCAGGCGACGGCGCTCCTGCTTGTAGCGCGAGAGGATGAACAGGGCGTAGTCGATGCCCACAGCCAAGCCGATCATGACGGCCATGACCGGGGTGACCTCATTGAGCTCCGTGAAACGGGTGGCCATGAGAATGAGGAAAGTTCCCAGTCCCACGCCAATCACGGCGGTGATCACCGGCATGCCGGCGGCGACGAGGGAGCCGAAGGTGACCAGCATGACCACAAACGCCACGGCGATGCCGATGATCTCACTGGTCGTCTTGATCTCGATGGGATCGCCGAAGCCCGGACCGCCGGCCTCCACCTGCAGTCCCTTCGAGCGGCCGAGATCGAGCGCCTCGTTGACCACGGCGCGTTCCTCATCAGTGACCTGCATGGAGGTTTCCGCGCCGAATTCGAAAGTGGTGTAGCCGATGCGCGCATCCTCAGACAGCAGGCGCACATTGTCGGCATCCGCCTGGGCGCGCTCCTCGGGCAGTCCCATCTCCGTCATCTGGGAGACGATCTGTTCCGTCTGTTCCTTCGAGACGGTGACGGGATTGCCTAAGCGGTCTTTGCCGCCCATCTCGGGCAGGTTGTCCTCGATATACGCGACTGTCTCGTCGATCGCGGCCATATTCGCCTTATCGTCGAGGCGCTGGCCCTCGGGAGCTTTGAACACCAGGTTCACCGAAGGGGCCTGGACCGGGTCGCTGATCCCGGGGAAATTCTCGCCGAGGGACTCGAGTGCGTCGATCGACGGTGTTCCGGAAATGGCGAAGTCGGATGACAGCGGCTTCGATAGCGTCAGCGCGCCGCCCACACCGGCGGCGAAGAGCAGCAGCCAGGCGACGATGACCTTCCATTTATTCAGGAATGACCATTTGCCGAGCCGGTAGAGGAACTTCGCCACGGGAATCCTTTCCTAAAAACAAAAAGTTCGTGGTTTGGGCAATGAGCACGGCGACATTTCGCCGAATTTTACCCAAACCACGAACTTCGTGAAAGTGGCGGTAGCGGCGGGATTTGAACCCGCGGAGGTTTTACCCTCACTCGCTTTCGAGGCGAGTACCTTCGGCCGCTCGGACACGCTACCGCAGAACAGAGTAGCGGTAGCGCCGCCGGGGAACCAAATTCCTAGGCCCCCGGGCCGAAGCCGCCGGGGAGCGACGGTTTAGTTCTCGTCGCGTGCGTCCTGGATCTTGCCAGCGACCTCGTTGGCCTCGTCCTTGATAGCGTCGCCCGCCTCGTTCAGCTTGTCCTTCACACCACCGGAGAGCTGGTCAGCCTTGCCCTCGTTCTCCAGGGACTCGTTATCGGTAACGTTGCCCAGAGCTTCCTTAGCGTCGCCCTTGACCTGGTCCAGCTTGCCGTTGAGATCAGCCATGATCTGTCTCCTTCTAAGTTGCTTTCGCTTACTTGGCCCATGCTAGAGAATCCGAGGCGACGGTTGGGTAACGATTCAATGTCAATCCCCAACGCGCACCGCCGATCAGCGCAAACGATCGAAAAACCCGGTCATGAGAGCAGCGGTTTCAGCCTCCAGGACACCGCCGCGCACCTCGACGGTGTGGATGTGGGGCGGGTCGCGGAGGACGTCGATAAGCGATCCGACGGCTCCCGTCTTGGGCTCGTACGCACCGAAGACGACGCTTTTCATGCGCGCGCCCAAAATGGCACCGGCGCACATCGTGCACGGTTCGAGGGTGACCACGAGCTCGCAGCCGTCGAGCCGCCAGGTGCCCAGGGCGCGCGCCGCTTCGCGCGTTGCGACGATCTCCGCGTGCCCGGCCGGGTCCTGGTCCGTCTCGCGGCGGTTGGTGCCGGTAGCCAGCTGCCTCCCGTCGGGACCGTATATGACAGCGCCGACGGGGATATCCGCCTCCGGCGTGGTGCGGGCGACCTCGATGGCGCGGCGCATCCGCTGTTCGGCGCGTTGTTCGAGCTGGCTCATGACGGGGCTAATTCAACGCCCGGTCGAGCTCGTCGATGAAACCGAGCTCGTCGGCGATCCGGTCGATGACATCAGACGGGTCGGCGGCGGAGTCGTCGATAAGCACGCTCATGACCTCCTCGCTTACACCCACGTCCTCGAGGATCCGGAAGTCGCCGTCGGCCCAACCGTCGATGTTGTCCAGCTCGTCCGGGTCGATGTCGGGGATGTCGATGCCGGCGGTGTCCAGGACCTCTGCCGCGAAATCGTCATCGACCGCCATCGTCGCATCGGAGATGAGCACGCGCGTGCGCGACGGGCCGGGGCGCACGATGACGAGGTACTCCTCCTCGACATTGATAAGCGCGAACGCCGCACCCTCGCTGCGGAGGCCGCGGACCGCACCTATAGAGGTATCTAGATTCTCGAAGTCATCGTCGAATTCCGCGACGACCCATTCTCCGTCGCGCCTGGCCACAGTGACCGCGTAGCCGTCATCGAAGGCTCCGTCGTACCCCCCGCCCGAGCTGGCTTCCGCATGTCCGTCGTTCATGCCTAGTCAGACTACTCGCGTTGTGGAAAGCTTGTCGGCGTGAACGAGCAACACCGTATGTCAGGTAGCCAGGGGTCCAGTGCGCGCGTCGGGGCACGGCGTCCCCTGCCCACGACCTGCATTATCGGGCTGGGGCTCATCGGCGGATCCATCATGCGCGACCTTGACGCCGCTGGTGCGCCGGTCTACGGCTATACGCACTCCCGCTCCGGCATGCGCGATGCCGCGCGCGAAGGCTTCGATGTCTCCGACGACCTGTCGCGTGTGCTCTCCCGCGCCTCCTCCGACCACGCTCTCATCGTGATCGCCGTTCCAATGCACGCGGTGGAGGATGTGCTCGACTCAATCGCGATGTATGCGCCAAACTGCGGCATCACCGATGTGGTCAGCGTGAAAAAGCCCGTCGACGAACTGGTGCGGGCCCGCGGCATGCGGGAACGTTACGTCGGCGGCCACCCCATGTCGGGCACCGAGGACTCCGGCTGGGGTGCGTCGCGCGTCGGGCTGTTCACCCGCGCCGCCTGGGCGATCACCTACGACTACGCCAAGGAGTGCGAGGACGCCGGACGCCGCGTGTCCGCGGACTGGGTGGATATCTTCGGTCAGGTCTGCGAGCTCGCGCGCGTCTGCGGTGCGGAAGCCGTCCCGGTGTCCGTGGACAAGCACGACGAGGCCGTCGCTCGCGTGTCGCACCTCCCGCACGTTTTGGCCGAGGCCCTTGCCGTCGTCGGCGACCGCGGCGGCACACTCGCCCAGTCCCTGGCCGCCGGCTCCTTCCGCGGCGCGACGCGAGTGGCCGGCACCGAGCCGCAACTGGTCCGCGCCATGTGCGAGACCAACGCCGATGCCGTGGTGAAGACCTTGGACGAGATCATCCCGCTGCTGCAGGACGCGCGCGCCTCCTTAGCCGCGCCCGAACCCGACCTGGAACAGCTCGTCGGCGCCGGCTACCGCGCCGTGACCCGCATGGGTGCGCGCAAGGGTGCCCGCGCCGAGTCGGTCTCCCCCATCAAGATCTCGTCGCGGCCCGTCATGCGCATACAGCTCGGCGCGCACGGCTGGGTGAAAGCCCTACGGCAGACCGAGTCGCTCGGCGGGCGCATAGACGTGTTCTAATCCCTGTTTGACCTCGGGCGATGTCGCCAATCAGACAGCGGGGCATGCAGTGACCTCCCCGTACCTAGCTCGCCACTGGGTGGAGCTTGTGCAAAGATGAACTGCCTGAAGAACCTGAATTTTCAGTGTGGTTTATCTGGAGGTCTGCATGACAACGATTTCAGCTCGGGGGCTCTATAAAGTCTTCGGCAAGGATCCGAAGAAAGCGATCGCCGCTCTCGAAAACGGCGCGAGCCGCGAAGAACTAATGGAAAAAGGCAGTACAGCTGCCGTCATCGACGCCTCTTTCGACGTAGAACCCGGCGAGATTTTCGTCATCATGGGCCTGTCCGGCTGCGGCAAGTCCACGCTCATCCGCATGGTCAACGGGCTCCTGCCCGCCTCCGGAGGCACTCTCGAGATCGACGGCACTCCTCTGACGGAGATGTCCGAATCCCAGCTGCGCGAGCTGCGACGCGACAAAATCTCCATGGTCTTCCAGCATTTCGCGCTGCTCCCCCACCGCACGGTGCTGCAGAACGCGGCTTACGGTCTGGAGATCAAGGGCGTGCCCAAGGCCGAGCGCGAGGAGAAGGCACACGAGGCGCTGCGCATGGTCGACCTCGACGGGTGGGCCGACTATATGCCGGGCGAGCTTTCCGGCGGCATGCAGCAGCGCGTGGGCCTCGCCCGCGCGCTCGCCGCAGACACTGACGTTCTGCTCATGGACGAGGCGTTTTCCGCGCTCGACCCGTTGATCCGCAAGGACATGCAGGATCAGCTCATCGAGCTGCAGGGCAAACTGAACAAGACCATTTTGTTCATCACCCACGACCTCAACGAGGCTATGCGCATCGGCGACCGCATCGCGATGATGCGGTCCGGCCGCATCGAGCAGATCGGCACTGCCGAAGAAATCCTCCAGAATCCGGCGAATAACTTCGTCGCCGACTTCGTCAAAGACGTCGACCGCTCGCGCGTGCTCACCGCCGACAACATCGTCGAGCAGCCGAAGGAGACCCTCGGCGCAGGCCACGGCCCGCTTGCCGCGCAGAAACTCCTGCGCGAGACGCAGAACCCGTGGCTCGTCGTGCTCAACCGCGACCGCACGCCCGCGGGCGTGGTGTGGGAAGACGCCGTCGCCCGCGCCGTGCGCAACAGCGAGGACGCACTTCCGCTTAACGACGGCCCGGCCACCCACACCGTCCACAAAGACACTCCCCTCCACGAGCTGTTCCAGCTCTCCGCAGACTCCCCGACCCCGATCGTGGTCACGGACGACGCCGGTAGGTTCTGCGGAGTCGTCCCCCGCGTGACGCTACTGTCCGCCGCGGCCACCGAGAGCAGCGACACAGCCACGACCACCGTGGCCGACGACGACGCTGCCCGCGCTGAAACCACTGGAAACACCACGAGCATTGAGGTGAACGAGTAATGGACCAGACCTTGATTCCCCGCATCAACGTCGGCGACTGGGTCAGCGACGGCATCGATTGGCTCACAGATAACGCCACT
The DNA here is from genome assembly GCF_030408415.1 of Corynebacterium appendicis CIP 107643. Lineage (NCBI taxonomy): Bacteria > Bacillati > Actinomycetota > Actinomycetes > Mycobacteriales > Corynebacteriaceae > Corynebacterium > Corynebacterium appendicis. Next base: position 98,975 of record NZ_CP046976.1, on the reverse strand, counting down.
TGGCTTTTCGACGCGTTCAGCACCGTCATGACCCTCCTCGTCGAGGGCTTTTCCGACATACTGCTATCCATTCCGGTCTTCATCCTGCTGGCCGTCCTGGTGCTCATCGCCTGGTTCATCCGCTCCTGGCGTCTGGCCCTGGGCGCACTGCTCGGCTTCTTGCTGGTGATGGGCATGCGGCAATGGGAGACCATGCTGCAGACCATGTCACTTGTGCTCGTGTCCACCCTGACCGCGGTGATCCTGGCGATCCCGCTGGGTATCTGGGCCGCGAAATCCGAGACGGTCAGCAAGATCGTCCGGCCGATCATGGACTTCATGCAGACAATGCCGGCGTTCGTCTACCTGATTCCGGCCGTGACTTTCTTCTCCATCGGTGTCGTGCCGGGCGTGTTCTCCACCATCATCTTCGCGTTGCCCCCGGGCGTGCGCATGACGGAGCTTGGTATCCGCCAGGTGGACAAGGAGACTGTCGAGGCCGGCCGCTCCTACGGCGCGACCCCGTGGCAGATTCTCCGTGGCATCCAGCTGCCGTTGGCTGTGCCTACGATCATGGCCGGCATCAACCAGGTCATCATGCTCTCGCTGTCCATGGCTGTCATCGCCGGCATGGTCGGCGCCGACGGCTTGGGTAAAGAAGTCACCGCCGCGATCTCGACGCTGGATGTCGCCCAGGGTGTCGAAGCAGGTCTGGCCGTGGTCATCCTGGCTGTTTACCTCGACCGCCTAACCGCCGCATTGGGCGATCTGAACGCATATAAGTCGTCTCTGCTGTCGCAGATCCGCAACCGTAAGGGCTAATAGAAGAGCCTTTAGCTGGAATTTTCCTTGGCTTAAGATTGGAATTTTCTCTACAATTGGTGGAATAACCCCACATCCGCTGGAAAATGCGCGCCGCTTCACCGCTGAGTCACTCGGGGTGAGGCGGCGCCGCCCTTTGCTGGCAGGTGCGGGGAAGACACGGAGATTCCGTCTTACACAGTCGAAGAAGGGACTTACTTTCAATGACCATCCGTAAAACGCTAGCTACGCTGTCTGCCGCCACGCTCATCTTCGGGCTGACGGCATGCTCCGACTCCGGCGACAGCGCCTCCGGCGAGGGCGGCGACGGAGACAAGGGCACGATCACCCTGGGCTACCTCCCGTCCTGGACTGACGGCCTGTCCACCGCGTACCTGCTGGAGAACAAGCTTGAGGCAGCGGGCTACAACGTCGAGCACGAGACGCTTACCGACGCCGCCGTCCTCTACGCCGGCCTGGCCAAGGGCGACATCGATATCTACCCGTCAGCATGGTCCGAAAAGACTCACGCGCAGTACATGGATAAGTACTCCGACGACATTGAGGATCTCGGCGCGTACTACGACAATGCGATTTTGACCTGGGCTGTCCCGGAGTACATGGAAGACATCAACTCCATTGAGGACCTCAAGGGCAAGGCAGACGACTTCGGCGGCAAGGTCGTCGGAATCGAGCCGGGCGCGGGCCTCACCAAGGCTTCGGAAGAGACCATCAGCGAGTACGGCCTGGATGCCGACGGCTACTCCCTGTCCACCTCGTCCACCCCGGCGATGCTCTCCGAGCTGCAGACCGCGGTGGACGGCGAAAAGGACATCGTCGTCACCCTGTGGCGTCCGTTCTGGGCGAACTCCAAGTTCCCGGTCAAGGACCTGGAGGACCCGAAGGGCGCGCTCGGCGAGCCGGAGTCCCTGCACTGGCTGGCACGCGATGGCTTCACCGAGGAGAACCCCGAGGTCGCCAAGTGGCTCGAGGGCCTGAAGCTTTCCGACGACGAGTACGGCTCCCTCGAGGACACCGTCGTCAACGAGTACGGCGAGGGCAAGGAGCCGGAGGCTATCGAGGCTTGGCTCAACGAGAATCCCGACATCGTCAAGGACCTGGAGAGCTAGTCTTCTGAGTTCCTAGCCACCCGGCCCCCTGCCCCACTGCGCCCTCCGCGTCGCCACGGGGCGGGCAGGGAAATACTGAGGGCCCTACCTGAAACGCCAGGTAGGGCCCTATTTCTATTGGTGCGCCCGGAGGGATTCGAACCCCCAACCTTCTGATCCGTAGTCAGATGCTCTATCCGTTGAGCTACGGGCGCCTGTTTTGGCAACGAGATGTAACGGTACACCACGGTGAACAGCAGGCAAAATCAGCAGGTCACAGGCCCAAGATCGAGGTGGCAATGAGGAAGTAAATGATGAGGCCGGTCGCATCGCAGAACGTGGAGATGAATGGGTTGGAAAACACCGCCGGATCCGCCCCGACGGTCTTGGCCACGATCGGCATCGCGCCGCCCACTGTCGCCGACATGGTGCAGATAGATAGCATGGTCAATCCGATCACCATCCCGATATCCAGTCCGTAGACCAGGGTCGCCAACGCGAAACCGAGCGCGCCGAGCACAGCGCCGAGCATCAACCCCACCCGGACTTCGCGCCACATGACTTTGAGGACGTCGGATTTCTTGACGTCGCCAAGCGCGAGTGCTCGCGTGACTGTCGTGGCCGCCTGATTGCCCGTGTTGCCGCCCGTGCCTGTGAGCAGCGGAATAAAGAGGGATAGCACGACGGCTTGCTGCATTTTCTCCTCGAAGATGTCGAGGACCTGGACGGTGAGGATCGCAGAAACCGCGAGCACGAGAAGCCACACGATGCGCGACTTCACCAGGTTGGTCAGCGGGGTGGACAGGTACGGCTGCTTGAGCGCCTCCGAGCCGCCCTGGCGGGCGCTATCCTCCGAGTCCTCGCTCTCAACGACGTGCTGCGCCTCATCAAAGGTGAAAATGCCCACCAGCCGGTTGCCCGAATCGACCACGGGAATAGCCAGGAGAGCGAGCGGCAGGAACCAGCGTGCGGTCTCCTCCGCATCCGCGCTGGCCACCACTGACGGTGTGTCCTCGAGTAAGTCAGCCACCAGCGTGTCCCGTTCGGCGAGGAAGAGCCGGCGCATTTTCACGATGCCAGTCAGCTGCCGGTCGCGGTCGATCACCGGGAGGGTGTAGAGCGTCTCCAAGTCCTCGTGCTCGCGGCGCAGCAGCTCGCGCACCTCGTGCGCGGTCATGCTTCCGTAGATCTCCGGGATTTCCGGGGACATCACGCGGCCGACAGTCCCCTTCTCGTACCCCAGAACCGCGTCGGTATTCTGCTTGTCCTTTTCGCCCAGCTCTTTGAGGAGGCGTTCGGCGACGCGCCCGGGGAGCTCGTCGAGAAGCATGACGCGGTCCTCCGCACCCATCTCCTCGAAAAACGCGCCCACGCTGTCGCTGCCCAGTGCGCGCACCATGTCCGCTTGGTGGCGCGGATCCAGCGCGTCGAACACCGCGCCCGCACGCTCGGGCGGAAGGAGGCGGAACAGCACGGCGCCGCGCTTGACCGGGGAGTGCTCGATAAGCCGAATGATGTCGCTCAGCTCGGCTTCGGCGAGCAAGCCCGAAATCTCCTCCGCGCGGTCCCGGCGGATCCGCGATTCCACGAGCTTTTCCAGCTCAAACAAGGCGTCCTGCTGTTCAGCCGTCGTCATAGCGACCTCTTTCTCTCATCCCACTCCCCGCGGGGCCATAAGTCACCTGCGAGCGTAATAGATAGGTGGCTCCGCGACGCGGGCTTAACGGTAGTGGGCCGCAGCAACAGAAAATCGCCAACCAGAAAATCCTCTGACCAGCGAAAAAGTGGTGCGCCCGGAGGGATTCGAACCCCCAACCTTCTGATCCGTAGTCAGATGCTCTATCCGTTGAGCTACGGGCGCATGGCGGAGATGACAGGATTTGAACCTGCGGACCTCGTGAAAGGTCAACTCCTTAGCAGGGAGCCCCAATCGGCCACTCTGGCACATCTCCATAGCCTTGTTACACACTACCCACAACAGGGCAGCCGGACAAAAACCTGGGTGCCGGTGGGAATAGACTCTTAAAGCATGATTCGCCGCGACCTCGCCGACATTCCGTCCTACGTCCCGGGCAAGAGCGACCCGGACGCGCTCAAGCTGTCCTCGAACGAGGCTCCGCAGGGCCCGTTGCCGTCGGCGGTGGAAGCGATGGTCGCGGCCGCGCGCGGGGCGAACAGGTACCCGGACATGGGCTCGGTGTCGCTGCGCCGCGCGATCGCCCGCCACCTGGGCGTCGAGCCGGAAAACGTCACGGTCGGCTGCGGCTCGTCCGCGCTGTGCCAGCAGCTCGTGCAAGCGACGTCGACACCGGAGAACAACGTCATCTTCCCGTGGCGCAGCTTCGAGGCGTACCCGATCTTTTGCCAGGTCGTGGGCACAGAAGCACGCCCAGTCCCGCTCCTTGCCGACGGCAAGCACGACCTCGAGGGCATGCTTTCGCTTATCGACGATTCCACCTCCCTGATCTTCCTCTGCTCCCCCAACAATCCGAGCGGTCAGGTGATCACCCGCTCCGAATTCACCGCGTTCATGGACCGCGTGCCCGAGCACGTGACCGTGGCGCTGGACGAGGCCTATGTGGAGTACAACCGCGACCCGGATGCGGTCGAGGGCTGCAGCGTGTTCCGCGATTACCCGAACCTGGTGTGCCTGCGCACCTTCTCCAAGGCCTACGGCTTGGCCGGCGCCCGCATCGGCTACGCCTTCGGCGCCCCCGACCTCATCGAGGCGCTGGACAAGATGGGCATTCCCTTCCAGGTCAGCGCTGTCGCGCAGGCTGGCGCGATCGCATCCCTCGAGCACTCCGAGGAGCTGCTCGCCCGTGTCGAGGACACCATCGACGCACGCGACGAGGTCGCCGACGGCATCGGCGCCCTACGCTCCCAAGCTAACTTCGTGTGGCTGCCGGGTGTGGACGCCGCCGATCTTGCCCAGCAGCTGGCAAACCGTGGAATCCTTGTCCGCGCCTTCCCCGAGGGTTTGCGCGTCACTGTGACCAACCGTGACGACGCTGAAGAATTCCTGTCAGCGTGGAATGCGATTTCCCGCACGTAATTAGCCTATTCTTAGGCTCCCCTTTTTGCGCCACTGCCACTGCGGCCACTGCCGGCGCAGGATTCTTCATCTTCAATCCGCAGGAGTCAGCTGCAAGCGAGACCCCTGTCATCACCACCCATGCAGACGGTGAAACGGTGAATAAGTGCTCCGTGACCTTCCTCTCCGGGGACGTCGCGGTCACTGCCGGTCACTGTGGGCCTGAAGGCGCTGAGGTGCGCGACGGCGACAGGGTTCTCGGCACAATCACCGACAACTATCTTGTCGATAACAAAGGCATCGACATCGCGTTAATCGAAATTGCCGACAGCTACGATGTTAACTCTCTCCCTGATTCCACAGCCTTCGCCTGCGCCGAAACTCCGGAACCCACCGATGCCGTGATCATGGACGGAGCTTTCTCCGGCGAACAAACAGGCACCGTGGTTTCCGAGCCGGTCCAGAAGGAGGCCAACGCGTTCGGTGAAGAGCACCCGGTCGAGTACGTGCTCACCAACAACGAATCCGAACGCGGTGACTCCGGAGCTCCCGTTGTCACCGATGCCGGTTGCCTCGCAGGCATCCTCAACGGCGGGAACGGCGAGTACTCCGCTCTGACGTTCTTGCCGGAGAATCTCCTCGCCACAGCTGGACTCTAAACACACCAAACACACCGAAAGGATTTTTTCCCATGCGTAAATTCACCTTCCGCACCGCTCTGGGGAATCGAGCTGGGCAAAAAGCTGGCTGATTAGAAAACGCTAGGATTGCGGGCATGAAACTCAACTACTCCCTCACCTCCGGTTTCGCCACAGGCGACGGCGCCGCACCGACACGCGAGAATGTCTCGTCGTGGATCGCGTGGGCGCCGGTGCCCGCATCCGACCTCGCCGCAGACAGCGCACTCAGCACGACGTTTTACCTCACCCCGCGCGCAATCCCGCAGCTCAGCGAAGACACCCTTCTCCTCGGCGTCCTCGTCGGCGAGGCGGACATCGACATCGACTCCGCACTTGACCCGCAGCAGCTCTCCTACACCGACGGTGCCAGCGCGACGGTCGAGGCAACCCACCCGCTCGGCCTCGACGCGGTGCGCGTGGTTGCCGCGAAGAGCGGGCCCGCGCGTCGACAAGCTCAAAGCGCGCTTATCGACGTCCCCGGCGACCGCCAATTCCACATCATCCACGAGCTCTTTGAACAGTGATTGACTTATCGCGTAAATTGAAAGCGTAAGTAATAAGAGTTTTAACCTAGAAATTACGTAGGAGAGCTCATCATGCGTTTTGTCCTTGATGTCGTCATGACCGCCATTGCGCTGTGGCTGGTCACCCTGATCGTCCCGGGCGTCGAAATTCTTGGCGGTGTCGGCGCCTTCATTTGGGTCGCACTGGTCTTCATGTTCGTCAACGCCTTCATCTCCCCGATCGTGAAGACGATCAGCCTTCCACTGACCATCATCACGCTGGGCCTGTTCTCCCTGCTGGTGAACACACTGCTGTTCTCCATCGTCGGCTGGATTTCCGACGGGCTGGGCAACGGCCTGGACATCAGCGGTTTCTGGGCCGCATTCGTCGGCGCGATCGTCATGGCGATCGCCACCTGGATCGTCGAGGCGATCTTCAATGCCACCGGCCTGTCCGGCGACAGGGCCAAGAACTAAGCCAGCCCGCTGCCGGATCCGCTCCGCGCGTCACCACCCCGCTTCCACGGCATCCCACCGTGGAGGCGGGATTTTTCGTGCGTAACTACGCCCCAGTAAGGTGCCTTAGTTATTTAGTTTCTCAAGGCTTCCCTAACATTTTGACCACCGAATCAACTAGCATGTGTGACGCATGTGGCTGACGCGACCAATTCGGCCGCACACACCCCGACGAAGAAACCGAGGAATCATGTCTACCTCCCGTACCCGCCGTGCACCCCGTCGCACGCACCGCCGCTTCGGTCTCACCCGCCTGCTCACCACCGCCGCCCTGGCGGTCGCGGGCATCGGCGCTGTCGGCACCGGCGTTCCCGACGCGCACGCAGCCCCGAACGGCAATATCGTCACCTTCGGCGACTCCTACACTTCTAATCCCGACGAACTCCGCAATACCCTGAAGAAGGTCCCGCTCCCCCAGGTCCATCACTTCGTGTGGGGCACCTACCCCAGCCGCCTCGGCTGCCTGCAAGCCCCCGATAACTGGCCCCGCCAGCTCGGCTCGATCGCCCGCGCACCCATCGCGGACTACTCCTGCACCGCGGAGTCCTCGCACGTCATCCCCGGCAAGATCGACAAAGCCATCGCGGCCGGCGACATTCACCGCGGCACCCGCGCAATCGTCATCGCCGTGGGCATCAACGACTACGGCCCCTACGGCATCCAGCGTGGCGCACAGCCGTTCAACGCCGCCAAGATGCGCAACGACTACATCAACAACATCCGGCAAGGTGTCTCCAAGGCACGCGTTGCCGCGCCGAACGCCAAGATCCTCCTCAGCGGCTCCCTGTCCATCACCGAACCGGACCGCCTCAACAGCCTGTGCTTCATCAACGTCGCGCCTAATGCACCGCTCGGCGTGCCAATGCCCACCCTGCACCAGATCGAGCACACCAACCGCGGCCACCAGCGCGCAGCAGCCGCCGCTTCCGGCGCGACCTACGTGGAAATGATGCACCCGTCACGTCACCACAGCACCTGCGCACGGGACTCCCAGCGCTGGGTCGCCGGCGTCATCGACCCCCACGCCCAGCACAATATGGGACTGCACCCGACGCCAGCCGGCTCGCGATTCATGGCGCAGCAAATTTCACGCCACCTGTAGTTGTACCTGCGGAGACGGGGGGATTTGAACCCCCGGAGGTGTGACCCTCGCTGGTTTTCAAGACCAGTGCATTCGGCCGCTCTGCCACGTCTCCCCATCGCAAAGCAATTGCGACTCAATCACCTTACAACACGGCCGGGCGGGTCCCGTCAACACCGGAGCCTGTGGCTCATGCCAGGGACGCCACGACGCGGATGAGCTGTTCCACGTCAGCCTCCGTGTTGAACGGGCCCAGACCGACGGTGACGGCACCGCCCATTTCCTCGATGCCCATTTCTGTGAGCAGCGGCGTCGCCTGCTCCGGTGTGGTCAGCGTGGTGACGATGCCGTTGTCGAAGAGCCTCTCGTACACCGTCGCCGCGGGCACACCCTGCACACCGAAAGAAAGGCGCGGAGTGCGGTCGGTGCTGGCCTCGGAGGCCGCCTCGCCCGTCACGCCGAGAATGTGGACGGCGGGCAGGGTGCCCAAGAAGGTGTACAAATCGTCGCGCAGAGCGTCCAGGTAGGCGGTCATCTGCCCCATCGACCGCGTCAAACGCGCCCGGCGCGTGGCGCGCCCGCCCTGGTCTGGAACGAGATCCGCCAGGTGGTCGACGAGAGCAGCGGCGCCGCCGGCGAGACCGGGCGAGACATCCAGCTGCAGCTTCTCCGCACCCATGACACGCTCATCACCGCTGAGAGATTCCATCCGCTTGAACATCGCAGTATCGCGCACCACGAGCGCAGCCATATGCGGCCCGCCCAACGCACCGAGGTCGATACCGACGACATCAGCGCCCCACTCTTCGAAATCGATCGCGTGGTACGGCGCATAAGAAGAGGAATCCACGACGACCCAGGCACGCGAGCGTTCACGAACCTGATCGACAATCGCGGAAATAGGGGCCACCGTTCCCAGCGTCGCGTGGGCGGCGGGGAGGGAGACGAGGCGGGTGGTGCCGTCGATAAGCTGCGCGTATTGCCACGCAGGAAGCTCGCCTGTGCCCAAATCTGCGTGTGCCGTACGGACCTTGGCCGGCGCGCGGCGCACAGCTGCGGTGAGCTCCGGCTTGTCGAGCGGATTGGTCACCAGCGACGAGTCGTAGCGGAGCAACGGTTTCATCGCCGCCACCAACGACGCGTACAGCACAGGCAAACTCGGGCCCAGCACCACGCGCTCCGCCGACGCCCCCACGAGATCCGCGACCGCATGGCGTGCCGACGCCACGAACGTCTCCCCCTCCGGACGCCCCATCGCCTTCCGCGAGTGCGACCCGGCATTGACCTCCGGGGCCGCTACCGCCGTGGCCATCCTGAACGAACGCGACACCGCCGCCGACACCCGCTCCGGCACCTGCGGGCAATCATGCGCATTGAGATAGGTCCACCCATCCGAAAGTGAGGTATATAGCCCACGCACGCTGGCAACATCGTAAGCCACGACCCGCTCCCTTCCGGACGAAATCAATGTGTGTGGATATTGAACACCACCCACGCCACAAGCAACAAGTATGCCTGCACAACTTGGCCCACGCAGGGCACTAGGGTGGGACAAGTGCAGGACAACGAAAAGCTGCTTGCCGACGTCTCCCGCATGACCTCGGCAGCCAATCACGACACTCCCGCTTCGAAGTCGACCACACTCGGCGCAGCCGGTTCCGACCTCGCGCGTGGCTGGGGCCAGTACGAACTGTGGCTCCAGCTCGGCTGGCAGGACATCAAGCAGCGCTACCGCCGTTCGACGCTCGGACCGCTGTGGATCACCATCGCCACCGGTGTCATGTCGCTGGCGCTCGGCCTGCTGTACTCCATGCTGTTCCAGATCTCCGTGCGCGAGTTCCTCCCCCACGTCACCGTGGGCTTCATCGTCTGGGGCTTCATCTCCGGCTGCATCAAGGACGGCGCGAACGTCTTCATCGAGAACGAAGGCTTAATCAAACAACTTCCGTCAGCCCTGTCTGTGCACGTCTACCGCCTGGTGTGGCGCCAGCTGCTGTTCTTCGCCCACAACATGGTGATCTGGCTGATCCTCGTGCTGGTGTTCCGCATTGATCTGGGCTGGAACGTGTTCTTGTTCATCCCGGCACTCGCCCTGATGGTCATCAACGGCGTGTGGGTGACCATGCTCTTCGGCATCATCGCCACCCGCTTCCGCGACGTCGCTCCGCTGCTCGAAGCTCTCGTCCAGCTGCTGTTCTACGTGACCCCGATCGTCTGGACCACGAAAACACTGCGCGACCAGGGCGGCGAGGTCGCCCAGCGTGCACGCATCGCCGAACTCAACCCGCTCTACCACTACCTCGAAGTCGTCCGCGCCCCGCTCATCGGCGAGCCTCTGGCCGCATACCACTGGGGAATCGTGCTGGCCGGCACCGTCATCGGCTTGTTCCTCGCCATGATCGCCATGCGCCAGTGGCGCTTCCGCGTCCCGTACTGGGTGTAGATCAAGGAGTTCACCATGGTTTCCATTGACACCTACAACGCCTGCGTCGACTTCCCCATCTTCGACGCCAAGTCCCGCTCCCTGAAGAAAGCGGTCATGAGTTCCGCCGGCGGGGCCATCGGCAAAAACGACTCGAACACCGTGGTCGTTGAAGCTCTCCGCGACGTCAACCTGCACCTGCGCGAAGGCGACCGCGTGGGCTTGGTTGGCCACAACGGTGCTGGCAAGTCCACGTTGCTCCGCCTGTTGAGCGGTATTTACGAGCCCACCCGCGGTGTCGCCGATGTCCGCGGCCGCGTCGCCCCGGTCTTCGACCTCGGCGTTGGCATGGACCCGGAGATCTCCGGGTACGAGAACATCATCATCCGTGGCCTCTTCCTCGGCCAGACCCGTAAGCAGATGAAAGCCAAGATGGACGAGATCGCCGAATTCTCAGAGCTCGGCGACTACCTCTCCATGCCCCTGCGCACCTACTCATCCGGCATGCGCGTGCGTTTGGCCCTTGGTGTTGTCACATCCATTGAGCCTGAGATTCTTTTGCTCGACGAAGGCATCGGCGCCGTCGACGCCGCCTTCATGGCCAAAGCCCGCGTACGCCTCGCCGAACTGGTCAAGCGATCCGGCATCCTCGTCTTTGCCAGCCACTCCAACGATTTCCTGGCCCAGCTCTGCAACACCGCCCTCTGGGTGGACAAGGGCGAGATCAAACAAGCCGGCCTCGTCGACGAAGTCGTCGAAGCCTACGAAGGCCCCGAAGCCGGCGACTACGTCCGCGACCTTCTCACCCGCTTCGACGAGCAGGACTGAGAAGAGGTCGGACGCGCGGTTCCGCCCGGATTCAATCTGATTCCTGGCGCAACCCGGGCCCGACGCGAGGCTGCTAAAGAGGCCGGTGAATCTGTTCACATCCGAGCTTTCTCCCTGACAGGACCGAAATGCCCCTACCTGCACTTATAAAGCACACCGAATGCCGACGATGTAAACAGATTCACCGCCTCATCTCGATCATCCTTTTGAGGTAGCTCGCACTGCTCGCCAAGGTTCCCGCCGTAACTCGGATGATTACCCATCCCTGAAGACTGCTCTCAACATTGATGCGCGAATCACGGTCGCGTTGTTTTCGCTGAAGATGGTGCTCGCCGTCGTACATGATGCCGATCTTGAGCTCTTCGATCGCGAGATCAAACACAGTGACGATCTTTCCACCGGCGATCAGAGGCACCTGTTCCGAAAGCTTTATCCCCAAACCAGCACACACACTCGCACACAGCAGCCGCATTTCCGTTTCTTTAGGCGAGTCCGCCAATACGCTTGAATGACGGATCACTTTCTGCATCCAACGTTGATTCACCCGGCTTTTCGACGCTTTAACTATCTCCCTGCACTCCAACCCAAAGAATCTCCTAACCGCATCGAGGAGCTGTATCGTGCGGATTTCCTCTGGAGACCACCCGTCGATCTGAGGCACCGCCCACATATGCACCCGCGACCGGATTTCGGTGATGGCCTCCGCTACTGCCAAGGCTGGTTCGGACACTAAAAATGGGTGGTTCTGGAAGAACACCGTCCACGTTCTAGTCCATGCCACGCGCGTGATCCGCGGTGTGAATTGAGTCGCTTCGACGGTGCGCTTAACGAGACCGTGGAGTGTGGTGTCGCAGCAGTCGGCGAAAAACCGGAGGCCATAGACGGCAACTGCGCTCAACCCGCATATGGAATGGCGGGGATGTTCGAGAGCCATGGCGACGGCGCGGGCGTCAGCCGGTGCGCGGTAAATGGTGCCACGCGGGTGGCAGGCCGCTTCTCGAAAGGCCAGCTCTCCGGGGCGCAAGGCGGGTTCGGCCAGGTAATGGTTCCGGGAAATCCTTTCGCCGATCCCGTCATCGCGCAGGGTATGAGTATGGCGGGTGGCGACGTCCATGTTGTTGCGCAACGTGATCGTCTTTGGCGTTAACTGTTTCGTCTTCATGCCTACTTAGACTCCGCACCCGTAGCCCACGGTTCCCTGACCCAACTGGGCCAGCGCGCGATCCCCGGCCCCGGACGGGCAGCGTGGCAAAATGGGGCGCATGAAGACCCCCGCTGAGAGCCCTCGCGACAACGCCGAAGCAAAAGCCGCAGCCAACGCCGATGCAACGCTGAATCCGCAGGGCAGGACGGCGGCGGTGATCGTGACGCATAAGCGGGTGGAGCTGCTGCGGTATTCGTTGGAGCAAGTCGTGCAGCAAACGCACCCGGTGGACTGGGTGGTCGTGGTGGATAACGGCTGCGAATCTGAAGTCCAAGACCTGGTCACTGAACTCGCGGGTGAGAAAGCCGTCTACTTGCCGTCGCGGACCAACCTGGGCGGCGCGGGCGGTTTCGCGTACGGTTTCCTGCAGGCACTGGCGTTGGGGGCGGACGCGATTTGGTGCGCGGATGACGACGGCCGCCCGGCGGACAAGAACGTCCTGGAAACTCTTTACACCGTCGCCGAACGGGAAAGCCTAGCAGAGGTTTCCCCGGTGGTGTGCAATATCGACGACCCGAACCGCCTGGCCTTTCCCCTGCGCCAGGGCCTGACATGGCACCGGCGCCGCGACGAGCTGGAGGGGGATTTCCTGCCGCAGTACGCGAGCTTGTTCAACGGCGCGCTGATCAGCGCGAAGGCGATGGAGCGGATCGGGGTGCCGGATTACCGCTTGTTCATCCGCGGCGACGAGGTGGAATACCACCGCCGGCTGGCGCAGTCGGGGTTGACGTATGGCACTGCGCTGACCACGGCGTATCTGCACCCGGACGGGTCGGCGGAATTCCACCCGATCATGGGCGGCCGCGCGCACGCGCAGTGGCCGGACAACGACACGAAGCGCTATTTCACGTACCGCAACCGCGGGTACATCATCAATCAGCGCGGGATGCAGAAGATGAAGCTGCAGGAGCTGGTGCGTTTCGGCTGGTTCTTCCTCGTTCAGCGCCGCAGCCCGCAGGAGTTCAAGGAGTGGCTGAAGCTATTGCGGATGGGCGCGCGGGAAGACTTCGAACGGCCCTAGCCAAGCGGGCCCAAAGCGCCCCTAAGCAGCAGGCCCCAACGACCTACCGCGGCTCCTCCTCGATGACGACGCGCGAGGGCTCGCGGAAGATGAGCACGCGCTGAAGCACGAAGTTGGTGATGGTGGCCACGCCTTGAGCGATGACGAAGGAGACGGCGTCCTTCCACGGGTCGACAAAGCCGAGGGCGCGCAGCGGGGCGTTGGTCACGGCGAAGAGCACCCATTGCACGCCGAAGGTGGACGCGTAGAGGATGAAGACAGCGAGGGCGCGCTTGCCGGTGACCTTCGCCTGGAAGGTGAACTTGGAGTTCAGCAGGTACGCGACGAGCGTGCCCAGGCACCAGCCGAAGACTTTGGCCACGAGGCGGTCGTAACCGACGACGTGGGTGAGCGTGTGCGTCAGCCCGTAATCGAGCACGGCGCAGAACACGCCGACGGCGATGAATCTGACCAGCTGTTTTTTGGCGTTCGCGGGCCGGCTCACTTCAACCTTGGATGACACGCCGGATTACTTTACCCGAAGCAGGGCGCGATAAATATCGAGCTTATCGACGGCCGACCGTCCCCCCGTCCCATATCCCCCCACGGATGCAAGCCGCACCAGGGAGCCGGCGCAGAGCTGTTTTATCTGGCCGGCGGAATACGAGCTGCCGTTGTCGGCCGACCAACCGAGCGCAGCCATGGCGGATTCGGTGACGTCGTCGGTGGTGGTCTCGTCGACGAGGCAGGATAGGGCGAGGATGGTGCACCAGAAGGCGTCGCGGGCCTCGCGGGATTGCTCGCGGGGCAGCGTGTTCAGGATCTGGGCGACGGACGCGTCGAAGGAATCGAGCTCGGCGGGGCGCGATAAGTCGAGGGCTTGCAACAGTGGCAGGAAGTCCATCGATGTGGAGCGGGAGACAATATCGACCACTTCGGGGCGGACGCTGGCCAGAACATTCTCCACGGCCGACGGGCCGAGGAGCTGGGCGTTGATGGCGGCGACGTCGAAAGGCTCGCCCGCGAAATCGCCGGCGCCGGCGACACAGAGGGCGCGCGGGGTGGCATCGTCGCGCGGGTAGATGTCCAGCAAGGTCAAGGTGAAGCGCCACAGGCCCCAGTGGAAGAACAGCTCGTCGCCGCCTTCGTGCAGGTATTGGCCGATCGCGCCGGCGGTATCCAGGCGGCCCTGGTCGGAGGAGGCGAGGGTGAACCGGCTGGGCGTGGGCGTGTCCCCCGGCACCGAAAACGCGATGTGGAGGGACCGCCGGACATCCTCTAAAGAGGTGTCGGAGGAAAGGCCGATGTGGCGGAGGATGGTTTCGTCGGCGAACGATGTGGCGCAACGAACGAGAAGCGTGCGGGGCTGATTCCGCGGGGCTCTCCGCAAGCGTGCGCGGGCGGCGTCGAGGTCGACGACAGACGCCACCTGCTGGTGACGGTGCGGTCGATACAACGTGCTCGGCATGAACCCCAGCCTAGTGACGTTTAGGAGGCGTTGACGCGGGCCTGAAGCTCCGTGCCGGCGAAGAGCAGGGCCGCGGCACCCAGGCCGAGCAGGGTGTGCGGGCGCTTCGCGCCGCAGCGGCGCAAGCTCTCGGCCAGTTTGTTCTGCACGGCGATGCTCAGTCGCACACCGCCGATGAGAAGCGCTGTGCCGCCGGCGAAGACCGCCCACGTGCGGGCCGGGCTGGCGGTCTCGGAGCTTTCGTCGACGCGGGCAGTGAGGTCGTTGCGCGGGTCCTCGTCGAAAGCGTTGAACGCGGCGACCGTGCCCGCGAAGGCCGCGGAGATGCCCACCCACGACGCCACGCGCGCCGGCGTGGACTGCACATAATCCGGCACCGCCGTGAACGCGAGGGCGAAGGCCGCCTGGATCAACCGGCCGCCGGTGGTGTTGTCCAGCGCGTTGTAGTCGATGCGCTCCTCGCCCGTCTGCTCCTGGGCTGTTTCCTGCTGCGTCTGCTGCCCGGTTGTCTGCTCTGTCATGCCGCCATCCTACCGGCGGGCTCACCGGCCGTAAGATGACTGACATGGCCAATCACGACGATTCCCCGCACATCGCGGCGCAGCTCACCAACCTACCGCTGGACGACTTCATGACCCGTTTGGTGGCGCAGGAACTGCCGCTGCTGGACAGCACGAGCCGCGGCATCGTCTACGAAGAGCTGCGGGAATACCAGGCCTCGGGCAAGCCGACGATCACCAGCCAGGAGGAGCTGCCGGAGCGGATCCGGGAGATCATGGAGCTGTGATTCTTCTCGCTTAAACCCTCCTCTAGGCATTTCAGCCCCTAAGGGCGCACTGGTCCGGGAGTAGGCTTGCCCCCAGTGCCCAAATGGGCAACCACAACCTATGGGGATGGAAGAGATGGAACTTCACACCACTACGAAATCGCTCTACGGCTGGGGCCGCACGGCTCCGTCCACCGCGCAGGTCCTGTCCACTCCGGACGTGGACGTGATCAAAGAAGCAGTCCGCCAGATCGCTGAAGACAATGCGACGCTTCCGGAGAACCGCCGCCGCGGCGTCATCGCCCGCGGCATGGGCCGCTCGTACGGCGACCCGGCGCAGAACGGCGGCGGCCTGGTCATCGACATCCAGGAACTGAACAAGATTCACGAGATCGACCCCTCCACCGGCATTGTCGACGTCGACGGTGGTGTCACCCTCGACCAGCTGATGAAGGCCGCACTCCCCTACGGCCTGTGGGTCCCGGTGCTGCCGGGCACCCGCCAGGTCACCATCGGTGGTGCGATCGGCCCGGATATTCACGGCAAGAACCACCACTCCGCCGGCTCCTTCGGCGACCACGTCCTGTCCATGGAGCTGCTCGTCGCCGACGGCCGCGTGCTGCACCTGAAGCCGGAAGGCTCCGCGGACGACCCGGACGGCACGCTGTTCTGGGCGACGGTCGGCGGCATGGGCCTGACCGGCATCATCCTCCGCGCGCGCATCCAGATGACGTTCACGGAGACCGCCTACTTCATCTCGGACACCGTGCGCACGTCCACGCTGGACGAGACGATCGAGGAGCACTCCCACGGCCAGGAGGAGGGTTACACCTACTCCTCGGCATGGTTCGACGCGATCTCCGCGCCGCCGAAGACCGGCCGCTCCACGATCTCCCGCGGCTCGCTGGCAACGCTCGCGCAGCTGGAGGAGTACGCGCCGAAGCTTGCCAAAAACCCGCTGAAATTCTCCGCCCCGCAGCTGATGACGGTGCCGGACATCTTCCCGTCCTGGACCATGAACAAGCTGACCCTGTCGGCGATCGGCGAGGCCTACTACATGATGGGTTCGCCCAGCCAGAACGATATTTTGAACTTGACGCAGTTCTACCAGCCGCTCGACATGATCGCGGAGTGGAACCGCGGTTACGGCAAGGCCGGCTTCCTGCAGTACCAGTTCGTCGTCCCGACGGACGCGGTCGAGCCGTTCAAGCAGATCATCTACGACATCCAGTCCTCCGGCCACTACACCGCCCTGAACGTGTTCAAGCTGTTCGGCGAGGGCAACCGCGCGCCGCTGTCCTACCCGATGCGCGGATGGAACGTGTGCGTGGACTTCCCGATCCGCGACGGCCTGCACGCCTTCCTCGACCGCCTCGACGAGCAGGTAATGGAGTTCGGCGGCCGCCTCTACCTGGCCAAGGAGTCCCGCACCTCCGCGGAGAACTTCCACAAGATGTACCCGGAGATGCAGAGCTGGCTGGAAACCCGCCGCGCAATCGACCCGACTGGGGTCTTCGCCTCCGACATGTCCCGCCGACTCGAGCTGTCCTAGCACCTTTCGGCTCCACAGAAGACACCCCACAACGGACACAGAGGAATAGGAAACACAATGCTCAACGCAGTTGGACAGGCACAGAACATCCTTCTTCTCGGCGGCACGAGCGAGATCGGTCTCGCGATTGTCGACGAGATCGCATCCCGCGGCGGCAAACCCAGCGTCACGCTCGCGGCCCGCAAGAACAGCCCTCGTATCGACGCCGCCGTTCAAGAGGTCACCAGCCACGGTGCCGGCGAGGTGCGCGTGGTCGACTTCGACGCATTCGACACCGCATCCCACCCGGCCGTCATCGAGGAAGCCTTCGCGCACGGCGACGTGGACGTGGCGATCGTGGCATTCGGCACCCTGGGCGACCAGGAAGAACTCTGGCAGAACCAGGAGGCGGCCGTCGCGTCCGCGCAGACGAACTTCACCGCCCCGGTCTCGGTGGGCGTGCTGCTGGGCCAGAAGCTCAAGGAGCAGGGCCACGGCCGCATCATCGCGATGAGCTCGGTGGCGGGCATGAAGGTGCGCCGCTCGAATTTCGTCTACGGCTCGACCAAGGCGGGCATGGACGGCTTCTACACCCAGCTCGGCGAAGCGCTGCGCGGTTCGGGCGTGACGGTCACCGTCGTCCGTCCGGGCCAGGTCCGCACGAAGATGACACAGGGGCTGGATGAGGCGCCACTCACAGTCGATAAGCAAGACGTGGCGAAAGCCGCTGTGAACGCCGCGCTCGCAGGCAAACCGAACGTGTTCGTGCACAAGCTCTTCGGCCCGATCTCGCTCGTGCTGCAGCACATCCCAGCCCCAATCATGCGCCGGTTGAGCTTCTAATACCGGGAACTGCCCCGTGCTGTGGGAGACTGTCAGGTATGACAGAGCACCTCACCGAGCAGCGCGAGCGGCAGTCAGAGAAGACAATTGCGGAGCGCAGACGCGTTTCCGCGTACGCACCAGACGGCTTATCGACGACAGCCGCCCTGGTGCGTTTTGTCTGCGCCATCATCGGCGGCGCAGTCTTCGCGCTCGGCTGCTGGTACGTGCTGCACTCGGTGCCGCTCGCCGCGTTCAACGTCTCCATGGTCACCCGCGCGCTCGCGACGGCGTGCTCCCTGCTGGTCGTCGTCGCTGTATGCGTTCTGAACTGGCTGTGGCTGCGCGACGGCCGCAACACGCGGCCGCGGTGGCGCACAGCACTCACGGAAGTCGTGTCCACCCTGGCGCCCGCCGGCCTGGTGGTCTCCGCGCTCGGCATCCCGCTGGCGTCGACGAAGCTGTACCTCGACGGCATCCAAGTCGACCAGGGCTTCCGCACGCAGTTCTTGACGCGCATGGCGGAAACCGCCTCCAACCAGGACATGAACTATGTCGACATGCCGTCGTTCTACCCGCTCGGCTGGTTCTGGCTCGGCGGGCGGCTGTCCAACCTGCTGGGCATGCCGGGCTGGGAGGTCTACCAGCCGTGGGCGATCGTCTCGCTCGCCGCGGCCGGGTGCGCTCTGGTACCGGTGTGGCGGAAGCTTATCGGCTCGCTGCCGGTGGCCACGGGCATCGCCATTGCCACCACCGCGATCTGCCTGACGATGGTGCCGGACGAGCCGTACGCCGCGATCGTCGCCATGGGCGTACCCGCCGCCGCCGTGATGGGCTTCCGCGCCATGCGGGGCTCCTGGGCCTCCACGATCGGGCTGGCTGTGTACCTGGGCATTTCCGCCTGCTTCTACACGCTGTTCACCGGCATCCTGGCGCTGACGATGATCGCTTTCGCCATCACCGCTATCGCCTCCGGCCCGCGCTGGCTGCACTGGTGGGTGCCGGTGCGGCAGCTCGCGGTGATCGGCTTTGGCTCGATCGCCATCGCGCTCGTCGCGTGGATGCCGTACTTGCTGGGCCTGATCCGCAGCCCGGAGGCAGTGCGCTCGACCGCGCAGCATTTCCTGCCGTCCGAGGGCACCACGATTCCACTGCCGTTCTTCGCGTTGAGCGCCGTCGGCGCGCTCAGCCTGCTGGGCCTGATCTACATCATCGTGCGCCTCCGCGAACCGGAGATCACCTACCTCGCCCTGGCTGTGAGCGTCTGCTACGCCTGGGTCTTCGGCTCCATGGTGATCGCCCTGACCGGCACCACCTTGCTTGGTTTCCGCGTGGAAGTGCTGATTGCGCTGCTGCTGTCCACCGCCGGCGTCTTCGCCATCGCGGACCTGCGCCTCGTCGGCGTGGACCTGCTCTACCCCGACGGGCTCAGCGAACGCGTCAACCGCATCGTCACCGCCGTCTTCGTCGTCCTCTTGGGCGCCGCTACGCTGGCCTACGTCCAGCAGATCCCGGACGAGAACGAGAGCTTCATCGACGAGGCCTACACCAGCACCGACGGCAACGGTGAGCGGGCCGACCTGCGTGAATCCGATGTTGGGCGCTACTACATCCAGATCCACGACTTCATCCAGCAACAGGGTTACACCCCTGCCGACACCGTGATGCTCACCGACGAGATCAACTTCATGGCCTACCACCCGTACCACGGGTTCAACGCCTTCACCAGCCACTACGCCAACCCGCTCGGGGAGTTCGACGCCCGCAACGAACAGATCGCCTCATGGGCCCGCGGCTCCTTCGACGAGCTGGCAGATCCGGCGGAGTTTACGGCGGCCGTCGATAAGGCAAACGACCGTTGGCGCGCCCCCGAGGTCTTCCTCCTGCGCGGCAGCGAGACCGACCCGGACGAGCCGTGGAAGACGCACATCGCCCACGACATCTTCCCCAGCCAGCCGAATGTCCACTACGAGGCACTGTTCTTCAACCCGGAGGCCTTTGATTCCGCTGATTGGACCACGGAGCAATTCGGCCCGTTCGTGGTGGTGGTCCGCAACAAGTGACGAACAGCGACAAGCAGAAAGTAGAATCACCCGCCGTGAACGAGGTGAGCAAGGTGAACCAGGCGAACAACGAGAGTACGAGGCAAGATGCGCCCGCCGCGGGCAACGACGGGAGCACGCGCGTCGAAGCCACGATGCAACGCAGCCCGCGCTGGCTGAAACGCACGGCGATGCTCTCCGGCATTCTGGCATTCCTGTTTTTCGTGCTCACGCCGCTGCTGCCGGTCAACCAGACGCAGTCATCGTTCGACTGGCCGCAGAACGGGTCTCTCAACTCCGTCAACGCGCCGCTGATCTCGCTGGCGCCGGAATCGATGGACATGACCATCCCGCTGAGCGTGACGGATTCGCTCAACGAGGGCCAGACCAACGTGCTGTCGACGCTGCCGCCGGATTCGACGGAGGCGCTCGACCGCGGCCTATTCATCACCGCGCCGGAGGACGGCGGGATCACGGTCTCCTCGCTCAACGAGGTCATTTTCGAGCTCACGCCCGCCGAGATGGACAAGGCTCGCAAGGCGAACGACGCGGCGCTGCACCTGACCGCGACGGGCGACGGCGTGACAGTCGAGGTCCCTGGCACGGACTTCTCCGAAGAGACAGACGAGGACATGCGCCCGCAGCTCACGGGCATCTACAGCGAGCTGTCGGAAGAGCAGGCGCAAGCGCTTATCGGCGCCGGCCTCACCGCCCACGTCGACATCAACTCCCGCTTCACCTCTGAGCCCACCGCGGTGAAGTGGGTGGCCATGATCGGCGGCACCCTGTCCGCGATTGTGGCCCTGTGGTCCCTGGCCCGCCTCGACCTGCTCGATGGTCGGCGCCTGCGCCCGCTGCGCCCGGAATGGCGCACCTTCAAGCCTCTCGACGCAGTGGTCGTCGGTCTTCTGCTGTTCTGGCACTTCTTCGGCGCGAACACCTCCGACGACGGCTTCTTGCTCACCATGGCGCGCGTGGCCAACGACTCGGACTACATGGCCAATTACTACCGCTGGTACGGCGTGCCCGAGTCGCCCTTCGGCGCGCCGTTCTACAACCTTCTGTCGCTGCTGGCGCAGGTCAGCACCGCCTCGGCGTGGATGCGTCTTCCGACGCTGCTGTCCGGCATCGCTATCTGGTGGGTGCTCTCGCGCGAGATCCTGCCGCGGCTGGGCACCGCCATCGCCTCCCGGCGCGTGGCGTACTGGACGGCCGCGTTCATGTTCCTGGCGTTCTGGATGCCGTACGACAACGGTCTGCGCCCGGAACCGATCATCGCGCTCGGCACGATTGTCACGTGGGCGTCGTTTGAGAGTGCCATCGCCTCCCGGCGCCTGTTGCCCGCCGCGTTGGGCACCATCATCGCCGCTTTCACCCTGGCGTGCGGGCCGACGGGCCTGACCGCCGTGGGCGTGTTCATCGTGTGCCTGCCGCACCTGCTGCGCATCGTGCGCGAGCGCACCGTGATCGCTCCCCCGGGCGCATTCGTCCTGCCGTTCCTCGGCCTCGGCTTCGCAGTGATGATCCCGGTCTTCCACGACCAGACCCTGGCCGCGGTGCTGGAAGCTACCTCTGTGCGTGCCGAGGTCGGCCCCGCACTCGAGTGGTTCAACGAGTACGTCCGCTACTCCACTCTCTTCGAGGCGGCGGTGGACGGGTCGCTGACTCGTCGATACGCAATGTTCGCGCTGCTGTTCTGCCTGGGCCTGGTGCTTTGGAGCATGTCCCGCTTCGGCAACGTGCACGGCGCGGAGAAGGACCCGACGAAGCGCATGCTCGCGATCTTCGGGCTGTCCATGTTCTTCCTCATGTTCACCCCGACGAAGTGGACCCACCACTTCGGCATCTACGCCGGTCTCGCCGGTGCCGCGGCCGCTCTCGGCGCGGTGGTGCTGGCGCAGATCGCGGCGCAGTCCGCGCGCGCCCGCACCTTCGCGCTCGCCGCGGTAATGTTCCTCATGGCGCTCTCGCTCGCCGGCTGGAACGCCTGGTGGTACGTCTCCTCCTTCGCTGTGCCGTGGTGGGACAAGCCCGTCTCTCTCAAGGGCGTCCAGGCAAGCAGCGTCATGCTGGCGCTGTGCCTTATCACCGTCGTGGTCGGCGTGGTCCAGTCGCTGCGCTACAACCAGCGCCGCGCTGAGGCTGACCAGGCGGGCACGCTGCGCAAATTCAAAGCAGCCCAGGCCGCCGAAGGCTCGCGCTTCCGCACCGCTATGACCGCGCCGATCGCTGTGGCCTCCATCCTCATCGTCGCGTTTTCCTGCCTGACCTTCGTGAAGTCCTTCGTGGACCAGGCGCCCGCCTACTCCGTGGGAATGGGCAATGTCCGCTCTCTAAAGGGCGACACCTGCCAGCTCAGCAGCGACGTGCTGCTAGAGACCAACACCAACGACTCCTTCCTCACCCCCGTCGACGGCGTCCCGCTCGGCAACTCGCTCGAGTCCGGCACCGTCCGCGGCTTCCACCCGGAGGGCGTGCCGGCCTACATCGACTCGGCCAATGAGGGTTCGGCGAGCGTCGGCGCCATAGGCAACGACCCGGCCGCCAACGCGGATACCGGTGCAGGCACGGCCGCGAACGCCGCCAACTCCGCGAACTCCGATTCCGGCGACTCCGGCACCGGTTCCAGTACTGGCACTGGAACCGACACCGCCACCGGCTCTAACACGAAGGGCGACGACGTCACCTCCGACACCGTCCAGTCCACCAGCCGCGCCGGCACCCAGGGCAACCGCTCCGCAGACGAGATCGGCATCAACGGCTCGACGGTGCGCCTGCCGTTCAACCTCGATTACAACCGCATCCCGGTGCTGGGCACTTTCGACGAGGAAGCGCAGACCTCCTCCGAGATCACCACCAGCTGGTTCGAGCTGCCCGAAGCCACCGAGGAAGCACCGCTGCTGGTCGCCTCCGTCGCCGGACGCCTGGAGCACCACGACATCAACGGCGAAGAGAAGGAAGGCCAGACCCTCAAGCTCGAGTACGGCACCCGCAACTCGGGCGGGTCCGTCACCGACATCGGCGAGGTGGAGATGATGGATCCGGGCCCGAGCGTGAAGTGGCGCAACCTGCGCTACCCCATCTCCGACCTGCCGGAGGGCGCCAATGTCGTGCGCCTGGTGGGCGCGGACATCAACCTCGACCCGTACGAGTGGATGGCCTTGACCCCGCTGCGCAACCCGAAGTTGGAGCACATCACCGATGTCTTCGACTCCGACACCCCGGGCCTGCTCGACTGGCCGGTCGCTCTGCAGTTCCCGTGCCACCGCACGTTCAACCACTACGCCGGTGTCACGGAGATCCCGCAGTTCCGCATCGCGCCGGACGCACCGGGCAAGGAGCAGCTCAGCGGGTTCCAGGACTTCATGGGCGGCGGTGCGATGTCCACCGCCGAGGCCGTGAACTCCGCCTACGAGATGCCGGGCTACCTGGACCAGGACTGGCACCGCGACTGGGGTTCGGCCTACCGCTATGTGCTGCGCACCAACTCGAGGGGCGAGGCGCCTGCCGAGGCTGACATCTACCACGAGCAGATCACCCGCTCCGGCTGGTGGAAGCAGTCCGACATGAAGATCCGCGACCCGAACGAGAACAAGGACTAGGGCGCGCCGACACGGATGAGGGGCCGGGAACCGGACGATCGGTTCCCGGCCTTTCACTACAGTGGGGTCCTATGAAGGACCTTTACCGAATTGTTAACGGACCCTGGCTGGAAAGCCACGTCATCCCCGACGACCGCGGTGTGGACGGCACCTTCCACGGCCTGCGCGACCGCGCCGAGGAAGATGTGCACGAACTAGTCAAGGAAGGCGACGGCCTCGCGAGCGACCTGTACGCCTCGTTCATGGACACCGACGCGATCAACGCGGCCGGAATGAGCCCGCTTGACGACGATTTCGCACTCCTCAGCGTCGCCGATATCGAGGAGTTCGCCCGTAACCTGGGCGAGCTCGATCGCCGCGGCATCTCCGGACCGCTCGCCTACTGGGTGGAGAAGGACTCGGAGGGCGATGAAGCAGTGCCCTACCTCGTCCAGTCGGGCCTGGGCCTGCCGGACGAGGCGTACTACCGCGACCCGGCGCACGCCGAGACGCTGAAAAAATACCGCTCACACGTCGAGCGCATGCTCGGCTTCCTCGACCCATCTCGCCTGTTCGGCCTCAGCGCCGCCACCGCCGCCGAGCGCATCGTGGAGACAGAAAAACAGATCGCGCACAGCCACTGGGACGTCGTGGCTAGCCGCGACGCTGTGAAGACCTACAACCCGAAGCAACTGGGCGACCTGCCCGCCATCATCCAGACGCTGCTGCGCGGCTCCGGGCTTTCCGACGGCCGCGTCGTCGACATGATGCCCTCCTACACCGAGGAGCTGGCGGCGATGCTCCGCCCCGAGACCCTGCCGGACTGGCAGCTGTGGGCGACCTGGCACATCCTCATCTCGCGCGCCGGCGTGCTTCCGGAAGAGGTCGGCGCCGCCAATTTCGAGTTCTACGGCACCGCGCTGTCCGGCGCGACACAGCAGCGCGACCGCTGGAAGCGCGGCATCGCCCTCGCCGAATCGCTAGTGGGGGAGGACATGGGCAAGGAGTTCGTCGAGAAGCATTTCCCGCCTGAATCAAAGGACCAAATGCTCAACCTCGTCGACTACCTTGTCGCCGCGTACCGCGAGCGCATCAGCGACCTTTCCTGGATGTCGCCCGCCACACGCGAGCGCGCGTTGGAGAAGCTCGAGCAGTTCCGCGCGAAGATCGGCTACCCGGATTCTTGGCGTTCGTTCGACGGCCTCGACTTCTCCCGCAGCGGCGCCGACATTGTCGCCAACGTGCGCGCGGGCGCCGAATTCGAGCACGACTACCAGGTGGCCAAGATCGGCAAGCCCGCCGACCGCGACGAATGGGTGACCACCCCGCAGACCGTCAACGCGTTCTACAACCCGGTGGTCAACGACATCACGTTCCCCGCCGCGATCCTGCGCCCGCCGTTCTTCGACATCGACGCCGACGCAGCCGAGAATTTCGGTGCGATCGGCGCCGTCATCGGCCACGAGATCGGCCACGGCTTCGACGACCAGGGCTCGCGTTACGACGGCGCCGGTAACCTCAACTCCTGGTGGACCGACGACGACCGCGCCCGCTTCGAGGAACTCACCAGCAAGCTGGTCAAGCAGTACAACGGCCTCGTCCCGCACGTCCTCGAAGGCCGCGGCACCTCCGGTGTCAATGGCGAATTCACCCTCGGCGAGAATATCGGCGACCTGGGCGGACTCGGCATCGCCGTCGTCGCGTACAAGAACTACCTCAAGGACAACAAGCTTGACGACGGCCCCTCCCTCCCCTTCGAGGCCGACGGCTCCTCGGAGGAACTGAACGGGAAGGAATTCACCGGCCTGCAGCGCCTGTTCCTGTCCTGGTCCCGTATTTGGCGCACCGCCATCCGCCCCGAGATGGCCGAACAGTACCTGGCCATCGACCCGCACTCGCCCGCCGAGTTACGCTGCAATGTCATCGCCGGCAATATCGCCGAGTTCTACGAGGCATTCCCCGACGTTGGCGAGGACTCCGAGATGTGGGTCGCCCCGGACGACCGCGTGGTGATCTGGTGACGGACTCTGGCACAACAACCCCCGATTTCGCCGCCGCGCAGCAGCGCATGCGCCACGTCCCCGAGCCTGTCCAGCCGGAGGCTCCTCTGCCCGCCGGCGAGTCCGGCGCCGCTTACCCGGTTAACGAGCAGCACCTCGAGGACTTCCAGGTCGGCGGCGTTGAGCGCTCCCTGCCGCCTGAGGAACAGTTGGCGCAGATCGTCTCCTACATGGAGAACAGCTACCCGGTGCCGGATAGTCCCGACGCAGATGCGCTCGACCGTTACCTCGCCGCGTTGCCGGACCGCCTCACGCACGCCGCGATGCTGATGCTCGGCTCGGGCCTCGACCACACGATGCCGGGCGTCGCCTACGGCATGAATGTCGACGTGCGCGAGCTGCCCGAGCTCGGCGCGTGCGTGTTCACGCCCAGCACCGGAGCCAACGAGCGCTGGGCCGTGGCCCTCAACCCCGGTTTCGGGCCCCGCGCCACCGAGCACCACTGGCGCCCGATGGTCGCGGCGCTAGCGGAGCTGTCGGGCACAGCGATCGTCGAGGCGCCGGCGGGCGCGATCGAGGCTGCGCTCGGCTTCATCGCAGAGCAGCCGGCTACGACCAGAGCGATCATTGCTGAGCAACACTCAGCAGGAGATACCGACAGAGCAACGCGTATCGATGCCGCGCCGCTCTTCTCCCCCTGCCCTGGCTACGCCACGGCCGCCATCGGCGATGGAAGTGCTGAGAGTTTCGGCGTCATCGCCACGCCGGAGGAATACCGCCGCATCGTCCGCGACCTCGCGGACCAGCTTCGTGTAGCGGGCAGCTAGAGCATCCACGTGATCTAGAGGATGTCGACGGTGCGCATCCCCCAGTGACCTTCGTCGCTCGTCCAGATGGTCAACTGGGCTGCGCCGTTGGGCATGGTGAGCAACTCAGTGGTCGCATCGCTCAGCCCGAAAGACAGGGGGTTCTTCTCGGCCTGGTCGATCCAGGCGTGGACGTCGTCGGTGTGCTCGTCAACATCGCCGTAACTCATCGCGGCGGCCACCCAGTCCGGGCCGAAGGTGACGGAGCCGAAGGCGGATTCGAGGTCGTCTGCCCACCCGAACTTCGAGCCGATCGCCCCGTCGAGCTGGTCGGTGCCGAAGTCCTGCTTGAACCCGTCCTCCGCATACGGGGCGTGGTTGGCCATGCCGCGGACCAGCGGTTCGGCGACGGGGTCGCCGAGAATCGCCGTGACGAACCGCGCCAAGTCGTAGGGCGAGGTCACGGACTTGCCCCAGTAACCGTCGCTGTGGGTGCTCTCCAGCTCGTAGTCTTCGGCGATGTCGTTGATCGCGTCGGGGTATTCCTCGTCGAGCTCGACGGCCAGCAGGTCGTCGGAGGTGCGGATCATCCGCAGCACTTTGCCCTGCTCCTCCGGGTTGCCGTTCGCCAACACGTAGTAGCCCAGGTACAGCTTTGCCAGCGACAACGCTGGGCGCGGTTCACGGGCATTCGGCGAACCCGTCCAGTGACCGTCAGAGTGGTATACCACCAGGTCAGTACGGTCCCCCGGGTCACCGGGAATGACGTCCACCGCGCTCGCCTGCGGCGCCTGCGAGGCGTGCACCGCAAACAGGCCCGCCGCGACGGCGGAGACGAGGAACTTTTTCACAAGTGCTCATTATGCACTGGAACTCGCACACTGGGAATTCCCGCGCACGTCAGGCTCGGTCCACAGGCCGAGCGCAGCTACAGGTGCAGGATCGAATCGCCCTCGTCGAGGCTCTCCTCATCGACGGGTTCGTCGACCTCGCACAGCGTCACCACGGCACCGGTCGAATCGGCGGCGGTCAACAGCAGGCCGAACGGCGAATTCTCTGGACCGCGCAGCACCTCGCCGCCGAATTCCTCGATGCGGCTGCGCGTTTCCGCGATATTGGCCACGCCCAAATACGAGCGCCAGAAGCTCGGCACATCGGCGGGAATCTGCTCGCGCGCGTCCCAGATGCCGGCGAACGCCGCGCCGTCCTGCATAGCCAGCAGGTAGCCATCGTTTTCCACGATGTCCCAATCGAACAGCTCGCCATAAAAACGCGCCAGCTTATCGACGTCCCCCGTGCACGTGTACTCATGCCACACCGGCGTCCCGGGCTCACCGGCGGCGACAAAGGAATCCTCCCCTTCCGGCTGGTACAGGCCGAACCAGCCGCCCGCGCTGTCTGCGCACAGCGCCATCGTGCCCAGGGAGACGCGCTGCGGCTGGGCCAGTACCCGGCCGCCGAGCTCGCCCACGCGCTGCGCGGCTTGCTCGATATCGGCGGACAGGAAGTACGTCACCCACGCATCCGGCATGTCCTCCTGCGGCACCATACCCGCGACGGGCATGCTCTGTAAGCGCGCGATGCGGTACTCGCCCTCCTCGACATCCCAGCCGAGGATCCGGGAGTAGAAATACGCCGACTTCCTCGTCTCCGAGGTGAGCAGGTCGATCCAGTACGGCATGCCCTCACGGGCCTCGAAAGCGGGCATGGCTTAGAGGTTCCTCCACTTCTCCGGGTCGAAATCGTCATTGGCGGTGCGCTCGTCGAAATAGTCGCCGTCGTCCCCGCCGTCGGCCACCACGGTGGCGGTGGTGCTCAAGGAGGGGATAGAGACAACGTCGCCGTCGATAAGCTCATGTCCGCGCGTGGTGACGACCTCGCCGTTGACCGCGACCTCGCCCGAAGAAATGAGCTCTTTTGCGTGACCGCCCGTCTCCGCGAGGCCGGCGAGTTTCAGGAACTGGCCCAGCTTGATGCTGCCGCCGCTAATGCTTACATCCATGCCTCTATGTAAGCAGCTCGCCGCTAGTCCAGCCGAACCGCCGTGCCCGTCGCAGCGACGAGCATCATCGAGCCATCCGCACCCATCGGCGAATAGTCCAGCTCAACGCCCACCACGCCGTCCGCACCGATCTGGCGTGCGCGCTCCCACAACTCGTTCAGCGCACTGTCGCGCGCCTGAATCAGCTCCTGCTCCCAGGAGCTCGCGCGGCCGCCCACCATATTGCGGAAGCCTGCGCCGATGTCCTTGAACATGTTCATGCCGGTGATCGTTTCGCCACCGATGATGCGCATGTACTCCGTGATTGTCCGGCCTTCAACTGTCTGCGTGGTCGTGAGGATCATGAAAGCAATGCTAGCGCGGCACGCCGTCTGCGTTTTCGCCTCAAAGCAGACTCGTGGCGCCCTCTACGAGCATCCACACCGCCAGCGCCACGAAAATCAGCCCCGTCACAACATCGACGACGTGTCCGTAGCGGTCCAAAAAGCCCGCGAACTTATCGACGAGGACCGCGAACCCCACGAACCACGCGAACCCGATCACCACCAACGTGAGCAGGATGACAAGCATCCATTCCCAGCCCATGCCGGGTTTGACGAACTGAGCGAAAACCGCCCCGAAGAACAGCACCGCCTTCGGGTTAGCCAGGTTCGTGGCCACGCCAATGCGGAAAGCTTTGCTGGTCGGCAGGGCTGCGACGGGCGGAACGTCGGCAGCTGCGACCGCGTCCGAGCCGCCGGCTGTGCCGTCGTTCGCTGCTTCCTTCCTCACGGCGAACCCGGCGCGAATGGCGCCGATGCCCATCCACAGCAGGTACGCCCCGCCGACGAGTTGGAGTACGGCAAGCACCTGCGGCACGGCCTGGATGAGGGCGCTCAAGCCAAGGAGGGACGCGGCGATCCACAACGTGTTGCCGACCATGATTCCGACGGCGCACGCCACTCCGGCCGCCCGCGACTTCACGCCGAGGCGCGCGATCTGGACGATGTCGGGGCCGGGGCTGGCGATCGCCGCGACCCAGACGCCGATCAGCACCAGTAATTGACCGGCTGCCATTAACGTTCCGCTTGGTCGCGCGGCATGATATTCATCGTGTCGATGTTGACGTGCGGCGGCAGGGAGGCCACCCACCGGATCGCCTCGGCGATGTCCTCGGCGGTCAGATTGAGCTTGCCGTCGTAGACCTCCGCGGCGCGCGCTTCGTCGCCGAAGCGGTTGAAGGCGAAGTCGGTCTTCACGCGGCCGGGGTCGATCTCGGTGATGCGGATGGGGGCGTCGACCTCTTCGCGCCGGAAAGCGCGGGTGAGCGCGCGCAGCCCGAATTTGGCCGCGTTGTAGCCGGAGCCGCCGACGTACGCGTCCCACCCGGCGACGGAACCGACGTTGATGACCAAGCCCTCTGCCCCGACGAGTGCACGGTACAGCGCCTTGGTCACGCGCACGGTGCCCAGCACATTCGTCTGGTACATCCAGTCCCAATCCTCGGGCTTGGCCTCGCGCAACGGGTCGAGCCCGCGCGCGCCGCCCGCGTTATTCACCAGCACGTCGACACGATCAAGCTGCTCGGCGAGCTTATCGACGCTCCCCTGGTCCGTCACGTCCAGCTCCACCCCCACGCCGCCGATCTCACCGGCGATCTTCTCGCACAGCTCCTTGCGGCGGGCACAAACGTAGACGGTGTAGCCGTCGTCAGCTAATGCCCTCGCCGCGGCCTCCCCGATGCCTGCGGAACCGCCGGTGACTACTGCAATCTTCTTCTCGCTCATGGGATGCAGTGTAGGCGCGCTCTACAGCGGCGACACGATTTTCGCACGTACGCTGGGGCCTATGACCACGCCCGACAACGCGATCACCGACTCCCCTTCCCTCGCCGATCTCCGGGTCTCCCGCTGGTACCGGCCCAGTTCTGAGGAGATTGACGACGCGCACCGCGCCGCGTGGGGGCGCATGCGCGAGCTGAATAGTTTGGGCAACACCGACCGACCCCGGGCCGAGGAGATCCTCGCGGAGATCTTCGCACCCGGCTCCGCCGTGCCCGGCGTGTTCGCGCCGCTCTACGTCGAATTCGGCGGGAACACCACCTTCGGCGAGCACTGCTTCCTCAACTACAACTGCGTCATCTTGGACATCGCGGAGGTGACCGTGGGCAACAACACCTTGTTCGGGCCGGGCTGCCAGCTCATCACCGTCGAGCACCCGGTGAACGACGCCGACGCCCGCGCCGCCGGCTGGGAGCGCGGCCGCCCCATCACCATCGGCGACAACTGCTGGTTCGGCGCCGGCGCCATGGTCATGCCCGGCGTGACCGTCGGGGACAACTGCGTCATCGCCGCCGGGGCCGTGGTGGCCAAAGACGTGCCCGATAACTCGTTGGTCGGCGGAGTCCCAGCGAAGTTGATCCGCACACTCGACACACCAGGCAGGCCGAACTAACCCGCCATATCCACACCGCCATCGGCATCGAGATAGATCTCATCGCCCGAGATATTGAACGTGTGGGGCCATGAAGTTGAGGGAAGAATGCGCACTATAGTGCGCAATACCGCACCGCGGGTAGATTGAAGAACACCATGTTCGACCTATCCACCATCGGCGCAGGGCTGCCAGTAGCAGACCTCATCGGGGACCTCCCACCGCGTGGCCCGCTCGTGGTGGAAGCGCCGCCGGGCACAGGCAAGACGACGCTGCTGCCGCCCGCGATCAGCAACCTCACCACCGACAGCGGCGTCACACTCGTCACCGCACCCAGGCGCGTGGCGGTACGTGCCGCCGCCCGC
This sequence comes from Corynebacterium appendicis CIP 107643, assembly GCF_030408415.1. Taxonomy (NCBI): domain Bacteria; kingdom Bacillati; phylum Actinomycetota; class Actinomycetes; order Mycobacteriales; family Corynebacteriaceae; genus Corynebacterium; species Corynebacterium appendicis. The sequence continues at coordinate 68,023 of NZ_CP046976.1, read as the reverse complement.
AGGCTCGCGTTTCTTGACGGCACGCCCTTAGGCGACCGTGTCGGCTACTCCATCCGCGGCGAGCATAAACAAGGCTCCGCGGTGCAGTTTGTCACCCCTGGTGTCCTCCTGAACCGCCTACTCAAAGACCCGGAGCTGACCGGTGTCGGCGCGGTGGTCATCGACGAGGTCCACGAACGTCAGCTCGACACCGACCTGGTGCTGGCCATGGCGATGGAGGTCGCGTTCCTGCGCGACGACCTCTACTTGGCCGTCATGTCGGCGACCCTCGACGCGAAGGCGCTGGCCGAGCACATGGGCGCACAGATCCTCTCCACCGAGGCCGTCACCCACCCGCTCGATGTCAGCTACCATCCGCACCCCGGCCGCGCGGAGGGGTCGCGGGAGTTCTACTCCCACGTCGCGAAGCTCGCGGGGAGCCCGCACGACGGCGACAGGGACGGCCGCACCCTCGTCTTCGTGCCCGGTGCGCGCGAAGTCGACGCGGTATGCGCGCAGCTGCCGAGTGCCGCGCCGCTCCACGGCCGGTTGACCAACAAGGAGCAGGACGAGGCGCTGAACGGGAACGTGCAGGTCGTCGTGGCTACCTCGATCGCGGAAAGCTCGATCACGGTGCCGGGCGTCAACCGCGTCGTCGATGCCGGGCTCTCCCGCTTGCCGCGCCGCGACGCCGCCCGCGCAATGACGGGCCTAGTCACTGTCTCGAGTGCGAAGACGAGCGCGGACCAGCGAGCGGGACGTGCGGGACGTCTCGGCCCGGGCGAGGTTCTGCGCGCCTATTCGCAGTCGGACTACCAGCACTTCAGCGCCGATATCGCCCCGGAGATCACCACCGCGGACCTGACCTCGGCCGCGCTGACGCTCGCCGCGTGGGGCTCGCCCGACCTGCCGCTTCTCACCCGTCCGCCCGCGAACGCGCTCGCCGACGCCCAGCGCACACTCCGCGAACTCGGCGCCCTCGACGACAGCGGAACTACAGCGCTCGGTGAGAAGCTCGCCGCGATGCCGCTCGACCCGCGCCTGGGCACCGCGCTGCTCGAGCACGGGTCCGGCGCCGCGCGCACGGTCGCGGCGCTCGCGGAAGGTATCAGCGGGGATCTCGCCCGCGCGCAGCCGCCGCGGAAGCAGATCGAACGCTTCGCGCGCATGGTTCCACGCACCGGCGACGTCCCAGCGGGCGACGTGGTCGCCGCCGCGTACCCGGAGTGGGTGGGCAAACACCTCGGCGACCGCGAATACCTGCTGGCCAGCGGCACGCGCGCCAAGCTGGATGCCACCATCCCGCCCGCCGACTGGATCGCCGCCGCCGAAATCCAGCTCACCGCCAAAGGCGCCGTCATTCGTGCGGCCGCCGCCACCGAGCTGCCCGAGCACCGCGTCACCGAGACAACCACAGCATCGCTTATCGACGGCCGCCTCCGCCCCCGCCGCACCACCACCCTCGGCGCCATCGAGCTGACCTCCACCCCGATCACCCTCTCCCGTGCCGAGGCGCAGGAAGCCCTCGCCGGGATCGGGATCTCCTTCGATGACTTCCAGCTGGACGAGAAAGCTCAGCGCCTCAAAGACAGGCTGGATTTCCTGCGCGAACGCCACGGCGAACCATGGCCCGACGTGACCGCCGGTGACTATTCGCCGGAGGTGGGGAAGCTGGCAGAAGGGGCGTCGATAAGCGCACTCGACATGCACGCCGCGTTCATGCGGCAACTGCCGTGGCCCGAAGCCGCCGACATGGATGCGCTCGCGCCCGAGCGGCTGAGCGTGCCCAGCGGCTCGCACCCGCGCGTGGATTATTCGACCGAGCGCCCCGTCGTGCGCGTCAAGCTGCAGGAATGCTTCGGCCTGTCCGCCTCCCCCGAGGTCAGCGGCGTGCGGGTACTGTTCCACCTGTTGTCGCCCGCCGGCCGCGAACTCGCCGTCACCGACGACCTGACCAGCTTCTGGGACGGCCCCTACATCCAAGTCCGCAAAGAGATGCGCGGCCGCTACCCCAAGCATCCCTGGCCCGAAGACCCTTGGAGCGCGCAAGCGACCGCGAGGACCAAGAACCGGATGTGACCCCATCATTCGCTAAAGCTGGGAATCTCCCAGTAAGTTAATCCTGTATGAGCACAGCCCACAGTCAGCGCGCCCATTCGGTGACCATCTGGACCCTGGTGTCCTTGATCATCGGCTCCACCGTCGGATCTGGCATCTTCGCCCTGCCGCAGAACATCGCTTCGGTGGCCAGCCCGGGCGCGATGCTGATCGGCTGGGCGATCGCGGGCGTGGGCATGCTCTCCATCGCATTCGTCTTCCAGATCCTCGCGCGGCGTAAGCCGCACCTGGATTCCGGCGTGTACTCCTACGTGCGCGCGGGGCTGGGTGACTTCATCGGGTTCACCTCCGGCTGGGGCTACTGGCTCGGCTCGGTGATGGCGCAGGTGGGGTACGCGACGCTGTTCTTCGGCACCCTCGGCCACTACCTGCCGTTCTTCGACCAGGACAACCCGTGGGTCATGGCGCTGACTGTCTCTGTGCTCACCTGGGGCATCTTCTTCGCACTGACCCGCGGCGTGAAGCAAGCGGCGCTGATGAACCTGGTCACCACCATCGCGAAGCTGGTCCCGATTCTGGCGTTCATCGTGCTCATAGCCTTCATCGGGTTCAGCTGGGACAAGTTCACGCTGGATTTCTGGGGCGAGAACTCCGGCATCTCCCTGTCGGACCAGATCCAGGGCATCATGCTTTTCACCGTCTGGGTGTTCATCGGCATTGAGGGCGCGTCGGTGTACTCCAAGCAGGCGCGGTCCCGCCAGGACGTCGGGCGTGCGACGGTGATCGGCTTTTTGTCGGTGCTGGGCCTGCTCGTCGCCGTGTCCACGCTGTCGTACGGCGTGCTCACCCGCGAGGAGCTCGCGGCGCTGCCGGACAACTCCATGGGCGCGGTCCTCGAAGCCGCGGTCGGCCCGTGGGGCGGCGCACTGATCTCCATCGGCCTGTGTCTGTCGGTTCTGGGCGCCTACATTTCCTGGCAGATGCTCTGCGCGGAACCGATCGTCATGATGGCCGCCGACGGCCTGCTGCCCAAGCGCCTCGCCGCGAAGAACGAGGCGGGCGCACCGTGGATGGCGCAGCTCGTCTCCACCAGCGTGGTGCAGTTCTTCGTCATCCTCTTCTTCGCCAATGAGACGTCGTACAACGCGATGGTCCAGCTCGCGACCATCATGTACCTGCTGCCGTACATCTTCTCGGCGCTCTACCTCGTGCTCCTCGCCGTCCGCGGCAAGGGCCTGACGCACCCGCACGCGGGCGAGCTTTTCGACGACTCCGGCCCCGCCATCTCCTCCTCCGACAACCGCCGCCACCTGGCCATCGGCATCGTCGGCTTCATCTACTCGATGTGGCTGATCTACGCCGCCGACCCCGTCTACGTGCTCTTCGGCGCTCTCGCCGTCCTTCCGGGTCTCATCCCGTATTTGTGGACGCGCATCGCCAACAAGGAGAAAGTCTTCAACACCTTTGAGTGGGTCATCGTCGGCCTCGTCATCGTCGGGGCTATCGCCGCAGTCGTCGGCCTGGCTAACGGGTCGCTGGTCCTCGAGTAAGCCGCTCTTAGCCGGCCATCGCCAGGATGAAGTCGGCGGAGACCACCACGAATTCGTTGTCGAGCTCGTGGCCCGCCTCCACCAACGTGAGGTTTTCCGGAAGATTTTCCCTCGTTGCAAGGGCGACAGCGAGCGCGGGCAGCGCCTCCGAGTCAGCGACAATATGCAGCTGCTCGATGGTGGTGCCGCCCACGAATTTCACGGCAGCATCCACGATTTCCTCGGCCTTTTGCGTATCGACGGCCGCGCCATCCTCCGCAGCTGCCACCGTCACCGCCATGGCCGTTTTAGTTGTGATCATGAACGGAGACTCTAACCCTGCCGGCTGAGGAATCTCTGTGGTTGTCTGTAGGTTCCGCCGAGAGCTGCGCTGGCTCTAGAGCTGGAACGCCAGATACGTCGACAGCACGACCACAAGCGTGAGCAGGGCGTACCGCACCAGTTTCGCACCGCCGCCCAGCACTGTGCGGGCTCCGATCTGTGCGCCGACGATATTGGCCACGGCGAGTGCGATAGCCAACGGCCAGTCGACGAACCCGCCTGCGATGAACACCGCCAGTGCACCGAGATTCGTCGCGGTGTTGATCACTTTGGCCATCGCGGCGGAGCGCAGGAAGTTCTGGGCGAACAGCGCCGTGAATCCCATGATGAGGAACATGCCGGTGCCGGGGCCGAAGGTTCCGTCGTAAAACCCGATCACGGCAACCAAACCAGCGGCGGCGAGAACCCGGCGCGGGGTGAGCACCGGTTGATCCTCCAGCGACTGCCTCGTGCCGAATTCCGGTTTCAGCGCCACGAACACGCCCACGGCGATGAGGAGGACGAGGATGAGGGGGCGGAGAAGGGAGGCGTCGATAAGCGACGCGAGAAGCGCACCCACTGCTGACAGTGCCCCGGCGATGAGCGCGTAACCCCACGTCTGGCGGGGCACGCCCACGCGGCGGACGAGCGTGACGGCCGCGGACGCCGTGCCGAAGACCGCCGCCACTTTATTCGTCGCCAAGATCGCCGCCGGCGGCATCGACGTGCCTGCCATCAGCACCGGAATGAGGACGAGCCCGCCGCCCCCGATCACCGCATCGACCCAGCCCGCGAGAGCTGCAGCGGCGACCAACAAAGCGAACATGAACCCCCACGCTACTATGACCAACCGTGGAACAACGCAACCGATGGATGATTGTCGCACCGCTCTCGGTGCTCCTCGGATTCGTGCTCGCCCGGCTCCACGTGCCCGCCGCCTGGATCCTCGGCGCGATCGTGGTGTCCGGCATCTCAGCGCTGGGAACAGGCCGCGAGCTAAAGGTCAACGCGAAGTTCTACAATTTCTGCCGCGGCATCATCGGCGTGCTCGCCGCCCTGCCGCTCGCCGGGGTCCCGCCCGCGGAACTGCTGCACTACCTGCTACCCGGGCTCGTCTCAGCGGCCGTGATCATCGGCATCGGCTTCGTCGGCGGGCTCACGCTTGCGCAATACTCCGCGCGCAAAAGCCACGGCGACGAGCTCACCGTCAGCCGCGAGACCGGCGTCCTGTCCATGCTGTCGGGCGGCGCGTCCATCATGATGACGCTTGCCGACGAACTCGGCGCCGACATGCGCTACGTCGCCCTCACCCAGTACCTGCGGTTGCTCGCTGTCTCAATGACCCTGCCCCTCGTTGCGTCGTTTCTCACCCACCCCGGCGAGAACCACTCCGCCGGGCTGGAGGTGACTTGGTGGATGTGGCTGCTCGTCATCGCCATCGCGTTGATCGGCGAGCCCATCGCCCGCAAGGTCCACCTTCCGGCACCGGCGGTGTTCGGGCCGCTGATCCTCACCGCCGTGATTGCGACGCTGCTTCCCGTGCCCATCGCCCCGCCGGAGCCGCTCGCCGTCACGGCGTTCATGTCCATCGGCTGGGTCTGCGGCGGCGGACTGAGCGTGCCGGCGCTGAAACGGTTCGCCACACTGCTGCCCGCCACCATCACGTTCATCGTGGTGGTCATGGTGTCGTGCGCCGCGATGGGCGCCGTCGTGTCGGTGTGGCTGGACATCACGTTCTTCGAGGGCTACCTGGCCACCAGCCCCGGCGCGATCGAGACCGTGCTGGCGCTGTCCTCCGAAGGTGGCGGCGGGCCGGCCGTCGTGGCGCTTCAGCTGATCCGCCTGATCTGCATCCTGCTGTTCGCGGGGTCGCTACCGAAGATTCTGCGGGCGATCGACAGGCGCGGGAAGCGCTAGGGCTTAGCGTCTATTCCCTAACGGCAGAGCACCTCGCGCGCGAGCATGTCCATCGGCATGGAGCCCAGGCGCAGCGCCTTGTCGTGGAATTCGCGCAGAGTCATGCCCTGCTCGCGCGCCTTTTCGCGCAGGTCCATCCAGTCGCGGTAACCGAGGGCGTACGAAGTCGCCTGACCCGGCCAGCCCATGTAGCGGTCGAGCTCGAAGCTCAGGTTCTGCTCGTTCATAGCCGTGTTGTCGCGCAGGAAGGCCTTGGCGTAGGAGGCGTCCCAGTGGCCGGTGCCGTCGGGAGTCTTCTTGCCCAGGTGGACGCCGATGTCGACGGCAACGCGCGCGAGACGCATCCGCAGCGAGTCGAGCAGGCCCATGCGGTAGCCGGGGTCGTCGAAATAGCCCAAGTCTTCCATGAGGGTCTCGGCGTAGACGGCCCAGCCTTCGCCGTGGGCGGCATTCCAGTTCAGGGTGCGGCGCCACAGGTTCAGTGTGGAGCGCTGCGCCATCGCGATGCTCTGCTGCACGTGGTGACCGGGCACGCCCTCATGGCAGATGCGGGCAAGCTCGTGCCACGCGTGAAAGCCGTCCTGGCCTTGCGGGACCGACCACCACAGGATGCCGGGGCGCGCGAGGTCCTCGGACGGGGCAGTGTACATCATTCCGCCGGTGCCAGCGGCGTCGACGCGGCAGTCCAGGTGCTTGACCTCTTCCGGCAGCGTGAACATTTCGCCGTCGAGGCGTTCGATCATCTGGTCGGAGACTTTCTGCATCCACTCCACCAGGACGTCGTTGTCGGTGAGGGTGTAGTGGGGGTCTTCATCGAGCCGTCGATAAGCGCCGCGCGCTGTGCATTCCTCGCTGAACAGCTCGTGCGCGACCTTCTGCTGCCTCTCGACGATCTGTGCCAGCGCATCCAGCGACCACGCATACGCCTCATCGAGGTCGATCTCGCGGCCCAGGAAGAACTGGGAGAAGAGCTCGTAGCGGTCGCGCCCCACCGAATCCTCGTGGGAGGCCAGCGGCGCGAGCTCAGTCGAAAGCCAATCCGCCATCTCGGCGAACGCATTCTTCGCCTGCGACACCGGCTCCGAATCAATCGCCAGCCCCATCGACTCAAGCAACGAGCCGTCTTCCGCGAGCGCCTCGCACTGGCTGATCACAGCATCGATCTGGCGTTGCGAGGCCACATCGCCCTGCCCCGCCGCCTCCGCCAACGACTCACGGTAGCCCGCCAGCGACCGCCGCACATGCAGCATGCGCTCCGCTAGATTGTCCAGGTCCTCCGCCGTCTCCTTCGGCATGACCCGCAAAGCGTTGCGGATGATCTGCACCGGCGACGTGACGTTGTTGAGCATGCGCAGATTCTCGCCGCGGTGGTGCAGCTCCAGCTCCACCAGCATGCGGTCACGCAGGATCGCGCCGGTGACGTAATCGACCTCGTCGAAATCGTCGTCGTCGTCGGAGGCGTCGGTGCCGTCGTGAAGCGCGTCGACGTCCGCGATGAGGTCGCGGATGCGGTCCGCGATGTCGTTCCAGTGCTGCGGGCTGAAGTCCTGCAGCTGGTCGTCGTGGCCGGCAATGCCGAGCTCCGTCGCGAGCGTCGGCGAGAGCTCGGCGAGATCGTACACGAAATCCTCGCACGTCGCGTCTAGGAGCGATGGGGCGCGTTCACTCATGAGTGCAGAGTCTAACCGTGTCGGGGCGGTTTCTGCATTCGGGAAGCAGCCGGGACCCGGCCCAGAGACGCGAAATAGTCCGCTTGGTTCAGTGAATCAGGCCCCGAATGGACAACATGGTCTAGTCGCGTTCTAAGATAGGATGCATGAAATCCTCGTGGTCTGCGTTCTCACGCCCCCAGAACCCTGCCGCGAAGTGCTTGCACTTGGTGAGGTTGAACTCCGTGACCTCGCGCAGCGAGCTCGTCGCGGCAACCGGTCTCTCGCAGCCCACCGTGACGCGCGCTATCGCCGCGCTCATGTCCGCCGGCTTCGTCAACGAACGCATGGACCTGTCGAAATCGCAGGGCCGCGGCCGCCCCATCATCCCGCTCGAGCTCGCCGAACTCGAGCCCGTCTTCGCCGGCATCTCCGTGGGCACCACCGCGACGTACATCGCGCTCTTCGACATTAAAGGCCGCACGATCCGCGACGCCGACGTCGACCTGCCCGTCGCGAATCTCAGCCAGGACGACTTCATCCAGCACATCATGGCGGGACTCAACCGCCTCATGGCCGACCTCGACCGCCCGCTCGCGACCGTCGGCGTGACCACGTCCGGCGCGGTCAGCCCGGACGGCGTCGTCAGCGCGCCGAACCTCGGGTGGCACGACGTCAATATCGGCGCTCAGCTCAGCGAGCAATTCGCGGTGCCCGTCACCGTCTCGTCCGCGGTCGCCGCGATCATCGGCTCCGAAATCCAGTCCGGCGAGATTATCGGCGACGCACCCATCATGGCGATCTTCGCCGACGACTCCATCGGCGCCGCCGTCACGGAAGACAAACGCGTCGTGCCCATCGCCGTCGACCGCGAGGACCTCACAACGCACGGTCTGCTCGCAAGCATCGGCAAACACGGGCAATCGCTTAACGACGCCGTCTCCCTCTCCCACACCCAACCCCCCATCCGTACTGCCCTGGACCGCCGCGCCGCGAACCTCGGCACTGTCGCCGCGCGGTTGATGGCCGCAAACGGCGCCTCCACGCTCGTCGTCGCCGGCTCCGCCTTCATCGACGACTCCAAGGCCCCCGCCATTTTCGCCCGCACCGTCCGCCAGACGCTCCCCAATGGTGCCGACGCCCGCCTCCGCATGATCCCCACCCACCGCGAGATGGTGCGCGACATCGCCCGCGCGGTCGCTCTCGACCTCGTGCTGCGTGAGCCTCTGGCCGTCCAGCTACCCTAGCTCTTGCCCGGGCGCACCGCCCGGCATCTCCGCGCGCTACCCCACACCGAGTTCAGCGCGCTGCAGCTCTAGCCACCTGCGGTCTCGCGCGAGCGCGATACGGCGTCGTTCCACCAGGGCGTAGATGAGGAAGACCGCGAGGAACACCAGCGCACCCGGCACGTACATCCAGGAGAAGCCCCGGTCGGGGTTCCATTCCATCAACAGGTTAGCGGCGACGCTGATGCCCACGAACGGCGCCGACACCAAGACGAGCGCGCCGACGGACAGCAGCCCAGCGAACTGCCATCGCGCGGCGTTTCCACAGGCAAAATGGGCTGCAGCCTGGTTCGCGGCGACGAAGACGGTCACGGCGACGGGGATGATCCACACCCAGTGGTGGTACCAGGTGAATGGGGAAACGAGGCACGCTCCGAAGCCGGTGATGCCGACGGCGGCCGGAATGCAGTCGAGCTTGACGGCCAGCCAGGCGGCGTACGCGACGACGGCGACGGCGGCGATCACGGCGAGCATCCACATGTCGGCGGATTCAACACCGAGGTTGCGCACCAGCACGGATTTCAAGGACTGGGCGCCGGGGTTGGTGTGGTCGCCGACGCGGCCGGAGTTGAAAATGGCGTCGGACCAGAAAGCCTTCGCATCGGGGACCGCCAGGAATCCGAGACCGACGGTGACCAGGAACGTCAGGAAGCTGCCGGCAGCGGCCCACCAGCGGCGCTGGATGAGGAACAGGATGCCGAAGAACGCGGGCGTCAGTTTCAACCCGGCGGCCAATCCGACGCCGATGCCGGGCAGCCGGTATTTCAGCGGCAGGAAGTCGAGGCACACGAGCAGCATGAGCACCACGTTGATCTGCCCCCAGAACATCGTGGCGTGAAGGGGCTCGGTGCCGAGCAGGAAGAACGCGGCGAGCAGCGGGATGATCAGCAGGAAGGACATCGGGTTCACGTCGACTTTCATCCGCCGCAGGCACAGCCAGACGACGACCATGACACACGCAATGGTGGTGGTGTGCCAGATGGCGGTGACGGAGGCGTCGTCAAGCATGCTCACCCACGCGAAGATCATGCCCGCGAACGGCGGGTACGTGAACGGCAGGTCGTTGTAGATGGCGCCTTCGTAGAGGTTCACCCCGTCGGTGACGCGCTCGCCGCCGCGCATGTAGATCCACAGGTCGAGCGGCACATCAGTCTTGAACACGCTGTTCAGGGACTCGTAGTTGGCCGCGTAGCGCAGCGCGATGAGCACCACAAGCACACTTAGGCTTGCGATTACGGTCGTACGTCCTGCCAGCTGTTTCACGCATTGAACGCTACCCCGCTCAAGGCCCGTTGTGTGCGGTCGGCGCGCTAGATGTCGAGGGCATCCAAAATCGCGTCGAGGGCGTCGCCGACGTCGGTGCGCCACACGGCCGCGGCTTTCGTGTCGGCGCGCCCGGGCCCGCCGTTGATCACGGCGACGGGTTTGCCTGCGCCGCGCGCGTCGAGGACCAGGCGGTATCCGCTCATCACAGCCAGCGAAGTGCCCACCGCGATCAGGGACGTCGAGGCATCCAGCCACTCAGCGGCCGCTTTTCGACGCTCCCCCGGCACGTTCTCCCCGAAATAGACCACGTCCGGCTTCATGCGCCAGCCCCCGCACTGCGTGCAGTCGACCATGGTGAAGGACTGGACAGCCTGCTCCGGCAGTTCGACGTCGCCGTCGGGGTTGATCATAGACTCGTCCACCAGGACTGATTGCAGGTAGCCGGGGTTGGCCTGCTCGAGGCGGGCGTCGAAAAGCGAGCGTGCTTCCTTGAAACCGCAATCGAGGCACACGACGTGCTCCATGTCCCCATGGAGGGCGATGACGTTGCGGGAGCCGGCTTCCGCGTGGAGCCCGTCAACGTTTTGGGTGATGATTCCGCTGATCAGCCCGGCTCGCTCCAGCTCCACGAGCGCGAAATGCGTGCGGTTCGGCGACGTGGCGCGCATCTGCCGGATGCCCACGTACGCGCGCGCCCAGTAGCGGCGGACCGCAGCACGCGAGTGCGCGAACTCCTGGTACGTCATCGGGCGGCCCTTGGACAAGCGGCCGCCCGGCGAGCGGTAGTCCGGGATGCCTGAAGCTGTTGACACCCCTGCACCCGTGACGATGAGCGCCGGACCGTTCCGCAACAGGTCTGCGACGTAGTCGAGCGCCTGGTCTGGCGGCGTCGGCGTCGCGGTCTCGTGCACCACGCGCTCGATGGAGCGGATCGCGCTGCGGTGGGCGAGCTCGACCGCCGGGTCGGTGAATTCTGGCTCGGGGAAGCTGGATGTCACCGGAACGGAACCTCGCCCAGCGCGTGACGCAGCTTGCGGGTGCGCAGTCGCTCCGGGTTCTTGGCCAGGCGCTCCACGGCACGCACCGCACACATGACGTGGGCTTCCTTCGAGTTGGAGTAGAAGGCCTGCGCGGCGGCCGGCAGCTTCGGCACGGCGTGCAGCGGCAGGTCGGACACGGCAAGCAGAGTGCCGTAAGGCACTCGGTAGCGGTAGCCGTTCGCGGCGATGGTGCAGGACTCCATGTCCACCGCCGCCGCCGTCGAATTCCGCAGCCATTCCCACAGATCGCGCGGGGCCTGCCACTCCCAGTTACGGTCGTCGGTGGACAGCACCGTACCGGTGCGCATGAGCGACTGCTCTTCCTCGCCGTAGATCTTCTTCACGGATTTCTCCAGCGTCCGCTGGATTTCCGGCACGGCGGGAATGGGCGTTTCGGGGTCGATGTGGCTGTGCAGGACGTGGTCGCGGCGCTCGTACGCGTTGCCCAGGATGAGGTCGCCGATGCGCATGCGGGCGTCCAGGCCGGCGCAGTGGCCGATCATGATCCAGCATTCGGGGCGCAGGACAGCCAGACAGTCCGTGATCGTCTTCGCGTTCGACGGGCCGACGCCGATGTTGATCATGGTCACGCCGTTGTTGCCGTCGGCTACGAGATCGAAGCGCGGCATCTGGTACTTCGAGGCGAGGTTCATCGCCAGCGCGTCGATGTCGTCCACGTCGCCGCGCTCGATGCGGGTCCCGTTGGGGAGGATTAGCGCGTTGTAGCGCGTGGCGTCGTCGGCAAGCTGGCTCAGCCCGAATTTCACGAATTCGCGCGTGTGCATCTCGTAGTTCGTGAACAGGATGAATTTCTGGACCGAGTCGACCTCGATGCCGGTGTAGTGCTCGATGCGCGCGCAGGCGATGTCGAAACGTTGCGGCCCGAAGTGGAACAGCGGCTTCTCGGGACCGTGAAAGGCGTCCCAGTCGCCGTCGATAATCGCGTCGTGCACGTCGTCGAGCGTGGGGCGCGGAGTTTTCGCGTCCGGCCTGCGCTGTGCGCCGCGGATGTACTCTGGCGCGATCCCGATGTCGGAGTAGCCGACGGAGATTTCCGCGTCGTAGTTGTCCGTCAGGCAGCGCAACTGGTGGCGCAGGTAGTCCGACATGAGGTCCGGGCGCGACACCGCCGCCGAATACACCCCGGCCTCGTCGACGTAGCCGAAGGGCTGGGAGCGGTCGATCGGCTTCCATTCCTTGATGTCCACCGCGATTTTGGGGTACAACACCTGCGCGTAGTCCCCGCCGTCGCGCGCGACATCGCAGGCAGCAGTGTATAGCTCGATCAGCTTATCGACGGCCCCGTCAACGCTTCCCACAAGCTCTAACGCTCCCATGCGCCCAACCCTACTGAAACACAGAAACCGACGAGCTAAAGTGCAATGCTGTGATCAACACCGCATCCGGGAAGCGTCGTCTAGCGGCTCTGCTCGCGCTGTTTCCCCTGGCTCTTTCCTCGTGTTCCGGGCCTGCGCCCGAGCCCGCCGATCCGGCTCCGCCCTCCGCCCCCGCCGACAGCGAAGCGCCCGAGTCCGCCGCACCGCACTTCGAGGGGCTCGACGGAAAGATCGCCGAGATTGAGGCCGCCACCAACACGCAAGCAAGCTTCTCGCTTTTCGACGGCTCCACTCCCCCCACCAACTCCGGCTCTGGCGGCGTCCTGCCTGCCTGGTCCACCATCAAGGTCCCCATCGCCCTGACTGCCTGGGAGCACTGCGACGACAAGGACTTCGTCGTCGAGCAGACCACCGCAGCCATCGAGTGGTCGGACAACGACGCCGCTTACTACCTCTGGCGCTGCCTCGGCTCCGACGCGGAAGCTAGCCAGCTCGTCGGCGACGAGATCGCCAAGGCAGGCGTGTCTGTCCATGTCGAGCCCGCCTTCGGCATGACCAACTGGCCCATCCCCGCCCAAGCCCGCTACGCCCAGCACTTGGCGTCCGTGCCCGCCGACAACCCCGTCATCCAGGAGATGCACAAGATCGACGCCGAGCACAGCTACGGCCTGGGCACCATTGACGACCTGCCGTTCAAGGGCGGCTGGTCCGACGCCGACGACGGTTCTTTCCATGTCCGACAGCTCGGCTTCTTCACCGCCGGCGATACCGACTACGGCGTCGCCATCGCTGCCCGCTCCCTCGACGGCTCCGAGCAGGACTGCCAGGACGCCCTCGACCAAATTGCCGCGCTGCTTGCGGAGTCATCCGCTGAGCTGCAATTGAAGGCGGAGCAGGCTGAGCAAGCCGACCAGGCCGACCACGCTGGCCAAGTTGGCCAACCGGACACCGAGGATTCCGAGAGCGCCAGCGAACCGAAGATCGGCGAGGACATGCACGACATGCCGATGGTCAAGGACGAGGAAAACGAGGAGAACCAGTGACCCAAACGCCCGAGCGCACCCTGGAACAGACGACGATCAAGCTGCTGCAGCAGCTCATCCGCAACGCCTGCGTCAACGACTTGACCGCGGATTCCGGCGACGAAGTGCGCAACGCGGAGACCCTCGAGGAGTTCTTCGCGGACGTCGGCGACAGTGTTGAAGTGCGCCGCTTCGAGCCGCACCCGGGACGCGTCTCCGTCGCGTTCACGGTGCCGGGCACCGACCCGGACGCCGAGCCGCTGACGCTTCTGGGCCACACCGACGTCGTGCCCGTCGACGAGGAGAAGTGGACTAAAGACCCCTTCGGCGCCGACGTCGTGGAAGCGGAGGACGGCGCGCGCATCTACGGCCGCGGCGCCACCGACATGCTGTTCATCACCGCGGCGATGGCCGCCGTGACCAGGGACGTCGCACTCGCGGCGCAGGACGGGAACCCGCCGCGCGGCACCCTTACCTTCGTCGCCTGCGCCGACGAGGAGGCGCGCGGAGGTCTGGGCGCGGGCTGGATCGCGAAGAACGAGCCCGAGGCGTTCAGCTGGCGCAACTGCCTCTCGGAGACGGGCGGGTCGCATATCCCGGTGCAAGGTTCGGGCGGCGGCGACGCGATCGTGGTCGTCGTCGGCGAGAAAGGCGCAGCTCAGCGACGCATCACCATTCACGGGGACGCGGGTCACGGCTCAGCGCCGTACGGCCGGGAAATCACGGTCGGTCTCATCGGCGAAGTCGCACGGCGCCTCGCAGCGATTGAACCGGACGTCGTGTCCGACGATATCTGGCAGGGCTACGTCCGCTCCTTCCGCTTCGACCCGGAGACCGAGGCGGCGCTCATCGCCGGCGAGAACTACGAGGCATTCGGCCCGCTCGCCCGCTACTCGCACGCCATGAGCCACCTCACCGTCTCCCCCACTGTCCTGCGCGCCGGCGGCGCGATCAACGTGCTCCCGTCCACGGCATACGTGGAGCTGGATATCAGGCCGCTGCCGGGGCAGGGGCAGGAGGACGTCGATAAGCTGCTGCTTGAAGCTCTGGGCGACCTGGCCGAACGCGTCCACGTCGAGCATTTGATCACCGAAGAAGCGACCGTCTCGCCCGCATCGGGCCCGCTTTACGACGCCATCGTGGACACCTACCGCGAATTTTTCCCCGACGCCGACATCGTGCCCACCATCGCTGCCGGCGGCTCCGACCTGCGCTTCGGGCGACGGCTGGGCGGGGTCGGCTACGGATTCGCGCTGCACGCCGCCGGACGCGGATTCGGCGAAGTGCTCGACCAACTCCACTCCCACGACGAATTCGTCCACGTCGAAGACGTCGAGCTCACCGCCCGCGCATACCGCAGCCTCGTGCGGCGCTTCCTGGGCGTTTAATTTTTCTCGCCAAAGCACCTGTGCGGGGCGGTGCCCGTGCATTATCTTTGGGGACTATGACGACGCTGCTTAACCAGGACAATTCGACCAAGACCATCAAAAACCCTGCTGACGGCACCATCGTCGGCACCACGAACTACCACTCTGCGGACACCGCCCGCGAGTACATCGAGCGCGCCCGCGCCAAACAGCCCGAATGGGCCGCCACCCCGGTCAAAGAGCGCAAAAAAATCATGCTGCGCTACCACGACCTCGTGCTGAAGCACCAAAAGGAGCTGCTCGACCTCATCCAGGACGAGAACGGCAAAAACCGCCGCTCCGCCTTCGAAGAGGTGCTCGACAGCGCGCTGACCGCCCGCCACTACGCGTACCGCGCCGGGAAGCTGCTGAGAAGCGACCGCGCCAAGGTCGCGCTGCCGATCGCGACGAAGACCCGCGTCGAGCACGCCCCTGTCGGCGTTGTCGGCATCATCGCACCGTGGAATTACCCGCTCGTGCTCGCGCTTTCCGATGCGATCCCCGCTATCCTCGCCGGCAACACCGTCGTGCTCAAGCCCGACTCCTCCACCCCGCTGACCGCGCTGCGCGCCGCCGAGCTCTTCGCCGAAGCCGGCCTGCCGAAGGACGTACTGAACGTCGTCCCCGGCTCCGGCCGCGAAGTCGGGCAGCTGCTCGTGCAGGAAGCCGACTATCTCATGTTCACCGGCTCCTCCGAGACCGGCGCGAAGCTCGCTTCCCAGGCCGGCGAGCGCCTCATCGGCTTCTCCGGCGAGCTCGGCGGAAAGAACCCGCTGATCGTCACCGCCGATGCCGACGTGGACAAGGTCGTCAGCGGCGTCCGCCACGCCTGCTTCTCCAACACCGGCCAGCTGTGCATCTCCATCGAGCGCATGTACGTCCACCGCGCTGTGGCCGACGAGTTCATTCCGGCTTTCGTGCGCTGCGTCGAAAAGATGCGCATTGGCGGCGGCCACGATTGGGACATCGACATGGGCTCCCTCATCAACGAAGACCAGGCCGACACCGTCGCCGAATTCGTCGAAGACGCGGTGAGCAAGGGCGCGACCGTCGCCACCGGCGGCAAGCGTCTCACCGACCTCGGCCCCGCGTTCTACGCTCCGACCGTACTGCTCAACGTGCCCGAAGATGCCCGGCTGTACCGCGAGGAGGTCTTCGGCCCCGTCGTCTACATCGAGGTCGTCGACTCCCACGAGGAAGCTATCGCCAAGGCCAACGACACGGATTACGGCCTGAATGCGTCGGTGTTCGGCAAGCCGTCCACCGCCCACAAGATCGCGTCGCAGCTGCAGGCAGGCACCGTGAACATCAACGAAGGCTACGGCGCGGGCTGGTCCTCCGTTGGTGCTCCGATGGGCGGCTGGAAGCGCTCCGGCGTCGGCCGGCGCCACGGCGACGGCGGACTGCTCAAGTACACCGAGTCCCGCACCGTCGCCGAGCAGCGCATCGTCCCCATCGCCGGCCCCGACGGCATCGCTCCCGAGCGGTGGGCGCAGGCTCTGACCTTCGCCCTCAAGTACGGCCGCGACCTCATGCGCTAAGCACAATCAGGCGCGCCTATAGGGCTACATGAGCATGTACTAAAAGCCCACGCCGATCGAACCGGGTTCCGATGTTTCGGGGCCCGGTTTTGTCGTTTCTTTTTGGGCACACCGATATGGCCGCAGGGCTGTTTCGCCCTCGGCCTGGTGGTGTGAGTCAGGTTCCGAGCTAGTTTCCGAATAACAGGTGCATGGCACCGTATTGGTGGGTGGTGTTCGGTACTGGTGTTCCGCGCGGGGAGACCCATGTCGGGGTGCCGTTGCGGATGTGTATTCGACCCCGGTGGTGTCTGTGGGGGTCGTCGTCGTTGGTGCGGTTGTGGTACCTGCACAACACCGACAGGTTGTCCATGTTCGTCGGCCCGCCACGCGCCCACGGTGTGATGTGGTGGACCTCGCAATTATCCGCCGCGTGCCGGCAATCCGGCACCGGACACGTCGTCAACGTCGCACGGGCCAGGTCGCGTTGCTTGGCGTTGGCGAACCGCTTCGCGTGGTACAGGTTCACTGCACCTGCCTGCGGGTGGAACAACGCCACCTCCAAATCCTTCGAGTAATAGTGAGTCAGATACTCCGCACCAGTCATCGTGGTGCCATCCGACAGGCCCAGGATCGTCTCATCCCCCTCGCCTGCCAGGATCCTGATGTGCTCGGAAAGCGGGACCTGGATCAACGGCCGCGGCACAGACTCCGCAACCCCGGCACCGCCGCGCAGCAACTCCGCGAACGCCTCATACATTTGCGGGCCCTCAGGGCGGTCAGGGTCGAGCTTTGCCCGCAGGGCGTGTTCCAGGTCGGCGATAACGCGTTCGGCGCCGGTGGCGATGACCGTGCGTTTGCCTTTCCGCGTCCGGCCAAACCGGACCGTGGACTCCGGGGCGGGTTTATCGGCGTCCGGGTCGGGGACGATGTCTTTGGCGCGGCGCTGCAGCGTCTTGTAGTCGCCCCGCACGGATAGCAGGGCGAGGCGGAGTTTCCATGTCTCCCGGTCGGAAGACACAGCACGCACTTGCTGCTCAATGAACAGGATCTGATCCAGAGACTTCCCCGTCTGCCTAGCAACACGAACGGCATTGGCTTGCTGGCGGCGAAACCGGGTCGCACCGAAGTAGACCTCATAAGCCTTTTCCCACTCGACATACGTGGTGGGCTTGACGCCGGCAGCACGAGCAGCCTGACGGTCGAAACCAGCCAGGATAACCATCGGGCTACCAAGAGTTCCAAGAAACGCGTCAAAATCGCTCATGCCCCACACGCTAAACGGAGTCAAGGAAAAACGACATAGGCGACGAAAATGCCTGTGGATAACCCGAGTTATCCACAATTCAGCGCAGAGCTAGCGCGCAAAAAGGTGGTTCAACCTGCGGTTCCATAAAAGCGAAAATTTTCTGTTGGTCACCGGATCGGTTGATCGTGGTGTTCGAACGCAGTCCTACAGTCGGATTCGTTGAAGGAAGATTGTGAGCACTGTGCAGCAATACACCGGGCAGGGATACCCGGAGGGTGGAAGGCGCCGGGGCGCTTCGTAAGTCGCGAAAGCGAGGTTTAAGGGGTCCATTCGTAGACGGTCTCGGCGGAGGTGTCGGCTGCCCCGTCGACGGCATCAGCGGCGGAGCGGATGCGGATGCCGGGGGCGGGGGTGAGCCAGGCGTCGATAAGCAATTGCTCGTTGTCGGCGAAGACGCGGTAGCTGATGGTCTCGTTGGTTTTGTCGAGAACTTCCAGGTCGGCGCCGGTGAGCCACGGGTTGCGGCGGCGTAGGCCGATGAGCGCTTGGTGTTCGCGGAAGATCCAAGCACCGAGGTCGGAGAGCTCGCCGGGGGTGGCGGGAAGCGGCGGGCGGACGGCGTCGTCAGCGCTGAATCCTTCGCCGCGGACGCCTTCGAAGCCTTGTTCGTCGCCGCAGTAGATGCTGGGCATGCCGGGCAGGGTCAGCAGGATGGCCAGCGCGAGGATTTCTTTGTCCTGGCCGATTTTGCTGGCGATCCGGTCGACATCGTGGTTGCCGATGAATGTGTTGGTGAGCAGCTGGGCGGACACGTCGCGGTGGCGCTCAAGGGCGTGGTCGAGTTCCCAGAAATTGGTGTCGTGAAGCGAGCTCCAGATTCCTTTCCACAGCTCGTACTGGGTGACGGCGTCGAGGGTGCCGTCGTGCGCAATCTGGGCGTAGTCGCCGTGGATGACTTCGCCGAGGATGAGCGCGTCGGGGTAGTCGGCGCGGACACGGCCGAGCACGTCGGACCAGAATTCGGGCGGGACCGAGTACGCGACGTCGAGGCGCCAGCCGGCGATACCGCGCGCGAGCCAGAACTTCATGATGTCGGCGACCATGTCGCGCACGCGTTCATCGTCGTGGTGCAATGTAGCCAGCTCGTCATGGCCTTCCCAGTTCGTGCTGCCAGCAAGTTGCTTATCGACGGCCGCGTGCGTCGCCGACACATGGTTGAACACCCCGTCGAGCATCACTTTGATGCCGCGCTGCCGGCAGGCGCCCATGAGCCAGTCGAAGTCCTCGTTGGTGCCCAGGCGTGCGTCGATGCGGTAGTGGTCAAGGGTGTCGTAGCCGTGGGCGACGGATTCGAAAATGGGGCCGAGAAGCAGGCCGTCGCAACCGAGCTCGATGAGGTAGTCGAGCCAGGGCTCGAGCTGGCGCAGGCGGGGCGCGGCATCGGAGCCGTCCCCGGTGCGTCCGCGGATCGGGGCCCCAGTCGCGCCGAGGGGGTAGACGTGCCACCAGATCGTTCCGGTCGTGCTGTCGAGCATGAATCCTCCTGCCTCTAGCTGTACCGAGCGCGTACTGAGCGCAGCTCAATAATGGTCTCGATGGTACCAACCCGATGTTAGTGTTCTGACCATGGTTGAACAGGAAGCGCGGGCTCTCAGGCGCAGGTTGCCGGTCGTGCAGCGGCGGGCGCAGATCCTGGATGTCGCGGGCGCTATGTTCGCGGAGCATGGATACAACGGTGTCTCCACGCACGCAGTGGCGCAGGCATGCGGGGTCTCCGAGGGGCTCTTGTTCCACCACTTCCCGTCGAAGGCGGAGATCTACGCGGCGGTGGTGGAGCGCCGTTTGGACCGTCTGGACGAAGAGATGGGGAGGGCGGCGGCCCAGTTGCCGCCGAATTCGCCGAGACGGGACACGGTGCGGGCGCTGCTTGTGAGCTACCTCGACCACATCGCGGCGGACCCGCTGTCGTGGGCGGCGGTCACGCGGGGAGACACCCCGGCTGAGGCGCAGTTCGTGGGGATTGAGAGGAGGGACGGGGTCGTCGACAAGCTGCTTGGCGTGGTCGGGGACCGTCCGATCGCTGTGTCCGGCTTCCTGGGGTTCGTCGAGGCGGTGTGCTTGGACTGGGTGGACGCGGGCTGCCCGAATGAGGCGAGGGAGCCGATCGCCGCGGCCGCGCTGGGGGCGCTGGAGGGCGCGCTCGGCGACTGGGGTTAGTCCTCCTTGTTGATCAGCGGTTCGAGGCGGTTCCGGATGCGCTCGTGCCAGCGCTCGGCGGCCTCCTCGAAATTGGGGCGCAGACCGCGGTGCGTGAGGCGCACGCGGGTGCTGCCGTCCTCCTCCTCGTCGAAGTCGAAGATGAAGTCCTCCCCCATGGGTTCGCTGTGCAGGACAACGCGCTGGGCGTCGTCGTCCTGGTCGACGGTGAACTCGGCGGCGTCGAACTCGCCCGCCTCGTCGTCCTCCCACCACTCCTGCGGCTGCGACACGACGCTGTACGCGTCCTTGCTGGAGGCGGAAACGGTGAAGGAATCGGAAAAGTCCTGGATGGACTCGACGGTGGTGCCGTCGGAAAACTCATAGTCCGGCATGGCGTTGTCCGGGTCGTAGACGGCGACGTCGAAGCCGTCCTCGCGAAATTGGCGCAGGCCCTCCTTGATCAGGCGGCGGCCAGCCAGGTTGAACGAGGTCACGTGGGAGAAATCCAAGACAAGCTCGTCGCCGACGAGTTCACGCTCGACGAGCTCGTGCAGGATCTGCTCGGCGGCGGTGAAGTTGATCATGCCCTGCAGTCGCACGACGTGAGTCTCGCCCTCCCGGCGCACCGACCGGATGCCCGGCGCGGAGTAATAGTGCGAGCCCATCATGTGCAGGCCGAGCGACTTGGACATCCGGCGGAAGATCTCCACGCCGCGGACGGAATTGCCCTTCTCGTTCAGGCGCGGAGACAGCGACGCGGCGCCGAGCTGGCCGGGCAGGGTTCCGATCAGGCCGCCGGCCACGCCGGACTTGGCGGGGATGCCGACGGTGCTCATCCACTTGCCGGAGCCGTTGTACATTCCGGCGGACGCCATGACGGACTGGGTGAGACGGCAGGCGTCGGAGCTGAGCACCTTTTCGCCGGTGACAGGCTGCACGCCGCCGTTCGCGAGCGTTGCGGCCATGGCCGCCAGGTCTTTAACGGTGACCATGATGGAGCACTGCCGGATATAACTGGTCACAGCGTCGTCGACATCGTCTTCGATAATGCCGTAGACGCGCAGCATGTGAGCGAGCGCCATATTTCGGTCGGCGGTGTCGAGCTCAGCGGAAATGATCTCCTCGTTGAAACGCAGCTGGCGCCCCGCCAGCTTGGAGAAAACTTCCAAGACCATGGCGGAGCGCTCCTCGACCGGGGCATCGGTGCCGGCCACGAGTTGGTTCACGGCGATGGCGCCGGCGTTGATCATGGGGTTGGTGGGGCGCTTCGTGTCGTCATCGAGCGACAGCTCGTTGAATGCCTCGCCGGACGGCTCCATGCCCACGACGCTGTGGACGTTTTCCACCCCGCCCTGGTCGAGCGCGATGGCGTAGACGAAGGGTTTGGAGATGGACTGGATGGAGAACTCGTAGTCGTCGTCCCCCACCGAGTAGACGTTGCCGCTGCGCGTGCACAGCGCGAGTGCAAGCTTGTCGGGGTCGGCGTTGCGCAGCGTCTCGATATAGCCCGCGTTCTCGCCGTCGGTGATATCGCGGACCTCGTCGAGGATGGCATTCAGATATCCGGGGATGGGGGTAGTCGGCATGCGCGCCAGTCTAAAGCGAAAGGCCCGCCGATAGGAGCATTTCGCTTATCGACGGGCCTTGCGTTCGTGCCCGGGGGGGGACTTGAACCCCCACGTTCTTGCGAACACTGGCACCTGAAGCCAGCGCGTCTGCCAATTCCGCCACCCGGGCGGGCGACTAAGTAAACATAGCACGCGCACTCCGGGAAACTCCAAATTGACTGGCAGAGAGCGGTTTTCGGCTTTGCAGCTATGTTGTTGGAACCTGGAACCCTATACTATCTGTCGAAACATTACTGCTGGGAGTGCACGCTGAGAGGAGGTGTGGGCGGATGGGCCTGATGGACCGGTTGGCCAAAGTGGACAGTTCGTTGCAGCGCGGCCTGGATAACGGTTTCGCCGCTGTTTTCGGCGGGCGCGTTGTTCCGGCGGAGCTGGAAGAGCTGCTGAAGCAGGAAATGCACGACGGACTGTTCAACAACGAGTACGACGAGCTGATCACGCCGAACGTGTTCGCGATCGGAGTGTCCAGCAAGGACTTGGAGAATTTGTCGCAGGACCCGGACCTGCCCACCAACCTCGCAGGCCAGCTCACCCGTTTCATCCGCAACCAGAACATCGGCTTGTACGGTCCTGTCGTCGTGCGCGTCGCGGAGGAGTCAGGTCTGCGGACCGGGCAGCTGCGCGTGTCGTCGTACGTCGACGAGGAGCCGGACGTCGATAGCGGGTTCGACGCGATTTTGCCCGACCGTTCCCCACACCACCAGGAGGCGCACGCCATGAACCAGCCATACGCGACAGACGCTCACGGTGCCCCCGACGGCAGCGCCGCGGTAAGTCTGCTCCTGCTGGACGGGACCTCCCGCACGTACCCGGTGCACGAGGGCTCGACTATTCTCGGCCGCTCCAACGACTGCGATTTCCGCCTCCCGGACACAGGCGTGTCCCGCCAGCACGCCGAGATCATCTGGGACGGCACCACGGCGTTTCTTGTGGACCTGCAGTCCACGAACGGAACCACTGTCAACGACCAGCCGGTGGAGAACTGGGAGCTCGCCGACGGCGACGTGATCACGGTGGGTCACTCGAATATCGAGGTGCGCATCGCGGGCCCGCGCCCCTACCCTGCTGGGCAGGCCGAACAGTAAGGGGGCTAGCTGACTCATGGATTCTGCACTGATGCTCGGAGCGCGCTTCGGCCTCCTCATTCTTCTGTGGCTGTTCATCTTCGTGGTGCTGGCTGTGCAGCGCCGCGACATCAAGTCCGCGGAGGTGGCGCAGCGCCGCAGCGGTGGAGCACCCGTGCCGGCGTCGACGCGCCGCGAGAAGGCGCACGAGGTCGTCGTGGTGGAGGGCCCGCTGCGCGGCTCCCACATGAATATTTCCACGGTGGAGGACCTCTCGCTGGGCCGAGCTGACGACAACGATTTCGTTCTGGGCGACGATTTCGCTTCTTCGCGCCACGCCCGCCTATTCCGCCGCGGATCCGACTGGTTCGTGGAAGACTTGGATTCGCGAAACGGCACGTTTGTCGGCGGAATCCGCATTGACCAACCTGAGCGCGTCCAGGTGGGTACCGACATCAAAATGGGGCGCACGATTGTGAGGTTGATGCCATGACGAACCTGAAGCTCAACTTCCACACGGCCTCCGACCGGGGGCTGGTGCGCGACAACAACGAGGACTCTGCCTACGCGGGCCCGCACCTGCTGCTGCTCGCAGACGGCATGGGCGGCCACGCCGCGGGCGAAATCGCCTCCCAGTTGATGGTCGAGCACATGGAGCACCTCGACCGCGAGCCGGCAGACGCCGACACGTTGGCGCTGCTCGGCGCGGCCGCCGACGACGCGAACGCGTCCATCTCCGACTCCATCTCCGAGCACCCAGAGCAGGACGGCATGGGCACCACGCTCACCGCGCTGATGTTCGACGGCGAGAACATGGGGCTCATCCACGTCGGCGATTCCCGCGGCTACCGCCTCCGCGACGGTGAGTTGACACAGATCACCGAAGACGACACTTTCGTCCAGTCCCTAGTCAACGACGGCAAGCTGCAGCCGGAGGACGTTTCTTCCCACCCGCAGAAATCGCTCATCCTGAAGGCCTACACGGGCCGGCCGGTCGAGCCGTACCTGGAGCTGCTGCCGGTCAAGGCGGGCGACCGCTTCATGCTGTGTTCCGACGGGCTGTCGGACCCGGTCACCCACTCCACGATGGAAGCGACCCTCGCGGAGGGCACCCCAGAGGAAGCGGCCGCGCGCCTCATCGAGCTGGCGCTGCGCTCCGGCGGACCGGACAATGTCACGGTCGTCGTCGCCGATGTCGTCGACACGGACGACGCGGACAGCCCCGAGCTTCCCACCGCTCCCGCCATAGCCGGCGCCCTGATCACCGGCGAAGAGCCGACGCACCCGGACACCGCTGCGGGCCGCGCTGCGAAGCTGATGGGGGCGAAAAGGGACAAGGGGGAGTCGTCGATAAGCAAGAAAGAGGAGCCCGCGTCCGACGACGAGGATGATCACCGGCGCCGCTCCGCGTGGCCGTGGGTGATCGGCGTTCTCGCGCTCGCGCTGGCGGCGCTCGGTGGGCTGTGGTGGTTCGATTCCGCGCGCGGCGACACGTATTTCGTGGCCGTCAACGACCGCGAAGAATTCGTCATCGAGCAAGGCATGGACGCCACCATTTTCGGCCGTGACATGCACGAACCCGTCCAGCAGGTGTGCATCAACAACGACAACCAAATTCGCCTCGTCGGAATTGGCGACGTGCCGGACGACTGCCATGTCTTCGCTGTGCGCGACCTGCCTGAATCGACGCAGAGCCGCGTCGACAACCTCGGCAGCGGGTCGTACGCGGAGGTCACGGACCAGCTCAATTCGCTTGCCGACGAAGCCCTGCCCGCCTGCGTCGACTCCACCGACGACGGCAACTGCCGGGAGGTGAAGTAGATGCGCCAGCTCTTCTCCCGCGGCCGCGAACTCTTCCTGCTCGTGCTCTCGGCAGCCCTGCTGCTGCTCATGCTCGTTGGGCTGGAACTGTCGCAGGGCAACGCGCTGACGGTGGACATGCTGTGGCTCGTCGGTGGGTTCATCGGCGTCTACGCGATCGCGCACGTGGCCATGTGCTACGCCGCGCCGCACGCCGACCAGGTGATGCTGCCGCTGGCCGCGACGCTTAACGCGATCGGCCTGGTGATGATCTACCGCCTCGACCTCGAGACGGATTTCGGGCTCGCCCCGCGCCAGATGATGTGGTCCCTGGTGGGAATCTTGTTCCTCGTGGCCACTCTGCTTATCGTGCGCGACCACCGGGAACTCACCCGCTACTCGTACCTGCTTGGGCTTCTCGGGCTCATCCTGCTCGCACTCCCGCTCGTGTGGCCGCAGCCGCCCGACGCTGAAGCGCGCATCTGGATCTGGCTCGGGCCGTTTTCGATCCAGCCCGGCGAATTCTCGAAGATCCTCCTGCTGCTCTTCTTCGCCCAGCTTCTGGCGCAGAAGCGCTCCCTGTTCACAGTGGCGGGCTACCGCTTCCTCGGCATGACGTTCCCGCGCCTGCGCGACCTCGCGCCGATCCTGATGGTGTGGGCCATCGCAATCGTGATCATGGGCGTGTCCAACGACTTCGGCCCCGCGCTGCTGCTCTTCGCCACCGTGCTGGGCATGGTCTACTTCGCCACCGGACGCACAAGCTGGCTCGTCATCGGGCTGGGCCTGGTCGCCGTCGGCGGCCTCGCGGTGTACAAGGTCTCTTCGAAGATCCAGGACCGCGTGGCCAATTTCCTCGACCCGCTGGCCAACTACGACACCACGGGCTACCAGCCCTCCCAGGCCCTGTTCGGTCTGAGCTGGGGCGGCATCACAGGCACCGGCCTGGGTTTCGGACACCCGCAGATGGTGCCCGTCGCGCACGCCGACTACATTCTCGCCGCCATCGGCGAGGAACTCGGCCTCGTTGGGCTGGCGGCGGTGCTCATCATCTTCGCTGTCTTGATCACCCGCGGGTTCCGCACCGCGCTCGCCGTGCGCGACACTTACGGCAAGCTCGTCGCGTCGGGCCTGTCGCTGACGCTCGCCGTGCAGATCTTCGTCGTCGCCGGCGGCGTCTCCGCGATGCTGCCCATGACGGGTCTGACCACGCCGTTCATGTCCGCGGGCGGTTCCGCCATCATGGCGAACTACATCCTGCTCGGCCTGCTGCTGCGCATCTCCAACAACGCTAACCGTCCAGTCGAGGACACCGAGGGCGCCAGCCAGCCTGAACTCGTGGGGGTGCGCTAGATGAATACGTCGATACGCTGGGGCGCTTTCGGCTCCATCCTGCTCACCGTCCTGCTGCTCGCGAATTTCACCTGGGTGCAGGGCTTCCATGAGGAGGACTACGCGCGCAACCCGCTCAACGCCCGAAACTTCGTCGAAGCCAAGAAGGTCGAGCGCGGCCAGATCAACGCCGGCGGCCAGATCCTCGCCGAGTCCACTCCGGTCGGCGACGGTTTTTACGCCCGCAGCTACCCGAATATGCCGTATTCCTTCGCCCCGGTCGTCGGCTACCTGTCCGACCGCTACGGCGCAGCCGGCATCGAGTCCGGCTTCAACGCCGACCTCAACGGCGAGTCGAGCGCGAAGGGCAACCGCTTCCTGCGCACCAGCAAGGACGGCCGCGTCGGCGACTCCGTCGAGCTGACCCTCGACCCGAAGACTCAGGCCGCCGCCTACGACCAGCTGGAAAGCCGCGGCTACAAGGGCGCGGTGGTGGCGCTGCGTCCGTCGACAGGCGAAGTGCTCGCCATGGCCTCGAGCCCGTCGTACGACCCGAATGCCGTCGTCAACGACGACACAGCCGAAGAAACATGGCAGCAGCTTAACGACGCCGCCGGCCAGCCCCTTCTCAACCACGCCACCCAGGAGCAGCTTCCGCCCGGTTCGATCTTCAAGATCATCACCACCGCCGCCGGCCTGAAAAACGGCTACACGCCCGACTCACCCCTGACCGGCGAATCCGCGATCACCCTGCCCGGCACCGAAGTGCAGCTGACCAATTACGGTGGCAACTCCTGCGGCGGCAGCTCCTCGACCACGCTGCGCACCGCGTTCGCCCTGTCGTGCAACACCGCTTTCGTGCAGATGGCCACCGAGATCGGCGACGAGCCGCTGCGTGAAGTCTCCACCGCCTTCGGTGTCGGCGAGCGCTACGACCTGGGCCTGCCGAATGCCGCTGGCTCCCTCGGCGACCTCGAGGACCTCGCAGCCGTCGGCATGTCCGCCATCGGTCAGCGCGACGTCACCATGACCGCGCTGCAGGCCGCCGTCATGGCCGCCACCGTCGCCAACGAGGGCCGCCGCATGGAGCCCCACGTGGTCTCCCGCGTGGTCAGCCCGCAGATGAAGACCGTCCGCGAGATCCGCCCCCGCCAGGCCGCCGAGGCGCTGAACAAGGAAGAAGCCGAGACCATCACCGACCTGATGTTCAACTCGGAGCGCAACACCTACGGCTACAACGGCAACGGCTTCGCCTCCAAGACCGGCACCGCCGAACACGGCGAGGACCTCCCGCCGCACACCTGGTACGTCGCGTTCGACCCCGATAAGGACGTCGCCGTGGCTGTCGTGGTCAAGGACGGCGGCGGGCTCGGCCAGGGAGCCACCGGGGGGCGGGTCTCCGCACCCGTCGGCCGGACCATCTTGAACACGGCCCCGGCACCCGCGAAAGACGACAAGGACAAGCAGGAGACGAACACCGCAGGAGGCGCTGAGTAATGCACACCGACAATCGCGCTGAACTCCAGGAGCTCATCGGTCCCGACTACCAGCTCCAGTGGATCATCGGGCACGGCGGCATGTCCACCGTCTGGCTTGCCGACGACCCCGCCAACGACCGCGAAGTCGCCGTCAAGGTGCTGCGCCCCGAATTCTCCGGCACCGAGGAATTCCTCACCCGCTTCCGCAACGAAGCCCACGCCGCGAAGGGCATCAATTCCGCCAACGTCGTGGCCACCTACGACTACCGCGAGATCCCCTCCCGCGAAGGCTTCAACGTCTGCTTCATCGTCATGGAGTACATCCGCGGCGAGTCCCTGGCGGACCTCATCGCCCGCGAAGGAAAGCTCGACGAGCCGATGGCGCTCGACGTGCTCGAGCAGGCCGCCCACGGCCTGTCCGTGATTCACCAGCTGGGCCTGGTGCACCGCGACATCAAGCCGGGCAACCTCATGATCACGCAGAACGGCAAGGTGAAGATCACTGACTTCGGCATCGCCAAGGCCGCCGCCGCAGCTCCGCTCACCCGCACCGGCATGGTCGTCGGCACCGCCCAGTACGTCTCCCCGGAGCAGGCGCAAGGCCTCGAGGTCACCGCCGCCTCCGACGTGTACTCCCTGGCTGTCGTCGGTTACGAGCTGCTCACCGGCCAACGCCCGTTCACCGGCGATTCGTCGGTCTCGGTCGCCCTGGCCCACGTGTCCAGCGAAGTCCCGCCGATGTCCACCTCGATTTCCGCCCCGACTCGCGAGCTCATCGGCATCGCCCTGCGCAAGGACCCGAACACCCGGTTCACCGACGGCGCCGAATTCCAGCACGCGATCGCCGACGCCCGCGAAGGCAAGCGCCCGGTCACCACCGCCACGCGCGCCGTGCCCGTAGAACCGACCCCGCAGGAATCCACTGCGCAGCTCGCTTCCGTCACCGAGGCGACCACCTTGCATCCGGAGGCCCCGCTGCAGGAGCCGCGCCCCGCTCCCGAGAAGAAGAAATCCGGCAGCGGCGGCTTCGGCACTGGCGTGCTCGTAGCCCTGCTGGTCTTGCTCTTCGGAGCCGCCGCCGTGTGGGCCTACACCTCCGGCCTCTTCGACGATCTGACCGGCGGCGGCAAGGAGACCACCACCCCGGCGACGACCACCACGGCGCCCGAGTCTTCTCCCCCGACGGAGACCGTCACCGAGACCCGCTCCGCGGAAGAAACGGCGTCATCGCGTGACCGCCAGACACAATCCTCGCCGTCGACCCTGTACAATTCGCCGGAACCCGAGCGGCCGACCAGGGAGCAGCCAGAACCGACGCAGGAGCAGCCGACACGCCCCACGCAGCAGCCGACGCGCCCCACGCAGCAGCCGACGGAACCCCCGGAGACGCAGCAGCCGCCGTCTGACGACGACCCTCTCCCAGGACTGGACCTTCCGGGCCTCCCCAATCCGTAGACCACTAAGGACCATCGACACATGACTCTCATCGGCGATCGTTACCAGCTCGGTAATTCCATCGGCACCGGCGGCATGTCCGACGTATACGTGGCCACGGACACCCTTCTCGGCCGCGAAGTGGCGGTCAAGATGCTCAAGATCGACATGGCCCGCGACGAGAACTTCAGGCAGCGGTTCCGCAAAGAGGCGCAGAACTCGGCGCGGCTGAACCATCCGAATATCGTCGCCGTGTACGACACGGGCGAAACCCTCGTCGAGGGCATTTCGATCCCGTACATCGTCATGGAGCACATCAAAGGCCGCGATCTGCGCGCGATCGTGCGCGAAGAAGGTCCTCTGCGTCCGGAGAAGGCGGCGGAGCTGCTGTTCCCGGTGACGTTGGCGCTGGAAGCCAGCCACGAGTCGGGGATCATTCACCGCGATGTGAAGCCGGCGAACATCATGGTCACCAGCACCGGCGAAGTGAAGGTGATGGACTTCGGCATCGCGCGTGCGCTGGATGATTCGACGGCGGCGATGACGCAGACGTCCGCGGTGATCGGCACGGCCCAGTACCTGTCCCCGGAGCAAGCTCGCGGCAAGAGCGCCGACGCCCGCAGCGACATCTACGCGCTGGGCTGCGTGATGTACGAGGTGGTCACGGGCACCCCGCCGTTCGAAGGTGAAACGCCGTTCGCGGTGGCGTACCAGCATGTCCAGGAGGATCCGGAGCCGCCGAGCGCGCGCATCGCGGATCTTTCGGAATCGGAGGCGGTCAATGTCGACTCGGTGATTCTCACGGCGATGGCGAAGCACCCGGCGGACCGCTACCAGTCCGCTTTGGAGATGGCGGACGACCTGGAACGCCTCGAGCACGGCGCGGTCACGGAGGCTGCCCGCAGCCACCTCGACGAAACGGAGCTCCCTGACGATGCTGCGCCCGTCGCCGAGCAAAGCCGCTACGAGCAGCACCGCCAGAAGACGCAGAAGACCGGCAACACGGGCATGAAGATTCTCGCCATTTTGATGGCGGCGGTCATGCTGCTCGGCGGCGGCGCGTTCGCGTTCAACAAGGTGCGCAACGACCCCGAGGAGGAGGCGGCCAACGACATGGTCTTCGTCCCGAAGGTCGTGGGCAAGAAGCGCGAGGAGGCTGTCCAAGAGCTGGAGAAACTGGGCTTACTGGTCACGGTGAACGAGGCTCCGCACCCGGATGTACCACGCGGCGAGGTGCTCAGCACGAATCCGACCGAGGGTTCGCAGCTGCAGAAGGGCACGCCGATCACGGTCACTGTGTCGTCGGGCCGCGAAGTCACCGACGTTCCAGATGTGAGCAACTTGAGCCCGCAGGACGCCGCCGCCGAGCTCGAAAAAGCCGGGCTGAAGCTTGACGACGACATCAAGCGCGAGCACTCCGACACTGTTCCCGAAGGCGTGATCATGTCTCAGCAGCCCGCCGCCGGCTCCCAGTTGTCGAAGGGGTCGAAGGTGAGCGTGACCGTATCCAACGGCCGCGAGAAGGTCAAAGTGCCGTCCCTGGAGGGCATGAATGTCAGCCAGGCCGAGTCCGTTTTGTCCTCGCTGGGGCTGGAGTCCACCACTGTCGAGGTTGATTCCTTGAAGCCGAAGGACGAAGTCCTCGCTGTCGCCGGCCAGGGCGAGGAAGTCGACCGCGGCACCACCATTGAATTGCGCGTTTCCAACGGCATGCTGATGACGATGCCGAAGCTCGTCCGCCAGAACCCGCAGCAGGCCGAAGCGACCCTGCGCAAGGAGGGCTGGACCGGCAATCTGAAAACCGGCCATTCGGTGGACACCCCGGACCTCAACGACCATGGTCTCGTCGCCGGCCACCGCCCCGCCGAGGGCGAGGAGATCCGCAAGGATGCCGACATCACCGTCGATATCTGGAAAAACGCCCTGCGCGAGGGCGTGGAGAGTTTCCTGCCCGCCCCCTAGCGCTCCAGTCGCCCGGCGCGCAAGTTCCGCCTAGGAGCCTCGCGTGCCTGCTGGTAAAGTCACCGCACAGAAGAAACCGTTGAAAATTCCGCTCCCCCACGCCGCCAGCCAGGCGTCGTCCGAATCACGCGGAGGAGCACACGATGAAGGACGTGCAACATGCCTAAGGCTAAGGTCACTAAGGACACCGTCAGCACAACGTCGACCACCACCTCCACCGGCACCACCCGCACCCCGGTGAAGATCAACACCGGCGGCACCCCGCTCTGGTACAAGATCCTCATGTTCGGCTTCATGATCGTCGGACTGCTCTGGCTCGTGGTCAACTACCTCGCTGGCCCGCAGATCCCGTTCATGAACGAGATCGGCCCGTGGAACTACGCGATCGGCTTCGGCGGCCTGGTCATCGGTCTGCTCATGACAATGGGCTGGCGTTAAGCCCCCCAGCCCCCGCCAGCTAGACGCACCAGCGCTCCGCACCATTGCGGGCGCTGGCTTTTTTATGTCCTCCCGACCCAGCTGCCCCCCACCCTGCGTGTTGTGGAACGTGTGGAAATCACGGCGTGTTGTTCACGTAGTTATCCCCAACTATCCCCAGCGCTACACCCGCAGGAGAGTTTCCACAGACCTGTGCACAACCTCGGTCAATCTTTGTGAAAAGTACTGTTCACAGCGGTGAATGACGCTTTTCCACAGCTTGTGAAAGGTGGTGCAGAAGTGACTTATGCACAAGTTCTTCCACACCCTGTGGATAACTTCGTTGCAGCTGGTGTGGAACCAGACGCGCACGTCCGCACGCACAAAAACCCCGGGCCACCACACCGCAATGAGGTGGGCGACCCGAGGCTGAAAGCCTGGAAACTCTTAGACCTTGGAGTCGGAACCAGCGACGTAGTAACGCTGCTTGTTCACAAACTCATCCATGCCCAGCGGACCGAGCTCGCGACCCAAGCCGGATGCTTTCACGCCGCCGAACGGCAGCTCCGCACCGCGAGCCTGCGGGATGTTCACGTGGATCATGCCGGTGTCGATCTTCGCGGCCACCTTCTTGGCGCGCTCCTCGTCCTCGGACATCACGGCGCCACCGAGGCCGTAGCGGGAGTCGTTGGCCAGCTCGATGGCTTCCTCCTCAGAAGAGGCCTTGTATACCTCGGCCACCGGGCCAAAGAACTCCTCGTAGAAGGAGCCCGAACCAACCGGGATGTCGGTGATCACTGCCGGGGTGATGTAGGCGCCCTTGCCGGTGACGTCACCGCCGATGCGTAGGTTGGCGCCTTCCTCGACAGCTATCTTCAGCTGCTGAGCGAGCATCTCAGCGGCGTCGCGGGAGGACAACGGGTAGAACTCCTTGCCCTCGCCCGGGTTGAGCGGGTCGCCCTCGGTGTACCCGGAGGCAAGGTCCACCAGTGCCTCGACAAACTCGTCGTAAATGTCCTCCATGACGATGATGCGCTTGTTCGCCGTGCATGCCTGGCCGGTGTTGCCGACGCGCTTTTCCCACGCAGTCTTCGCCGCGGCCTTCACATCGTTGGAGTCCAGCACCAGGTATGCGTCGGTGCCGCCGAGCTCCAGCACGCACTTCTTCAGTGCCTGCCCTGCCTGGGATGCGATGGAGCGGCCAGCGGTCTCGGAGCCCGTCAGGGAAACACCCTGAACGCGGTCGTCCTCGATCATGGTGGAGATCTGCGAATGCTGAGCGTACATGTTCGTGTACAACCCCTTCGGTGCCCCGGCTTGATCGAAGATCTTCTCGATCGCCGCGGCGGAGCGCGGACAGATCTCCGCGTGCTTGACCATCACCACGTTGCCGGCCATGATCGCCGGTGCCGCGAAGCGAGCGACCTGGTAGTAGGGGAAGTTCCACGGCATGACACCCACGATGACCCCGAGCGGAACCTTGCGCATGACGGAGGTGCCACCCTGGTCGTTCGGGATCTCCTCGTCGGCACCGAACTCGGCGCCGTTAGCGGCGTAGTAATTGAAGATATCGACGACATCGTCGACCTCGCCGTCGCCCTCAGTCACGGACTTGCCCATTTCCTCAGCAATGATGCGGGAGAGCTCGTCACGCTGCTCGTCGAAAAGCGATGCCACCTTGTGGAGCACCTCGGCTCGCTCCTCGAAGCTCTTCTCACGCCACTGCTTGAACGTTTCGTCCGCCGTGGCGAGCGCCTGCTCTAACTCGTCGTCGGTGATGAAGTCAAAGCTTTCGACAATCTCGTTTGTTTTCGGATTCTGTACTCGAAATTTCTTTGGCATGTACCCCACGGTACGGACGTTGCGGGCAGCACGCTATAAATTTTTATTTATGCCCAGAGAGGAACGGTGGTCGCCGCAGCGGCGACCGCCACTGCCGCCGCGGCTCCTCCCCACCGGACGCGCATCTTATCCGAGGTGAGTGGGGCAGCCATGAGAGCACCAGCAAGGAGTCCTCCGAGGTGGCCCCACAGGCTCACATTTGGCGTGATCAGGGTGAACACCAGGTTTCCGCCGACCAGCACGAGCGGGGCGCGCAGATCAGCGTTACTGCGGGCGGCGACGGCGACGAGCAGCGCCATCACGGCGTACAGCGCACCGGAAGCACCGGCGGTGGGCTGGTCGAAGTCGAAGATCAGCACGGCCGCTGACCCACCGAGCACGCCGGCGATGTAGGCAAGCACGAACGGGCCGGTCCCGACAGCGCGCTCCACTGCGGCACCGACCACGACGAGCATGAGCACATTCACCGCCAGGTGGGTGATGTCCAGGTGCATGAACCCGGAGGTCACAGCCCGGAACAGGCCGTTGGGTTCACTCGCGACGAAAGGGCCCCACAAGACGGTGGAGGTGCCGGTCGGAGAGGACCAGATGACGTCCATAAGCGAATGTGCTTGGAACGCCGCGACGAGGAACGCCCCCACGCACAGCGACGCGATGGTCGCCGTGGCGGGGGCGCCGTAGAGGACGCGGTTCAATTAATCGGACACCGTGACGGAGTTGATCACGACGTCCTCGACCGGGCGGTCCATACGGCCGGTCTGCACGTTCGCGATCTCGTCGACGACCTTGCGCGATGCCTCGTCGGTGACCTCGCCGAAAATGGTGTGGCGGTTGTTCAGGTGCGGAGTCTGCGCGACGGTGATGAAGAACTGGGAACCGTTGGTGCCCGGGCCGGCGTTAGCCATAGCCAGCAGGTACGGGCGGTCGAACTGGAGCTCCGGGTGGAACTCGTCGGCGAACTGGAAGCCCGGGCCGCCGGTGCCAGTGCCGGTCGGGTCGCCGCCCTGAATCATGAAGCCCGGGATGATGCGGTGGAAGATCGCGCCGTCGTAGAACGGGCCCTCGGTCGAGCCGGACGCGTTCTTCGTGGAGTACTCCTGGGTGCCCTTGGCAAGGCCGGTGATGACCTCGACGGTGTTCGGGGCGTGGTTGCCGAACAGGTCGACGACGATGTCGCCGTGGTTGGTGTGGAAGGTGATGGTCTGAGTCTTCTGAGTCATGCGGTCCAGGATACGCGTCGGGGCGGGCGCCCGCGCCAGCACCAGGCTAGACTGACCTGTCTTGTTTAGGCATACCGGACGGTTTAGTATTAACATTCAACTACAGCATTTTTAGAAACGTGAAAGGACCTTAGAATGTTCAAGAAGATCGCGGCCGCCGTAGCAGCTGGCTCCCTCGTTCTCGGCCTCACCGCATGCGGCTCCAGCGAGAGCAACGACGGGGGCGACGACACGACCATCCGCGTCGCCACCTCCCCGGGCCCGTACTCCGAGCTCTTCCAGGAAGGCGTCGCCCCCATCCTCGAGGAAGAGGGCTACACGGTCGACGTACAGAACTTCACCGACCTCACCCAGGCCGATACAGCTCTCGCGGAGGGCTCCGCCGACCTCAACGTCGAGCAGCACACCGCGTGGATGAACGTGTTCAACGAGGAGAAGGGCGCGAACCTCACCTCCATCACCGAGGTTCCGACGGTACCGGCGGGCCTGTACTCGGAGAAGCACAAGTCCTTGGACGAGGTCGCTGACGGCCAGACTGTCGGCATCCCGCTCGACGGCTCGAATAAGTCGCGCGCACTCCACGTGCTTGTCGACGCTGGCTGGATCACCCTCCGCGACGACGCCGACGAGGCACTGCTGGCCGAATCGGACATCGCCGAGAACCCGCACAACCTCGAGATCAAGCCGATGGACTCCGCGAACCTGTCCCGCTCCCTGCCCGATCTCGACTGGGCAGTCATTCCGGGTTCGATGAGCTACTCCGCCAAGCTCGACCCGAACCTGCAGCTCTTCCAGGAGGAGCTGCGCCCTGAGCTGATCCTCGTCGCGGTCACCACCGAGGACAAGAAGGACGCTCCGTGGGCGAAGGCTGTCGCAGACGCGTATCGTTCTGACGAGTTCAAGGAGTACTTCGACTCCCAGAACGAGAACGACTACTGGTTCCTGCCCGATTCCCTGAAGTAAGTGGGCTGTTTTCCATGACTGACGCTGTCGTATTCGACCATGTTGGCAAGGTGTTCCCGACGCGGGATAGTTCCTTCGCGGCCCTCGACGACATCAGTTTCACTGTCCCCGAAGGCAGTGTCACCGGTGTCGTGGGCACCTCGGGCGCTGGCAAATCAACGCTGATCCGGATGGTGAACGGGTTGGAGACCCCAAGCTCCGGCACCGTCACCGTGCACGGACAGCAGCCGGCCTCCTTGAGCACGTCCGAGCTGCGCGAGCTCCGCCGGAAAGTCGCCATGGTCTTCCAGAGCGTCAACCTCTTGGAAACGAAGACGGTCGCGGAAAACGTGGCCACCCCGTTGAAGCTGACCAAGACGCCGAAGAGCGAGATCGAACGCCGTACCGCCGAGGTGCTTGAGCTGGTCGGCCTCACCGACCGCGCCCAGCACAAGCCGCGGCAGCTCTCCGGCGGCCAGCGTCAGCGCGT
Organism: Corynebacterium appendicis CIP 107643; assembly: GCF_030408415.1. Classification (NCBI taxonomy): domain Bacteria; kingdom Bacillati; phylum Actinomycetota; class Actinomycetes; order Mycobacteriales; family Corynebacteriaceae; genus Corynebacterium; species Corynebacterium appendicis. The sequence goes on along the minus strand of NZ_CP046976.1, from coordinate 32,636 downwards.
GGGCATCGCCCGCGCTCTCGTCACGGATCCCACAATGCTGCTTTGCGACGAGCCCACCTCCGCCCTCGACCCCATCACCACCAGCCAGATCCTCGATCTGCTCCGCAATATCAACGAAGAACTGGGCGTGACGATTTTGATCATCACCCACCAGATCGACGTGATTGCGCGGTTGGCCGACAATGTGGCGGTGCTCTCCGAGGGCCGTCTCGTGGAATCCGGCCCGGTAGCGAAGGTGTTCGCGAACCCGCAGCACGAACTGACCCAGAAATTCGTGGACACCGTGATCCCGCCCGAACTCGATGCTGCCGCGCGCGAGGCCCTCTCCCGCGCACTGGTGAAGAACAGCGAGGTGTAACAGCATGAACCAGCTCAACTCGTGGTGGCGCGACACCACCGGCTCCCGTGTCACACCGGAGATGTACATCGACTCCTTCGGCGAGACCCTCTACATGGTGGGGATTTCCCTGTTCCTCGGCGCATTGCTGGGCATCCCGCTGGCGCTTGCCTTCGTGATCACCCGGCCGGGCGGCTTGAAGCCCAACAAGGTCGTCTACAGCGTTCTCAACGTGGTCGTGAACATCATCCGTTCGCTGCCGTTCATCATCCTGCTGGTGGCTATTTCGCCGTTCACCCGCGTGATCGCGGGAACCGCCATCGGCACCACCGCGGCGCTTGTCCCGCTGACCTTGTACATCGCCCCGTTCATCGCCCGCCTGATCGAGCAGTCCCTGCTGGAGGTCAACCCCGGCATCACCGAGGCCGCCGACTCCATGGGCGCCAGCTTGTTCCAGACCATCAGGTACTTCCTCCTGCCGGAGGCGAAGTCCTCCATCATCCTCGCCGTCACCACGGCGACGATCGGCCTCATCTCCGCCACAGCCATGGCCGGCACGATCGGCGGCGGCGGTGTCGGCGACCTGGCCATCTCCTACGGCTACCAGCAGTTCGACTCCATCGCGATGCTCACGACGGTGGTTCTCCTGATCATCATCGTCCAGGCCATCCAGTCCGTGGGCAACACGCTCGCCCGCCGCGCGCGGGCGTAGAGAGGTAGTCATAGCTAAGGAGTCGAGGATCTAGTGGATCTAGATTCCAGACTGCCCCAGCCCCGGCCACAAATCCCCAGGTCAGTTTTGCTTGAGCTGACAACCGGTCAATCTAGATCCACCAGCACCTCAGTACAAAAGGCGTCGTCGTCGCAGACTTTTCGTGAGCGCCCGCCGGGCCGAATGGCGATGACACCCACGGGTGGGTGCCGCCGAAGCGCGGCGATGATGGCACCCACTACTTGTCCATCAAACGCAACAAGACTCTCATCAAGCTCAACTTGAAGGACTCGGACGACCTGGACACGGCGTACGCGATCATCGGCCGGGCAGACGTGCCGATCGACAATTTCGGGTTCGCCCGACGGCCCGCCACGAAAAGCAGGCTACGCGTTCATCGACGTCCTCTCAGCAGCAGCGGAGTCACCCACGACTACTCCCCCCATCCGCCATGCCACAAATCTCTAATTCGTGCGTACCGACGAGATGGACACCCTAATCCTCGGCCAGAAGATGACCGGCATCGGCGCGTTCGCGTAGGGCTCGGCACAGCCGCTGGATCTAGATTGCATCGTTGCTATAGCAACCAAAACTGACCAGGGGTTTTGCGGCCGGCGCGCGGCAAGATTCAATCGAGATCCACGGAACGACCGGCTCTCCCCCTTCCCTAGCGGTGCCTCGGCCTCCCCCCCCCGGCGGTGCCCCGGGCCCCTCCAAATCCAGCTAGTTGGATCTGCATCTCGCAACTGGGCACCCACCAGCTCGGGCCAGAGCACTCGCCTGTCGACGAAACCCCCGGCAACCATCCACATGGTTGGCGGGGGTTAGTCGTTTCGAGGGTGTGTGAGCTTTAGAAGCCTTCGAAACCTTAGAGGCTTTCGGTGACCTCGTCGCGGGCGGCGACCATGTTGGCCAAGGCCGGTTCGACCTCGGCGTAGCCGCGCGTCTTCAGGCCGCAGTCCGGGTTGACCCAGAGGCGGTCGGCGGGGACGTTCTCCAGGGCGGCCTTGATGAGCTCGGCCATCTCTTCCTTGGACGGCACGCGCGGGGAGTGAATGTCGTAGACACCCGGGCCGATCTCTGCGTGGAAGGTCTCGTCGATGTCCTCGAGCAGCTCCATCTTGGAGCGTGCGGCCTCGATGGAGGTGACGTCGGCATCCAGGCCGGCGACGGCGTCGATGATCTGGCCGAACTCCGAGTAGCAGAGGTGGGTGTGGATCTGCGTGGTCGGCTGGGCCTCCAGGGCCACGAGGCGGAAGGCGCGGACGGCCCAGTCGAGGTAGGCCGGGCGGTCGTCGGCACGCAGCGGGAGGAGCTCGCGGAGAGCCGGCTCGTCGATCTGGATGACCTTGATGCCGGTCTTCTCCAGGTCGGCGACCTCGTCGGCCAGCGCCACACCGATCTGGTCGGCGGAGACGGACAGCGGGACGTCGTCACGCTTGAAGGACCAGGCCAGGATGGTGACCGGGCCGGTGAGCATGCCCTTGACCGGCTTGTTGGACAGGGACTGCGCGTAGGCGGACCACTCGGTGGTCATGGCCTCCGGGCGGGAGACGTCGCCGACGACGATCGGCGGACGGGTGCAGCGGGAGCCGTAGGACTGGACCCAGCCGTTCTCGGTGACGACGAAGCCGTCGAGAAGCTCGGCGAAGTACTGGACCATGTCGTTGCGCTCCGGCTCGCCGTGAACGAGCACGTCGAGGCCGAGGCGCTCCTGCAGCTCGATGACCTGCTTGATCTCGGTCTTGAGCGCCTCGTTGTACTGCTCGTCGGTGAGTTCGCCGTTGCGGTGGTCGGCTCGAGCCTTGCGGATCTCGGTGGTCTGCGGGAAGGAACCGATCGTGGTGGTCGGCAGCTGCGGCAGGCCGAGCTCCTTCTGAGCTTCCTGGCGCTCGGCGAATTCCGGCTGGCGCTGAACAGCGCCCACCGGCAGTGCGGCGACGCGGTCGGTGACAGCGGAGTTGTGGATGCGGGTGGACTCGGCACGGGTGCGCACGGCGCGGTCGGAACGGCCGAAGGCCTCCGGTGCGTTCTCCTCACCAGCGACGAGGGCCGTGATCTCCTCGATCTTCTCATCAGCAAAGGAGAGCCACGGTGCAACGTCGACCGGGATGTTCTTCTCAGCGTTCAGGGTGTGCGGCACGTGCTGCAGGGAGGTGGAGGTGGACACGTGCGGTGCGTCGGCGGTGCCGAGCTTGTTCAGCACCTCGACCTTCTCGCGCAGGTTGGCGGCCCAGACGTTGCGGCCGTCGATGAGGCCGGCGACCAGGGTGGTGTCCTTGCCGTCGAAGGCGGCGGCGACGCGTGCCGGGTACTCGGCATCGGCATCGAGAGTCCACGGAGACAGGTCGACGTGGACGGCCTCCGGAGCGACCTTAGCCAGGGCGTTCAGGCCCTCGCGCGCGGAGCCGTACGGGGTGGTCACGTACACGTTCGGGCGGTTCTCGGCGCCCAGGAGCTTGGACCATGCCTGCTCGGTGTACTTGGCCAGCTCAGCGTCCGGGGTGGACAGGTCGGCGACCAGTGCCGGCTCAGCGACCTGGACCCACTCCACACCGGCGTCCTTGAGGGCGGCGAAGACGGTCGCGTAAGCGTCGACAAGCTTATCCAGCAGGGACCACTCGACCGGCTTGGACAGGGCGAGCAGGGTGACCGGGCCGACGAGTGCCGGGCGGACCGCGTGGCCAGCCTCGCGTGCTTCCTCGACCAGGCGAACGATGCGTTCCGGCGCCGGGGTGATGTCCTGGCCGGCCTCGACCTCGGGCACGAGGTAGTGGTAGTTGGTGTCGAACCACTTGGTCATCTCGAGCGGCACGCGGGTGTCGTTGCCGCGGGCGAGCGCGAATTCCTCGTCGAGGTCGGTGCCGCCGGCGATGAGGCCGACGGTCAGGCCGGTCTCGAGCACCTGGTCGTAGTACGCGACATCCGCCGGGATGGCGTAGTCCTCGGTCAGGCCGAGGTCGCGGAGGTGGTTGTAGGTGTCAATCCGCAGGGCACGGGTGGTGCTGCGGAAGGTCTCGGCGTCGATGCGGCCGGCCCAGTAGGACTCCAGCGCACGCTTGAGCTCGCGGTTCGCGCCGATGCGCGGGTAGCCCTCGATCGTGGCCTTGGGGAAAGTACTCACAGTTTCTCCTTGAGGTTTGTTATTTCGGTTCTATTCCGAGCCGCGACAGCAGGTCTTGCGTCACCGCCAGATTGTTGTGGGTGTAGATGTGCAGGCCGCCGACGCCGGCGTCGAGAAGCTTGCCGGCGAGTTCCGCGGTGAGCTGCATGCCCACCTCGTATTCCTCGTCGGGGTCGCTCGCCGCCGAGAGCTTATCGGCGACACGCTGCGGCACCTCGATCCCCGACAGCACGCCCATGCGCTGGGCCCGCTTCAGGCTCGTCATAGGCATGATGCCGGGGATCAGGGGAATGCGCACGCCCGCCATCCGCGACTGCTCCGCGAAGCGCAGGTAGTCCTCCGCCTCGAAGAACAGCTGCGTGATGGCGAAATCTGCGCCGAGCCGCTGCTTGGACAGCAACACGTCCAAGTCCAGGTCCGGCGTGGGCGATTCAGCGTGGCCGGACGGGTAGCACGCCACGGACAGGGCGAGCTTGCCCGCAGCGAGGCGGAAAGCGTTCTCGTCCTCGATCTCGCGGATGAGGGTGAGAAGCTCGGTGGCGTACTGGAGGTAGCCCTCCGGCAGGCTGGTCTCCCCCTCCGGGAGGTCGCCGCGCAGGGCGAGGAAGCCGCGTACGCCGGAGTCGATGAGGGTGCGGATCCAGTCTGCCAGCTCATCGACGGGTCCGGCGGTGCACGCCAAGTGCGCGATAGTGGGCAGGTTGGTGCACTCGCTCAGTCGCGCGATGAAGTCCGCGGTGCCCTGCAGCCAGCCGGAACGGCGGGAGCTGGTCACGGCGAAATAGTCCGGCTTGTAGGCGATCAGGCCGGTGATGAGATCTTTCAGCTTCGCTTCGTCCGCGTCGTGGCGGGGCGGGATGAGCTCGAAGCTCAGAGCGGTCCTCTGCTGCCGCTTCACAGCGCGGCGGGCACCGTCTTCGGGTGCTTCGTCGAGGTGGTCCAAGGGCGCAGACGCCGACAGCCTCGACGAAAAGTGTCCTTCAGTCAACGAAGGAGTCCTTTCGTCTCGTCGGTTCAGTGATCGTGTGCCGGGGAGCTTCGGAGTCGTCAGAATCATCAGACTCGTCGCTGTCCGGCTGGCTGGGCTCAGCACTTGGAAACTGGTTGGAATGTAACCAGGGCGCGTTTGAACGATCAATGACCGACACCGCTTCGTGGAGTATTAATGCAGCTCAAAACGGTTCACAGAATGAATATAAAGCCGAAAAATTCGGAGAAAATGAACCGAGCTGTCCACTTTTGGCGAGCGGCGACGGACAAAGCGGTGAGCCGCGCCCCGATGCCACCGGAAACCCCGCGCCAGCACGCGCTCACTTCACTACTGTGGGTGGCACGAAGCCCTGCATGGACCTGCACGGAACCGACCTGGACCCGACAAGAAAGGCCTGAACGCACCATGAATCTCCGCAATATCCGCGTCGCCTCCAAGGTGGCCGGCACCCTGTTCAACCGATTCCGCGAGCTGAATAACGAGCAGCAGCGCGACGTGTACGAAGCCGTCCGCATCATGGCGCGCGGCGGCGACGGCGAGGACGGAAACGGCACCAACGCCGAGGAAGAGGACACCTCGAACTTCAGCGAAGCCCGCCTGAAGGCAGGCGACGTCACGCGCGCCGCCCACGCCCGCCTGGACCGCCGCCGCGCGCTGTTTGACGCCGAGCAACTGGACAAGAAGGAGAAGAAGGAGCTGGAGAAGGCTCTGAAGAAGCGGCAGAAGGCCGCCAAGAACAAGAAGAAGGGCGGCATCGCGCTCAGTGCACTGATCCTGGCCCTGCTCGCCGCCGCTGCCGGCGCCGTCTATTTTTTCATCTTCGGCTCGGACTCCCCCACCGCCTCCACAAAGGCCAAGAAGGGCACCGCGCCGAAGCAGCCGGCCCCGCCGACCGTCCAGCGCACACAGCCGCCGACAAAGGGTTCGACGCGCGTGACCACGGTGAATGCGACCAACGCAAGCAGCACCCCCAACACGAACGACCACGGCCCGCTGAGCGAGGAGCCGGCCGAGCGCGACGAGGAGCTGCTGAGCTCCATCGACGAGCAGCTGTCCACGCTGGACACGCTTGACGACGATCAGCGTGGCGGCGCCGACCAGCGCTAGAACTCAGCCCTACGCCTCGGAGCTGCAAACAGCTCCAGGAAGACCAGCCAGTTCGCGTTCGCTTTGGCGCCGCCAGGCGGTGAGCAGTCGGCCGAGGAGGCGTCGCTGAACATCGGGGGCGTGCTGGACGAGCTTGCCGTCGAGGGGTCGGGTGACCACGAAGACCTCCGCGGCGAAGTCGAGGGGGCTAAGCTCCTGCGGCACGAGACCGGCGGGGGCAGCCTTGTCCAGAAGTGATTGGAAGGCCTCGATGGTCTCTTCTCGCTTTGCGGACAGTTCAGGATTGTCGTGCCAGTGTTCGGCGGTGATGGCGTTGACCAAAGGCCCGACTCCGTAGTCGAGGAGGCCCCAGACGAAGTGGTCCCAGTGGGTTGTGGGGTCGGCGTCGATAAGCCTGCGTGTTTGCTCGATCCTCTCCCCCAAGATGCGCGGCAGGCGTAAGCCGCAGGCGACGTCGAGATCGGAACGGGTGGGAAAATTGCGGTACAAGGTGGCGATGCCGACGCCGGCGCGCGCCGCCACACTTTCTAACGTAACTAAAGATTCCGGTGTCGTGCTGGAGGAGATCCAGGCGGCGAACGACCGCCTCAACTCCTCGATCGACCAGGCTATTTCGGATCTGGAGAATGTCGGCGGCCCCGCGGCACGCGACCTGGTGGACCGCCTGCGCCAGATCCAGGACGAGGCGGGCATCTCCGTGGTCGACCCGGAGACTCAGCAGATGATCGACACTGCGCTGGACCCGGCCACGATCGACCAGCTCAACGAATTGCGCGACGGCGCGGCCAAACTCGCGGACGAGCTGAATAACCCGGCCGCCCAGTTCGTCACCGGCATCAACGACGCGGCCGACGGCGCGGAGCGTCTCTCTGACGCCCTGCACCTGCTGCACGACGGCTCGGGTCAGCTCGTCGCGGGTACCACGCGCCTCACCGACGGCACATCCAAGCTCGTCGTCGGCGCACGAACGCTCGCCGACGGCACCACCCAGCTCGCCGACGGCTCCGAGCAGCTCGTCGTTGGCATGGACGAGCTTAACGACGGCCTGGTCCAGCTCGACGACGGTTCCGGCGAACTGGCCCTGAAAATCACCGAGGGCTCCGAGCAGGTGCCCAGCTTCAAGGGCAGTAACCTCGACGAGGCGTCCGACGTGGCCGGCGCGCCTGTGTGCCTGCAGAACACCGGCGACGACCTGACGACCTTCGGCCAGGGCCTGTCGTTGGTAACTTTGAACACGCCGAAAGAAATCCCTTGACCGCCCACCGAGTCATGCGAGTGTGAGCTCATGACGATGATGGACGCCGACGACTGGCGCGAGAGATGGGGCCTGGAGGGCGTGAGTGCCTACGCGGGCGACACCAAACAGGTCCGCCGCGAGTACGGGCAGACAGCGCTCAAGCGTCGCTTCATCCAAGCCAATCCCCGAGCCATGGTCTCGGCTGTCGTCATGGATATCGATCGTCCCAGCGCCGTCATGGACGCCCTGGAGCGCCCGCACGACCACCCTGACCCTTCCTGGATCATCGAGACCGCCCACGGGGCGCATGTCGGTTGGTGGCTGGCGGATCCGGTCACCCGTACCGAAGCCGCCCACGAAAAGCCCCTGCGCTACCTCGCCCGCGTCCAGGAAGGGCTGTGCCGTTCCCTGGGCGCTGACCCCGCCTACAGCGGCTTCATCACCCGCAACCCGATCTACCCTGGCCTGATCGCAGGCGAGGTGATCTGGGGGACTGACCACCTCTACGGCCTGCACGAAATGCCCACCCCGGCCATGCCCCGTCAGCTGCCGAGAAAACCGGAAAACACGCGCGCTGACCTGGGACGAAACTGTTCACTCTTCCACAGTGGAAGGACTACCGCCTATAGCCTGTACAAACAGATGGGCTGGCCCGGGGCTGACCCGCTCTACCGCGCAATGATCTCCCACCTGCTCGATCTCAACGGCGGCATGGCTCCCGAGGCAGGCGGGCCGCTACCCCTGAATGAAGTTCGCTCCATCGCCCGCTCCATCGCCAAGTGGACCGCCCAACACATCACCGAAGAAGGATTCCGGGCACAGCAGACCGCCCGAGGAACCAAGGGCGGCAAGAAGTCGGGCGAGAAACGGCGGGAGAAGCGCAATGCTGCGCGTACTCAACTTTCGGAGGTGTTGAAGTGAACCAGCTCGAACGAATCCCCCGCAATGGCCGAACCGTGCGTGAAGTGGCTGAAATGACGGGGCTGTCAAAAAGCACGATTATCTCTTGGACTTCCGAACCACGGAAGAAATACCTCGCCCGCGCCGACGAAAGACGCGAGCGGATCCGAGAGCTTCGCAGCCAGGGCAAGAGCATGCGCTCCATCGCCGAAGAAGTCGGATGTTCAGTGGGTCTCGTCCACCGCTATGTCCATGAGGACCGCACCGTCTGACCAGCGGGCATGTTTACTGCCAATGTACCGAGGATCAAAATTGAATCGGTAGAAAAGCGAGCGTCTGGCGCTCGCGAACGGGCGTGGGGATCGAGGGCTTTTACCGGCGTCAGATGATCTGCAATAGGTGTGTTGCTGTGAGGGGCGAAGTCAGGCCGGCTGGAGCGCACTCGGAAAACGCGGGCACAGGGCACGGCTGTCGGGCACGAGAAATTCAGGGGCAAGCGTGCGGCGTAGCCGTGCGCGCGGCAGCGCCAGGGGCAAGCGTGCAGCCCCGTCGCATCCGCTGATAGCGCAGAAAACCTAAGAGGGAAAGAAAATATTTACTTAGTCCTGCGAGACGATCTTCAGCGTGATAATCATGAATACTAAGGGAATTATTCTCCGACGTTTACTGTTCTGTCTCGCCTTCAGAAATGATCACGGGAGGATCGCTATGAGAAATCGACTTGCTACCCGTTTTGCAGCCGTAACTCTGACAATTGCTCCCCCTCACCGCGTTGCCGGCTGTACAGGCTGAGGAAATCTCCACCCCTGCAGTAGCTGTATCGACTGAAGCGGAACCCACTCCGTCCACTACTGACACCCCTGCTGCCGACTTGGTTGCGGAACCGAGCATCCCGGCCACAGATGATGCTGACGAGGAGCTTATTCAACCTGCAGCGTTGCCTTTCGTCGTTATTCGCTGTTTAGCTGGTCTCGGTATCCGTGGACAGCAATTACTTCAGCTCGCGGACCTGGCCGTAACTGGAAATTGGGCAGCAGTCGCCACTCTCTTTGGAACAGCTGCGCTGGCTTGCGTCCGTGGCCGTTAAGGCTCCCTCAGCGATGGAGAAAGAATGAACATTTTGAGAATGATCGATTCACTGGAGAAAAAAGCAGAACGGCGCTGGCGCCGCACTCCTGCCTATCGCAAAGATCTCATGGCCAGCAGGGAAGTCATTGATGCGCATTCTGATCTTTCGCGAGAAGAAATCGACAAAGTGCTAGCGGATCAAGGGCTCCCGTCCCTGGTGGAGGGAGGAAAAGCGATGGCAAAAACTCTCGTGACATTTGTCCCGCTCATGTTCTTTCGGGCGGCCCTGGCTAATATCCGAAAACTAGTTGTCCGCTTCCAAGAACGGAAGCAGCGCTAGAAGATAAGCAGGAAGGCCTCTGGACCTGCGGCGATCACGTCTCCTTTGATCTACATCGAAGGGGACGTGTTTCTGTTAGGGATTCCTTTTCTAGACGCAGAACAGTGATGATGTACTCCCCTAGCGCCAGCCGGCCCGCCATTCCCGTCCAGCTGGCCGCCCGGGACACTGTGCACGCTTCTGAGCGTCGAGCACACCACCCAGTCGTGATGCGGGCACCTCAGAGCGTGTCAGAACTCCCCTCAGATCGCTTAGAAGCGTTGAAGCGGCCCGGTGTCACCTTCGGGCATCTCGACGTCTCTGACGGCCTCAGAGAGCCGCTCCACGTCGGCCACAAGCCTCGTCCGACCGTCGTCGTGTTCCTGGTCGCCCATTCCTGTTCCCCTCGGCTACCGCGCGACCGCTGACGCGCTCGCTTGCTCAGCAGTATCCGGGTCACTCCGCCCGGCCCTGACTTCTGCCCCTACAGCAACACACCGTTGGCAGATCATCTGACGCCGGAAGAACCCCGCACTCGTCGCGCCCTCGCTGTGTCCAAATATGCCCCTCGAAAACCGCTCCACAACGACACACCTCTTGCATTTGTCTGCCCCCTCCCGAGACCTCCGAAAAAGCTCACCCAAAGGCGGGAACCGTGTACCGCTTAGGGCGTTTCCCTTTTCTTCGGACGGCCTCTTTTCGTTTCCATTCCGAGTGCCTTCAGGCCTGCCTAACGCGTCTCATGGACACCCCAAGCTCTGCTGCGAGTTCTGCAGGAGCAAGGTCGGTCCGCGCAGAAAATTTCCCGGATCCGCTGAAGTTTTATCGAACGTTCGATATATTGAAGCCATGCCTGAGACAACCGGCCAGCAGATCGCCGCCCACCCAACCCTGGCCCGAGCCGCCCAATGGAACCCCGACGACGCCACACTCAGCGGCAGTGAACAAGCACTCGCCACCGTCATAACCGCCCTGGCAGCCGAGTTCGACGCCCTCGATGCCGCCGAGCAACGCGCCCTGGTCGACGTCCTCGAGTCACAGACCCGCGCCACCGAACAGGCCGAGGCCACCGCCCGGAAGATGCTTGGCCTATGAGCGACCAGGGAGCATGCGAGTGGTGCGGTAACCCGATTCCGCCGCGCCTTGACCCCCGTGGACGCCGGGCGAAGTACTGCTCGGACGCTTGCCGAGCCGCAGCCACCCGCGACCGCAACCGTCGCCAGCACACCGCCGAGCTCGAAGCCGCACGATCGCAAACGACCATCCAGCTACGCCGACCAGACGAAGTCATCAACGAGGTCGTCCAGGAGCTAAACGCCGCGGCCCGCATCGTCGAGGACCGAGGGCAGGTATCCCGCACGGTGGAACCAGTGCTGGAGGCCGCACGAAGGCTGGTGCAAGCCGCAGAGCGGAAAGCGCAGCCTATGGGTAGACGAGATCGGAGGAGGGCGGACCGGAAGGCGGGGAAGCCGGGAACCCGGGTGTGAAGGAGCTCGCTGCGCTCGCGCAGGAAGGAACTAAATCCGGCCCAGAAGGCCCCACACCTGATTAGGCTTCCCGTTCTTCCTGTCGCTGTCCCTGTGGTTCGGCGGCCTCATCCTGTTCATGATCTTCAACCCGATCTCCCGCCGCGCCATCGACTCGGGCACCAACCCCGCGCGCGTGGTGATGGGCTCCTGGATCCCCGCCGTCCTGGTCGGCCTAGCGCAGGCGTTCAACCTGTGGGCGGTGCAGCACTTCGTGCTGGATGTGAACCCGGAGCACCCGATCCAGATGCTGCTGGCGCTGGGCTTCATCGCCGCTGTGTTCAACACCGCGATTCTGGCGATCTACTCGCTCTTCGGACCGTCCGTGGGCCGCTTGATCACGATGGTCCTAATGTCGTTGCAGCTGGTGGCCTCCAACGGCCTCTACCCGCCGGAGGTGCAGCCGGAGTTCATCCAGTGGGTCCACTCCTGGGGCCCGATGCGCTTCTCGGTCGACCTGATGCGCCACACGTTCTTCGGCACCCTGCCGGGCGACAACCGCGTGGAGGTCGCCGTGGCAGTTCTCGGTGCCTTGGGCGTGGCATCCTTCCTGCTGGCCATGCTCGGCTTCTGGAAGGAGCGCGTGCTCATGGAGAAGGACATCCACCCGAACTCGACGTCTAGCGGCTGCGACCCCGCACCCCGACTACCGGGTCTGGAGGTGCTCCAGGATCCGGCGCTCCAGCTCGCCGAACTCGGGTGAACTGAGCACCTCGGTTCCGCGTGGGCGCGGCAGACTCACGTCGATGATCTCGCGCACGCTGGTCGGCCGGGGGTTGAGCACCACGATCCGGTCCGAGAGCATGATCGCCTCACGCACGTCGTGGGTGATGAGCATCGCGGTCCAGTCGTGCTCGGCCCACATGCCCTGCAGCCACGTCTGCAATTCGGAGCGGGTGAGGGAGTCGAGGGCGCCGAACGGCTCGTCGAGAAGCAATGTGCTCTTCTCCTGCACGACGGTGCGCAACAGCGCGGCGCGTTGGCGCATGCCGCCGGAAAGCTGGAACGGTAGAGCTTCTTCGAAGCCTTCTAGCCCGAATTGCGGGAACCATTCGCGTGCGCGGGCCCGCGCTTCTTTCTTGTGCACCCCCTGAACTTCGAGGCCGAGCGCCGCGTTGGCTTCGATGGTGCGCCACGGAAAAAGCAGGTCTTTCTGCGGCATGTAGGCGGTAGTGCCGTCGAAACGCAGCTCGCCCGAGTCCGGTTTGTCCAGCCCGGCGATGATGTTGAACAGCGTCGACTTGCCCGCGCCCGAGGGGCCGATGAGCGAGACGAACTCGCCAGCCGCCACGTCGAAGCTCACGCCGTCGAGCACCTGGCGGTCGCCGAAGGCGCGACTGATCTGGTTGAGCTCAAGCACGCTCGGTCTTCCTTTCCTTGATGTGCCACGGAATGACCGCGCGCTCGATGAGGTAGGTGGACAGGTACAACAGCACGCTGATAATGGCCGTGACCACCACAGCGGCGAGCACAAGGTCGGTGCGGAAGGCGTTCTTCTGCACGCTCATGTAGATGCCCAGGCCTTTCTTTGCGCCGACGTACTCGGCGAAGATCGCGCCCGTCACGGCGTACGTAATGCCGATGCGCAGCGCGGTGAAGAATTCCGGCATGGCCGACGGCAGGCGCACCATCCAGAATTCGCGCCATTTCGACGCCCCCATGCTGCGCAGCAGGTTCGATGCCTCGCGGTCGGTGCGGGCGAATCCCTCGATCAGTCCGATGGAGATCGGGAAGAAGGTCACCAGGGAGACCACCAGCGTCTTCGGCAGCAGGCCGAAGCCGAACCAAATGATCATCAGCGGGGCGATGGCCACGACCGGGATCGTCTGCGACGCCACCAAGAGTGGTGTGAGCCCGCGCTTGAGCGTCGGGGAGAAATCGATCGCGATGGCGATGATCCACGCGCACACTAGCGACAAGGCGAAACCGATCAGTGTGACCTGCAGCGTGGCCAGTGCGTGGGTGCCCAGCACCTCCCGCTGCGCCCAGCCAGCGCGCGCAACCTGCGATGGCGCGGGAAGGACCTGCGGGCGCACGCCCGTGACGCGCACGGCGATCTCCCACACGGCGAGGCCGGCGATGACGAAGAGCAGCGGCACCCACAGGTTAACGCTCAGACCGCGGGCACGTTCGGCTGCTTCACCGGCGGCGGGACTATTCGGAGATGTACTCATTAGTGAAATAAGTATTCCAGTCCGGGGCCTCGCTCAAGGGGTTATTCGCGCCGTCGACAAGGAGCTCGTTGTCGAAGAGGAACTGGCCCAGGTCAGCCCACTGCTTCTCGGTCTGGCGACCGAACTTGCCCTCGTCGTCAAGCATGTAATTCTCGGAGAGCATGCGCTGGCTCTTCTTCAGGAGTTCAAGGTCGGTGAGGATCTCCGCGTTCTCCTGCTGCAGGATCTCCGCTGCCTCGTCCGGGTTATCCACTGCATCCTGGAATCCACGCTGGATGGCCTGGACGAACTTCTTGGTCTCCTCCGGGTGCTCCTCCATCCACTTATTGCTGCCCACGACGAGCATCTGGTAACTGTCCGGGAAGCCGTAGTCGGTGTAGGCGAAGTTCTTCAGCTCGACTCCGCGGTCCGCGGCCTCAATGCCTTCCCACGCGACGTACGGGACGGTGAAGTCGACATCCTTGTTGTACAGCGCTTCATACGCCGACGTGCCCAGGGTGACTTCCTCGAATTCGCCCTCGCCGCCGGCGCCGCGGATGACGCCCTTCAGGATCGCGTGGTCCGCCGGCGAGCCGAAGCCGCCGAACGTCTTTCCGTCCAGGTCAGCCGGACTCTGGATATCGTCGCGGTCAGCCAGCACGCTGACCTCGGTGGTCCAGCTCTGCTGGATCGCCAGCACGGAGCGCACGTCCGCGCCAGCCGCCTTCGCCATCGTCATACGGTCCTGCGTATCGACGGCGAATTCTGCATTCCCCGAGTCCGTCAGCAGAATCGGGTTACTGTCGTTGTACGGCACGACCTCCACGTCCAGGCCCGCTTCCTCGAAGTAGCCCTTGTTCATGGCGACATACAGACCCGTGTGGTTTGTGTTCGGAGTCCAGTCGAGCGCGAAACGGACCTTAGTCATGCCGTCCGAATCATCGGTTCCTCCACTGCACGCCGCAAGCATCATCGTCGATGCCAGAGCGGTCAGAAAAACGGCGATTTTCTTGCTAATGCCCATTTACCTCGGCCTTTCTCCGGGCGGAGGCATGAGCGCACGCGTTCTCGCGACCATCCCTCCGCCAGTGCTAACTGGATCAGGTTCAACGGGTGTCATCTCAGCCATCGCCTCCCGGCGCCGCACCTGCCTCACGCAGCCACGGTGGCACCCCGTGTCACGCCTCTAAGGGTATACCAGGGTTGTAACAAGGTTCTGTGGGACTTCCGCTTCTCGACGAAGAAATGGCCTGGACTCTATATAAAAACCGGACCCGTCGCGAAGAACGGACCCGGAAAGCATTCAAACCGCATGATAAATCGATTTTCTTTTGTGGAGCATAGGGGAATCGAACCCCTGACCTTCGCATTGCGAACGCGACGCTCTACCAACTGAGCTAATGCCCCTCAAGGTCTTTCGGGACTTCTTTGACGTTACGCCTGTCACTCGCACGCACCAAACTGCCTCGACGCCCATTCATGTACAAGCTTTCGCCAGAGCTTCCTGTTGCGACGTCTCGCGTGACGCGGGACGATACGTCGCGTGGCCCACCACCTCACCCGCACACAGTTCCTTGCCGGCGCACTCGCCGTCGCAAGTTCCGCCGCGCTCGGCGCCTGCACCGCACCGACACGGGAGCAACCAAAGACAACCACCAGTGCGAGCACCACCCTGAGCACAACTACGCCGTCAACCGCACCCCCACCACCGCCAGCAGAGTCCTACGCCGGCCGCACACCGCACACTTTCGGCATGCACATGGACGGCATCGTCGACACCGTCCCCACCACGCCCGGGGTCACCACCGTTGCGCTCACATTCGACGCTTGTGGCGGGCCGGCGGGCTCAGGGGTGGACCAGACCCTCGTCGATACGCTCCGCGAATTTCGCGTCCCTGCGACGCTTTTCCTCAATTCCCGTTGGATCGAAGCAAACCCGTCCAGCACGCAATCGCTTATCGACGACCCCCTCTTCCTCCTCCACAACCACGGCACCCTGCATGCCCCGTTATCTGTCACCGGCCAATCCGCCTATGGAATTGCCGGCACGAAGGATCCTGCCGCGGCGATCGCTGAAATAGAGGGCAACCGCGAATTGCTGCGCACCTACGGCGCCGAGTCCGACTGGTTCCGTTCCGGCACCGCTCACTACGACGATGTCGCGGTGCAGATCGCCCACGACTACGGCGTGAAGATCGCCGGCTTCACCGTCAACGCCGACTACGGTGCGACCGCGCCCGCAAACCAGGTCGCCGCGGCAATCATGAACGCCCCCGACGGTGCGATCGTCCTCGCGCACATGAACCAGCCCTCATCCGGCACCGCCGCCGGCGTCCGCACCGCCCTCGAGCAGATGCGCGGCGGCACCCACCGCTTCGTCTTCGTCGACGGCACCGCTCCCGACGACCTTTGACATCCGCACGACGGCTGAAACTCACACTCAAACCGCGAAAGTTGGAAATCGCACTGTGAAAGTGCGAATCCAAGCTGCGAAAGTTCGACACCCCTAAAGGACCGAGTCGATCGCCAGGCAAAGCTAGCCGAGGCCAGGAATGAATCTGTTTACACTCACCACATTCGGCACCTCTTATACACCGAGGTCAACGCGTTTTCTCTCAAAAGTGGAAGAGCACGAAATGTAAACAGATTCACCGCTGGCTCTCCATGGACGGCGCGGGTAACGCAGACAGTTGAATCTGTCGCACCACTGAATCTCGCACTTAAACAACGAAGTGTGAATTTAAGGAACCATTTTCTCAGTTTCACACTTTGCTGAACTGCGGTTTATGAGTCTAACCGCCAAACTGCGAATCGAAGTCAGACTTTGCGGGCTAAGCAATACCCATGCGCATCCGGTGTGCACAAAGAAAACAGAAGACCCTCTCTCCTGATACGGAAAGAGGGTCTGATCTGAGGTTATGCCGTGGAGCATAGGAGAATCGAACTCCTGACCTCCTCCTTGCAAGGGAGGCGCTCTACCAATTGAGCTAATGCCCCTTTGTTCCGAACTGGTGGGCCTAGCAAGAATCGAACTTGCGACCTCATCGTTATCAGCGATGCGCTCTAACCGACTGAGCTATAGGCCCGCTCGGAACTGTTAGAACATTACCCACGAGACTGCTTTAAAACCAAATCGCCTGGTCATTTGCGTATTCAAGATGGTGTAAAGAAATGAAAACCCGTCTGGAACACGAGCAAACACGTTCCAGACGGGGCATGCTGTCCAGGCCGGGCCGACCTGGCTGTTTAGAGGTAGTCGGTCAGTTCGATGCCGAGGCCGCCGACCAGGTCAGCCAAGGCGTTGTAGATGAACGCTGTGAGTGGAGCCATGATGGCCACGGCCACCACGCCGATGGCGCCGACCAGGGCGGCGAGGGCGATGACGAGCGGGAAGTCGATGATGGTCTCCCCGCCCACGCCGCCGATGAGGGAGTTGATGGACTCCACGACACCGGCGGCGTCGACGGCGAGGTAGAGCACGGACACGGCGATTAGCCACGCGGCGAACCCGATGAGCGCCATGAGGATGCCTACTTTGAAGGCGCTCCCGGGGCGGATGCGGGTGACGGTGACATTGCGTGAGGCCATGCTTTACTCCTTCCCGTCGGTATTGGATTCAGAGCCTTTAGACTCGTCGTAGTCGTGGTCATCGCCCACCTCGTCGGTCTCGACGGAGTTGACGTTCACAGGCTCAGCGCCCTGGTCCAGGGTCTTCTCGCCCTTGGCCACAGCGGTGGCTTCCTGCTCGCCTTCGTCTTCGACGTTGACGTCGATGGCCAGCAATTCGTTGCCCTCAGCCAAGTCCACGAGGCGGACGCCCATGGTGGCGCGCGACGACGGACGGATCTGGTTGACCTCGGTGCGGATGACACCGCCGGCAGAGGTGATGGCGAAGATCTGGTCGTCCTCCTCCACTGCAAGTGCACCGATCAGTTTGCCGCGCTTCGGGGTGTACTTGAAGGTCATCACACCCATGCCGCCACGGCCCTGCGGGTTGTACTCGGAAATCGGGGTGCGCTTACCGTAGCCGCCGGAGGTGGCGACAAGCAGGTAGTCGTCGTCCTTCACGGTGGTCATGGCCAGCAGCTGGTCGTCGCCGCGGAAGCGCATGCCCTTCACGCCGGCGGTGGCGCGGCCCATCGGGCGGAGCTGCTCGTCGTCGGCGGTGAAGCGGATGGACTGGCCCTGCTCGGAGACGAGCAGGATGTCGTCGTCCGCGCTGACCAGGGAGGCGCCGATCAGGGCGTCGCCCTCATTGAGGTTGATCGCGATCAGACCGGCGGATCGTGCGGACTCGTAGTCAGTCAGGCGGGACTTCTTCACTCGGCCGTCGCGGGTGGCCAGGACCAGGTACGGGGCGTCCTGGTAGGTCTGGATCTGGATGATCTGCGCGATCTTCTCTTCCGGCTGGAATTCCAGCAGGTTTGCCACGTGCTGGCCACGCGCGGTGCGGCCTGCCTCCGGCAGCTCGAAGGCCTTGAGACGGTAGACGCGGCCGAAGTTGGTGAAGAAGAGGATCCAGTCGTGGGTGGAACAGATGAAGAAGTTCTTCACCACGTCGTCCTGCTTCAGCTCGGCGCCGCGGACGCCCTTGCCGCCGCGCTTCTGGGATTTGTACGCGTCGACCTTGGTGCGCTTAGCGTAGCCGGTCGCGGTGATGGTGACCACGACGTTCTCGCGCGCGATGAGGTCTTCCTCGGTCACGTCGCCGCTGGCTGCGACAAGGCGGGTGCGGCGCTCGTCGCCGTGCTTGTCCACGACCTCCTTCAGCTCGTCAGCCACGATCTGGCGCTGGCGCTCCGGCTTGGCCAGGATGTCCTTGTAGTCGGCGATCTCGGCCTCGATGGCGGCCAGGTCGTCGATGATCTTCTGGCGCTCGAGAGCTGCCAGACGGCGCAGCTGCATGGCGAGGATGGCGTCGGCCTGGATCTCGTCGACGTCGAGAAGCTCCATGAGGCCCGTGCGCGCCTCGTCGACCGTCGGGGAACGGCGGATGAGCGCGATGACCTCGTCGAGCATGTCCAGGGCCTTGACCAGGCCGCGCAGGATGTGGGCGCGCTTTTCGGCTTCGTCCAGGCGGTACTGGGTGCGCCGGACAATGACCTCGATCTGGTGGGCCACGTAGTAGCGGAGCATCTGGTCGAGGCGGAGGGTGCGCGGCACACCGTCGACAAGCGAAAGCATGTTGGCGCTGAAGTTCGACTCGAGCGGCGAGTGCTTGTACAGGTTGTTGAGCACGACGCGCGGCACGGCGTCGCGCTTGAGCGTGACCACGATGCGCATGCCCACGCGGTCGGAGGACTCGTCCTCGATCTTGGAAATGCCGGTGAGCTTGCCCGCGGCGACCTGCTCGGCGATGCCGGAGATGAAATTATCCGGATTGACGTTGTACGGCAGCTCCGTGATCACGATGACCTGGCGGGTGCCCACTTCCTCGATCTCGGTGACACCGCGCGTGCGGATGGAACCGCGGCCGGTGGTGTAGGCGTCCTTGATGCCCTGATCGCCGACGATGAGGCCTGCGGTGGGGAAATCCGGGCCCTTGACGCGTTCCATGCACGCCTCAAGCGTGGTCTTGTCGTCCGCGTCGTGGTTGTCCAGGATCCAGTAAATGGCCTCAGCCAGCTCGCCCAGGTTGTGCGGCGGGATGTTGGTGGCCATGCCCACGGCAATACCGGACGAGCCGTTGAGCAGCAGGTTCGGCACGCGCGACGGGAGCACGACCGGTTCCTGCGCCTTGCCGTCGTAGTTGGGCACGAAGTCCACGGCGTTCTCGCGGATGTCGCGCACCATCTCCATGGACAGCGGCGTCATCTTGCACTCCGTGTAACGCATGGCCGCCGGGCCGTCATTACCGCGGGAGCCGAAGTTACCCTGGCCGTCTACCAGCGGGTAACGCATGACCCACGGCTGGGCCAGACGCACCAACGTGTCATAAATAGCGGAGTCACCGTGCGGGTGAAACTGACCCATCGTGTCGGAGACCGGGCGCGCGGACTTCACATAAGAGCGCTCCGGACGGTAGCCGGAGTCATACATCGCATACACAATGCGGCGGTGCACGGGCTTCATGCCGTCGCGCACATCAGGAAGTGCGCGGCCGACGATGACGCTCATGGCGTAGTCGATGTAGCTGGTCTGCATCTCCTCATTGATGTCGATGGGGAGGATGCGGTCGCCCTCGCTACCGCCACCGAAAATATCGTCACTCAAAGTTGAGGCCTTTCAGTTAGAGATAGTTCACACAGCAGTTTACGCACCGCGTGAACCATTCCCCCGCTGCCATGCGGTATCAGAGTGATACCATCGCCGCATGGCTATGACGCTCAGGCTGTCCGCGGAGGAAGACCGCGCGCTCGTCCTGCTCGCCAGCGCATGGGGGTGCAGCAAACAGGAGGCAGCCAAACGCGCGGTAATCATTTCCGCAAGCAGATTGCTTGACGACGCCGCCGTTGCCTCCCTCGCCCACGACACCGTCCCCGGCCGCGCAGCCTTGCAGGCCAGCATCCGCCGCGCCCGGCCGAATGAGACACAGTGATGAAACCCTTATCGGCTGAGCAACTCCTGATCATTGCTGATGAGTGCTGCACGGAATGGGGCACGACTGTGCGCAGCTATTCGGCCATCTGCGCCGCCGCCGCGATTCCCGGCGCGCGCCTGGAGGGGCTCCCCGTCTTCGACTCCCCCACCGCCGCGGCCGCCGCCCTGTCCCGCGGCATCGAGCGCCTCGAACCGTTGGCCGATTTCAATGCGCCCTTCGCCTCCGCCGCCGAGGAGATCTATCTGCGCTGGACAGACCGCGACTGATACAGGCAACAGCGCCAGGCCCAGTAGCGGCCGGCTAGCAGCGGCAAACGCGATACTCCCCCGCCTTATGTAGCGGAGTTCTGAAGCGTTTGTTACATTTGTTGCTGTTGTGGTTGCAGTGATTCATGTGAACCTGTGGCGGAAGAACTGCAACTCGAATGGGAATCAACGGTCCCGCACGCACCACCGAGGGTGCTGGCGGGGCCGTTTCTCCGCTTCCACGGCAGGTCACTCGGCGAGCAGACAGTTAAGATAGTGCGCGTGACTGACTTGAATTCTCTTCTGAACGCCCCCACCCGCACCGAGGTCGTCGCCGACCTGACCAAGCTGGCGGATACCACCATCGCTAACCAGTCCGGTCTGACCGGAATGGCCCTGAAGTCCGCTGTCGGTGCGGCAAAGAAGGCGGACGCGGATGCGCTGAGCAAGGGCATCAACCAGCTCATGCCGAGCATCGTCGAGGAGCTCACGCCGCACTGGGAGTCCTACGAGGGATCCGGCACGGGCAGCTTCGGCGCGCACCTCGCTGACAACGAGGACAGCGTCACCGAGTCCGTGCTCAAGATCGGCGATTCCTTCGCCGGCCGCGCCCCCGCCCCGGTGCAGAAGGTCTACTCCTCCATGCGGGGCAAGGTGGGCAAGATCGTAGCCCCGGCACTACCGGAATTCGGCGACATCATCGAGCGCCACGCAAAGTAGCAAACGCGCACTACACCCTGCCCCGGCCGCCGTTCACAGAAATTGGTAGCGTGGGCGGGCAAGACACGGGGTGCCCTGTTCATGCAGGGCTGAGATCACACCCGCCGAACCTGATCGAAGCCATCTTCGCGGAGGGATTGTCTTGCAACGGCCCCCGTGTCCGCTAGTTCCACGTCAACTGGAAGGACACAACATTGACTAGATTCAGCGACGAGCTGCGTGACGCCCACCGCGAGAAGTGGGACGCCGCAGTGGGTCACCGCTTCGTGCAGGAGCTTTTCGACGGCACGATCGACGACGGTGTCATGGCCGGCTACCTCGTGCAGGACTACCGCTTCCTGGACAGCTTCCTGCAGCTGCTCGGTGCGGCAATGTCCACCGCGGACGAGCTCGCCCCGCGTCTGCGTCTCTCCCAGTTCATCGGCGAGGTCGCGGGCGACGAGAACACGTATTTCCTCCGCTCCTTTAAGGAGCTCGGTGTTACCGTCGAGCAGCGCGACAACACCCCGGACACCTCCGCCTGCACCGGTTTCACGAGCCTGA
Organism: Corynebacterium appendicis CIP 107643; assembly: GCF_030408415.1. Taxonomy (NCBI): domain Bacteria; kingdom Bacillati; phylum Actinomycetota; class Actinomycetes; order Mycobacteriales; family Corynebacteriaceae; genus Corynebacterium; species Corynebacterium appendicis. The sequence goes on along the minus strand of NZ_CP046976.1, from coordinate 11,113 downwards.
TGCGCGAGGCGGCCGAGACCCGCTCCTACGCCGCCGCCCTCGGTGTCCTCGTCGTCGCGGAGTGGCTGTACCTCGACTGGGCCACCAACGCCCCGGAGAAGCGCCCGGAGAGCTTCGTCCACAACGAATGGATCGAGCTGCACGATTACCCGGAGTTCCACGACCTGGTGGAGTTCCTCCGCAGCGAGGTCGACCGTGTCGGCCCGGACAACCGCGAGGTCGTCGAGGAGTACTTCGGCCGGGCTGTCGCCCTCGAGCTGGACTTCTTCAACAATTCCTACGAGCAACCGCTAGAGGTGTAAAAACATGAATCTTCTGGAGCTTCTCAAGCAGGACTCCCCCGAGTGGGACGCGTACATCCACCACAAGTTCGTCGAGGATCTCGGCGAGGGCACGCTGCCCCTCCCGGTCTTCCAGGACTACCTGGTGCAGGATTACCTCTTCCTCGTGCAGTACGCCCGCGCGAATGCGCTCGCTGCGTACAAGTCCCGCACGCTCGCCGAGGTCGAATCCGCGGCGCAGGGCCTGTCCGCCACCATCCACGAGACGAATCTCCACCGCCGCCTGACGGAGCGCTGGGGCATTTCCACCGAGGAGCTCGAGCGCGCGCCTGAGAAGAAGTCCACGGTCGCCTACACCCGCTACGTGCTCGACACGGGCATGGCGGGCGACCTGCTGGAGCTGCAGATCGCGCTCGCGCCGTGCCAGATCGGCTACGCGGAAATCGGCACCTACTTAGAACCGAAGCTCAAGGAGAACGCCGAGCACCCGTACGCGGAGTGGATCCAGGAATACGCCGGCGACGATTTCCAGAACCAGGCGGTAGCCATGACGAAGCTTCTCGACGACCTACTGGGGGTGCCCGCTGAGGAGATCAAGGGCACGAAACGCTTCGAGCGCCTGCTGGACATTTTCCGCACGGCGACCCGCCTCGAGGCCGACTTCTGGCAGCAGGCGCTCGACAGCTAACGCACCCCCTAACCGGGGTGTGCACCCCACTTCCAGGCGCTGTTGAACACCGTTCAAAACATGCTTTATGCTGCTATTTGACGGTGAGTGGTCTACATTTATCGCTATGGCTACACCCGCTTCAGTGAACGATCCCGACATCCTCGACATCGCCCGAGAGAAATGCCTGGATAACGGCGAAGGACTCTCCCAAGGTGAGATCTACCGAGCTCTCACCATCGAGGATGAACGGTTGCAGGAACTACTCGATCTCGCCCACCAGGTCCGGATCAAGCACTGCGGTGTCGAGATCTCCCTCGAAGGCATCATTTCCCTGAAGACCGGCGGGTGCCCGGAGGACTGTAGCTTCTGCTCCCAGTCCGGGCTGTTCGAATCCCCCGTCCGCTCTGTCACACTCGACACAGCAGAACTAGTCGAGGCCGCGAAGCAATCCGAGAAGATGGGAGCGAGCGAGTTCTGCATCGTTGCCGCTGTGAAGAGCCCGACTGACTCCCTGCTCGACCAAGTCGCCCAGGCGATCGTCGCAATCAACAACGAGGTGGACATATCCATTTCCGCCTCGCTCGGCACACTGACCCGCGAGGATGCCCACCGGCTCTCGCAGATGGGTGTCATGCGCTACAACCACAACCTGGAGACCGCGAAGTCGTTCTTCCCCAACGTCGTCACCACGCACACGTGGCAGGAGCGTAGGGACACCTTGGAGAATGTCTTGGCGGAGGGAATGGAGACGTGCTCCGGCGGGATCATCGGTCTCGGCGAGACTTTCGAGCAGCGCGCCGAATTCGCCGCGCAGCTCGCCGAGATCAACCCGCACGAAACCCCGATAAACTTCCTCGACCCCCGCCCCGGGACCCCGTTCGCCAACCGGCCCCTCGTTCCCCAAGGCGAGGCCCTGCGCGCGGTCGCCGCTCTCCGACTCGCCATGCCGTCGACACAGCTGCGGTTCGCCGGCGGTACTGAGCTTGCGCTCGGGGATGACGGCACAGAAACTGGCCTCCTTGGCGGGGCTAACGCCATCATCGGCGGCAACTACCTGACGACATTCGGCCGACCGATCGAAAAAGACCGTGACGCGATCGACCGCGCCATGGATTCCCCGCGAAACCTTCCCATCACGCCCGTCGGACAGAAACAGCGCACCGACCACGGCATCCTATACAGCACGTTGAAGTCGCTCTAGTGAGAATCCCCGATTCGACGGAATTGGCCGACGCAGTGTTGAGTGGCGAGCTCCAATTACCTTTTGACCCGGCACGACCCTATGACGCACCTCGGATCTGTCCGTTATGCGGGCGCCGGATGGTCGTGAAAATGAACCCTGTGGCTTGGGAAGCTATCTGCTCCCGCCACGGGATTCTCCGCTCAGAGTGGCTGCAACGCTAGGTTCTTTGCCCGACCCACTCAGGCCACCCCGACTTAAAGCGACGCCACGAACTTCTCTAGCCGGTCGGCGACCCGCTCCGGATTGCGCGCCCACTTCGTGTGGCCGAGTCCGCCGATCAGCTGCTCAATGCGGACTTCATCCGGATCGAATTTGTCCGCCAGATACGCCGCCGACGCCAGCGTGCAGTCGTCATCGTCAGTAAACCGCGTGAGCAGAATCGGGACGGTGACCTTCTTCATTGCCGCCTCGTAGTCGATGTCCTGGCCCTTCAGATTCGCCAGCGAATTCGAGTGCGCGAACCGCGTCCACTCCTGCACGTGCACGCCGGACTGCCGGCCGTACCCGGCAAGATCCACCTTCCCCCCAGGCCAGTAGCCGAACACCTTCGACACCGCCGTCATGAACAAGCTGCCGTAGGCGACCCGGCGGCGGTCCGCCCCCACGAAACTCTCCTTGTACGGGCTGCCGGTGCCAACGCCCATCATGCCCACGACGTTGAGCTCCTTCGCCTCCGGGCGGGCGAGGAACAGCGATGCCACCTGGCCGCCCATCGAGTGCGTCAACAGCACCGTCGGGTGGTCCACTGGAAGACCGAGCTCCTCCTTCGCCGCACGGATCGTCGCGGGGTAATCCTCCGAGGCGGTGTCGTGGTAGCCCCAACGCGCCTTACGCGACGCCTTGGCGTTGCTCCTCCCCTGCCCGCGGAGCTCGCCGATCACGACCGGGTAGCCGCGGTCCGCCAGTTCCTGCGCCGTGGGCCGGAAGTACCGCGCGCCCATGCCGAAACCAGGCCAAATAGCCACCAATGGCTTATCGACGATCCCCGCTCCCCCCTGTGCCGGAAACACGAACACCGGCGAGGTCGTCTCGTCTGGCAATGTCACATCTGCGTTGACGAAGGTGTAGTCGCGTGAATGACTGTTTTCGCTCATGAAGATAGTGTGCCAGATCACAGACCTAGATAAGCGGAAACGGCCGCCCGAGCTCATACTCGAACGGCCGCCAGCCAACCTCCGCCGAACGCGGTCGTCGATAAGCGAAAATGCGCTAGATATCGAGGAAGCGGACGTCCTTTGCCTTGCGGGTGATGAACGAACGGCGGGCGGCGACATCGTCGCCCATGAGTACGGAGAAGAGCTCGTCGGCGCGCTGGGCGTCCTCGAGGTCGACGCGGCGCAGGACGCGGTGCTCCTTGTCCAGCGTGGTCTCCCAGAGCTCGCCCGGGTTCATCTCGCCGAGACCCTTGTAGCGCTGAATGCCGTCGTCGGTGTTGATCTTGCGGCCTTCGTTCAGGCCGGCCTCGAGCTCAGCGTCGCGCTCGGCGTCGGAGTACGCGTAGCCCGGATCGCCCTTTTGCCACTTCAGCTTGTACAGCGGCGGGTTGGCCAGATACACGTGGCCGTTCGCGATGAGGTCCGGCATGAGACGGTAGAGCAGCGTGAGCAGCAGCGTCGCAATGTGCTGGCCGTCGACGTCGGCGTCCGCCATGAGGACGATCTTGTGGTAGCGGAGCTTCGAGATGTCGAACTCGTCATTGATGCCCGTGCCCAGCGCAGTGATGATCGCCTGGACCTCGTTGTTGTTCAGCACGCGGTCGAGGCGGGCCTTCTCCACGTTCAGGATCTTGCCGCGCAGCGGAAGAATCGCCTGGTACATGGAATCGCGGCCCTGCTTCGCGGAACCGCCGGCGGAGTCGCCCTCCACGATGAACAGCTCGGAGACTGTCGGGTCCTTCGAACGGCAATCTGCGAGCTTGCCAGGCAGACCGCCGAGATCCGTCGCGGACTTGCGGCGCACGGATTCGCGGGCTTTGCGCGCGGCCTCGCGGGCCTGGGACGAGGACACGGCCTTCTTGATGATGACCTTGGCCTCGGCCGGGTTCGCGTCGAACCAGTCGTTGAGATGCTCGTTCACCGCGCGCTGGACGAAGCCTTTGATCTCCGAGTTGCCCAGCTTCGTCTTCGTCTGGCCCTCGAACTGTGGGTCGCCCACGCGGACAGACACGACGGCGGCGAGGCCCTCGCGGCAGTCGTCGCCCGTGAGGTTTGGATCCTTGTCCTTGACCAGCTTGTGTTCGCGCGCGTAGCGGTTCATCAGCGAGGTCAACGCCGCGCGGAAGCCCTCCTCGTGGGTGCCGCCCTCGTGCGTGTTGATGGTGTTGGCGAAGGTGTGCACCGACTCCTTGAAGCCGCCGTTCCACTGCATGGCGATCTCGAGTTCGTGCTCCTCGCCCTTCGCCTCGAAGCCGATGGTCGTCGGGTGGATCGCCGTCTTGTTGCGGTTCAGGTAATCCACGTAGTCGATCAGACCGTTCGGGTAGTGGTACGTTACCTTTTTCTCGCGCTTCTTCTTGGTATCCGGCGCGACTCCGGTCTCGTCGTCACTGTCCTCGGTCTTCTCCGTCTCGCTGTAGGAACTCGCGGACTCAGCGTCGTCGAAAGAATCGCCCTCGACCACCTGGGCGGTGTCGCCCTCGACCACCTGGGCGGTGTCGCCCTCTTCAGCGATGGCCTCGAGCTCCAGCTCCTCCTCGGAGACGCGCTCGTCCTTGAGGACAATAGTCAGGCCCTTGTTCAGGAAGGCCATCTCCTGCAGGCGGCGGGCAATCGTGTCGTAGTCGAAGTCGACCGTCTCGAAGATCTCCGGGTCCGGCCAAAAACGGATCGTCGTTCCGGTGCCGCGGGCGTTGTCGCCCTCGACCAAATCTTCCGGGATGGCGTTGGTGAACTTCTGGTACCAGTGTTTCCCGTCGCGCTTGATGTCCGCCTCAACACGGGTCGACAGAGCGTTCACCACGGAAATGCCCACGCCGTGCAGGCCGCCCGAGACCGCGTAGGACTCGGAGTCGAACTTGCCGCCAGCGTGCAGCTGGGTCATGACGACCTGAACGGTCGGCGCGCCCGACGGGTGCATCTCCACCGGAATGCCGCGGCCGTTGTCCACGACCCGGACGCCGCCGTCAGCCAGCAGCGTCACCTCGACCTTGTCCGCGTAGCCTGCCATGGCTTCGTCGACGGAGTTGTCCACGACCTCCCACACGAGGTGGTGCAGGCCGCGTACACCGGTGGAGCCGATGTACATGCCGGGGCGCTTGCGCACGGCCTCCAACCCCTCAAGGATGGTGATCGATGACGCGTCATAATGCGGTTGTTGCTCGGCCACTTTCCCGAAACTCTCCTGTCACGGCGTGAATACGTCTTTAACCCATGTCATCTTACACGGTTGTGGTCCCCCACAGCCGCACCGCCAGCGCGGGCGACAAGGTGTTTCACGCGCGTTTTGGGGAGATTGCTGTCTTAAGTATCCATGCGTGGCACGGATACCAAGAGGTCCATGTTAAGATCACTAAATTTCAATTCCCCGCCCCCCGGCAGTTCAAGTGCCCCGAGCGTCCTGCGGAACAGAACCTTCTTCTTACGACTCAATCTCGGAGCTAACAAGCAAAATCTTATCTCCTTGCTTGTCTTTGATCAAGCTCCTTATCCATACGTGTCCCGCGGCCCGCGGCCTTTGACGTGCAGCGGCCCGTACCGCCAGTTCTTGGTCTTCGGCGGGTAGACGTGGAGCTTGGTGATCACGCCGGGGCCGATCTTCTCCGCGATCTGGGACAGCACGGTGGACTGCATGTACTTCAGGTTGGTCGCCCAGGCGGTCTGGTCGCAGGAGATGAACAGCTCGCCGTCTTTGATCATGCTGACTTCGGTGTGCTGAGCGATCTTCTCCCCCACCAGCGCTTCCCAGTTGCCCATCACCCAGCCGTGGGCGATGGGTTCGGTCCATTCGCGCTGGGAAATCTCTTTTTTCAGCAGCGAGCCGAAGCCGGCGACGGAGTACTCCCGCTGCAGCGGGCGCCCGTCGGGCCCAGTCGGGCGGCCCCGCTGGAACCTTCTCTTCTGTGCCGGCTCAGGCGCGAGATCCAGGCCCGGCACGGAGATCTCCGGTGCCGCGGGTTGGTCCGCGCCCATCGCCACGGCGAGCTTGCCCACCGAACGGCGCGGAACGACATTCTTCCCCTGCCCTGAGAGCCGCGGAACCTTCCCGCCACGGCGCTTCGCGGTGGCGCGGAGATTCTCAAACGTGGCACGGACAAGGTCTGGTCCGTTGCGGTTCTCCTCGCGGTTTGTTTCCGGCTGCGTCACGAGGCTTCCTCGATCCGCGACACGCGCCGCCCGTCGTCGCTGTCCTCCATGACAACGCCGTAGCGCGCGGAGACATGGTCGTCGAGATTTTCAGGCAGGTCATCCCCGACGGCGGCAGTGATGAGCACCTGCTCGGTCTTCTCCGCAACGGCCACGAGGCGCTGACGCCGCTTAGCGTCGAGTTCAGCGAAGACATCGTCCAAGATCAGCACGGGTTCCGCGCCGTCGGACGCCAACAGCGCGTACTCCGCCAAGTGCAGCGAGAGCGCGAACGACCAGGTCTCGCCGTGGCTCGCGTACCCCTTCGCCGGCTGGTCGCCGAGCATCAGCACAAGGTCGTCGCGGTGCGGGCCGACCAGCGTCGTGCCGCGGTCGATCTCCTCCCTGCGCCTCCGGGCCAGCTCAGTGAGAAAAGCGGCCTCGAGAATCTCCGGGTCGGAGGTATCCACGCCGGCGAGCTTGTCGACGCCCCCATCCACCGTCGACACATAATTAATGCTCGCCGGACGCGACTCCGGCGCCACCGAGGCGTACGCGTCGTGGACTGGTTGGGAGAGCTCCCCCACCAGCTTTTTTCTTCCCGCGATCACCTGCGCGCCGAGCGACGCGAGCTGCATGTCCCAGGCGTCGAGCGTGGACAGCGCGCTCGCACCCTGGTCGTCGTTGTAGCCGCGGCGCAGCAGCATGTTTTGCGACCTCAACAGGGCGTTGCGCTGGCGCAGGACCTTGTCGTAATCCGCCTTCGCGCCGCCGAAGCGCGGAGTGCGGATGCTGGCCAAGCCGTCGAGGAAACGGCGGCGCTCTCCCGGCTCGCCCACGACGAGCGCCAAGTCCTCCGGCGCGAAGACCACCGTGCGCAGGACGCCGAGAATTTCCCGCGGCGATTTCAGCCGGGTGCGGTTGATCTGCGCCTGATTCGCCTCCTTCGGCTTGATCAGCAGGTGCGTCGTCAACTCGCGGCCCTCGTTGACCGTGGTCACCGACACCCGGGCATTCTGCGCGCCCGCGCGCACCAGCGGCTGGTCGTTGGAGACACGGTGGCTGGACAGCGTCGCCGAGTAGATGACCGCCTCGACGATATTGGTCTTGCCGTGGCCGTTGCGGCCGGAGAAGACTGTGACTCCTTTATCCAGCTCGAGATTCAGCTCCGGCCAGGAGCGGAAATCGCGCAGATCGAGTTCACGGACAAACACGTGCTATCCCGGCAGGCGCACCGGCATGAGCAGGTAGGTGAAGTCCGTCGCCGGGGTCTCAAACGTGCCGTCCGCGCCCGCCTCCGGCATTTCCTCCGGCTCCGGGATCATGATCGCCGGGCGGGACGCCTCGGTGAATCCAAAGACGACGCGCTTGGTCGGAATGACGCTCAGACCGTCGCGGAGGTAGCCGGAGTTGAAAGCGATGAGCAGCTCGTCGGCACCGGTGAACGCGCACTGCAGCGACTCGGACGCCTCACCGGAATCGGCGCCGGAGGCGTACAGCGAGACCTCGCCCGGCTTGAAGTGCATGCGCAGCTGCGCGTTGCGGTCGGCGACTAGGCTGACGCGGCGGATCGCCTCCACCAGCGGCGCGATCTCCACCGAGGCCATCGACGTGTGCGTCTTCGGCAGCAGCGGCTGAATATTCGGGAATTCAGCGTCCAGCATGCGGGTCGTGGTCTCGCGGTTCTGCGAGTGCAGGCCGAACAGGCCGTCGCCACCGACATTCTCACCGGTGCCCACCGCGATCTCCACCGGATCCTGGAGGTGGGAATCCAGCGTGCGCGCGTTATCCAGCAGCGTCTTCGCCGGGACGAGCAGCTTCGCCTGCACGTCGCCTGCGACCGGATCCCATTCCAAGGAGCGAAGCGCCAGACGGAAACGGTCGGTGGCGGCCAGGTTCACCTTGTTGCCGGCGATCTCCATGTGCACACCGGTGAGCATCGGCAGGGTGTCGTCGCGGCCGGCAGCCGAAGCGACCTGGGTGACAGCATTGACAAAGGTCGAGGTGTCCAGGGTGCCGGTGACTTCCGGCAGGGTGGGCAGCTGCGGGTAATCGTCGAGAGGCATCAGCGGCAGTTCGAAGCGCGCGGAGCCTCCCTGCAGCAGAAGACGCGAATTATCGACGGACACCTCGACCGGCTTAGCCGGCATATTCGACACGATGTCTGCCATCAGTTTGCCGGCGACAGCTACCCGGCCCGGCTCAGTGACCTCGGCACTGATGCGCACGCGAGTGGAGACCTCGTAGTCGAAGCCAGCCAGCTCCAGTCCGTTGTCGTCCGCCGTGATCACCACGGCGCGGAGCACCGGCTGCGTGTTCCTCGTGGGCAGGTTTCGTGCAACCCATGCGACGGCATCCGAAAGATCGTCCTTGTGCACGCGGAATGACACGTTGTTGTCGTCCATGGTCCTCGTTGCTCCTTGCTAGCGCTGCCGTTCGTCAGGTGAGCTCATGTCCAACTCACCTTAAGCGGTGCGTGGTTTCACCTCAACGGAAGGCTGCCCCTAGCTGTCAGCGTCAGCGGGCAGGCCTGGCGGAGTTGTCCCCACGCTCTCTTTCCCTTGGTTTCAATACTAGGAAAAAGATTGGGAGTAACAGTAGGCGCTGTGAAGTCTGTGGATCACATCCCATTGCGCCACGTCGGCGCGGCGTTTCGCTTGTGGGGCACAGGTGTGCAATTTCTGTGGATAACTCGGTCTAGGTGTGGATAACTTTTCGGCCCATCCCGTTTCCCACAACGTCACCGTGTCATTCCACCGCTAACTCACACATTTCTCTCACGCCTGTGGACAGCGCTTTCATCCTGTGGAGAACGTATATGTGACGAACTCAACTTAATTACAACGATGGAATTACACAAGTGTGTACAACTCTGTGGATAACTGAATCAGTGTGAAAACTTGCAATTGATGGACAACAAAAAGCGCGCCATGGAGTCGGTGTTCCTCCATGGCGCGCGGACGCGGCGTCGATAAGCGGGCTGCTACCTCGAGCGGACGCGGTTTTTGATGATTTGAGTGAGCTCCTGGATCTCGTCGTAGGTCTCTCTGTTCTCCGTCATTTCCTTGCGGATCTTGCGGTCGGCGTACATGACCGTGGTGTGGTCCTTGCCGCCGAATTCCTGGCCGATCTTTGGCAGGGACAGGTCGGTGAGCTCACGGCAGAGGTACATGGCCAGCTGGCGGGCGTGCGCGACGACGCGCGTCTTGCCGGCGCCGGTGAGCTTGTCCATGGGGACGCGGAAGAATTCGGCCGCGGCCTCCTTGATGGTCTCCGCCGTGATGGTCACATCGCCCTCGTCCGGGAGAATGTCTCGGAGTGCGACTTGTGCGACGTCGAGCGTGATCGGCTCGTTGATCAGCGAAGAATACGCCGAAACCCTGATGAGCGCGCCCTCGAGCTCGCGGATGGAGGACTCGAATTGCGACGCAATCAGCTCGAGCACGTCCTCGCTGACGTGCGTGCCGTCTGCCGCGGCCTTCTTCATCAGGATCGCGATACGCGTCTCCAAATCCGGCGGCTGAATATCGGTGATCAGCCCGCCCTCGAAGCGCGTGCGCAGGCGGTCCTCCAGCGTGGTCAGCTGCTTCGGCGGACGGTCGGACGACAGAATGATCTGCTTATTCGCCTGGTGCAGGGCGTTGAAGGTGTGGAAGAACTCCTCCTGCGTACCTTCCTTGCCCTCTAGGAACTGAATGTCGTCGACCATGAGGATATCGAGGTCGCGGTAGCGGCGCTTGAAGGTTTCCTGCCGGTCGTCGCGCACGGAGTTGATGTAGTCGTTGGTGAACTCCTCCGAGGAGACGTATTTGATGCGCAGGTTCGGCTGCAGCACCTGTGCGTAATTGCCAGCGGCGTGGAGCAAGTGCGTTTTGCCCAGGCCGGAGCCGCCCCAGATGAACAGCGGGTTGTAGGCGCGCGCCGGATTCTCCGCAACGGCGACCGCGGCACCGTTGGCGAAACGGTTGGACGAGCCGATGACGAAATTCTCGAAGGTGTACTTCGGGTTCAGGCTCATTTCCCGGTCCGGGTCGTGTGCCGGCTTCTCGCGCGGAATGCGCTGCGGGGCGGGCACGATAGGGTGGCTCGACTGTTGCCGGGGGGATTCCTCGACCGGATTCTCCTGCTGCTGCGCATGGATCCGCGCAAGTTCGTCCAGCCCCATCGGCAGCTGCTCCCCCGCCAGCGGCGACGGGTTCGCCGGCCGCGCCGGTGCCTGTTGCTGTGGCTGTTGTTGCCGTTGCGGCTCCGAGTAGGTGCTGTACCAGTCGTCGGCGGAGCTATCGGTGTGCTGGGCGGGTTGTTGCACCTGAGGTGTCGGTTGCTGCGGTTCAGGCGCGGGAGTCGGGGCCGGCGCATTCACTGAGACAGCGAGATTGCACGGCTGGCCCATGTGGTGGCTGAGCAGCTCCACGATGTAGGGGCCGAGGTTGTTCTCCACGACATTCTTCGCCGCGGCGTGGGGGGCGGAGAGAATGCAGTATCCGTCGACAAGCATGACGGGTTTGACGAGCTGTAGATACGCGCGGTCCCCCGGGCTGAAGGTGGGCACGTGGGAATTCGGGCGTTCGGACAGGTTCAGCAGCTCGGCGACAATGTCCTGCCACAGAGCATTCAAACTCTGTTGGTCGTGTGCCAT